>CAJPNP010000007.1 GCA_905372025.1 uncultured Treponema sp. | reverse complement strand
TAAATAAAAAAATAAAAAAAATAGTTGACAAACGCTCAAAATGGTGTATTATATTTACAAAAGGAGTCAAATATGAACAATAAATTGAGCGAAATTGAACTTTTGTTAAACAAACCCAAACAAGAACAAAAAGAACTCGGCTACATCAATACGGCACAAGAAATAGTAAGCCAGCCACAAAGATGGCTGGAAACGCTTGCAATTATAGAAAAACACTTTGAAGACTTATCGACTTTTGTAGGAAAAGATCCGGTTTTGCTGCTGTCCGGAGCCGGCAGTTCTCATTACGTAAGCCTTTCAATTCAACCGGCGCTTAAAAAGGTATTTACCTGTGTGAACGCCATACCGTCAACAGAAATTTTGATGGACCCGCAATCGTCTTTTCCGCGCGTTCCGTTTATACTCGTATCCTTTGCACGGTCGGGCAACAGCCCCGAGGGGAATGCCGTTTCAGAGCTTGCCGAAAAATTACGCCCGGGGTTGGTAAAACAAATCGCCATTACCTGCAATAAAAACGGTAAATTGGTTTCGTTAATAAACAATTGCAAAAAAAACGGACGCACAATTTTGCTGCCGGAAAAAACAAACGATAAAAGTCTTGCAATGACATCTTCTTTTTCGAGCATGGTTATAGCGGGCATGGCATTGGCGTATTTGCAAAAAGAAAGGCGCACGGAATATGCGGTTGCCGTTCAGCAAACGGCAAAAACCGTCCAAACAATTTTACCGCAAACAGCCGACATGGCTTATACCTTATCGCGCAAAAACTACAAAAGAGTGTTTTTTATCGCTTCACGTCCCTTTTTCGGCGGCGCAATGGAAAGTCATTTAAAAATACAAGAATTATCCGGCGGAAGCGTTATAGCTAAAGCCGAAGATTTATTGGGAATCCGCCACGGTTTTATGGCGGCAATCGATAAAACTTCTTTGGTTTTTATTTTCAGATCAGCCGACAAAAAGCGGCAATTATACGAAGACGATTTAATCAACGAAATTTGTGCAAAAAAACTGGGTAAAACCGTCGTTGTCGTTTCGGATGACAAATACAAAAATCCGGATAAAATACAGGTTTTCGCCTGCAGTGATGGTACTGCCGTCAACGACGATTTCCGTTCCGTAATTGTAACATTATTCGGACAGCTTTTGGGATTTTTTATATCTTTGGCGCACAATCTTAAGCCGGATGCCCCGTCCCCCGGCGGTGTAATCAATCGGGTTGTGCAAGGCGTAACGATTCACGAAGAATAAACGGCAGAGGAAACAGGGAAAAATGAATATTTTTAACGATCTTATTGAAACAAGAAAAGCAGGAAAAGCATGCGGGCTTTATTCGGTGTGTTCGTCGCAGCCGGCTGTTTTGGATGCGGCTTTTATGCGTGCATCAAAAAGCAAACATCCGGTTTTAATTGAAGCGACGGCAAATCAAGTAAACCAATACGGCGGCTATACAGGTATGACTCCTGAAGATTTCGCGAAGAATTTGCATCAGCGTGCCGAACGTTTTGGAGTAAACGAAGGGCTTTTTGCATACGGCGGCGATCACCTCGGGCCTTTTCCGTGGCGCAAAAAAAAAGCAGCCGAAGCAATGAAAGAAGCCGAAACGATGGTAAAAGCTTTTGTTGCAGCCGGTGCCGTAAAAATCCATTTGGATGCAAGTATGCCCCTTGCCGATGACCCCAAAGGAGCATTGAATCCTGCAGTTGCCGCACAACGGGCTGCAGAACTGTGCTTTGCGGCGGAAGAAGAGTTTGCGCACAACAAAAAATTAAAAGCAAAAATGCCTCCCGTCTATGTCATCGGTACCGAAGTTCCCATTCCCGGAGGAACTGCCGAACAGGGAAAAAGCATGGCGCCGGTTCCGACCAAACCGGAAGATTTTCACGAAACAATTCGGCTGCATAAAGAAGCTTTTGCCCGGAAAGGGCTTAGTGCGGCGTGGTCAAGGGTAATTGCCGTCGTTGTGCAGCCGGGAGTTGAATTCGGCGCAATGAATGTATATCCCTACCGCAGAAAACCTGCAAAAGAACTAATGCAAGCACTGCACGCTTACCCTTCCCTTGTGTTTGAAGGACATTCAACCGATTATCAGCAAGAACAAAGTTTGCGCATGCTGGTTGAAGACGGCGTTGCGATTTTAAAAGTCGGTCCCGGTCTTACCTTTGCAATGCGCGAAGCTTTATTCGGTTTAGCCTATATCGATATGGAATTATCCGGCAGTTCGGGAAAACCCGACCTGATTGTTACACTCGAAAAAGCAATGGAATTCTTTCCGGAATCATGGAAAGACTATTATGCCGAAGACAATCGTATTGAAATGTTATTCGGTTATTCGGACAGAGTACGGTACTATTGGGATAATCCTATAGTTATGTCATCCGTTCGTAAGTTGACGGAATCGCTTTCTCGCAAAAAGATTCCTGTGCAGTTACTCTCGCAGTACATCCCGCACTTACAAGCCGACTTTTTTAAGACGCACACGGATATGCGAGAGATTCCGGTTGCGGTTATCGATACCGAATTAAAAAAATACGAACGAGCATGTTTTTCCGAATCCGTTTTAAAATATGACATATAAAAGTCGATATTCATCGAATACTAGTAAGGAGGAAAAGATGAAAAAAAAGATTTGTAAAGGGCTGTGTGTGTTATTGGTATGCAGCATAGGTTTGTTCACCGGTTGCCAAAAAAACGGCGGTAATACAAAAAAAATCAAAGTATTAAACTGGGGAACCGAATCGGAGGGAGCTGTTTGGGTAGAACTGGCTAAATCGTTTACGGAAAAAACCGGTATCCAAATAGATGTTGAAACGGCGGAATGGTCGGTATATTGGGATAAAATAAACACCCTCTATGCGGCAGGGACTCCTCCCGAAGTTTTTGCAATGGATGCGCCTCTTTTTATGGACTGGTATTCACGCGGCGCTTTGTTGTCTTTACAGGATTTTTTAGATAAGGATACAGAAGTACTTAGTGCCCTTTATCCGGTAACCCTCAATGCATATAAAACGGATAAGGGTTTTTTCGGACTGCCGCGCGATTTTCAAACAATTGCTTTATTTTACAATAAAGATATGTTTGACAAAGCGGGTGTGCCCTACCCCGATGAAACATGGACATGGGAAGATTTAAGCATAACTGCAAAAAAACTCATCGTTAAAGATAAAAGCGGTTACTATACCCAATGGGGTTTTGCTCCTGACTTATGGGATGTAGAATTGTTGATGAGTTCTTTAGTGTGGAGCTACGGAGGAACGATTTTAAGTCCGGATTACAAAAAAACGACAATTGCCGACAATATGGAACCGTGGCAGCTGCTTTCAAAAATGATTATTGTGGATAAATCCATTCCCGATATGGACACCCAAGCGCAATACGGCGGAGATTTATTTTATGCAGGGAAAGCCGCAATGACGCCGATGGGACACTGGTCAGTTCCGCAATATTCATCCTGTAACTTCAAATGGGATGTAGTTCCCCTGCCTCAAGGTCCTGCAGGAAGAGCTACCAGCGTCAATTCGGCAGGTTTTGTAATGGCAAAAAATTGTAAAAACCCTGAAGCCGGATGGGAATGGATAAAATACGTTTTGTCGGCGGAAGGACAATCAAAGCTGGCTGCATTGGGGTTTGCCATACCCGCCCGTAAAGATATCGCCCAAAGCGACGTATTTCTTAACCAGCCGGTAAAAATAAACCACCGGATTTTTATCGATGCGCTTGAATATGCACACCCAAAGCCCGTATTTAAAGGCTACGATGCGTGGTCAAACGCTTTCGGTAACGCTATGGCGGCAATTTACGAATCGGATGATATTGCAGCGGTTATGAAAACGGCAGTATCGGACGCTGACGCAAGCCTTGTAAAACAATAAAAATAATCTAACCGGCGCTCTGCGCCGGTTCAAAAGCGGAGTGTACACCTTATGAAAGGCAAACTGAGACTCATGGGCAACGATAAATACTGGATCCTCGTTATGCTGTTTCCTACATTCTTCGGATTGATAATCGGCACACTGGGTTCACTTGCCGCCTCTATATTTCTTTCCTTTACTTCATGGGATAATGTTAATCCGCCTGTTTGGATTGGATTGAAAAACTACATTAAATGCTTTACCGACCCTCAATTTTTTAACAGTATAGTAAATACGGTTCGTTTTGCATGTCTTTATGTTCCCTGCTGTATAATTTTATCGTTATGCGTCGCATTATTACTGAATAAAACACATCGTGCCCAAGGTTTTTTGCGGGCGGCATTTTTCTTTCCTTCGCTAACTTCTTCAGTCGCCGTCGCTATGATTTTTACATGGATATATGCAAAAGATCAGGGTCTTTTAAATAGACTTATTACACACATAGGTTTAAAACCCGTTGTGTGGCTGGGAAAAGAACATATTTTGTATTCGGTAACATTGGCAAACGTGTGGGGAGCACTGGGAGAAGGTATGATTATTTTTCTTGCCGCATTACAATCGGTTCCCCATACATATTATGAAGCCGCAACCGTCGACGGAGCAAGCCCTCTAAAAAAACTTTTTCATATTACCATTCCGTGCATATCGCCTGCAATCTTTTTTCAAGTTATTATTACTACGGTTAATGCCTTGCAAGCATTTGAATATATCTATATGTTAACCCGCAGAACACAGGGCGAATCGATTATGACAACAACAGTGTATCTTATTTATCGCAACGGGTTCCGGTGGTTTAACATGGGATTAGCCAGTGCTCAAGCCATCCTTCTTTCAATTGTTATAATCATCTTTATGCTTATTTATTTTAAGCTCGAACAAAAGTTGGTGTTTTATGAATAATGAACGTCTAAAAATCTGCAAGAATTTTTTTCTTATAGTATTCTTTTCTTTCAGCCTCATCGTTTGCGCCGGTCCTTTTCTTTGGATGGTATCTACGTCTTTTAAAACACCGGCAAATCAGTTTTCAAAAGCGTTAATCCCCTCCCCGGCAACGCTGGAAAATTATACACGTTTGTTTGTTTCAACCCCTTACCTGCTCCGGCAAGTATTCAACTCTTTTCAGATTGCAGCCTTAACGACAATCGGACAAATTATAACATGCGGTATGGCAGGTTTTGCATTTGAACTTTTTAAGTTCCGCGGAAAAAAAATATTATTTGCATTGCTGCTCGCAACCTTTATTATTCCGCCGCAAGTAACGCTTATTCCCAATTTTATCATCTTTTCAAAGTTGCACATGGTCGGAAGCAAACTGCCGCTTTGGATAACGGCTTTTATGGGTGGAGCTTTCGGCACTTTTTTTATTCGGCAGTACTTTACGAGTATTCCCGTTGAGCTGGCGGAAGCCGCCCGTATAGACGGAGCACCTATTCCGTTTATTTTCAGCAGAATTTATTTACCTTTGGCAAAACCGGCAATATCCGCTTTGTCGATACTAATTTTTTCCGGTTCGTGGAATGAACTTATACGAGCGCTCATTTATTTACCGAGCGACAGAAAACACACAACTTTAACGGTCGGTCTTTCTCTGTATCAAGCGGAATTTTCCGGTCAATGGAGTTTTTTAATGGCTTGTACGATAATATCCATACTACCCATTTTTATATTGTTCCTTTTTGTCCAAAAACAAATAATTGAAAGTGCCGCTCTTACCGGGTTTAAATAAGAGTGTAACATATTTATATATATTGAATTAGTATAGGAGAAACAGCATGAAAAAAATTGCTTTTATAGGTGCGGGAAGCTTAGGCTTTACGCGTGAATTGGTCCGCGATATTTTAACCTTCCCTCTTTTGGAAGATTCGTTAATCCATTTGATGGACATAGATGCCGAACGTTTGGATTTTTCGCTTAAAGCAATTCAGCGTATTATAGAAATGGGAAAATATCCTGCACAAGTGCGCGCAACGCTCGACCGTAAAGAAGCGCTTGAAGGTGCGGATGTTGTTATGTGTACTATTTTATCCGGTTCAACCGATGTGTGGCGTTACGATATCGAAATTCCGGCAAAATACGGAGTAGACATTTGCGTCGGCGATACGCGCGGACCTTCCGGTATTTTCCGTTTTTTGCGTACGGCACCGGCTATGGCACAAATCGCACAAGATATGGAAAAGATCTGCCCCAATGCGGTTTTGCTTAATTATACCAATCCTATGGCAATGCTGTGTAATTATCTGCAAAAAACATCACCCATTACCGTAACGGGGCTCTGCCATTCCGTTCAGGGAACAGCACAAATGCTGGCAGAGTGGATAGGAGCGCCGTATAATGAAATCGATTATACCTGTGCGGGCATAAACCATCAAGCGTGGTATCTTGACTTCAAATGGAAAGGAAAAGACGCATACCCGCTGATAAAAGAAGCCCTAAAAAAACCGGAAATTCTTGCAGCCGAACCGGTACGCAACGAAATGTTTAAAGCCTTTGATTACTACGTTACCGAATCGAGCGGTCACAATTCGGAATACAACCCGTGGTTTAGAAAACGGAAAGATTTAATTGAAAAATACTGCACACACGGAACAAACTGGAATCCGGGAGAATACGCATACATTTTAAAAGAATATCAAAAAAACGAAGCTACATGGAAAGACGAAGCAAGATCCTGGTTTGCCAAAGACGGTCCCATAGAACTTGAACGCGGAGAAGAATACGCCGCATGGATTATCAACGCCCTTGCAGGAGGAGACCCGTTTAAATTTAACGGCAATGTGCAAAACAAAGGCTACATTACAAACTTGCCCGACGACGTGTGTGTTGAAGTTCCCGTGTATGTTGACCGTTCCGGATTTTATCCGCTCAGCATAGGAAACCTTCCGCCCTCGTGTGTAATGCTCACCGGTACATCTTCCCGTATCGAAGAAAATGCGGTTCTTGCCTGCATTAACGGAGACGCAAAATTGGTATACCAAGCGATTGCACACGACCCGCTTACATCGGCAGTATTATCGCTGGAAGAAATCCGCAATATGACACGCGAAATGTTTAAACAAAACGAAGCATATTTACCGCAGTTTAAAAATTTTGATATATGAAAAGCGATAAAAAAAGCGTTTTATTTTTAGGCGATGTTAATGTTGATATATCTTTTTCAGGGCTGGAATCTCCCGTCGTTACGGATTGTGAAGTTTTTTGCAGCGATTTTTCAAAAACGCTGGGAGGTTCCACGTGCCTTGCAGCCTCCGTTTTTGCCCGCTTAGGGGGAAACGCCGGCTTGTGCGGTCTTATCGGAGAAGACGAAAACGGAACCTTTATTAAAAATGAACTTTTACAATTGGGAATTGATACATCGCTTCTTCAAAGCAAAAAGAAAATCCGGACGGGAATTACGGCAAATCTTATTTACGGGCGGGAACGCTCTCAAGTAACATACCGCGGCTCATTGGCTGCGTTTAATGATGTTTCGTACGCAATCAAAGCGCTCAACCGGTTTTCGCACGTGCATATTTCCGGACCGTACGGAATGCCTGCTTTTGTTCCGCACATAGAAAAAGTATTGCACAGCATAAAAAAAGCAGGCAAAACAGTATCTATAGATACGCAGTGGGATCCGACGGAACAATGGACGCACGTGGACGGATGGCTTTCGCAAGCCGATTATTTTTTTGTAAATAAAAACGAAGCGTTATCAATTACAAAAACTCAGAATATACAAAAAGCCTATGCCGTACTTCAAGCAAAAACTCCCATGCCGATAATCAAATTGGGCAGCGAAGGTGTTTTTGTTAAAGGCAAAATCTATCCTGCATACGACGTTCCCGTTGTCGATACAACCGGTGCGGGAGACTCTTTTGCCGCAGGATTTTTATTTGCCGTCATGCAGCTTAATATGCCGTACGGGCAAGCGGTACACTTTGCTTCGGCTGCAGCCGCTATTGCATGCACCTATGTCGGCAACAACAATAAAAAGATGAATATAAAAGCGGTTAAAGAACTGTATTTAAAAGAAACCGGTTCGGCGCCCTGCAAAGGTTAAGTTAAAATGAATGTGATTTTTCCGCGCCCCTTTGCTTTTGCCGTAGACGATTTGGGATGGCTTCAGGGCAGCAATCTAAACTTACAAACAAAGCATGGCCCGTTCCGCTTGGGTGCAAAACGAAAAATAAGTATAGACGATTACAGAGTTCTCGTTCAAGTCGGAAAAGCGGCAGGAGTACGTATTCAAGGCTTGTTTATTTTGTGTGAAATGGATAGAGAAAATGTATGCGCCGAATATCCGACGACAACTATGTACGGAACAAAGTGGAACAACACAAAAAATATCGGCAATGAACAAATACAAATAATGAACTATGTAAAAGAAAATGCCGCCTATCTTGAATTCGGCTTACACGGGGTCGGGCATGAATATTGGGATTATGAAGGCCATTTATATCGCTCCGAGTGGTACGATATTAAAAACCATTGTCCATGGCCGCAAAGTGAAATAGTCAATCATATTACCTGTTTTAAAAGAATTATGGCACAGTACGGTTTAACAAAAGAAAACGGTCACTCGTTTCCGCACAGTTTTGTACCCTGCGCATACAGTTATTGGTGGAACCCGTATGGAGAACATAGTCTTGGAAAATTTTTATCGGAACAGGGCGTAAAATATGCAAACACGGACTTCGACGAGGTCAGAGAATTAAATCCCCCGCAAGGCAATAACGGCG
The DNA here is from genome assembly GCA_905372025.1 of uncultured Treponema sp. Classification (GTDB taxonomy): domain Bacteria; phylum Spirochaetota; class Spirochaetia; order Treponematales; family Treponemataceae; genus Treponema_C. The sequence continues at coordinate 80,320 of CAJPNP010000007.1, read as the reverse complement.
GCGGATTCGATCACGGCGTACATGTAATAAACAGACTGAACTACGGTAATGAATGGCACGCTTTTGCATCCTTGCCGACAGTACCGGTAAAAGATCAAGAATCGGATATTGTAGAAACACATTGGGCAAACTGGTTAACCGAAGACCGAGCCTCCCAAAAAGACCTTACGCGCCGCTTTATTGAGTACTATAACGAAGTAGGAAAAACCGCAGATCGCTACCCGGCTAAAAATACCGAGCAGCTGCATTCGCAGTGGCTTTATAAAAAATACACACATATAAACCAAACGGGAACCGACTGTTTAACTATCGATAACAGAGCTATGCCTATTGAAGCATACACAAATAACACGCTCGGCAATATGGTTTTAAAAATCCCCTTAAAAAAAGGAATGCATGTGTGTACCGCGTCTATAAACAATATGCCCCTCGCCGGTTATCTTGAACAATACGATGCGGCATTTTTATATCTCCCGAAATTGGAACGACAAAAATATATTTTAGAATATTCAGTTTCGTCAAATACGATGCCGTTTTATATAATGAACGACGGAACATACACGGTGTATTCGGTTGCATCGGCCGACGGAAAAACGATAATAAATCTTATGATGTATGGAACCCAAATACTGAAAATAAAATGTACAAAACCGAAATCGGTATATGTACACGCTGGCGGAATAAGTATCCTTGACCAAAAATATAAAAAAAATTACAGCGTGTTGGAGCTGCAGCTTAAAGCGCACGATATTCAAGGCAGCCGCGGAAGTATTATTTTAAATTAACGTTGGCTTTTTCCCCGACAGTTTATGCGCCCTCTCCGACGACCCGCGGCATGTGCCCTTTGTAAAATTCGCGCGAGCCGCCGCGTTCGTTTATTTCATCCTGAATAAGATTTCTTACGTGTTCGGAAAACCGGCGTACGGCTTTAAGATTGACTTTGCCTGTTCCGCGGTTTTTACACTCAAAGTTTTCAGGATGCACCGCATCGAGGACATACAGACGCACGCGCGGTTTTGGCGTTTTGCCGCCGCTGCTTACAAAAACGGTCGCCAAAGGCACGACGGGAATATCCAGTTCGGCGGCGATTAAAAAAGCACCCGGATGAAAGGGAAAAACATCCTGATTTTGTACATAGCATTCGCCTTCGGGGTACAGATGGATAAAGCGGCGATGAATAAAACCTTTTGCACATTCTTTAGGCAGATTGAACATGGACCGAATGCTCGGCGGAACAGGAACGCCGCCTAAAAGCCGGCACAGTGTTCCGAGGAACGGAACAAGCACGACGCTTTCCAAAAGCGTATGATAGGCACAGCGCGGATACACTGCCGCCGACATCAAAACAGGATCAAGAAAGGTTGTGTGGTTCGATACCAAAACGGCCTTTTTCAGTTTTTGCAACTTCGTACGCCCGAAGATTTTCGATCCGTAAAGAACCTTGTATACCGCATATGCCAAAACTTCCACAGGATAAAAAGTCAGCGCCGATGCAATACGAAAAAAAAGGCTTGTGTCTATAAGCGGGCGCCCTTTTTTGTAGGCCATCAGTAAACCATCCTACCCTTCCATTCATAGCCTTTTTTGAACACGGAACGCCGCCAGGATATGAACGCAATATATAAAATATTTACAAAAATCAGCGGATAAATAAACGCGTGCTTCCAGTTTACGCCCTGCGTCGTAAAAACGATCACCCATGTGCCGCCGACTAAAAGCATGTTGATCCATAGCGCGGCAAGCGTAAACGTAAAAGCTTTGGCCGCAACTGCCGTATAAATGCTCAAGCCGATCGTTAAAAACGGCGGCAGGGCTAAAAAGATAAACACGCCGATAACAGCCAGGACGAGGATAATGTTATTTTTATTCATAAAATCGAATATGTTTTTGCTTATACCGTTGACGCAGCTTTGCCATGAGGTGTACATTCGGCACATTGCCGCATCTTTCAGATTAAGAAAAATAGTTTTATAGCCGTGTTTTTTCATCGCGCGTGCAAGAAAGACGTCTTCGGTAGTTTTGTCTTTGACCAAATCGAAGCCGCCGCAAGCCATGAACGAAGCGCTTTTTACACAAATATACTGACCGATGGCTACAGCCAAAGCCGGCGACTTACCCCACTTACACACCCACAGCGGCAAAATAAACCCGCTCAGCAAATACAGCGATGGAACCGTCGCTTTTTCGCCAAGCGTTTTTGTTTTTTGCGTTATATAACCGGACAAAAAGTCAACCTTATGGTAGAGAAGGTTCGTAATCGCAAGAGAAACGGAAGACAACGAATGAACGGTATCGGCATCCGTAAACAGCCAATATTCGCCTTTCGCCTTTTCACACAGTTGCTTCATCGCGAAGACCTTGCCGCGCCAATCTTCCGGCAGCGCTTTGCCCGAAAAAACCTTCAATTTATCGGGGTACACGGCTTGCAGTTTATTCAACAATTCGCGGGTTTTGTCGGTGGAATTGTCGTCCAATACGAGCACTTCGTAATTTTTATAGGTTTGGTGCATGAGCGACTCTATACACGGCACAATATGTTCTTCTTCGTCGCGAGCGGGCACCAAAACCGACACAAACGGACCGTCGGTCAATTCCGCCCTGCGGGTTTCTTTTCCCATCCACAAAGCGTTGATTGTCGCCAAACAAAAAAAATATGCACCGAGTGCGATGATAATCCAGTCGAATGCAACAATCATAAAAGAAATCATGGCACTTTCCTTTTTGACAAAATCTGCTCTTGCAGCGACAGAGCAAAAAAATTCGTCGGATACACTTCGAGCGCTTTTTGAATCCACGGCAGCGCCTCATCGTATTTTTCCTGCCGAATGTATACATAGGCAAGGGCACTCGTTATATTGAATAGATCGTCGTTTTCAAGCCGTACGCCGCTTGTATCCAAAATCTGCTGCATTTCTTTTATGCCGCGCCGGTAATTATTGAAAGGGCTGGGTGCGTAAATATGCTGCGCCGACAACAAATAAAGCGCGGCGCCGTTTTTAGGGTCCGCGTCGAGCGCTTGCTTTGCGATTTTGCCGATTTTCATTCCGTGTGCAAGCGCATACGAAGTCGGTTTTACGGCACAGTTTTGCGAAAGGCTCTCCCCCTGCATAAGCAGGGCTTCCGGTCCCTGGCGAATCGCAAGCGCTTTTTCGGCGCTTTCCAGCGAGCGGTCGTAAAAAGAAGCGGCTTCGGTTTTGTTTTGAGCATAGCTATAGCTTCTGCCCATATAATAATCGAGACGGGATTGCGCAACGTACATATCGTAATCGCTGAGGGAAGCGAGAATATCCGTCTTTGTTTGCTCATATAAGACACGCAAAGATTCGTCATTTAAAGGGTCGGCATACATCGCGTCCCGAAAAACCGCAAGAGACACGGGCTTTAATTCGGTCGGAAGTCCGCCCTGCGCATAACAGCATACGGCGCAGCACAGGAGCGCGCACGCAAACGCACATAATCTTTTAAAAACTTTCATTATTATTACTATACAGAATGACAAAAGAAAAAACAAGTGTCAAACTGTTCGCTCGGCGCGCATGGCGCAGAACGTCGTTCATCTTTTTTTGTCCACTTTATATAAATTCAAATACGTGCTATACTGCCGGTAATTCAATTGGACATTTCGGAAAACTCGCTTTTAGCGATTTCTCCGAGATGTCGCCGAGTTTTAACTCGCTGTATTATCGCGAGTTAAAACATCACATTTATAGAGTTACCTCTAAAAACTGCAGTTTTTAGAGGTTCCCAATTAAAAAAAAAGGACGCTTATGAAAAAGAGAGCATTGGTAAGTGTGTTCGACAAAAACGGTATACAGGATTTATGCACCTTTTTGCATACGCATGGCTGGGAGATTCTTTCCACCGGAGGAACGGCCGCCTACCTAAAAGAACACGGCATTCCCGTAACCGATATAAGTTCCGTTACCGGTTTTCCCGAATGTCTTGACGGAAGGGTAAAAACGCTGCACCCCGCAGTCCATGCCGGCCTTTTGGCACGCCGCGATGACAGCGCGCATATGGGCACGATCGAAAAACTGCACATCAGCCCCATCGACCTTGTATGCGTCAATTTATATCCTTTTTTCGAAAAGGTACAAGCCGGCCTTGATTTTGCCGACACAATAGAATTTATAGATATAGGCGGGCCGGCCATGCTGCGATCGGCGGCAAAAAACTTTAAAGACGTTATTGTGCTCACCGAACCCGCCGATTACCAAGCGGTGCAGGACGAACTGGAAAAAAAAGATGTCGGTTTTGAATTGCGCCGTATGTTGGCGGGAAAAGCGTTCAATTTGACTTCGGCATACGATGCGGCGGTTTCGCGTTTTATGCTTGCAGCGGGGAAAGAAGACGATGCGCCGGATTTCCCTTCATATTACACCGTTCCGCTCCTGAAAAAACAGGAACTGCGCTACGGCGAAAACGCGCATCAAAAAGCCGCTTTATACGTATATGCGGACAAAATCGGCAGTTTCGGCGCGATGCGGCAGCTGCAGGGAAAAGAACTGTCGTACAACAACATGCGCGACTTGGACATTGCATGGAAAACGGCCTGCGCATACAAGCGCTGTGTAAACGCCGAAAAACCCTTTGTCGTCGCGCTTAAACACAATACGCCCTGCGGCGCCGCCGAAGGTACGTCGATCGCCGATGCATATACGCGCGCATTCGATTGCGATCCCGTGTCGATATTCGGCGGTATTCTCGGCTGTTCGGTATGCGTAGACGAAGAAGCGGCAATGCGCATGAGCGATTGCTTTTTAGAAGTTATCGCCGCACCCGATTTTACCGAAGAAGCGGTGCGTATTTTTTCCGCCAAGAAAAATCTTCGTCTGGTGCGCATGGATCTGCCGGTACACAAATCTTTTGAAATGCTGTCGGTTGACGGCGGCGTTTTGGTGCAAACGGGCGACGAAGATTTGTTCGATTCGTGGCGCGTCGTAACGAAGGCACAGCCGAGCGAAGCGCACAAAAAAGAAGCCGCCTTCGGCATGACGGTTGCAATGTTCGCAAAATCGAACGCGATTGTCGTCGTTAAAGATTCGGCGGCAGTCGGCATAGGCAGCGGCCAAACAAACCGTATTTGGGCGGCGAAACAGGCGTTAGCACGCGCAAAGGCCATTACCGACGCGGCGGGAAAAACGCCCGCCGAAGTGCTTATCAGCGACGCCTTTTTCCCGTTCGCAGACTGCGTTGAAGAAGCCGCAAAATACGGCATAAAAACGATTGTTCAGCCCGGCGGCTCCATACGCGACGAAGAATCGGTCGCCGCCGCAGACAAAGCCGGCATTGCCATGGTATTTACCGGCCGGCGGCACTTTAAACACTGATGAGGATGTCTCAAAAGTAACAAACTTTTGAGACATCCTCACCGATATTTAGTAAGGATAAATCATGTTGTACTATCTTGCATCTTACATTGTGAACTTTTTCGGGCCGTTCAGGCTTTTGCAGTCCTATGCGGTGCTTATTTCCCTTGCGCTGTATACGGGCTTTATCGCCGTATACGTGCTGCTTCCGCGCTGCTACGCTTTTTTGCCCGAAGACCGGGGGCGCGAGTTTACCGTGAATGCCGCAGCCGCAAAAGGCAAACCGACCGGAAGCGGTTTTATCTTTATCAGCATTTTCGTCGCGGCATCCCTCATCTTTGCTCCGGTCGATATTTTGCAGCTGTGCATACTCGCACTCACGTGGCTGACCATGCTCACGGGTTTTTTGGACGACCGCAGCACAGTCAGCTGGGGCGAATACAAAAAAGGCGCCTTGGATCTTGCGATTTCCGTTACCGCTGCCGTCATTTTGTACGTTTTGAATCCTGAACGCATGAACGGCGGACACGTACAATTTTGGCTTCCGTTTATAACCAACCCGGTGTCCGTTGCGGCACCCGTATACATTGCCGTTGCGGCGCTCCTCTTATGGACTTCAATCAATACGACAAACTGCACCGACGGGGTTGACGGACTTTCAAGCACCCTGGTGCTTATTGCGCTCATTACAATGGGCGCCCTGTTTTACTTTGTATTGGGACACAAAGATATTGCGGCGTACCTGCTCATTCCGCACTTGGCAGACGGCGCAGGCTGGGCAATTATAACCTTTTCGCTTGCCGGCGTTCTTATGGGCTACCTGTGGCACAACGCCTACCCAAGCAAGGTTCTTATGGGAGATGCCGGAAGCAGGGCGCTGGGCTTTTTTATCGGCGTATGCGTTTTGATAAGCGGGAACCCCTTTTTAATTTTTGCAACCTCGTCGGTTATTTTTTTGAACGGCGGAACGGGCTTGCTGAAAGTCGCCCTGCTGCGTTTTTTCAAAATCCGCATATTCGATTCCGTGCGTTTTCCGCTGCACGATCATATGAGCAAAAACCGCAAATGGTCGCCCGCGCAAATACTCGTTAAATTCATGATTTTGCAAGTGCTCGTTACGATTGCCGTTTTGGGCATTATACTGAAAGTGCGCTAGGCGCTTCGCTATGCAGCCTCTTCCACAAAAGCCGCTTTTCGGATTATAATCCGTGTTATGAAAACTTCGCAAACCATGATTTCCACGCTCAGAGAGGTTCCGTCGGAAGCGGTTATCGCAAGCCATCAGCTTATGCTGCGCGCAGGCCTTATGCGCAAATTGGGCAACGGCCTGTTCTTTTATCTTCCGCTGGGAACGCGCTGTTTCCGCAAAGTCGAACAGATTATTCGGGAAGAAATGGACCGCATCGGCGGGCTCGAATGCAAACCGCCGGTTGTCGTTCCGGGAGAATTGTGGCGCGCGTCCGGCCGCTGGGATTCCATGGGAGCAGGTTTGCTGAGGGCAAAAAACCGCTTGGATCAGGAACTCGTCATAAGCCCGACCGCCGAAGAAGCGTTTACCGCGATTGTAAAAGACGAACTGTCTTCATATAAACAATTGCCGCTTATTTTGTACCAAATAAACACCAAATTCCGGGACGAAATTCGTCCCCGCTACGGCGTTATGCGCGGCAGAGAATTCACGATGAAAGACGCGTATTCGTTCCATACGGACGAGGAAAGTCTCGACGCCGTATACAACGACTTTGCCGTAGCCTACCGGCGGATTTTTAAACGGCTGGGCTTAACCGTCATTCCCGTACGCGCCGATTCGGGGCTTATCGGGGGAACGGGGTCTGAAGAATTCATGGTCGAAAGCGAAGTCGGCGACGACACGCTCATGCTGTGCCCGGAATGCACGTATGCCGCAAATACGGAAAAAGCGTCATGCGCGCCCGATTACGATGAAAAAACCGATGCGGCTTGTACTCAAGCGCCTTTGCCGGCAGAAGAAGTGCAAACGCCGAATGTTAAAACCATAGAAGAACTGACGGCCTTTTTGAACACGGATCCGAAGAAATTCATAAAAACGCTTATTTACCGCGCCGATAATTCCGAAACGGACATGAGCGGCGCGCCGGGCGCTCAAAAGGGCGCAAACTTTTTCGTTGCCGTATGTATACGCGGCGATTTGGACGTAAACGAAGCGAAGCTCGCTTCGCTTTTGAAAGCCGGAAGCGTCGAACTTGCTTCAAACGGCGAGGTCGAGCGCATAACCGGCGCGCCGGTAGGTTTTGCCGGTCCCGTCGGCTTAAACACGGTTCCCGTCATTGCCGATGAAACCGTCATGCACATGCACGACGCGGTCGTCGGTGCCTTAAAAACCGACGTTCACTTCCGCCATGTGGAACCCGTCCGCGATTTTGTTCCCTTTATCCAAGCCGACGTACGCACGGTAAAAGAAGGCGACCGCTGCCCGAACTGTGGTACCGCCCTGTATTCAAAAAAAGGCAACGAACTGGGCCATATTTTCAAACTCGGCGATAAATACAGCAAATCCTTAAACGCCGTCTTTTTGGACGAAAACGGCAAACAGCGCCTCCCGCTTATGGGCTGCTACGGCATCGGCGTTGACCGCGCGCTGGCTTCGATTATCGAAGAACACCACGACGATAACGGAATTGTATGGCCGATGACGGCCGCGCCTTATCAGGTTGCCGTCGTGCCCGTGCGCTACGAAGACGACATGAAAACGGCGGCCAACCTTTTGTACGAGACCCTGCAGCAAAAAGGCTTGGAAACGCTTTTGGACGACCGCAATGAACGCCCCGGCGTCAAGTTCAAAGACATGGATCTTTTGGGCATTCCGCTGCAGATTGTCGTCGGCGGCAAAAACCTGCCGAAAGTCGAAGTCAAACAGCGTAAAACGGGAGAAACCGTTTTAATGACGCCGCAGGAAGCCGCGGATTTTGCCGCAACGTTCGTAAAAGAAGCTTTGCAAAGGCTGAACGATTGTTCCGATATCCGCATATGAAAAAAATCCCGCTTCTTTTGTGCGCATTTCTTTTGCTTTCAGTGCAGGTTCTTTCAGCGCTGCCCGGCGTTACGGACTTTTTGCCGACCGAATCGGGGCGGTACGTCTATTATCGCGATAGCGCGAACGCAGCCGGCGCATACATCGGTTTTTTGCAGTACGACGAAGGCACCTACGCGATCCGTTTTTATTCGCCCCGCGCCGAACGCGGTTCAAAAGAACTTAACGTATTCATATCGCTCGACACGAATAAAGATTACGTTTCGATGACGGGCGAAAAGGTTTTGGAAACGCTTAAGCCCGAAGACGCCGATACGCTCAATTACCTGCACGATTTGTTTTACGAATTCGCTTCACGCCGCAAAAAGCTCGACAAAGCCGAATTCGGCGCAAAGGCTGCGCGCATGGAGCGCTGTACAAAAACCGAAGAGGCGACGCTTTTCGGCGGAAGATGTACCTTTGTCTATGATTTTGCCGTGCCGATTTTTAACCTGTGCGAAATCAAAAACGAAAGCGGAAAAACCCTTTTCGGTGCCGTAACGGTCGGCACCCTTTCCTCTTCGTCGGACACGGCTTTTTCCGCATTTAAAGGACTGCCCGAAAACGCAGGCTCAGTTGAGCCGGTCAACGCATTTTCTTCCGGTTCCGAAAACCTTGCGCAAACGGAGCGCGAAACGATGGACGATCTTTTGCGTCAAATTACCGACAATTTTTGGTTTTGGGAAAGCGAAGCGCTCATGTATACGGATTTTTTGCAAACGGAAGCAAACGCCTTTGACGGAAAAGCTTACGGCCCCTTCCACCTTTTTGCCGCACGGCTTTCCGGTGCGGGAAACGATACGATTGTCTGTTTTGAAAAACAAAGCCGCGTTTTTTCGGGGGCGGGACTTTTTTTGGCAAACTGCATTTACGACCGAGCTTCTCATCGCTTTGTGTACGACATTCAAATTATTAAAAAGAAAGAGCCCACGGTTTTCGAAATAGCCGGATTTAAAATATTCGCCGAATATTATTCGGCACACAAAGCTTATTTTAACCGGCTTATGAACGCAACCTTCACCGCGCCGTAAGATCCGACCCGTTTAACGTCCGCCGTTATTGAAAGTTGCGCCTATTTAAAGTTGTAACGCGCCAGCGGCGTTCCGATCCACACGCCTTCGCTGCCCAAGTATTCGTTCTTTTCTCCGTCGATTAAAAACTGCACGTTGTCGATCGTATTGAATGCCGTCGCGGTGTACACCACTTGCATGAGCTGCCCCAAATAGCCCTGTTCGCCGTATTTGTTAAAGGCGAATTCCTGACTGAAATTGATGTACGCCGTTTTGTTTTGTACCGATGCGGACAAAAGTTTTGTGCCGGCGGGGATGAGCGATATATAGCCCTTTTCGAGTTCCGGGATTCCCGGCCCTTCAAGAAGAGCGGTAAGTGCAGCCGTAAGCGGCGTGTTCGTTTTGGGAACCGCGCGGTTTACCTCTTTGCGCTCCACAAAACCGTCGGCGCCTATGGCGATAAAGCATAAATATTGATTCATCTTTGCAGGTGCAGCGGGCTTCGTTTCGGAAGCGGCTGCCGGTGGAGAGGAGGGTTTTGACTTGGAGCCGGCGCTTTTGTCCTTTGTACCGGAAGCGGTTTTTTCTGCGGCAGAAGGTTTTGCGGCGCCGGACTTTGCGGAATCGGCGGAAACGGTCGAAGCTGCAGCTGGCGAGGAAACCGGCGCGGATGAATTTGCCGCCGTTTCGGACCGCTCTGCAGCCGCCGAAGAAGCGCGGTCGCTCGGCAAAAGATTTTCCGGAGCTGCGGAAGAAGCGCCCGGCGCCGCCCCCTCTTTTTGCGGCTGTTCTTTTTCAAGAACAATGGTTTCGCCCGACTGCATATCATCCGTTTTATTCTTTGAAGGAATTTCATGGCGGGCAATAAAATCCGGCTCTCGGCCGAACACGTGTTCGAAAAAAGCGGTTTCCTTTAAAACGCCGATAATGTGGTCTTGTTTTACTAAAAAGGCAATCACCAGAGCTACCGCAACCGCAATCCAAAAAGCGGCCGCAATTCCGTTATGCTTTTTGCCCGACGAATCTTTCATGCCAATGAGTATAATCCAAGCGTCCTTTTTTGTACAGACCGCCCGCCGGGCAAGACCATTTGACAGCGCGCCCAATGCCTGTTATATTTTACGAATGAACACGCTTCAAGGAATTTCCGCTTCGGGCGGCTTTGTAAAGGGCACAGCCTATGTCCTTTCGGTCCGCGCCCGGCATCAGATACAAAGAATTCCGATCGCAGCGAGTGAAATTCCGCAGGATTGGCAGCGGTTTGAAAACGCCCGCACTAAAACGCTGGATTACTTCAATTCGCTTATCGACAAAACCAACGCACGCCAAGCCGCCATTTTTCAAACGTACACGCTCATGCTTTCCGATCCCGATTTTATCGCGCAAATAAAAAAAGAACATGACGAAGCGGCCGAAAACGCCGAATGGATCGTCGAAAAAAAAGTTACGGAATACGCCGATAAACTGCGCGCATCCGGCGACAGTTACCTGATAGAACGCGCGGAGGATATTATCGACGTATACGGAAAGCTGATTGACAACCTTTTAGGCAACAATCCGCTTCAAGCCGACGATATTCCGCCGAAAACCGTCCTGTGCGCGGAATTTTTAAGTCCCTCGGATGCGGTGTTGCTTTCGAAAAAAGACTTATCGGCAATCGTTTTGCATAAGGGCGCACCGAACAGCCATTTGGCCATTTTGGCGCGCACCTACGGCATTCCGATGATATTCGGCATCGAAGACATTGCGCATCTCGCCCGCACCGGCGATGAAATCATTGTGGACGGCAACAGCGGCAAAATCTTCATTCAGCCGGACGAAAGCACGCGCACCGAATACGAACGGAAAATTATTGAAGAAAAAGCGCGCGCCGAAAAACGTGCCGCGTTTTCCGGAAAAAGCGGGTGCACAAAGGACGGATTCGCCGTCAAATTATACGCAAACATCGGTTCGGCAAAAGAAGCCGAAATCGCCCTCGAAGAAGGAGCGGACGGCATAGGTTTGTTCCGCACGGAATTTTTGTTTATGGGCGCGTCCGATACGGGTGAAGAAGCTCAGTTCAATGAATACCGCGCCGTGCTTGAAGTGATGAAAGACAAACCGGTGGTTATCCGCACCTTGGACGCAGGCGGCGACAAAATCATCGCCGGACAAAAACTTCCGTCCGCCGGCGAAAAAAACCCGCTGCTCGGCAGGAGAGCAATCCGTTTGTGCCTTGCCGAAACCGAATTATTCAAAACGCAGCTTCGCGCCCTTTTGCGTTCAAGCGTGTACGGCAACCTCAAAATCATGCTTCCGCTTTTAACCGACATAAGCGAACTGCACAAAACAAAAAAAATCATCGAAGAAGTAAAGGCCGAATTGAGCGCTTCGGCGGTGCCGTTCAACAAAGACGTCCCGCTCGGGCTTATGATAGAAACGCCGGCTGCCGCTCTTACGGCCGACGTATTGGCAAACGAAGCCGCTTTTTTTTCGATCGGATCGAACGACCTTACCCAATATACGCTGTGCATCGACCGCGAAAACGAACTGGTCGCGCCGATGTTCGACGAACTGCATCCGGCCGTGCGGCGCCTGATTGCATCGGCGGTACGCGCGGCGCACGAGCGCGGCATTCCCGTTTCGGTATGCGGCGAAATGGCCGCACACGGCGCAAACATGCTGCTTTTAATGTCCATGGGTATAAAACACTTCAGCGTTTCGCCGAAAAAAATAAACGATTTAAAAGAGGTTCTGTCCCGCTTTACGTTCGGACAAATCGAATCGCTTAAAGAATGGGCGGACTCTCCGAAAGAAGGCCGCTTAATAAAAGAAAAACTTCAATCGTTTTTTTAAGGGGAGGTACGGTATGGAACACGATACGCAAAATGCGGCGTCTTATCGGAATCATCCGCTCGTCGTTATTGCCGGCCGCCCGAATACGGGAAAATCCACCTTATTCAACCGCCTTTTGCATAAACGGCGCGTTATTACCGACCCGACGCCGGGCGTTACACGCGATCCCGTTGAAGAAACGGCGCTCATACGCGGCAAGCCCGTACGCCTTATGGACACGGGCGGTTTTAAGCTCACGCGGACGGCGGGCAGCCCCGAAGCGGTTTTGGACGATTTGGTTACCGAAAAAACGCTGGACGCTTTAAAAAAAGCCGACCTCATCCTCCTGTTGCTCGACGCCGAAGCGGTTACCCCCGAAGACGAAGAATTCATCGCGCTTTTACGACCGCATTGGGATCGTGTTGTCGCGGCGGTAAACAAAACCGAAGGCGGACGTTTGGAAAGCGAAGCGCAGGAGTTTTACCGATTCGGCTTTAAAGAGCTTATCTGCATTTCCGCCGAACACGGCGACCGCATTCCCGAACTTATCGATTTACTGCTTTCCAAGCTGGACTTTTCCGGCGCCTGCCGAGTTGAAGAAAAACCGGCGATAAAACTTGCCGTTTTGGGCAAGCCGAACACGGGAAAATCCACCCTGTGCAACTGTCTTACCGGCACGGATTTGTCGATTGTCAGCGATTACGCCGGAACGACGCGCGACGTGGTTGAAGGAAGCTTTTCTTTTAAAGGCAAAATCTTCCGCGTATTGGACACGGCCGGCATAAGGCGCAAGGCGAAGGTTAAAGAAGACGTGGAATATTATTCGGTAAACCGCGCCATAAAAACCCTTGAGCGCTGCGACACCGTGCTGTATCTTATAGACGCCGGCGAAGGTTTAACCGAACAGGATAAAAAAATCATCAAACTTGCGCACGATAAGGGGCGCGGCATCATCTTCGTTTTAAACAAGTGGGACACACAGGAACAGGATAAAAAAACGGCGCGCAAAGCCGAAGAAAACATACGCATTATGTTCGGCCACATGGCATACGCGCCGATCGTCGAGATTTCGGCAAAAGAAAAAACGGGTATAAAGACGCTTTTAAATACCGCCTGCGAAGTGTTCAATCAGCTGAACCGCAAAACCGATACGGGGCCTTTAAACGCCGCTTTAAAAGACTGGCTTACCGCCTACCGGCCGCCGGCTTCGTTCAGCGCGCGCTTCTGCATTCGCTATGGGGTGCAGACAAAGGTAAACCCGGTGAGCTTTTTGTTTTTTGCAACCAAGCCCGAATCGGTTCCGCAATCGTATATCGCCTATTTGAAAAATAAAATCCGCGAAGATTTGGGCTACACGAAAATTCCGATAAACCTCGACATTCAGGCGAGCCGCAAAAAATGGGAAGAGAGGGATAAGCCGTGACGGGATTTTCGATAGGCGATGTTGAGCGGATCACTTCGGTTAAAGCCCACGTGCTCCGTTATTGGGAAGAAGTCATCCCCTCTCTCGCTCCCGTAAAAGATATCGGCGGAAGGCGCACGTATTCCAAACGCGACGTTCAAACCGTTTTGCGTCTTAAATATCTTATTCAGGAAAAAAAATACACAATAGAAGGCGCGCGCGCCGAATTGCTGCAAGAAGCCGCGGCAGCCGGTTCGCAAAGCGGGGCCGATACGCTTATTCCGCAGCTGAACCGCATCCGCTTCGAGCTTTTGGATTTGTACCGCATGCTTCATCATACCGAAAAAGAAGAGCCGCAATGAACGTATTCGCTTCCCCGCCCGAAGACGCCCGCCGCATTTTGGAAAATTTCGACGGCATAATCCGCACGAACCTTCCGCTTTCGTCAAAACAGCTTTTGCTTTTGCCCCGCAACATCAAAGAGCTTTCGCACTGCCTTACCGATGAGCGCTCGAAGCGCAGGCTCGGCTACATGAACGACAACATTGTGCTTTCGTCTTACGCGTATTATTTTTTATGGTGGAATTTATTCCGATTGACGTCGGTTTTCTCCGCCCTCGATGAAAACGTTTTTTCATTTTTGCACGACGAAAGCGTTTGCCTCGATATAGGTTCGGGCCCGCTGAGCGTTCCGTTGGCCCTGTACCTTGCCCGGCCGGAACTGCGCGCCGTAAAACTTACGTGGTACTGCATGGACACAAGCCAAAACGCCCTCGCCTTGGGCGAAAACCTGCTTTTGTCGTGCGCCGCCCGCTTACAAAACACACAATGCGCCGAAAGCGTGGAAGACGCGGACGGTTTTTGCTGGCGCATCGTGCGCGTAAAAGGGGAAATCGGCACGCCGATAAAACAAAAAGCGTCGTTTATAACCTGCGCAAATATGTTCAACGAATTGTATTGGAACACATCGCAGCCGCTTGAAGCCGAAGCAAAAAAATACGCCGCGCGGCTTTTTTCGTACGGCGCACAAAAACCGGACGGAAAGAGCGAATGCGCTTTTTTCGTTGCCGAACCGGGAATTCCCCGCGCGGCGCGGTTTATCAGTTTATTGCGGGCGGCAATGCTTCGGAAAAACATGAGCTGCGTATCTCCCTGTCCCCACGAAAACGAATGCCCGATGGACGGCAAAAAAGGCGGCAAATGGTGCCACTTTATACTGAACACCGAAACGGCGCCTGCCGCGCTCAAAAAGCTGTCCGAAAAGGCGGGTCTTGCAAAAGAGCGCGCAGCCATAAGCTTTATTTTCACCCGCCCCGAAGCGCTCTCCCGCAACCCGAAAGCGGAACATGCGGAAAAACGCGAAACGGACGGTAATCCCGCTGCGGCCGCCAAAACGCCGTACCGCATACGCATATGCTCGGATCCGATCGCGCTTCCCGAACACAAAACGGGACTCTATGCATGCGCGTCGTGGGGCCTTACACTCGTAATCGAAAAAAATGCGCGGAAAAAGAGGCTTGCTTCCGGCGACCTCACGGAAGCTCCGCTCAAAGCGGCCGACATTCAAAACCTGAGCATCGACCGCAAAAGCAGTGCAAAGATTGTCAGCGTGTAAACACAAATTCAATTTCATTATAATTTCAATAAGTGCTTTTGCTTTAAAATCAAGCCGAACCGCTTTTAAATTTTTTATATCTTTTAATGCCTGTTTCGCATAGACGATTTTATACATTTTTAATTTTGCCGACATAAGGGGCAGCCTCATTCGGGTGATTCGATTTGGCGGTACCTTCTTTTATTAACTAAATTAACTATCACAAAAGGGATTGCCGTTTTCGTAAAAAAACACCGTCGAAAAAAGCAATTGTTTTTTCCGACGGCTCGTGCGTTTATACACCTAAGTTCGCATATCCGCTTTTTTTGCGGCGGCACAGCGAACGTATCAGCGTTCTGACCAGTTATTCCAATCGATTATAAATTTACCCTCATATTTTGAGTGTTCATTCGGCTCATTCGGACCGGCAGTCCCTTTGCCGTCGCCGGATTGTGCCCCCATAACACCGGAGTTAAGATAAAGCCACAAAAAGTACTGCGCTTTGCCTTTGCTTACCGGAAAGGTCATCGAAGTAACATACCGAACACCGGTAGCATGATCGGGATCATCATCCGGAGGAGTGGCGGTATCGCCGACTTCGCTTAGAGTAAATACTGCATCTTTTTTAACCCCGTCCATATCGTAGTAGCCGGGCGTTGAATTACGCGAATCTATAAATGTGTTCGATTCTAAAGGACCGACTTTTACATACGACTTTCTGAATCTAACGGTAAGCATCGCTTTTCCGTCACTGTCAACAGTAACAGAAGAGCTTTCCACTAAAGGTTTAAACTTTTCACCCATTTCAGGCTGCCCCTTAGCTAAATCAAGTTTCATTAGGGGAGCATAAACGCTTAATGTAGAACCGACATTGTACGTTTTACCGGCAATTAAAGGGCAGGAAGTAGAAGTAACAGGCGGAGGATTATATGCCTTTCCTGCGGGATTAGGACAGCCCGTAAATCCGATAAGAACGGCTGCCAACACAGCCGCTACAACCATACATTTTTTCATAAAACACTCCTATTTTGCTTCTTGTGAAGCCTTTATATTTTTTAAACGGAAATTCCGCTTTATTCGCCTGTAAATATTTCGACAATGGGAAACGGCATATTGCCCGGCTTAAATGAAACGCGCAGCGTCAATTTACCGCTTTCAAGTTTTCCGCGAACCGTTACATCGTTTAACGTAACTTCCGATCCGTCCGCCTTCTTAACGTGCGGAATGGATACGGCAGCGCGATCAAGATAATATACATCGCCGTCTTTTTTCACTTTAACACCGTCAATATCGAAAGGAAGTATCGTCATCATTGCCGTATAAGAAAACCGATGTGTTTTAATTTTCACCGTATGCGTACCGGCGCCGTCCGGACTAAGAATAATTTTCGGTTTGCTTCCGTCGCCGCATGTTCCATGTCCTCGCGCAAGCTTTCCTCCGTTACCGACCAGATAGTCGAATTTTCCCGTATACGAGCCGGCCCCGCCCCAATCCGCTTCCGTTGCAGCCGGGGGAATATTAATCTCTACATCTTGAATGCTCGGATCAAAATCCACTACAGGCGCCTCCTTGTTACGCGGAATATTCTTTTGTTTTGCCATAGGAACACGGGTGTTCGACATTGCGCCGATGCCCGTAAGACCGTCGCCGGTAAGCAAAATAGTCACTCCGTCCGTACTGTTTATGCCGATTTGGACAGTCATTGCGGCTTTTGAAGCATCTTTCGTCATCGCCGCACCGTAGTCCGCGCCGCTGAACCAATACAGGGTATAGTTATTTTTGGAATTTTTAACGGAATAATAATAAAACTGATTGATGTTCATGCCGTTGACGCTCATATTCCAATCGAGCCGGTCGTTATTATAAATAATAAGAGATGGCGTTAAAGTACTACCGCCCGAAGACGTAATGTTTCCGTAATACGTGTAGCCGTAAATATCGGAAATATCGTGGTTTTCAAGCGCTTCGTCTTTAAACGCATTAAGAAGTTCCGTACAGGAAACCGTCAGTAAAGCACAAATCGCCAAGGCGGCAACACCCATGCCCGAAAGAAAATATCGTTTGTGCTTTTTTATAAATTCTTTTTCCATAAAAAGCCCCCCTACTCAAAAAGCGTATTTCCCGCCGATGCGCAACGTAATGCCTTCGGCAAGTCCGTAATAAAATGACTGTGTTTCTTTATTGCTTCCTTTTATAAAATGGATATTGTTAAGCATATTATCCAAGCCGACATACGCTTCCAGTTTTTCATCTAAAAATTTCTTGGAAGCGTTAAAACCGACCATAAGATAATCGGGCGTATAGTAGCCGCTCTTCGCCGTCAAAAGCTGGGGCGAATTCCATTGAATGTTCAATGACACTTCGGTTTCGGCGGAAGGAATAAGGTATGAAACATTTGCCGTTACTCTGTGTGCCACACGCAGCGCAAGGTCTTCCCAGCGGGACGTTCCGGCATCGAAAAACTTTGCCCCCGTATACGCGTAGCCGGCTTTTGCTTTAAACCGGTCGATTTCGGTTCCGGCTGAAATATCACCGCCGAAGGTGATAGCTTTATCCACGTTTTGATATTTTCGTATTTGCGGCGAAGAAACGCCGTCGGTAACAACGTGATCAATTAAATCGAGAATATAATTAAAATAGCCTCCGGCCGAAACCGTAAAAAGATTTGCCACGTTTTGTTCGATTCCGATATTAAGGCTGTGCGATTTTTCAGGAACAAGGTTCGGATTTCCGTACAGAATAAAATTGCCTGCTCCGGGCGCATAGCTGTGTTTGAAAATCCAATATTTTTCTTTCAGCGTAGGGATTTTATAGCCCATGCCGTAACTGAAGCGAAGTGCCGTTTTTTCGCTCGGATTGTATTTAACCCCGAATTTCGGCGTCGCCATAAAAAATACGGCGCTTCCCTGAACGCTCGGCGCAAAGTCAAAGCGGACACCGGGAACGAGCGTCAACTTTTTATCCAAAAGTGAAACGCTGTCCTGTGTAAACAAAGCCGTTTCCAAAGCGTATTTTCTCTTTTCAAAAGACGTACCCGCCATCGATTCAAGGTCGGCGTTTATTCCGAATATAACATCGTTGATTTTGTTCGGCGTCCAGTGTGCACGCATATCGATTTCCATATCGAAGGAGTTGGAATTTGTTGCATTGGAAGAAGAATGTATGCCGGCTTTTACATTACGAACGGTATCCATAAAATACAGCTTACCTGCAGCAAAACCATTGACATACAGTTTTTCGCCGAAAATATATTTTCCTGTAACGCCCAGCTCACCTCGGTGCGCAGTGTACACCATATCGGTTCCTTTATCGAAACCGGTTTTCGCATAATTGCTTACTTGGTGCGAACCGCTGTATACGCCGTACGCACCGACCGAACCCCATGTGTCGTTCCATGTAAAGGTGTTTCGGAAAAAGCCCAATATTTTTTTTGTGCTTTTATAATAGCGGATCCAGCCGGCGAGGGCGTCTTCGGTCCTTTTTACTCTGCCGGGGTTAAAATCGAAACTGCCGATCAGCGTATTTGTAACATGTTTTCCCGAAACGGTAAGATTTGCGGCCGTATAGTTTTTCCAACCGAGTATAAGCGGCATAAAGCCGAGTTCTTCGGTAAGAGCGCCGGCAATTTTCAGCTTTGATTGTTCCCCACCCTGTGCGTCTTTTCCATCGGAAGGCGAGCTTCCCCGTTTTGTTATAATATTGATAATGCCGCCCATTGCACTGCTGCCATACAAGACGGCATCGGCACCCTTTATAACTTCGATACGCTCGATATTTTCTACGGGAATTTGAAAAATCGGAGCCGCGCCGGATAAATCGGTCGAAACGCTCACCCCATCTATCATGATTTTTACATATCCGTTCCCGAGCCCCTGCATCGTAACCGTTTCGTTGGCATTACCCGCCGTCGCGGCACTCACCGCGACATCGGGCAGGGTTTTTAAAGCGTCGCCGACGTTTTTCGCGCCGGACTTTCGTATATCGTCATTCGTAATCGTGCGTTTTTGTTCGGTCGACTCATCGATTTTCTGCTCGATTTTTTCCGCATTAACAACAATGACGTCATCTTCCGTTTCCTGCGAAAATAAAAATATCGCCGAAAAAAGCATCATCGAGAAAATTATATATCGCCTCAAGAATTCTCCTAATAAACGAGTTTGCAATGCAAACCCGAAGTTGAAGCAAGCGCTGCCTTTTGTGCCGCGCAATTCAACCTGTTTTCATTTTTTCCGTTTTACGGTAAATCAGTTAGCAATAACTAACTTAATATAAGTAAAAGATTTTCATCTTTTATGCAATAACATTCCGCTTTATTGAGAAAAAATCGCAATAAGTTCCGCAAAATCCCTTACTCCAGCGAAAAATCCATAACGAACGAAAGCGTCAGCGCACTCATACCGGCGCTCATTTTTCTAAACGGCGCGGCTTTTTTAATTGCGGCAAGACATGCCGTGTTTAAAAGCTCATATTCGCACGGCGTCAAAATCACAGCCTCGGCAAGCGTCCCGTCTGGATTGATGACTACCCGCGCACGCACTTTACCTTCCAAGCCGTTTGACCGCGCCGCATACGGATATGTTTTTTTTGACGCAATGCGCCCGAGCGCATACGATTTATACGTTGCGATCGTCTTTGCTTCCCGAGTATGAGAAAACGAATCTTCGGCACCGGCGCTTCCCTGCACATCAGCTGCCGTCGCTTCATCGGAGCTTTCGGTCGCCTCGACCGTTTCAACCGCTTCGCCGGAAGGTTCTTCAGCCGGCTTCTCCTCCTGCTCCGGTACGGGAATCGTTTCGGCAGTCTTAGCCGGAATCACGGGAATTTTTTCGTTTTGTACGGGTTGTACGACTGCCGGCGTTTGTTTCGGCGCGCGTTTTACGATGCGCACATTCGATACCGTCGTATCCGAAACAATCGATGCCGGCGAAGAAGAAGAACTCCGTATACCCCAAAACGGAAGGCAAAACAGCACAGCGACAAGGGCGGCCGTACACAGAGCGGAGCTAATCCAGCGGCTCATGCACGATCCCGATACGGCTGATTCCGGCAGCTTCGATTTTTGTCAATATCTGTACAATCCGCTCGAATTCGACCGTCCGCTCGCACTCAAGAGAAAGCGTAAGCTCCGGCTCCCGCGCATAAATGGCTGCCAACACATCTTGCAGCGCTTCAAGCGTTACTCCATCTCCGTCCAGCTCCATCCTGTCGGCGGTAACGGCAAGCACCTTTGTTCTGTTGTGTTCCTGCGTCGTATCTTCGCTTCGCGGCAAATCGAGCGGAAGCGCGCTTTTTTTAAACTGGGTCGATACCATAAAAAAAATGAGCAAAATAAAAATAACGTCAATAAGCGACGTGATATTTACGACAAGTTCTTCATCATGTCGGGAGAAAAAAACGGGTTTGAGCATTACGGTTCGCGCCTCGCCGTTTCCCCGCATTCTTCGCCGTACAAATCCATGAGCATCATACGTTTTTCGATAATGCGCTTAAACGTACGGTAGCACAAGAGTGCAGGAATCGAAATTATCATGCCGAACGCGGTTGTGAGCATCGCTTCCCAAATGCCGCCCGATAAATCCTGAATGTTCACTGCGGCGCCTACTTCCGCCATCCTGGAAAACGAGCCGATAAGACCGGTAACTGTGCCGAGCAAACCGATTGACGGCGATACCGCACTGATAAAATTGAGCAGCCACAGCCCGCGGTTCATTTCGTAATACAAAAGCGTGCTTTCTTTAACAAATTCTTTTTGCCGCACTGCTTCCGGCAAAGCCGCAAACGGCGCGGTTTTTTCCTGCAAACGTTTAAGCACGTCGTTTTTCGAGCCCTTGCGCGTTTGAAAAAAATATATACCGCGTTCAAGACACTGGCAAAAACAAAAACACAGTATCGCGGCAAGCACCCAGTTGAGCGGACCGCCTAAATTAATAAATTCAATCAATCTCATAGCTAATTTGTTTGTATATCCTAACATAAAAAAGGACAAAAAACCATCATCTTGCGCTACCTCTTATTGATATTTTTTCTCAATAACCGCTTGCAATAGCACTGCTCTTTGATTGACCGTTTATGAAAGTTAGTATATGATAACTTGAAATTTTTACCTTGTGTCGCCTTATACTTTTATGACCTATTTGTTTAACGAAATATTGAATTCCTTTAGGAAAAACGGAATGCGCATAACCGAACAGCGCAAGCGGCTGCTTACAATTATATTGCAAAATCCCGATTTATCGCCGAAAGAATTGTTTTATATCGCACATAAAGAGGATAATTCGATCGGGCGGGCAACCGTGTACAGGACAGTACGTTCGCTTCAGGAGCTCGGCTATATCCGCCGGCAGTACGTTACGATAGTAAAAAAGCAGCAGACGAATAATGTATAAAAGCAACCTCTAAAAACCGCAGTTTTTAGAGGCCACCAAAAGCCGCTTTTCCCCTTTTACTTGAACAGGTTTTGCATTTCCTTTGCGTAGAGTTCGGGAATTTTAAAGCGCATAATTTCCTGCTTTGCCGACAATTCGACGCCGGGTGCAAAGGCTTTTGCAAGCAGCGTAAACGCGTTTATGCGCTCGAACAGCTTAAAGCCGTTTTTCCCATTTACCAAAGACGCCAACTCGGCTTCAAACAGTTTTTTCACCTCGGCGTTGCGCAAAAGTTTTTCGTAGCTGTCGTATGCGATTTCCTTTTCAGCGGCAAACGCTTTGATTTCTTCTTCAGAAGGAACAATGAGTGCCGCAAGATATTTTTGATCCTGGCCGACGACCACCGATTGAAACACAAAGCGCGACTCGTTGATTTTCATTTCGATTGGGAGCGGTTCGACGTTTTCGCCGCCGCGGAGCACAATTGTATCCTTTATGCGGCCGCGTAGCACCAGTTCGTTATCTATCGTAAGCATGCCCAAATCTCCGGTGTTGAACCAGCCGTCCTTATCGATAACTTTAGCCGTCAAGTCGGGCTTTTTGTAATAGCCGTTCATGACAATTGCGCCGCGTATGTGAACGATACCTTTATGCCCCACGGGAAGCACTTCGCCGTGTTCGCCGACAATGCGCGCTTCAACGCCGCGTATGGGAGAGCCGACCGTGCCGAAAATCGGCCGGTAAAAGGGGCGTACCGAAACGACCGGAGCTGTTTCGGTCAATCCGTAGCCTTCAACAAGCTTTATACCGACAGCCGCAAAAAAATCGTCCACAACGGGAGGAAGGGCACCTCCGCCGGAAACGGCGCCGCGGAACGCGTTGCCCAATTTTATGCGGATTTTTTTAAAGATAATCAAACCGCCGAGCAATTTAAGCGGATACAGCAAAAGCCAAGGCAGCACAAGTAAAATCCACTTGGGAACCTGCGACGTTTTTTTGAAGCGGGCGTTTTTGTTGAATAAGATTCGGTCAATGCGCGTATGCCAAACGGCAATTTTAGTAAAAAAACCGAACAGGACAAAAACGATTCCGCCGGCTTTACGCATTGCGCGGCATATACCTTCGTACAGCGCTTCAAAAACGCGCGGAACAGCCGGAATAATCTGCGGATTCAGAGCTTGAAAATCGGCAAGCATAATGCTTCCGATGGGTTTCGAATAACAAAGAGCCGCGCCCTGAACAAGAATAACGTACTCGCATGCGCGTTCGAAGGCGTGCCATACGGGCAGTACGCACAATGCGCGCTCTCCCGGATTCAAATTGATGCGCTCGGGAAGTTCATCCAACTGTGCCATAAAGTTGCGGTGACACAGCATAACGCCCTTAGGCTCGCCGGTTGTGCCGGATGTAAAGATAATACAGGCGATATCTTCGGCCGTGCCTTTTTCCAGTTCAGCTTCGACTTTTCCCGGATGCTTTGCACGATATTCGGCCCCCAAAGCCATAACGTCGGCAAAAAACAAAAGCTCCGTTTTGGCCTTTTTGCATTGCTGCACAACATCTTCGCCGACTTCTTCAAAACAAATAAGGCGCTTTAATGCCGGCAGCGATTCTTTTATGCCGATTATTTTAAGTACTTGGACGGCATTTTCGGTGACAACCGTTTTGCAGTCTGCAAACGACAAAATATACGAAAGGTCTTTTTCCGACGCATCACAGCCGCGCGGAACGTCCGCTGCGCCGATCGCCATAATTCCCAAAGAGGATTGGAGCCATTCATAACGGTTGTCGGCAATCAAGCCGACATTTTCTTCACGCTTAATGCCGAACGATAAAAGGCCGGCCCCGAAATCGAGGATTTTTTCAAGCAGCTCTTTGTACGTAAAAAACGAAAAAGTTCCCGCCGCGTTTTTAAAATACTGTGCCGGAATTTCGGGCCATTTCCCGGCGGAATCTTTAAGCATTTTCGGAACGGTCTGCTCCATGGCGCTCCCCCTTTATGAAGAAAACAAAATCTCAAAATCTGTCATTTTGACGTATAATAAATACACTATAGCGTAAAACCGTAAAAAAATCAAGCTCGGTAAAGCTTTTGCACAGGATTGCGCAGAAACGGAAGTTGATCCTCTTGTTTTTTCCTTATGCTTTGTCGTCTTTTTAAATTAATCCATATTTTTTCGATATTGTCCATTTCAAAGAAAGTTAGCTTACGCTATTCTTAAGTTCGAAATGACATACTTTAAGCATAACTTTTTTTTATATTTTTGTATGCTCGTAATCATTGCGGCATTTTCGCTCCTTTCCGTTATGTCCGGCGCCGTCAAAATCCCCTTCGGCGATGTCGTCAGCGTCCTTTCGGGAAAAGCGGAAGCCGTGCAAAACAAATCTTTTTCTTATATTATTTTCAACCTGCGGATTCCCAGAACCGTTTTAGCAATAACGGTCGGATCGGCGCTTGCGTTAAGCGGCGTCGTTATTCAGGCGCTTGTGCGTACAACCTTGTCCGAGCCGTATTTGCTGGGCGTTTCTTCGGGGGCATATTTGGGCGTCAGCATTTATTTTGTTGTTACGGCGGGAACCGGAATGTTCGGCAAATTCGGGCTATCCTCCTTCGCCTTTGCGGGTTCGCTTTTGTCGATTGTGTTGGTACTTGTTATGTCGTCGATTAACGGAAAAGCGTCAATGACAAAATTGATTTTGTCGGGGACGATTATAAACGCGTTTTTTATATCGATTGCAAACTTTATATTGACGCTTTACGGAACGGCGGACGGAATCACGGGCATCAAATTTTGGACAATGGGCTCGCTTGCACAGGCAAACTGGGAAAATATACGAATTCCCGCGGGAACGACGCTTATCTGCACGATCTTTTTTATTTTGACTGCGCGCAGCCTCAACGTGTTCGTTCAGGGCGATAAGGCGGCGCAAAGTTTGGGCTTAAACACCGACCGTATGCGCGCGCTTCTTCTCATCATCGTAGCAATATTGACCTCGGTTATCGTAAGCGTGTCCGGTATTATCGGCTTTGCAGGCCTTATCGTTCCGCACGTGTGCAGAATGTTGTTCGGTACCGACCATAGAAAACTGATTCCCGTATCGGTATTGACGGGCGCTTTCTTTTTGCTTGCCTGCGATACGGTTGCCCGCACAATTATACCGAACGCGGAAATTCCCATCGGCATAATCACGGCAATCATCGGTGCACCGATTTTCGCTATTGCGCTTATACAAAGCAAATACGGGCAACGGGAAGGATAACTTTTTGAGAACAACTTCGCACGAGAGCAAAAAAGTAAAAAGCGCGGCCGAAACGGCGGCATTCGAAATAAAAGATTTGGAAATTACGCTGGGCGGCAAGCGGATTCTCAACGGCATAACGCTCGATATTTTAAACGGAAACAATTACTGCCTCGTCGGCCCCAACGGGAGCGGCAAATCGACGATGCTGAATATTCTAACCCAACACCTTGCCAAATACGGCGGCACCGTACTGTATGCGGGAAAAGATTTAAAAAAATATTCAAAAAAAGAGTTGGCGCAAACGCTCGCATACGTTCCCCAGTTTGACGCCGGCGCATTCGATTTTACGGTATACGAATACGTCATGCTCGGACGAAATCCGCATAAGGGCTTATTCGACAAAGACACCGAAGAAGACGACCGCATCGTATCGCATATTTTGCAAAAAACGAACCTTGCCGATTTGGAGGGCCGAAGCATCCTGACGCTTTCCGGCGGAGAAAAACAGCGGGCAATTCTTGCGCGGGCATTGGTACAGGAACCGGACGTTCTCATATTGGACGAGCCGAGCAATCATTTGGACATAACGAACCAAATCAAACTGATGAACCTGATTGTTTCGCAGCAAATCACGACAGTGACGGCTTTACACGATCTTAATTTGGCTTCGCAGTTTTTCGGCAAATTGATCGTGCTCAAAGAAGGACGCATTTATGCGCACGGCAACACCGCCGACATTATTAATCCGCACATGATCCGCGATGTGTATCATTTAAATTCCGAAATCGAATTTAACCGGAAAACCGGTCATATTGATATAAGCTTTTATAATCAGGAGGACATATGAAAGCAAAAAAACTTTTTGCGATAACGGCGGCAACCCTGCTGTTATCTTCGTTTTTAACCGCGGACGAAACCTCGTACCCGCTGACCGTTACGGTATTCGACGCAAGCGGCAAAGAAATGCGGCAAACCGTTTCCAAGCGGCCGACAAGGGTCGTTACGTCAAACGTATCTTCCACCGAAATCCTGCTTAAATTGGGATTAAAAGATACGATAATCGGCATTCTAAAGCCCGACAACAAAATTACGAACGAATACGCCGCGGATTTTGCCTCGTTTAAAGTAATCGGCGACAAAAAAAGCTTGTCGAAAGAAGCGGTTTTGGCCGCCCAACCGGACATAATCGTCGGACGCGATAAACTGTTCAACGCAAAAGCGCTCGGAACCGTCGCCGAATTGAATGCGGCGGGAATCACGGCCGTACCGCAAAAGGCGAGTGTTACAAGCATAAATCCCGTTCTTGAAACGGTACTCGAAGACATACAAATTTACGGAAATATCTTCAACGCTCAGGATAAAGCCGCCGAAGTGACGGCGCAGCTTGCCGCAAGCATTAAAGAAACCGACGCGCTTGTGCGCTCGAAAGCGAAGGGCACGCAAAAAGTTTTGGCGATGACGAATTTTAACGGCAATGTTTTCGGTTCCTTCGATGTTTCAACGGGACTGCAGGGCAACGTTTTGGCACGGCTCAAACTCGCTCCCGCATTGGACAAGCCGGCAAACGAATTGGGACTCGAAAATCTTGTCGGCATGAACCCCGACATTATCTTTTACATTACGGCCGACAGAAACGCCAAAAACGATCCTACCGCCATACAAAACTTACGTACAAACGGTGCTTTGGCAAACGTCACGGCGATAAAAAACAACGCCATTATAGCGATCGCTTACGACGATTTTATGGATTACGGCGTCAGAACGATAGAGATTTATTCGAAGCTTGCAAAAGCGCTGTATGGTAATTGAAACTATACAAAACGGTACTAAGCCGACAAGCCTTTGCTTTTTGGACCGGTGTATTTTTGAAAAATACTTGGGGCAGGATCAAAGGCTTGCGGATTTTACCGTGCGGGGAATAGACTTTGAAAACCGTACCGACGAATTGAGTCCCTGGCCCGCACAGAGCACATTGTGCAAACACAATGTAACGGTCTTTTCCGGGCACGCGGGCGCGACATATGAACTGTTACAAAATCGGTATGACGGCTCCTTTGCACACACGGTTTTTGCCGGCTATTCCCTTTCCGCCCTTTTTTTGCTGTACGCGCTCACGCTACAAACAAAGCAAAAATGCGCGGGATACATTCTCATATCGCCTTCGGTATGGTACAAAGGTTTCGACTCGTATTTTTTAGAGCGTGTCGCAGCCGGCGCCGTAAAAAACGAAAAGCTCCTCTTCATCTGGGGAAAAAACGAAGGAAAGAACAAAGAACTCTTGCAAGACCTTCCCCGAAAGGCCGAAAAAATCGTCAGCGCTTTAAAAGCCTGTAATGAAGTAACTTCAAAAATATTCGAAGGCGATCACCACGACTATATAAAAGAAAAAATCGACTGCGCCATCGACTGGTTCGTCCGCAATTACTGAAAATCTCGCGCCGGAAAATCAGGTTTTGCGAAGTTCGTTCGGCGAATACCCGATCTTCAATTTAAACAGACGGCTGAAATACAAGGGATCGTTAAAGCCGACTTCAAAAGCCGCTTTTTTTATCGAATAATTATTGTGGGCAATCAAATCGATAGCCTTTTTTAATCTGAGTTCTATAATGCGGTTTTTTATCGTTTCGTTGCGGTATTTTTTATATAAATACGAAATTGAATTGACGCTTACATGTAGGGCTGAAGCGATATCGCCGAGCGAAATGGCTTCACGAAAATTCTCGCTTAAATAATGCTCCGCTTGTTCGATAATTCCGAATTGCCGAAAATCGGTAAAACCTTCAAGCTCAAACAGCTTTTTAAATACGGAAGAAAGGAATCGCTCGCGTATAAAATATTCTTGCAATTCGTCGGCTGCCGTTTCGGCAAGATAGGTTTGAATGTCGTGAACGTACGCGCCGTAATTGTTCAAGAGCGCACAAAAATTTATATCGTACACGTCGTTGTGATATATATTGAAATACGCAAAATCTTCAGCGCCTTTCACTTTAAATACGATTTTATGGCCGGACGTTGCATAAATCATTGCTCCTTCCGAAGCCGCAAACCACTGATTATCCAAACAAATATCGGCTTTGCCCCGCAGCGGGAACATAAAAGCGTTGAGTACGGTTTGGTAGGTTTCTTCGTTTCTGTCTTTTGAGCGGGTAAACAAGCGAATGTTTTTAACCCGCAACTTGCCGCTGCAATAAAAATACCGCAGCTTGATTAAGTCTTTACTATCCATACCTCTCTCATATTTTAGTCTTTACTAACTTATACAAAGTCTAAAATATCGCCTCGGTTTTGTCAATAAAACGCCGCACGAAATCCCGCCCTTGCCCAAGCGTTCATTGTAGTGTATGATTTTACGCGTGAAAATGCAAAAGAATTTCAGTTTGATATATGAAGATGATGACCTTGCCGTACTGAATAAAAAAGCGGGTTTGGCGGTTGCCGCCGACCGTTACGATCCGGAGGCGCCGCGTTTGGATCTCGAAGCCGAAAAGGAGCTGGGAAATCTGTACGCCGTGCACAGAATCGACAAAGACACGTCGGGTTTGATTTTATACGCCCGCACCGAAAACGCTCAAAAAAAGCTTTCGCAGGCTTTTGAAAAACGCCTCGTGCAAAAAACCTACCACGCGCTCGTATACGGACGGCCGCTTTGGGAAACGCTGCAAGCCGACATGCCCCTGCTGCCCGATGCGGATTTACGCCACCGTACCGCGGTCAACCGCAAATCGGGAAAACCCTCCGTTACGGATTTTACCTTTTTGGGGCAGTGCGGGCCTTTTTCGTGGATGGAAGCAAAGCCGCTGACGGGGCGCACGCACCAAATACGGGTGCATTTAACCGAATGCGGTTTTCCGATCGTGTGCGATCCCCTATACGGGCCGGCGGGGCAAAAGAGCGTGCGCCTGTCGGAACTAAAGCGTTCATGGCGCGGCGATCCTTTTGAAGAAAGACCGCTTTTATCGCGCCTCGCTCTTCACGCGTTCCGGCTCGCCTTCGACCATCCCGTAACCGGTACACCGCTTGTCTTCGATGCGCCCTACCCAAAGGATTTGGAAGCCGTGCGCAAACAGCTTGCCAAACTGTACAAAACCGACCCGCTGGCACACTATGAAAACTGAACTTTTTTTTAGGACGCGCGTGCGTACGGTTGAGCGCGTGTGGGTACCGGTGCGCATCTGTGCGATATTCTTTTTTTGCATTTTTGCGCACGGCGCTTTTGCGCAAAGCGATGCGGGCGCCAAACTGAATCCGTGGTTTTCGCAGCTCGACCTTTCTTTTGCAAGCGGCGCCGCCTATGCGGACATAAAAGAATTCGTATATAAAAAAAATTCGGCGGGCGAGTACGCACTTTTAAGCCGCCTTGATTGGAAAGATATTGTCATGTGGACAGTCGGCACAAAACTCGGCTGTGATATAAGCCGTTGGCGTTTTGCCTTCGATTTTTCGACGGCTTTGCCTGTTCCCGGCCTGTCGTCCATGCAAGACCGCGACTGGACAACGCTCGGTTCGGCGCTTACCGATTATTCCGAACACAAGGTGCGTCTCGACTCTTTTTTCAACATGGAGGCAGGCCTCGCTTACCGTTTTTTTGATACGGAAGTTCTTATCTTGGGCGCAGGCGCAGGCTTTGCATATACGGCGACAAACCTGACCGCTTACGACGGAAGCACTTCTCTACCGTCGCAAAAAAAATACAGCGGGAACGTCGCTTCGTACTCACAGCAAATATATGAACCGCGCATTATGCTCTACGGCGAATGGAAGCCCTTCAGCCTGTTTGAAACGCACGCACGCCTTTACGCGTCGCCCGTAGCCTTTATCCGCGCCATGGACACGCATTATAAAATTGCTCCGTCAGGGGTATCTCAAGCTCCGAAATTTGAAACTCAATATTCCGATCGCCCGTTCGGCCCGGCCTCTTGTAAGGCGGAACTAGCCCTTCGTTTTAACCTGCCTCAAAAAAAATCCGCCGCCCAAACGGAAGCCCGAACGGAAGGCGAAAAACAGGCACGTTCCGCTCCGCCGGTGCGTCACGCCTTCGCTTTACAGGCGCACGCGGTCTTTGTACCCGAAATAAAGGGGGCTTCATATCGGCGCACCTTGTCAACGTCAGCGCCCTTTGCAAAAACGGGAAACAAAGCCGGCTCTTCTTATTTTTCTTTCGGTATTTCTCTTGCGTATTGTATGCGGATACGCTGAATGCGCCGCCGGCGCTGTTCTTCGACCGTGAATAAAAAGCCCGAACGCAAAATATGCTCTGCCGGTTCGGGCAAATAGCCGAACTGTTCCAAAAGCCAGCCGGCAACGGTATCGCATTCCTCGGATGTAAGCTGCAAGCCGAACAGATTGTTCACGTCGCTTAAAAGCATATCGCCGGGAACGACAAATTCGGAAGAACTTACAACCGCGATACGGTCTTCGGGCGCCTTATCGGAACCGTTGTATTCGTCGATTATGCGACCGAAAACGGCTTTAAGAATATCGTTCATCGTTACAATGCCGAAATTGCTCCCGTGCTCATCGACGACAACGGCAAAATTTTGCTTTTCGGTTTTAAACGTATGCAAAAGCGATAAGGCCGTCTGCGTTTCGGGAACGAACAAAACGCGGTGCATGATGTCGCCGAGCGAAAAATCTTTTTTGCTGCCGGCGTAAAACAACATGTCTTTAAAATGGATAAGACCTTCAACTTCGTCGAACGAAGAACCGCAAACCGGCAGGCGCGAATAGCCCGATTCGGCAACGGCCTGCACGGCTTCTTTGTACGAAGCGTCGGCGCGAACCGTTTTCACGAGCGTGCGCGGCCGTGCGATATCGCGAAGACGCAAATCGGTAAATTCGAAAATCCGGTGCAGCATTTCTTTTTCGCCGCTTTGCAAAGTTCCTTCCCGGCCGCCCACTTCGAAAAGCGTTTTGAGTTCGCCTTCGGTAAGCCGGCCCGATTCGGGAGGCCGCATTTTATTCAACAGCGATGACAACGCTCGGGCAATTTTAAGAAAAATCCACACAAGCGGCGAAAGCGCGCGGCGGATAACAGATAAAAAACCGGCAAAACGGGCGGCCGTCCGCACGCCGTCAGATACGGCGATTGTTTTAGGCAGCACTTCGGCAAACACGATGATGATAAGGGTCATGCATGCCGCGGCTGCGGCGTTTCCCCTGTCCCCGAATATACTGACGGCTAAAGCCGCCGCAAGCGACGAAGAAAGCGAATTCACAAAATTGTTGCCGATAAGAATTGCCGTTAAAACTTCAGGCATATTTTTCTTCAAATATTCGATGCGCTGCGCTTTCGGTTCCTTTTTTTTGAGCATTTGGCGCAGCTGAATATTTGAAACCGAAAGCAGTGCCGTTTCCGACGACGAAAAAACGGCGGAAACGGCAACAAGCACAACCAAAGCGGCAACAGAGACAATAAGAGTCATCGCTCGCCCTCCGCTTTTATATGCACTTGCCTGATACGCCGGCCCGACATCAAATTGACGGTAAAACGCCAGCCGTCGAACACAACCGAATCGCCCGGCTGCGGAACGGCATCGAGTTTTTCCATAATAAAACCGGCAACCGTTTCATTAAAATTGGAGCGCAACGGTACGCCCAGCTTTTCGGCCAAATCGATAAGGCGCGTTTTCCCGCTGATGAGCGCTTCCCGGTCGCTGATCTTTACTTCTTTTTCGCTTTCGGGAAAATAATA
The DNA here is from genome assembly GCA_905372025.1 of uncultured Treponema sp. GTDB lineage: Bacteria > Spirochaetota > Spirochaetia > Treponematales > Treponemataceae > Treponema_C. The sequence goes on along the minus strand of CAJPNP010000007.1, from coordinate 48,843 downwards.
TTCGTCGTTTACGGTTCCGAAAATCTCTTCGGCGATGTCGTCTTTAGTGAGAATTCCCGCCGTACCCGAATATTCGTCCAGTACAACGGCAATCGTTTGATTGTTTTCGTACAACGCTTGCTGAATGTCGGTCATGTTTTTCGTTTCGAGTACAAAAAGCGGCGACCGCATAATCTTTTTTACCGAAAAATCCTTTTTGTTACCGGAATACGACAGCAGGTCCTTTACATACAGCACGCCGATAATATCGTCTATGTCCTTTCCCCGCACGGGAAAAAGAGAAAGACGCGATTTTTGCGCAAGCTCAAGTATTTCGGTATAGCCGGCGTTTTGCGCGATGCTGACGATTTCCGTGCGCGGCACCATAATATCCTGCGCTTCAAGATCGGTAAAGGTAAACACGTTGCGCATCATTTTTTCGCCGGCCGAATGAATAAGCCCTTCTTCGCCGCCTACTTCGATAAAGGTTTTGATTTCCTCTTCGGTAAACGACACGGACGGCGAAACAAGCTTAATACCGAAAAGCGCAATAAGGTGCGAACATAGCAGTGTAAAAAAGCGCACAAGCGGATTAAACAGATACGAAAAAAAAGTTATCGGCCCGGCAAGCTTAAAGGCAACGCTTTCCGGGCAGGCGGCTGCAGCCGTTTTGGGAAGAATTTCACCGAAAATCAGCAGCAAAACGGTTGCGCTCACGGACGCGAGCGCGACGCTTAACGAACGGCCTTGCGGACCGAACACTGTAAGCGCGAGCGACGTAAACAAAACCGAAAGGCCTATGTTCACGATATTGTTGCCGACCAGCACCGTATTTAAAAGCCGTTCTTTGTCGTCCAAAAGCTTTCCGGCCTTTAGGGCGCCCTTATGTTTTTTATCGCGCAAAAAACGCAGCCGCAGTTTGTTTATCGAAAAAAAAGCGGTTTCGGCTGCCGAAAACATCATCGAAAAAAAGATAAGAATAAGGGTTCCCAATACTATCAGCGCGGTCAACATATCGCAGTCCTGCCTTTCGGCAAGACATTCGGCCTCCCGTTTTGCCTTATATTTTCATTTTTTTTTCGGTTCAGACTCGGTTTCCGCTCCCGTATTGCCGGCATCCGCTTTTTCCTGAGCCTGCGCATTTTGTGCATTCCGAATATTTGAAAACGAATCGATAAGCGATAAAAGATCGGCGCTCATCGAGCTGTCCGGCGCAGCGTTATACGCTTGCTGCAAATAGGTTTTTACGTCTTCTTTTGATACCTTTGTACTTTGCATCGCATAATAGGCCGCCGCATAATACAGTTCCTGAATTTGAGCCGGTGTTAAAAGATCGGATTCGCCGAGCAGGACCAAAAACGTATTGACCGCGCCGTCGTAATCGCCGGAGGCCGCCTGCATCGCCCCGTCGAACGCCGCTTTGCGCACCTTGTATTTTCCCAAAAGGCCGCTTTTATTTTCCGGGTCGGAATCGACAATATCCGCAAACAAATCCATAAGCGTCATATGGAAGCGTTCTGGAATGGCCTCTATGTATGCGTCGGTTGCCTTTATTTTGGCAGTACCCGACGCTTTTTGCATTTTTGCGTACAGCGCGTTGACTTTTTTTTCCCTGCCGCGCTCCGCGCGGATAAGCTTTAAAACGTCGGCGGGCGTCTTTGTTGAAGTCGTCATCGGCAAAAACGCAAAGGGCTGCCCGGCCTTGGTAACGAGCAAAGCCGAAGGAGCCGCCACTACGCCCATATTCGTCGCGAGGCGGTAATTTTTGCTGCTTTGTCCTGCCGAAGGCGAGGTAATATATTCAATATCGATTCGCAGCAGCACGTGATTTTTGCCCGCGCCTCTTTTGAATTCTTCCGTATCAAAAACATCGGCTTGCAGCTCTTCGCTTACGGTATCCCACTTTAACCCCGTAAACAGCAAAAAAACATCTTTATTTTCCGCCTGTGCAGCCGAAAGTGCGGTGTTAAAATCGTCATACCATACGGGAGAATCCGTATAGCAGCCGGTAAAAAAAATCGGTAAAAAAAATGTGAAAAGCACGGCCGTCAGCACGGCGGCACAAACGCGTTTGCGTAAATTCATAGGGTTTTACTTCCTTTTGCCGTTCTCGGAAACATACAATCAAATGCTGAATTTTATGCGGTGCGCAATGCCGCGCGGGTATCCACAATACGGCGCATATCGACTATATTATTAACGATGATATAGCTGTCGTAGACTTCTATTTTGCGTTTTTCGACAAAGCGGTTCACTTCCTCTCGGACAACGTCTACGGGCAGTCCCGCCCAATGCGAAATATCCTGAATCGTCAAATCAAACCGCATGGTGCGTTCGTTCGGATCCGCCGGGGTTTGCATTTCGGCAAACATAAGGAAAACGTCGGCAATGCGGGCTTGCGTGTCTTCGATAACCAAAATTCTGAAACGGCGTTTTTGATCGTAAATGCGCTTGCAAAACAATTTAAGCAGTATAAGCGCAATCTGCGGGTTGCCGGTAATTAAAAGTTCGAAGTTTTCTTTATTGAATTCCAGCACTTCAACCTTGTTCACCGCAACGGCGGTCGCGGAACGGGGTGAATTTTCCAATATGGCCATTTCGCCGAAAAATTCGGACGGGCGCAAAATATCCAAGTTTTTTTTCGCGCCTTTTACGCATTTTACAAGCTGAACCGACCCCGACTGAATAAGATAAAAACTGTCGCCCGGTTCGTATTCGGCAATAATAACCGAACCCGGCTCGAACGTTTTGGCAAAACGCGAAAAGGCCGGAAGCGAAAACTGCTTTAAAGCCCCTGCTCCGGCAGTTGCAGCTTCTTTTTCCGATTCTTCGATCGCAGCAATTTGGCGCTGGTTGCCGCTGCGCTGTTTTTGCATATCGAGCTTGCGTTTCGTATTCGTATATAATCGGGCGGCTTCTTCCTTATTCGCCGCATTCGGAAAGCGCGACAAAAGTTTCATACACACGTCGCAGCACGCCTTATACTGTTCGTCTTCAAGAAAACTTTGCGCAACCGAAAGCATACCCGTCGGCTGATCGACATCGGCGTTACTGTTTAAGATGGATTCCGTTTTGCGGTGAATGGCGCGCAGTTGATTCGAAAACACGCGCAGCATTTTCATAATGATCGCCTTGTTTTCGCTGAACATTTTTTCAAATTCGGCGACGTTAAGCGCTATAGCCACACTGTCGGCAACGACCGTTGCGGTTTCTTCGCGCGGAAAATGTCCCAAAGCCGATTTTACACCGAAAAATTCACCGCGTTTTATATGCTCCGTTTGCGGTACACCGGTTTCGATATCGGTACTTGTTAAAACAATAAGTCCCTGCTGCAAAATAAATATTCTTTCGTCGCGATCACCTGAGAAATAAATAATCGAACCCTTTGTGTACTGCATTGCCTTAGGCATGACTGTTCCTCTGACTTCTGAAATACGGTTTCAAAATTCCGTAGATTTATTATAACATAAAACATAAAATTATGCTATTGTTTTTTTTGCAGCTTTTTTTGTTGCGCCGCAAAAAAAGTCCGTTTTTTACACCGGCTGCGCCTATTATAGTATATATGAAGATTATGAGTTTTTCGCCTTTCGGCTATGAAGGCGCTTTGGTTACGGTTGAAGTGGATTTGCGGCGCGGCATTCCCGCAGTCGACATGGTAGGCCTTGCGGACAACGCCGTGCGCGAATCTCGGGAGCGCATGAGAGCCGCCATACGGAATTCCGGCTTTGAATTTCCCGTTGAGCGGGTGCTGATCAGCTTGTCGCCGGCGGATGTAAAAAAAGAGGGCGCCGGCTTTGATTTGGCAATCGCCCTTGCCGTTTTGCACAAAAAAGAGCATCCGGAATACGGGGGCGCAAAAGACGCGGTACTCGTTATGGGAGAATTGGAACTTTCAGGCCGCATACGTGCGGTACGCGGTGTTCATGCGGCGCTTTCGACCGCACGGGAATGCGGCATACGCAGCTGCATAATTCCCGCAGAAAACGAGTCCGAAGCGGACGCTTTTGCGTCGATGCATGTCTTTCCCGTGCGATTTTTAACGGACGCCTTTGAACTTTTTTCAAAACTCGCAGCCGAAAGTGAACAAAAAAAGGCAAACGGCGGCACGGACTGCGCTCTTGACGAAGCTTCCGATGTAGGCATAAATGCAGGCGCGCGCAATCGCGCTGCGGAATTCCTCGCCGCCCGTTCGGACGCACACGCAAGCATAAAGGACGAACCGGTCGTTTTTTCGGATTTTCCGCCGCAATCGGATTACCGCGAAATAAGCGGCCAAGGCTTTTTTATCGAAGCGCTGCAAATAGCGGCGGCAGGCAGGCACAACCTTATCGCATACGGCCCACCCGGCTGCGGAAAAACGCTTGCGCTGAGCCGTTTTTATACGCTTTTGCCGCGTCTGACGCGCGAAGAAGCCTTAACCGTAACGCGCATTTACAGCATTGCCGGTCTTTTAACGTCCGGTACGCGAATATTGCAGGATCCGCCCTTCCGCATGCCGCACCAAAGTTCAACCGCGGAAGGGATCATCGGCGGCGGCATACACTGCCGCCCCGGAGAAATATCGCTTGCGCACAACGGCGTGCTGTTTTTGGACGAAGCGGCCGACTTCCGCATATCGGTTTTACAAGCTTTGCGCGTACCGCTCGAAGAAGGGAAAATCACTTTAAGCAGGGCGGGGCGCAGCACCGACTACCCGGCCCGCTTTCAGCTGCTTTTGGCGGCAAATCCCTGCCCCTGCGGCAACTTCGGCAGTACGGATAAAATTTGCCTGTGCCGGCCGCAAGCGGTCGAACAGTATTGGAGGCGTTTTTCGGCGCCCCTGCTCGACAGGATCGATATCCGCGTTGCGCTTATCGGTTCGGATGAAGCGACGAAAACGCAGCAGGGCGGAGCGCACGGCTTTTTTTCGGACAAACAAAGACTGTCCACCGCACAGCTGCGGCAGGCGATCGCCGATGCGACGGCCATACAGCGAAAAAGGCAGGGCAAACCGAACGCCCGGCTGGATGCGGCCGAAATTCGGCAATTTTGTCCGCTCGGCGAAGAGGCCGAGCGCTTTTTAACAAACAGCGCCCGGCGCTTCGCTTTTTCGGCGCGCGGCATACACAGCTGTATAAAACTTGCGCGTACCTGCGCCGATACGGAAAAAGGCACGCACATTCAAAAACATCATATGGAAAAAGCGGTGTTGCTCCACCGGAATGCCGGCGGCATCCATATGATGTTTTAAATGACGTTTCGGGCCGCGACTAAGGCTGATACTGTATGTTGGAAATAAGCCAGCACAGCTTTTTGCCGTTTTCGTTCAGCGTGCCGAGATTTTCCGTTATGGGAACGTAATCGTCGTTTTTTTGCCGGAAATTCGGGAAAAACAGGTCATATTGGCCGGGAACATACAAGGCGCCCGCGTCAAACGTAGCCGGCTTTGCCATATCGTCGCCCTGATAGACGCGGGAGGTAAAGGTTTTGCTCGTTTTATGAGCTTCTTCCTGAAACACTTCAATGATGTTCCGTTTGCCTTTGCGCATATCGTACAAAACGCTGTCGTCTTGGAAGTACACGGTTACTTTTTGGCTTTGTTCGATGACCGTTCCCGTGTAAGTTATCCCATTTACATTCTTTGATACGGCAGTCTTTGACGTTTTAACCGCTCCGTAAACTTCCTTTACTTTGCCGAAATCGTTTGAAGGCAACAGCACAATGTCGGCACCATCCAAACCGGAAAGCAGCAAGCCGAGCGTTCCGCTGTCGCGAACAAAGCGGACGTCCAAACTGTCGGGCCCCATCGTCGAAGAGGCAACCGCGGTTTGGAGTGCTTTTCTAACGCGTGCTTCGCCGGGATAGTTTGAATTCATTCCGCCGTAGACAATAACCAGTTTAAGCGTCAGCTTTGCGCTTACATCGGCAAGTTCTTTCGTAACCGAGCCGGGAATGATTTTTTCGGCTTGGGCATAGGCTTTTTTCGCCTGACGGAAGGCCGTATAATTTGCAAGTTTTACCTTTGCATCGCCTTCTTCCGCATACAGACCTGCGGCTTTTTGTTTAAGGAGAACGCTTTTTTCGGCACTACCCTTATAACCGCTTTGCCACGAATCCGCCTGAGCATAATATTCGGAAGCTTTTAAAAGTGTGTCGGGGTTTTTGGATTGCGCAAACGATTCGGCCGCATCATAACAAAGCATCGCACCCAACGTATTTACTTTTTCGTTCGGCTGTGCACCGTATTTTTTAGCGCGCTTTAAAAACGGCAGCGCATCTAGTGCCGACGCGGGAGAACGGGCAGCCTTATATATGCCGAGCGCCTTCGCATATAAAGCCTCGGAGGCTTTTTCTCCGGCATCTTTTTGAAGCTGTGTATAATCCACGGGTTCAAAGCGGACAAATTCCCTTTTTCCCGCCAAACCATCCGGATACTGCTTTTGCAAAAGCGCCACGCGGCTGTACAACACAATCCAGCCGGGAACCGAATCGGCAACGTCGGCATACACCAGCGGGTCGGCTCCGGCTCGCTTGAGCATGTCGGCAATAAAAAGCTCCGCCTTGTCCATTTCGTTTTTGTACACTTTTATGTACGAATCGGATGTTTTGCCGTCGATAAGAAGCGCGGCGGCGGAAACGGCTCTGTCTACGGGATTTTTGCCCGAAACCTGCATACTTGCACAGCCGGCCGCAACAAAAACAAGGGCGGCCAACACGCAATAAATCGGTTTAATTTTCATATATTCTTTCATAGATCCAATATAATAAAAAAAGCGATTTCCGTACAGAGAGGTCAAATTTTAAAACCAACCCAATGTTTTTTTTAAACACAGAAAAATTCTATTCTCAGCCCCAAAATGTATCTTCTGCCGATTGTTGTTCGGCAAAAGTCCATACTTCTTGTATCTTGCCGTTTTCTATTTTGAATAGATCAATACATTGTAAACAAATATCAGGTTGAAGCGCGTGTTGGATGTTTTTTTCTAGTTACAAACATCTATAGATAATTTTTTACATACTTTTGCCAAAGCTCGGTCACTTGTTATTAAAGTCGCATCATTCCTTCTTGCCAATACAGCATAATACATATCATAAATCGAATGATTATTTTTCATTCCTTCTGCTAAAGCTTCTTTCCATAATTCTTTTGTCTCAATAAAATCATCAATCATCTCGATTCCATCTTGAACGTATTGAATACAATCAATATGGGATATGAGGCCTGCCTTATAATATTTCCATAAAACATTTGTAATTTCGGCTATAAACAAATCGGGGGCGATAATCCAAGTGCCTTGATTATATATACTCTTAAATTTATTGACTTTTTCTCTTTGAAAAATAATTTCTATAGCTGCGCTTACATCTAAAACTATAATCATCTGTTACGATCCTCTCTTATAAGAGAAACCGGATCGATTTTCTTAATTTCAAATGCGATATGTCTCTGTTCAAGTTTATCAATTAATCGTTTGCGTCTTCCGATATTTGATTCTTGCTGCTCTAAACTCTTTTCAAGTAAAACTACTACTTGTTGAGCTATAGTTCTGTTTTCATTTTTTGCAATATATGAAATTTTCCTATAAATATCTTCCGGACATTCTCTTACTTGTAATAAAGGCATACAACACCCCCTGCATACAATATACAGCTATTTGTATGTTACATCAAGCAATTTTAAACTTTTAGTAATAGCTGCAAACAGTACAATGATTGAGATATAATCGATGAAGAATACGGTATAGCCTTTTTCCATATCGAGGAAAAAGAACTGCGGTTGTAAAATGAGGTAGCGCCATACACCGCGCGAAATACATAAAGTCCGATATGCAGCGACATAAAAAGACATGAAAGATAATACTTCTCTGTTCCTCTGCAAGAAAATGCCGAGATATTGCAGGGTATATGACTTACTTGAAAAAATTACGACATTGGATAGTTGCGCTCAAATACACATAATGGAACGGTGTACAACCCATATAAAATTTTTGCAGGAAAGTCACTAAACACTCAAGGATTACAGTTCGGCCAATTTAGCCATTTCCGCAATTTTATCTTTCCAGCGCCGAACAAAATATTCCGGCTCAATAGGTTTTGCATCCGCTCCGCAAGAAAGTATCCATTCCAGAATTTTATCGTCCTGACTTGAGGTAAAAGAAAGTGTTGTTTTTTCATCAGTCTCTTTTATCTCCTGATCATCCGCCCATTTGTTTTCTTTTATCCAAACCTGTGTATTTCCGTAAAATTCGATTTTATATTTTACAGGGGTCTTGAAAGTATATGCGCCAAATTTGCTCGATCCGTATCGAAGTGAAAACTCAAAATCAGCCGGTAAATCGAACTTTTCATGATTTACATGCCGGATTTCTTCCATTCTTCTCAAAACAAAAAGCCGATCTTCCCGTTTTTCTTCATCGTAGCCGTAAAGATAACAAGTTCCGTTTTCCAAAAGCAATTGATACGGCCATACGATTCTATTCTTTCTCTCTTCTCCGTGCCAGCGGCCCCTATAATAAAATTGGATCTTGCAGTCTTGAATCATGTAATCGAATATCTTAGAAATTTTTTTCTGGTCTTCTTTGTTGTATTCAGGCTTTGGAGGTACCGCGATCCGCGAAAAATCTTCTATCGGCATATTTGCAAGTTCTCTTACTCTCTCAATGACTTTTGCATACAAGGGCGTATTCCGGTACTGATTCAAAAGCGATTTCAAGATACCGAGCGTACCGTAATCCGTCATCGGATCAATTTTGATATGCTTTGCTTTTTTCCAGTTTTTATTCATTCTGAATGTACGCTTGTGTTTATCAAATGTAATAACCTGCTCACCCTCGTCTCCAATCAAAGCGAGATCCCGTCCAAGTGTTGCAGAGCTTCCGAGCTTATCATTTTTGAGAACGGTTTTATTTATGATTTCGTTTTTCGCTTCGGCTGTCCGAATGAGCCGAATCAATTTGTTTATGCGTTCATTGCGTTCTCTGCCGAGGTTTTCGTTATGGTACATAATTGTATTTTGAAATATTTTTATAAAAATTGCAATTCCGTATCACCGATGATATTGATTTTGTGTTATAATTATACATAGAAAAGGCAAAAGGAACCGCTTATGAATTGCATACTTAAAATTTGCAAGGAGATTTTTTATGGGGAAAAATATGAGGATCATTCTAAGTCGTAAAGGATTTGACAGTTCTTATGGCAGCCATCCTTCAATTATCTTGCCGGATAATAAGATGATTTCTTTTCCAATACCTGTTACGCAGCCTGAGATTGGAATTGCCGCAGAAGACATTTTATATGTTGAATTAGGTAAAACCCTTGATGAGCTGTTACATGAACTGAATATAAAAAATCACTATGCCTATCATGTAGATCCTGAAATTCAAAACATAAAGATTGCCGATAAAGTATCATTTTTTGATCGCGGTTATGGGACACTTGGACAAAGCGGTGCTGCAGCGAGTCACCTGGCAAACAATCATATTTCCAGTATCGAAATTTCAAAGAATGAACCGGCTGTTTTTATCTTTTTCGGTTTATTTTCTAAAACAAAACGCGAAAATGGCAAATTAAAATATGACGGAAAACCGTTTCATGCAATTTTCGGTTATGTGATTGCAGATGAAGCTGTAAAGGTTTCGACAATTTCCGATACTGTTCATCCCGAGTTAAAATCGCATCTTCATTACATCAATCAATTTGAGGCTAATAAGAAAAAAGATGAATACATAAAGCATGATAGAAATATCATATTTAAAGGAAAACAATTCGGGACATTTAAGTACTCAGAAGATCTGCGTTTAACTGTCAATGATTCCGACAGGACTACAAGATGGGGAATCCCGGATTTTATAAAATCAATGACATACAACAAAAAAAGGATAGATGACGGAGTCCGGAGTAATAATAAGATATTTTTCGACGCAGCCTCCCGCGGACAAGAATTTATAATTACCGAATTTGAAACAGAAAAAATGAAAAGGTGGCTTAAAAATCTGGGGGTAAAACTTAACGGGTAAACTCGTAAAAAATATAATCAAATATGCATATTAGAAGATATAAAGGTGCCGGCATTGTCTTGTTTCAAAAACGAAATGATGAATACGCAATTTTGCTCGGCAAACGCACGATTTCACCGCAAAAAAAAGGGAAATCAAAAGGTTTTTGAAAAGAACTGTAAAATGGTCATAAATATGTTATAATACTGTTCGGAGGCAGCAAAATGTTTGCAACAACCGGAATTATTCAGGGAAATACCATTCTCACAAATGACGCGTCTCTTGAACGCTACAACGGCAGAAAAGTGATAATAACCGTTTTGGAAGAAGAAACGCCGTACGATACTGTTTCCGATGAAAAACTTTTTACGCTTTCCGATTCTCTCATCGCTCGAAATAAAAAAGCCTATGAGGAATTGGCTCAATGATTTTTTTTGAGTACGAACAAGTCGTAAAGCTCCACAGTTCTCTTATCGAACAAACAGGTGGAATTGACGGTGTGCGTGACAAAAAGCTTTTGGATTCGGCATTGAAAGTACCGTTTCAAACTTTCGAAGGGAACAATCTTTATCCCGATATTTTGGACAAGGCTTCGCAATTGTGCTATTCTTTGATTGCGAACCATCCTTTTGTCGACGGAAACAAAAGAATCGGCGTACATTTAACACTGCTTTTCCTAAAGTTGAATGCTATTGAATTGGATTATTCACAACAAGAATTGATTGACTTCGGTTTCGGCGTTGCTTCGGGAAAAATATCTAAAAATGACATAAAAGAATGGATCATTGAGCATAAAGAATAATAATACACGAGGTGCAATATGAGCAAATGGAGTGAAGAATTACAGGAAAATACACGGCATCACGTATTTCCCGGTGCTATAGTGAAGGATGAAAATCATAACTACGGCGTTTTCACGCTCATGAAAGAAGGGGTAGTTATAAAAGCTATTAAGGAGAGCAACAGTTTTCCTGCCGTTCCCGGAGAAGAAACGATTGCAGTGTTTAGCTCTATTGACAAAATGGTTGATGCCGACTGGGTGCTGGATTAGAAAACATCTATGAATGAACTGTTCATATTTCCTTTTATAAAAATAATTTCATCCGTTCGGTATGACAGAAGTTTGGGATTCGGATATATGCCAAAGGCCAACCCGATCAATCAGGATTTTATATGTAATATCAAGTATGGAGATTTACTAAAAGGTTGCGGCGATATTCTTTTGTGTCCCGTATCCGAATATTTTAAGCCGAGCAATCCGTTTTCGAAAAAGGTGCTTGAAATCGAAGGTAAACAATTAAAACGTGCACTGGAAGGAATAGGTGCCCTGCCGCATTTTGAGAGAAAGCAACCGAAAAGCAAAACGGGTTGTGCAGATTCCGGTTCTTATTTCGGATCCGGACATGTCGCATTTATGCCTTGCCGAAAACTTAAATACAGGGGGCTTCTTTTTACAGCACTTGACTTTTATTCGGACAATAGAACAGAAATAAATGCGCAGCGAATTGCGGAAGCTTTGATCGTCGCAAGCACCTATAAGTGCAAAAAACTCAGTTGTCCCGAAAACATCCTTTACGAACCGGACGGATATCAATTCGGATATGACGGATTGTATATCCAGTTGGAAACGATTGTAGAAAAACTGCCGGCAAACATACAAATCGATTTCGTAATCGAATATGTAATAAAAAAAAGACTTGTTTGCATATTCAGACCTTTCTTCTACAATGAGCCGCTATGATTATTCAACCGCTTTAATTGAATACCTTCCCGACTGTGCACAGATTCTTCCGTGGTATAAAAGACGCTTAAGGTCTGTCAGAACCGTTTATAATTTTACGAACGGAACGGCAAAACTTATTAAAAAGATATTGACATCTGAAACGTTGAATAAAAAACAGCTGTTCAACGGTTTTAAAAAATTGCGAAAGATTATGGGCGATTATGAAGAAACCGGAGCGGGACGCGGCAATGAAGGTTTTGCATTCTTCCTTCTCGGTTTGTGCAAGGAAATGCCGTGGAGGTTTAATGAACTTACGACGGCTATTAAAGAGTTTTATACACAAATCGGATATGAAAAAAGCTTGGATGAATTTATATTTAGAGAACGATTCGGTAATTTGTAAAGAAAATAAAATATATTCATCATAATCTCTCGTATTATAATTTTCCCGACTATATCAAAAACACAAAGCGCGTTAAACCGCTTTTTACTAAACGGGCAGCTTTTAAAATATTGAAAAACAGGCCGGAACTTTTTGCCGGTGCGGAAGTCTACCCGGGCGGATACGGAATTATTCGGAACGACCAACCGGATTTGTCATGCGACGAACTGTATAAAAACGAAAGCGCTGAAACGGGAATACGACCTGTCTCCGGTCGACATCAAACAGTCCCGACAGTCCGGGGCTCTCCCCCATTATCGCAGTTCGGTAAGCTCCACTTCAAACACGAGGTACGCATTGCCCGGAATAACGCCGGGGATGCCGTTCGCTCCGTACGCCATATTCGGCGGCAAAACGATTGTGCGTTTTTCGTGCAGTTTCATGTCCTGTACCATAACGTCAAAACCGGGAATCATTTGTCCGGCACCGGTCGTAAAGCGCAGCGGAGACCGTCCCTGCGAAGAGTCGAATACGCGCCCGTCCAAAAGGGAACCCGTGTAATGCACGGCGGCTTGCCGGCCCTTGCCCGCCTTATTGCCGCTTCCGTCTTTTTTCACAAGGTAATAAATGCCGTTCGCATCTTTTTTCGCGCCGGGGAATTTCGCTTCGATTTCTTTAAAGACCTTTTCACCGGCTTCTTTTTTTAAGCGGTTAAAGTCTGCTTGGGTCGCCGTGAACTTTTTGGCCTCGCTTCCGTTGCGGATAATCGTTACCTTTTTTATCACATCGTTTACAAGCGTCGAATTGACAACGTCCTGTCCGGCGACGACACGGCCGAACACGGTATGCTTTCCGTCGAGCCACGGCGTGGGCACAATCGTAATAAAAAACTGACTGCCGTTCGTGCCCGCACCGGCGTTCGCCATCGAAAGAATGCCCGCCTTATCGTGACGCAGTTCGGAAACGATTTCGTCCGGGAAAACATAGCCGGGCCCGCCGCGGCCGGTTCCCTGAGGATCGCCGCCTTGAATCATAAAATCCTGCTCATCGCCGTTTTTTTTGCTTATAACGCGGTGGAATTTCAAGCCGTCGTAAAATGGCTTGCCCTTTGCCGCATCGAGCGTTCCTTCGGCCAAACCTACGAAATTCGTAACGGTCAAGGGAGTTTGCTTATAATACAGTTCAAGTACGATATCTCCGCGCGTCGTTTCCATAACGGCAAAAACGCCGTCCTTATCTTTTATGCTGTCCGCTGCTTTACTCATTTGAGCATACCCTCCGAATAAAATTGCCGCAAAAATCGCCGTAACGGCCGTTTTTTTAAAATTTTTATGCACATCAATCTCCCGTTTTTAAGGCTGTCCGGCTTTTATACTCGGACAAACACCAATTATATACGGCGTCCGCTCTGGAACCGTAGGATTTGGCGAGCCTGTCCGACACAAAAGGAATTTTCGCCGCATCCGCTTGTATTAAAATATAACACACAATGGAATCTTCGGTTTCAACGGCGTTAAAACTTAAAACCAAATTGTCCGGTTTTACGATGTTAAAACCCTTGTAAACAAGCTTTTCCGTATTTACCGCCCGAAAACCGGTTTCACCCGAGTCTTCCGCATACGAAAACCGGTATACGCAGCCGTTCAGCGAGCGGTCTTTTTGGTACACGTACGAAACAAGTCCGTCCGCTTTTCGGTCAACGGGATCGGGAATCGTTTTGCGCTCTTCGGGATTATTTACCGTATGCACGTCGGTATATAAGGTTTCCCATCTGCTGCGGGAATTCGAATAATACTGAATGCCGGTCATAGTCGATAAATTGCGCAAAACGGCCGAAACTTCATCGATGCCGCCGCCCGTTTTAGGAATCAAGTACAGCGATTCGACGATGAATACCGGCTCGTTTTCTTTATCCCACGAAAATGCGGCTTTTTTGCACAATTCCGTGTCGGGGTAAAGACCGAGCGTAACGTTCTTTTCGCCGTAAAAAGAACGCTGAATACGCCCTTTTTGCAAAAGTTCGGCCGCCGTTTCGGCAGGCAAAAGACTTTGCAGCGCCGGAGCAGCGCTTTCGCGGACGGAAGTACTTTCGCCTTCGCCCGCAAGCGCGCACAAAGAAGCGCATGAGAAAGCAAAAAAAAGCGCGCACAGTACAGCCTGTGTTTTCGGTTTATTAACGAACACCTTTATATAAAACCCTCACTTGTTTATATAAACCTTCACCCTCGCTTTTGGTTTCAATGTCGCCGATATCGTTTAAAGTCGTGTGGATAAGGCGGCGCTCAAAGGGATTCATCGGCTCGAGCAAAACGGACGAACGGCTTGTTCTTACCCGGTCTGCCGTTGTGTATGCGAGGCGGACTAAGGATTCTTCGCGCCGTATGCGGTAATTTTCCGTATCAAGGACGATCTTCGTATCCGGATTGTCGAGGCGGCCTGCATACACGTTCGCCAAAAGCTGGAGCGCGTCAAGTGTTTTGCCCTTGCGTCCGATCAAAACCGACGAATTCGGCGACGAAAGCTTTATGCCGATTTTACACTCTTCGCGGAACATCACTTCCGCCGAACATTCGTAGCCCATTTTGCGCACAACCGAACATATAAAATCGATAAGTTTTTTTTCAAATTCATCCTTGGGCAGCGGATCCGCAAAAAGCGAATCGCGCGATGCGGCGGCTTTTTCACGCCTTTCTTTTCCCGCAGGCACATCGTCGGTGTGCACACGGATTTTTACGTAGCCTTTTTTAAACAAGCCGTTTTTTTGCGTTTCGATAATTTCAACGTCAAACTGGTCCTGTTCCAAACCGAGATCGGCGGCTGCAGCTTCAATAGCGTCCCGTTCGGTTTTTCCTTCATATTCATATACCATAGCGTACCTCGCCTAATTAAAATCCGTTTAATTTCCGCCGCGCGCTTACTTTTTCCGCTTTTTTAAAACCGGCTTTTTAGTTTCTTCGGCCAGTCCCATTTCAACGCGCTTCGCATGCATAATTTTGTTTATAAACATTTGCTGAATGAGCTGCAAAAAGTTGCTTACCGTCCAATAAAGCAAAAGTCCGGCCGGGGCGTTGTAAAACATAAAGAAGAAAAACAGCGGCATACCATACATCATAAGCTTCATGGAATTGCCGCCGCCGGCAGCGTTAGCCGAAGCAGTTTGCGTAATCTTTGTAAACAAAAGCTGCGAAGCGACATAAATAATCGGCAAAAGCCTGAGCGCCGATCCTCCGATAAGCGGAATCGTCGGCGGGAAAATATAAATACTGTCGCCAACCGACAAATCGGGAATCCAGCCGGGAATAAACATCGCACCGCGGAATTCAAAATAATTATTGAACAAATTGAACATTGCAAAAATAAGCGGAAACTGAATAAGCAGCGGCAGACAGCCCGAAAGCGGATTATAACCCGCTTCTTTGTAAAACTTGCCCATTTCCGCATTCATTTTTTCCGGATTGTTTTTGTATTTATCCTGAATTTCCTTAATGCGCGGCTGCAGCTCCTGCATTTTCAGCGTCGAAACCGAGCTTTTTTTCGTCAAAGGGAACATGGCGACTTTCAGCAAAATCGTCATTAAAATAATCGAAACGCCCCAGTTCGGAATAAGTTTGTAAAAGAATTCCATAAGGAATTTCAAAAAAGTTTCGAGCCAGCTCAGCCAGCCGGAGCCGAGCGCTTCATCGAGTTTTAAATTTGAAAGCTTCCAGTTGTTTTCGGCGGCATTATTGTATATGCCCAGATTTTTTTCGACCTTGGGACCCATGTACACATAGTACGAATCCTGCACAAAAGAACCAGAAACGGGTGCGCGGACTAAAAGGAGCTGTGCGTCCTGAAAGTTGTCAACTTCGTTTTTGGTCGAATACGACGCCGATTGAATCGCCGAAGATGCTAAAGGAACAACTTGCTGCACAAAGTATTTTCCGGCAATGCCCGCCCAGCTGAATCCTTTATCGTACACCTTTACCTGACCGTTCGAAAGGTTAAGCTTTTTTACTTTTTCTTTTGTGTAAAATATAAAGGTCCGGCGCTCATAGCGGTCAACCTTGGGGTTGTAATACGGCCCGATTTGAGGCGAACTGCGCAGCGTGTATGCGGCATCCCCGAACGCAAGACCGTTCATGTTTTTTGCGCCGTCGATCGTAATATCCAGTTTAAAAACGTATTCTTCGGGATCGAAGGTATACTGCTTTACGAGCGTAAACGAATCCTGACCGCCGGTCGAATTGGTAACGCTGAATTTTTTATAAAAGCCGATTGTTCTGTCGTCGATGATTTTTGCATTGAACAAATCGTTTACAATCGCGTTTGCCGCGCCGCCGAAGGCAAGCGCAAAGGCCCTGTTCGTCGGGCTGATGTTTTCGGCCATTTGAACGGGAGTTCCGCCGTCCGAATGGTCTTTTAATTCATAACCGATAATATCGCCGCCGCGGTTTGTAAAGCGCACTTTAATTGTCTTCGTTTCAATAACGTATTCCCGTTCTTCAAGAACCTCTTCGGTGTCGGCATCTTCGCCTTCGGAAGCCCCCTCGCCGGAATCGGACTGCAGTGCGATCGAATCGGAACCCTGCACCGCATTTACCGCGGAGGGAGTGTTCGCCGTGTTTTGCAAAGTTTGACTTTGCACCTCGGTATTTTCGGCCGGCTGCGGCTTCGAAAAAAATTTGCTTTGAATAAAAAACGACGCAAATAAAACAAGCGAAGAAAGGACTATAGCCCAAATTGTATTTTTATCCATTTTTTCTCCTGATAAAATAGTAGCCGGCTTTTTTAAGGAACGGGATCGTAGCCTCCCCGGCAATAAGGATTGCACCGCAGTATGCGTTTACATGCCAAAAAAGAACCTTTAAACGCTCCGTATTTGCGTACCGCATCGAGCGCATATTCGGAACAAGTCGGATAAAACCTGCACGACGGCGGAAAAAGAGGCGATATGCATATTTGATAAAAACGGATCAAGCCGATACAAAAAAAGGTAAGCGGTTTTTTAAAAAAAATCGGTATTTTCATACAAACAGCCCGGCTTTTCCGCACAAATCCCGCATTTCGGCGCATCTTTTTTCAAACGAATCGCTTCCCGGATATACCAATAAAACCATATCGTACCCGGCGCGCATATCTGCCCGCAACAGACGGTATGCTTCGCGGCTTAACCGCTTGCTCCGGTTGCGCTGAACGGCGTTCCCGAAACCTCTCGGCAGGGCAAAGGCGATTCTGTTTGCGTCCGCGCCGGTAAACAAAAAAAACAGTTTGGCGCCGGCCGTATGAACCCTTTTTCCTTTTTTAAACAAGCGCTGAATGTCGCCGCTTTTTTTTATACGCTCTTTACCGCTGAACGGTCCGGTTTTACGCGGTTTTATTTCCATTTATGCCGGATATCAATACGGTTTTTTCTCGTCGGATACGGAAAGTTTATAGCGTCCCTTTGCTCTGCGTCTTTTAAGTACCAAACGTCCGCCGCGAGTTTTCATACGGGCTCTAAAACCGAATTTTCTGTTTCTTTTAACTTTGCTGGGTTGATATGTCCGTTTCATGGAACACTCCTCTTATATACAAGAGCTTCACAAAGCGGAAGCCCCCGAATTTTAATAACGGTTTGTTAGAATAACATGTTTTGAAGAGCTTGGTCAATAGGCGGATTCGGCTCAGTCCTCAAATCGGTCGGGGAAGAAATCCCGGGACGCTTTTATGCGGACGAGGGATACAAAGCCGCCGCGGTATTTTTTTGTAAATTCGTCGATCGTGTATTCTTCCCCTTTTTCGAATACCGAAAGCCGAAAGCGCCCCTGCGAATCGAACCACGGGAAAAAAGCGGCGGTACCGGTAAAAACCTGCCGCTCGGCCGTACCGCCTGCGGTTTGTACCGTGCCTTGACGTACCGCACCCAAAAAGAAACGGTCCGCTTCGGTAACGGCAAGCACGTAAAACAGCGGCTTTAAAAGCTCGACCGGATAGCCCGAATTGAACGCGTAGCCGGTATTTTTGGGTACGCCGTCGGCATCGATATAATACGCAAAAGCGTCGGTTTTTACGTCGGCTCCGGAAGTGTTCCGGTCATACACGATGTCGGTCCGTGCTGAAATTGCGGCGGCCGCCAAGGTTCTGATGTTTTCGAGCGATTTCGCATCCGTTTGTTCTTCTTCGAGGCGCACGGTACCGCCGGTAAGCGGTTTTACAAGCCCGTCGACAATCCATTTTACGAAGTTTAACGATGCACCCTCGCCAGAGATTTTCCCGCTTTTGTGCAGCGAAGGAAGTAAAAAGCGCACAAGGCCGATCATTTGCTTTACGCCGTCATAGGAATACGAAAAAACCTTTGTATAATTCCACGGCAGCGTATAGCGCGTTAAATGCGAAAGCTCTTCGAGCGTCGCGGTATAAAAGCGGTCGAAGCCGACGGGAACGGGGACCCCGCCTGCGGCAACGGCGCCGAATACGACAAAATCGGCAAGGCATTTTTCTTTACCGGGGAAAAAATCGGCGTACACTTCGCCGTCGGGCACAATATAATAACGGATGCGAAGCGGTTTTCCCGTCAGCGCGTCGCGGTATAAAACCCAGCTGCCCGGAGCGGTTTCGGGCCATGTTTCAATCCATATTTCTTTTGCCGTATGTTCGTTTTCCGGCGGAAGGGCGGCCGGAACGTTTTTTTCCTCGGCGGACTTTTCGGAAACGGCGGCCGGAGCGGAAGCCTTGCCCGCATTCGAAGGAATCACGGTTACGGGCTGAACCCCCGTCTGCAAATCGGCGGCCGATTCGGCGGAAGGTGCGGCCCGATTTTCCGAAGGTACTTCAAGATTGTTTACGGCCATAAGCACTTTTTGCCGTACCAGCGGCGCAACGATAATGCGCATTTGGCCGTTTTCTTCTTCCTGCCGGACAAGAAAATAATCGCCGACCCTGTTTTGCAGCACTTGCGGTTCGGCCGCACGCAGGATTTCGGGATCCTGCATAAACCATGTTTCAATCAGTTCTTTGCGGCACGAAGCCGATTCGGGAATTTCGGGAGCGGGAGACGACTTCATCTTTTGCGCAGCCTGTGCGTACAAAAACGGAATGCCTGTGCACAAAGAAGAGGCGCACGCAAGCGCAAGCACAAAAAAACGTAGAGAAAGAAAGGCGCGCAAAGAGGTTCTCTTCCGCGGAATTTTATGCGCAAAGCTATGCGTGAGCCGTCTTTTTTTCATCGGGATGCCTTCCTTCGGGGGCGTTTGCCAACAGCAGCTTTAAGCGGTTAAGCTGATTGACTTCGCTGGAACCCGGATCGTAGTCTATTGCGGCGATGTTCGCGTCGGGGTAGCGCGTGCGCAATTCCTTAATCATTCCTTTGCCGGTAACGTGATTCGGCAAGCACGCAAAGGGCTGAACGCAGGCTATGTTCGGCACGCCTTCTTCAATGAGTTCAACCATTTCGGCGGTTAAAAACCAGCCTTCGCCGGTGATGTTGCCTAATTGAACAATATCGTCGACGCCGCGCATTAAATCGTAGATCGACGAAGGCGGATCGAAGCGCCGGCTTTTTTTCAGTTCTTTTTTTATCGTCTTTCGGAACAATTCCAAAGCCCACACCAAAAGCCGCGCGTTGCGTTCGGTCTTTTTCGAAAACGCGAGTTTTCTGTGGCGGAAAATACCGTTTGAAAACGAATAAAACAAAAAGTCGGCCAAGTCGGGCACGACGCATTCGGCGCCTTCGCGTTCGATTGTCGAAAAGATGTCGTTGTTCGCGGTCGGGTGGAATTTGACGAGGATTTCTCCGACAACGCCGATGCGGGGTTTACGCTGCGGCAACAGCGGCAATTCGTCGAATTCACGCACAATATTTTTTACAAGCCGGTTGTATTTAAACACCGACAGCGACTTTAAAGTTTTTTGCGCTTTTTCGTTCCACTTTTCGTAGAGGGCGTTCGCCGAGCCGCTGACCGCCTCGTAGGGGCGGGTGCGGTACAGCACGCGCATGAGCAGGTCGCCGATCATAACCGAGCGCAGCGCCCGTATAAGAAGCGGAATCGTTATTTTAAAGCCGGGGTTTTTTTCAAATCCCTGAGCGCTCAGCGAAATGACGGGTATGTGCGCCCAGCCCGCGTCGGCCAAAGCGCGGCGGATAAACCCGATGTAGTTTGTTGCACGGCAGCCGCCCCCCGTTTGCGATATAAGCAGGCTTACGTGATTCAAATCGTACAAGCCCGATTTGAGCGCGGCAATCATCTGCCCCGCAACCAGTATCGACGGATAACAGGCGTCGTTGTTTACGAATTGCAGCCCCGTATCGACGGCCGCCGCATCGACTTCCGGCAAGATAACGAATTTGAATCCCGAATACAAAAACGCTTGCTGTACCAAGCGGAAATGAATCGGAGACATTTGCGGCGCCAAAATCGTATGCGTAATCTTCATTTCTTTTGTGAAAACGGGGCGGCTGTAAGAAGCCGGGCGCACAACGACTTCCGTATGGCGCCGTGCGCGCTCTTTTACGGCGGCAATAAGGCTTCGTATGCGGATGCGCACGGCGCCCAAGTTTGAACCTTCATCGATTTTTATGAGGGTAAACATGCGCCCCCGTGCGTTCAGGATTTCTTCAACCTGATCGGCGGTTACCGCGTCCAAACCGCAGCCGAAACTCGTAAGCTGCACAAGTTCCAGATTCGGCATGCCGGACGCAAAAGAAGCGGCTCGGTACAAGCGGTTGTGATAAGTCCACTGGTCAACAACGCGCAGAGGGCGTTCAATGGAACCCAAGTGCGCAACGCTGTCTTCGGTTAAAACGCCCAAGCCCAGCCCGGCAATCAATTCGGGAATGCCGTGGTTGATTTCCGGATCCAAGTGGTACGGCCTGCCCGAAAGAATAATACCGCCCGCTCCGCGCCGAATAAGTTCTTCGAGGGCATGTTCGCCCTGCTCGTGAACTTCGCTGCGGAATTTTTCCTGCTCGTCCCAGCCGGCATCGACAGCGTCTTTTACTTCTTTAAAAGTTAAATCGGGAAATTTTACGCTCAATTCTTCATACAGGCGTTCGCCGAGCCGCTTTTTGTCGTATATGGGCAAAAAGGGGTTCATAAAGGTAATCGAAGGATCGCGGCGCAGCTCGTCCACGTTGTTGCGCAAAACTTCCGGATAGCTGGTAACGATCGGGCAATTGTAGTGATTGCCCGCCAATGGGTCTTCCTGCATTTCGTACGGCGCACACGGATAAAATATGAATTTAACGCCGGCTTTCAATAATGAAGCGACATGGCCGTGGCTTATTTTTCCCGGATAGCACACCGATTCGGACGGAATGGTTTCGAGCCCCTGTTCGTAAATTGCGCGGGTTGAACGCGGCGACAAGCGCACGCGGAAGCCCAATTTTGTAAAAACGGTAAACCACAAAGGATAATTTTCGTACATGTTCAAAACGCGCAAAAGCCCCACGTCTCCGCGCGGCGCCTTATCCGGCGTTAAGGGCACATACGAAAAAAGCCGTTTGTACTTCCATGCAAAAAGGTTCGGCAGAGGGCCGTCTTTTCCGGCTCCGGCCGTATTCGTATTGCGTGCGTTCGACGCATCAACGACGGTTTCGGATCCTTCGATTTCGGCGCCGCGCTCACAGCGGTTGCCCGTAATAAAGGTTCTGCTTTTTCCGCCCGTGCTGAACGTATTTATGGTTAAAAGACAATTATTGGAACATTTTCCGCAGCGGCGCAAATCCAGCTTCACGTTAAAAGATTCAAGCTGTTTAAGATTCGCAATGCCTGAATGAATTTGCCCCGTACTGACCTTCTGCGCAAAAGCTTCGGCTTCTTCGGTCGTTGCGCCGGCAGGCATAGCCGTCAAATCCTTCCACTGATCCATGGCGATTAAAGCCGCGCCGTAGGCGCCCATGAGGCCTGCAACGTCGGGACGGAATACGTTCACGCCGGAAATCTTTTCAAAAGCGCGCAGCACCGCGTCGTTATTAAAGGTTCCGCCCTGCACGACGACCTTTGTGCCGATGTCGCTCGCTTTACGCAGTTTAATGACTTTAAACAGCGCGTTTTTTATAACCGAATACGAAAGTCCAGCGGAAATATCGGCAACGGTCGCGCCTTCTTTTTGCGCCTGTTTTACACGGCTGTTCATAAAAACGGTACAGCGGCTGCCCAAATCCACGGGGTTTTCGGCCAAAAGCGCCTTTTTGCTGAAAGTACGCACGTCCATGCCCAGCGAGCGCGCAAAGTTGTCCAAAAAGCTGCCGCAGCCGGATGAACAGGCTTCGTTCAGCTGTATCGAAGTGATTGCGCCGTCTTTCATGCGCAGGCACTTCATATCCTGACCGCCTATATCCAAAAGGAATTCGACGCCGGGAACGAAAAAGTCGGCGGCACGGTAATGGGCGATCGTTTCGACTTCGCCCGCATCAACGTTCAGCGCCGCCTGAAACAGCGCTTCGCCGTAGCCGGTCGAAACCGCGCGCGCAATGTATACCGATTTCGGCAAAAGCTTGTATAAATCTTTTAAAACACGCACGGCAAGTTCAACGGGGTTCCCCGCATTCACGTCGTAAAAACGCCACAAAATGCGTCCGTCGCAATCCGTCAAAACGGCCTTGGTCGTCGTCGAACCGGAGTCCAAGCCCAAAAAGACAGGGCCGCTTATATCGGCAAGTTCGGCCGTAGCCGCCATTTCGGCCGCATGGCGTTTGTGGAATTCTTCAAGTTCTTCTTCGTTTTTAAACAGAGGTTGCAAACGCTGAACTTCTTTCATTTCGGCGCCGACAAGCGTTTTAAGCGATTCGCGCAATTCGGCAACCGTCGGGAACTTGGTTTTTTCGCCGCTTTGCACGCAGCTGTACGCGCGTTCGGCCGACAAAGCCGCTCCTTCGGCGACAAAAAGCTGGGAGTTTTCCGGAACGATGGCGGCCTTGCCTTCAAGTTTTAAGGTAACGATAAAACGCTCGCGAAGCTGATCCAAAAAGTGCAGGGGGCCGCCCAAAAAGGCGACGTTCCCGCGTATAGGCTTTCCGCACGCAAGGCCCGATATGGTTTGGCTTACGACAGCCTGAAAAATACTGACGGCGATATCTTCGCGGCGGGCGCCTTCATTGATAAGCGGCTGAATATCGGTTTTGGCGAATACGCCGCAGCGCGCCGCAATGGGATAAATCGTCGAAAAGCCGCGCGCAAGCTCGTTTAAGCCGGGCGCATCGGTTTCCAACAAGGCCGCCATTTGGTCTATAAAGGCGCCCGTTCCGCCGGCACAGGTACCGTTCATGCGCTGCTCCATGCCGCCGGTCATATACGTAATCTTGGCGTCTTCGCCGCCCAGTTCGATAACGACGTCGGCTTCGGGAATGCGCTTTTTTACCGCCGTCGTCGAAGCGACGACTTCCTGTACAAAAGGAACGGAAAGCCAATGCGACACGGCAAGCCCGCCTGACCCGGTTACGCGGATGCTCAAGCGCTGCGTTTCCTTTGCGGGGTACTTCTTTTCAATGCTGTCCAATGCGTTGCCGACTACGGTTATAATTGTGGAACGAATATCGGCGCGATGGCGCTCGTACTGGCTGAATACGATTTCGGAATCCGCATCCAATGCGACGACCTTTACGGTCGTAGAGCCTATATCTATACCTAAACGAACCGGCTCGGAAGCCGGCTTGAATAAAAGCTGTTCCACAATATCAATATTCTACAGGGATTGTCATAAAGAGGCAATAGCGGTATGCTGTTGCAATGAAGCGGTCATTACTTTCTTCCGGTATAAAACTGTCGCTGTTGACTTTTGCATCGCGCATACTGGGTCTTGTGCGGGAAATGACAAAGGCCGCGTTTTTGGGGACTTCGGCGCTTGCCGACGCGTTCGGCGTAGCCTTTATGATTCCTAATCTGTTCCGCCGATTGTTTGCCGAAAACAGCATATCGGTTGCGTTTATCCCGACATTCAAATCTTATCTTGAAGATTCCCGCCGCGGCGAAACCAAAACTGACGTGCAGGCTTTTTTGAACGCCGTATTTACCGTTGTAAGCTTTACGACGGCTCTGACGGTGATTGCCGGCGTTATGGCGGCGCCGTACATAGCGCCGCGCTTTTTAAAAAACGCCGATTCGTCGGTTGTTCCCGAATTGATTTTTTTAACGCGCCTTATGTTCCCGTATTTGTTCGTCATATCGGTTGCAGCCTTTTTTCAGGGAATTTTAAACAGTGTAAACGTGTTTGCGCCCTCGGGCTTTACGCCGATTTTATTCAACATCGCCGTTATTTCGGCCGCCTACGCGCTTTCTTCCAAAACGGCGAACCCCGCGCGCGCAATGGCTTACGGCGTCGTAGCCGGCGGTACGATTCAAGCGCTGTTTCAACTGCCCTTTGTAATAAAACAGGGATTTAAGCCGGCCTTTACCGGCATACGGCGCGCGTTTTCCGATCCGGGAACGCGAAGGGTGCTCAAGCTTATCGCGCCGACCGTCGTCGGCATGGCGGCTTACCAGCTCAACGACGTTATCTCTACCGCCCTCGCCGGACACGCCGGAACGGGAATCGTATCGAGCCTTCAGTATTCGTTGCGCTTGCAGGAACTGATTCTAGGCATTTTCGCCGTTTCCGTCGGTACTGTTATTTTGCCGGATTTGTCTTCGCTGGCAAAGAAAAAAGAATGGCAGTCGTTCGAGCGCATGCTCGTTCAAGCCGTGCGCATCATCGCGCTCACGACGATTCCCGTAAGTTTTTTCGCTTTTTTGTTCGGCGAACACATTATCGTTCTCGTATACAAAACGCAGCGTTTTTCGGACGAATCGGTTGCGCTCACCTTGCAGGCTTTCCGCTTTCATATTGCGGGTTTGTTTTTTATCGCGCTGAACCGCGTCATTGCGCCGGCTTTTTACGCGCAAAGCAACACAAAGGCGCCGACCCTTGCGGGTATAGGCGGCTTTGCCGTAAACATCGCACTTGCAGCCCTGCTCATACGGCCGATGAAGGGCGGCGGCATTGCGCTCGCCCTTTCGCTTGCAAGTTTTGCAAACACCGCCTTTTTGTTCGTGCTTTTGTCGCGCAGCAAAACAATACGTGCGCGAAAACTTTTAACGACGTCTTCGGTTTACGCGCTAAAGCTCGCGCTTTTTTCGTGCATAGCCGTCCTTGCACCGTATTTTCTCAAAGAGCGGATTTTCGCGCCCTTTGCTTCAATGCACCGCTTTTTTGCGCAGGGGATTCCGCTGTGCATAAGCGCGCTTATGTTCGCCCTTGCCGGCACGGCACTCCTTTTTGTTACAAAAGACCCGCTGCTTAATCGGCGCACTAACGCTTCTTTACGGTAATTGTTTCGACAATATTCTTTGCCGTCGTTAAATTCGAAATATCGCCGTAAATTTTCCCGTCGGCGCCTTTTTCGGATCCCGTTCCGGCAAGCGAAAGCGTTATTTCCTTGTCCGGTCCGTCCAAATCTCCATCCGCCGGAATTTTTGCTTCGTATACGACGGAGGGCTGGCCGTTTACGCCGGAATTTTTCTTTGTGTAAAAATCGTTGTAATCGAAACTCGTATTGAATTCGGCTTTGATTACATATTCGGTATCGCCGATTTCCGCGGTGAATACGATGCCGCCTTTCGGTGTGGCCGATGTTACCGCATCCACCTCTGTGCTGACCGGTGCATTTTTTACGCTGCCGTAATTTGCCGCGTGGTACCACACCGGAAGCGATTCAGGTCTTCCCTCTTTCGGGCCGAAAATCCAATTCCGTTTGCTTGAGCGCTGTGTTACGTACAGGGTGCGCACATAATTGCCGTCGGCATCTTCAAGCCATACGGCACACTGCGGATCCATTTTCGCTTTCCAGTTTTTCCCCGCGTCAACAACGACGGTAATTTCTTTTGCAAAAAGTGCCGACGTTGCAGATAAAATTACAAATACTGCAAATGCTCTTTTCATTTTGTACCTCCAAAAATTGCATTTATCCATAAGTCAATAAAACGGTTCATATATGCCGAACCGTTATCCCAATATTTTTTATTGCACTTTTTAAGAAAAACCGCTTCAACGCAGCCCCACAGGCCGGACACGAGAATGTCCACGTCGAGCTGCGGATTTGCCGAGCGGGCACTTCCGTTTTGTACGCACGCCTTTAAAACTTCGGTTGCCGCCTTATTGCACACAAAATATGACTCTCTAAATTCATTGCCGGCAGCGGCAGAAGTTTTAATTCCCTGTATAACGAGCAATGCACGGCGCGGATTTTCAAAACACCAATCGCGGAACGTATGTGCGGCGATTTGCAATTTTTTTTTGTCCGCACTCAGATTTTGTACACGGTTAAGTATTCTTTCGTTCAATTCGTGTAAGCAGTCAAGGCTTATTTCCTGAAAAAGGCTGTCTTTGTCCTTATAATAGTGGTAAATATTTGCTGCCGTAATGCTGCAGTTTGCAGCAATATCGCGCATGGAAATCGAGTCCGGATTTTTTTCCATGAGTAATTCGAGCGTTTTTGTTTTTATTGTCGATACGATTTGTGTGTTTGCCCTTCTCACAGCCTCTCCTTTTGCCTTCCCCAATCTTTATTGAACAACGATAATTTAACACTGTTTAATTAAAAAGTCAAGAAAAAAATCAAAGTTATGCATTTTAAGATACATATAACGCGGCGCACAAGCGGTTTATACAAGCGCATGCGCAGTCTTTATGCATATGCGGCCGGGCTGCTTTTCGCCGCGGCAAAAATACGGTATAATCGAAGCTGCAACTGACAATGTACGGAGGCGATATGAAAATTACGGCGCTGTGTATGAGTTCGACAATTCAAAGAACCGCGGTGTTTGAGCGTTTATGTGTAGACGAAGTGAACCGCTCGGTGCGCTACCGCCTCGATGCTTCGGGAAAAGCGGTTAATGCGGCACGCGTGCTCAATCAGCTGGAAAAAGGCTGCGTTACGCTTATTTGTCCGGCCGGAAAAGAAAACAAAGCCGAATTTTCCGCAATGGCAAAAAAAGACGGCTTAAAACCTGTTATAATTGCCGTTCCCGGCCGCGTACGCGAATGCTGTACACTGCTGGACAGGGAAAGCGGGCGCACAACCGAATTGGTTATGGACGAGCCCGACCTTGCAGGCGAAGCCGACAAAAAAGCGGTGCTCAAAGCCGAAAAGCGATTGGTGAGCGCGGTACAAAAAGCGCTCAAAACCTCCGATGCGCTGCTGTTCGCGGGAACTTCGCCCAAAATATGGGCACCGGATTTAAAAACACGCATATGCAAAACCGCCTGCAACAAAGGCCGTATTCTGCTCGTAGACTTTTGGGGCAAAGAGCTTTTGAACGTACTCGACGAATGTACTCCCGCCGTTATTAAAATAAACGCAAAGGAGTTTTGCGGCACCTTCGGCCTTTCGGCCTCGTGCAGCGACGCGGAACTGACGGACGCCGTATGCGCAAAAAGCCGCGAACTGCAAAACTGCATTGTCATAACGCGCGGAAAAGACAGCACAATCGCGTCCTTTTGCGGCGAAGCGTTCAGCCGGCCGGTCGAACGGGTTAAAGCGGTGAATCCCATCGGCTGCGGCGATTCGTTTTCTTCGGGCTTTTTATACGAGTATCTTAAAACTTCTTTTTTGCACGGCGGAAAGCCGGATATTGCCGCAGCCCTTGCAAAAGGAACATACTGCGCCGCACGCAATGCCGAATGCGAAAAAGTCGGTACCTTATACGAGGTTTAACTTCGGCCGCTGAAATAGCGCGGCCTTGTTAAACGCCGAGTTTCGGCAAGCCGAAACATCGCGGATTATCGTGCGCTTACGCGCACGAATGCAGCGTCTTTCGAAAATCGATATTTTCTCAACCGGTACATTTTAATGAAGATTAAGTCAGGCTTCGAGCGTTACGGTTCCGTCTTCCGCTACCGAAACGGTCATGCCCGTTTGCACGGTTTGCAAAAACTCGTCGCCGAGGCTGTCCACAACCGGCATGTTAGCGTCCGTCCACACATCCGCCAAAATGGCGCCGGCGGCGGCAAGCGAGTCTATCGGTTTTGAAAACAGCATGCATGCCGGCTGGCGGCCGAAAGAGGCTGCCGTAAACAGCACCATGCCGCCGGTCGTAGAGCCGATTGTCTGCGGCAGGCACAGGGCAGAACCGGCGAGTTCTTTTCCGTATACGTCGGGATTGTTTTGGTCGGAACACGTGCCTTTTTTATCGCCGAACATAAGGCTCTTTTGGTAGCTTGCCAGCGTATTGAATCCGTTCCGTGAAACAAGCGCTTTCGACTTTGCACTGCCCCTTGCAATAACTCGTCCTTTAAATGTTTTCATTTTGCTTCTCCCGTCGTAATGTAGGTAAAGATTTCATCATCGGTATAATAGCGGGCGCTTGTGTACGTGCGCAGTTTGTTCGAATTCGTGATAACCGGCATTTTTCCGCACAAAGGATTGTTCATATACATAAGCGGGCAAATACTGCTGAGTATGGCTCCCGTTTTTTTAAGCTTTTCGGCGTAAGCGGTTTTGCCGAATTCCTTTGCAACTCCGGGCGCACACGTCATAATGACGGGCACCTTCAATTTGCCGCCGAATTTTTCCAAACGCTCGGTCCACGCTTTAAGTTGTGCAAGCGACAAGTGCGGACAGCCGATAAAGCAAAGCTTCGGCTTTGCAGCAGGGTTTTTCCAAATGCACGGATACGACGCCCTTACGCGTTCGAGTTCCGCATCGTCTATAATATATTCTTCGGCGTTTTTTTGAAGCAGCGTTTGGCCAAGTTCGACGGCTTCGGGCGTCAATCCTTCAATATGATACAAACCGACCGCCCCGTTCGAGGCCGCTGCGGCTCCCATGTCTTTCAAAAAGGCCGTTGCCGAATCGTTTAATTCGTTTCCGAGCCATGAATCCAGCCCGATGATATAGGGCACGTCTTCAACGACCTTCATGCCGATCGCACTGCCTAAAATTTGCGCTTCGGGTTTTTTCGTCGTTTTTACGACCACCTTCCACGTCGCCTTGCGGCCTTCGTCGGTTAAAAGCCCGAAATATGGAACATAGCCTGCGATGCTGCCGAACAATTCTATGATGCCGCTGTTGCGGTTGCAGCGGGCGCCCAAAACGCTGTTTGCATACACAACGGCGCTGCTTTCGGCCCAGCTGAGTATATCGCCCTTATTCGGCTTGTTGCCGACTTCATCCATGTAGCACGCGCAGGTAAAAGCATCGTCGCTCATCATGCCGAGCTTTTTAAGCTGCTTTTCGTAATCGCTTTGTTTTGAGTACATGGCCTTAAATAAAAGATTTTGCAAAAAGTTTACGGGAATTTCGGGCGCCAGCGGGCGCGGGTCGGCCGAAAAAGGCTGAGAGCTGACCGCTCCGCTTTCTATAAGCTTATCCATGAGCGCGTACACCGGCTTCATAACGCCTAAGCCGAAACTTGTTACCAAGTGTCCGCACCGGCCGGTAACCGGCACCATTCTTTCGGCGCCGAAGGCTTCTCCGTACGCGACAAGGGTTTTCATAACTTTTGCAAGCGTTTCACCTTTTGCGCCCTCGACAATTTCTCTTTGCGCGGAATCCAAATTCATATTGCGAGCCTCCTTGCATGCAGCCTTTAGCGCTTCGTCCGCAAAACATGCACACACAGCTTATACCCACAAAGAAGGCTCGTCAATAGAGATGTCAATATTCAAGTACAATCATCTGGTGGCAGTCGATCTCGGGCACAATAAAAGTCAAATTGTCTTTCGAATACTCAAACGGAAGTGCGGTATGCTGCGGTTCCAGCATGACGTTTTTTATCCGTTGCGGAAGACGAACTTCCGTCGTTATATTATACAACGGAACAATATCTTCGATGACTTCTATGTTTTTAAATTCCTGCGCATTTTCCGAAAGCGTTCCGCGGTTTGTCGTATGCGCGAACAATTCGTGCACAATGTAGCGCTTGCGCTTTTTTTGCTCCGTAAGCGTTACAAGAGCCTTATCGGGAAGTGAAACGCGAATTGTTTTATCGGCGTCCAAAAGCCGGTCGAGCGCATACATAACGATCTTTTTGTGGTGAAGCGAACCCGTTTTTCCGTAATCCGAAAAGATATTCCAGCTTATATACACCGTGTTTTGTGTAAAAACGGCCGCTTCTTCCAAACGGGCGTCGGGGTTATTCGGAGTATGCCGGTGCGAACAAAAGCTGTACGTGTCTCTGTTAAAATACGAAGGCTGCCGATACAAAAGACACTTCCCTTTCAGCCTTTTTACGCCGAAACCCTGCGTATACATCACGTGCGCCGTTTCGCCGATGCCGACTTCTTTGTCCGCTATGACATAATCGGGGCAGGTTTTTGCGGGACCGCGGTATGCGGCACCCACATCCAAACAAAAGGTATCCGAATCGTCGGCAAGCGCGCTTTGCCCCGAAGCGAGAATCTTTCCGCCCTTGCTTACATAATCGCCAAGCCGCTTTGCCGTTTTTTTGTCGAGCCGAACGGTGTCCGGCAATATAATAACCTTGTAGGGCGTAAAGTCGGATTGCAAATCCAAAAAGCGATACAGATACTTTCCTTCCATGAGGATTTTATTTGCGCCGATATCGCCGTTGTATACCGTGTCCCTATTTGCAATTTTCGTATGCACGGCTTCTTCGCTCAAAACGCCCACGTCGGCAATGTTGTAAGCGTCTTCGCACCACGGCTCTTTTTTTTCAACTTCGGAATAAGCGGCGCCGATAAGACGGTACGTATCTTCGTTCATTTCTCCGGAGGGGTGCAGCTGATCTCCTATCGAACACTTTGCCCCGTACGCAAGCGACAAGGCCGTTTCATAACGCAGTGCGTTCGGGTGTTTAAAGCCGCCGAACTCGCCCCACGTACTGTGGAATTTTCCCGTCATGCCCAAATACTCTTTGTTCAGCTGCATAACGTACGATGCGGAAAGCGGAAAGTGATTGTAGCCCCAGCCGCCGGTAGGCAGACTTTCAAGTTCCAAATGCGTATCGTTTTGCGCAATGTCGCGCCGCCCCTTGGGAATATGACCGCCGTTATGAAAAACAGTGCAGTTTTTACTGTATTTACGGACCGTTTTTTCGACCCGCTGCGCATAGCGCTTGTACACCAGCTCGGCTTGTTCCATAGCCGCATCCATGTTGCGAGGATCTTTTCCGCGCTTGAGAATCTCGTTCCGGCAGGATGCGCAATAACACGGCTGAATCGATACAATATCCAAAAAAATACCGCACGGATCATATTTTTGCATAACTTCTTCTATTTGTTTTTCGAGCAAGTCCATGTAGCCGGTGTTAAAACACAGTACGTGAAAATACGGTTCTCCGGTAAAATCCGCAGCCCAACTCAACGATTCGTTCGCTCGGCGAAACAGCCATTCAGGGTGCCGCACCGCTTCTTTTTCGTCCAAGCCGGCGGATATATATACGGGAGCGCGTACGCCGATTTCTTTACATGCGTCCAACTGGGCTTGCAGCAAATCGAATTTTAAATACGGATGCATTTCGTTTACGCTTGTCGGATGGTACGACCAGCCGTGATGACATTTTGAAAATACGGTTATCGAATTGACATGGCCGGTCTTTAAAGCATCCTGAAATTGTTTTTTATCGAATTTTTCTCCGATTCCGGGTATTAAACCGGAAGTATGAAAATCCAAATGGACTTGTCTGAATGCCAACATAATAACTCCTTATAATTTCAACCTTTTACGGCGCCGGCCGTCATTCCGTCTATGACGTATTTTTGGCCTAACAGATATAAAATCGTAACGGGGAGCGCTACCAGCACAAGATTTGCAAACACATAATTCCAATAGTTAAAGTATCTGCCGAAAAAGTTATACACAGTCAGCGGCAGCGTCCAACATTTTGCCGTATTGAAAAAATACAGCGGAATCTGAAAATCGTTCCAAATAAATATGGCAAGCATAACAACGGTTGTAACGACGATAGGTTTAAGCAAAGGGAATATAATTGAAAAAAACACTTTTAGCGGCGGATAGCCGTCAATAAAAGCCGCTTCATCCAATTCCCGCGGAACGGTTCCGATAAAACCGGTAAACATAAAAACGCCCCACGACATTTGTATGGCGGCAAAAACCAAAATAACACCGGCATAGGTCCCGTTTAAATGCAAAAGCTGCAGCAAGCCGAAGGTTGTGATAATCTGAATAGGCGCGATGAGGCCTGCAAGAAAATACGTATTTAAAAATTTTGTAAACCCGTTTCGTTTTCGCGCCGCTAAAAAAGATACCATCGACGAACAAAAGATACAGATTGCAACGGCAAAAAAGGTTACGACGATGCTGTTCATTGCCGCACGGAATATATTCGCTTTTTTTATAACATACACATAATTCGAAAACAGCATTTCCGTCGGGAAAGCCAACGAAAACTGGGCTGCGCGGGCAGCGGTTTTAAGGGAACCGAAAATCATAATCAACAGCGGAACAATAATCAGCAGCGACAATAAAATCATACACACTTCCAGTATGAGCAGTGAAAAGTGTTTTTTATGCCCGGGTTTTGTTTTCATACTTCCACCTCCTTCCGTTTAAGCAGGGCATTCACGGTGTAAGAAACGGCAAAAACCAAGAGGAAAAGTATCAAGCCCATTGCCGTCGAACGACCGAAGCGTCCCTGCGCAAAGGCCGTAAAAATATAGGTTCCCAATACTTGCGAAGCAAAACCCGGCCCTCCCGCCGTAATAACAAACACCTGTTCGAAAACTTTTAAGCCGCCTATCGTATGCATAACAATCGTAATGGTTAAAGCCGGCCGTAAAAGCGGCAGCGTAATATAGAGGAATCGCTGCCAAGCCGAAGCGCCGTCTATTTGTGCTGATTCGTAATAATCGGCGGAGATATTTTGTAAGCCCGCAATAAGGATCGCCATCGTAAAGCCGCTCCACCGCCATATTTCAACCACGATGGTGGTAAACAGCGCAGTTTTGGGATTGCCGATCCAGTCCGTAGCCCAGCGTTCCAAGCCTATTGCCGTTAAAAACGTATTTAAAAATCCGTTGCTTTTAAACAATGCCTGAAACAACACGCCCGCAATTACGATACTCAATACGGCCGGCAAATAAAAAATAGTACGCAGTATATTTTTTGTCTTCAGCGGCTTTACCAAGGCAAGAGCAAGCAATAAGCCGAACAGAACTTTAAATACCATCGTAAAAAATGCGAAGATAAACGTATTCTTTAATGCTAAAATAAAATTCGTGTCTTTAAATAAATAAATAAAATTTTCAAATCCGATAAAATTCGGAGAAAACAAGCGCATAATATGCCAATCCGTAAAAGACAGCACAAAGGCGGCCAAAATCGGCATAACAAAAAAAACGGTATAGATAATCACTGCGGGAAAAGCAAAATAGTTCGGATACAAAGAATCGATTCGCTGTTTTTGCACAAAAACCTCCTCTTACTGAAACGGATAAAAACTGCACGCATATTAAATCAAGGGCGCTGTCCAAAAATTTCGGTTTTTGAACAGCACCCTGCAAAATCTTTAATGTTCCTAAAAATTAAAACCCGCTCTCTTTGCGCGCCTTCATGTAATCGCTGTATAAAACATCCCATGCTTTAAGCACTTGTTCGGGAGTTTTTATTCCGGCAGTCATTTCCACATAATACTTCCACAATTCCGGCAAAATGGGAGAAGCCACATTTACCATTGCGTTCATTTCATAGACGTATTTACCCGTTTTAATATACGTATCCACAATGTCCTGCACGCATTGAGGAACGGGACCGCCTTTTACATCGTTCAAACCGGAAAATCCGGGGTGTGCGGTAAAATACATATTTTGATACTTCGGCCGCGACCAAATCTCAAGAAATTTTACCCCTTCTTTTGCATTACCTTTTTTCGGAACAAAAAAGCCGCCGACATAATTTCCCGTCGCAATAATATCACAGCTGTCCATAAAGGGAATATTCCAATAACCGATTTCAACACCCGGCCATTTTGCCATCATATCCGAAACGACCCATTCGCCGTTGATCATCATTGCGGCCTTGCCCGTTGCAACGGCTTCTTTTGCCATGTCGTACGAAAAAGATAAGTGGTTATCGTTTACCAGTCCTTCTTTGAATAACATGGTATAGCGATCAAGAATTGTTTTAAATTCGGGGACTTGCGACCATTTGATTTTATTCGTAAGCAGCTGATCCCAAAGCTGCGGTTTTTTCGCAACGGCAACGGGAAAGCCCAATGTCGTAAATACCTGCGTCGTCCAGCTGTCTTTTTCGGAACAGGCAACGGGGACAATTCCCGTTCCGCTTTGCTTAATTTTTCTTAAAACATTGAGCAGCTCGTTCCACGTTGCCGGCTGTTTTTCCGAAATTCCCAGCTTTTTAAGCACGGCTTTGTTATAGTAAATACCGCCGAAAAAGCTTGACGACTCTATAGGCAAAGCAAAGATTTTACCGCTTTGCGGATCCTTTAAAATATTCGGGTTTACCAAGCGCGATATCCACGGTTCGTTGCTCAAATCCACCATTGTTTGGTTCGCACTCATTTCGGTGTTGTTTGTGGGAATATTATGCTTTACCAAATCGGGAACTTCTCCCGTGGCTAATTTGGTTTGAAGCAGCGGATAAAATTGATCATCCGGTATTACTTGAAATTCTACCGAATAGCCGGTATCCGCTTTAACCGCTGCAGCCATATCCGCGTATACATCACGCCAACTTCCCTGCGGAATCATCATGGACAATTCCACCGTTTTCGTTTTGCCGCCGCCTTCTTTTTCTCCGTTCGCAAACGGTAAACCGAAGGCCAGGCAAAACACGCATAATCCTAATACAATTCTTTTCATAAAACCTCCTTTATTTTTTAGAAGTACCGATTGGCCGACAGACGGATTAACCGGTACTTTTTTAATTTCTAAAACCCGCTTTCTTTACGTGCCTTCATATAATCGCTGTATAAAACATCCCATGCTTTAAGCACTTGTTCGGGTGTTTTCATCCCGGCCGTCATTTCAACGTAATACTTCCATAATTCCGGTTGAATCGGTGCGGTTATGGGAACCATATCGTTCATTTGATATGCGTACTTTCCCGTTAAAATATAGGTTTTTACCAGCGTATCCACTGCCTTGGGCACGGCACCGCCGTCAACATCTTTGAAACCCGGGAATCCCGGATGAGCCGCCCAATACAAAGCCTGATACTTCGGTTGCGCCCATATTTCCAATAATTTTTTTGCAGCTGCGACATTGCCGCGTTTCGGAATAAACAGTCCCTGCACATAAGCGCCTGTTCCCATAAGATTTTTATCCATAAAAGGAATAATCCATGCGCCCATATCCGCATCGGGATATTTGCTCTCTATATCCGATAAGGCCCATTCGCCATTAAACAGCATTGCAGCGCGGCCTTCGGCCACGGCTTCTTTTGCCATGTCATATGTGGCGGAAAGATGGTCGGCATTAACCAAGCCTTCGTTGTATATTTTCATAAAATCGTTAAGTATCGTGCGGAATTCGGGAACGTCGCTCCACTTTATTTTATTTTGGAGTAATTTATTCCATACCTCTTTTTTATCCGACAAGGCGACGCCGAAGCCCAAAGTCGTAAAAACCTGCGTAGTCCACGAATCTTTTTCACACATGTAAACGGGAACAACGCCGTTTCCTTGGTTTTTGATCTTTCGCAAAACGTTAAGAAACTCTTCATATGTTTTCGGTTGCGTTTCGGAAATATTGAGCCGGCGGAACACTTTTTTGTTGTAATATACGGGACCGAAAAAACTTGAAGATTCAAACGGCATTGCATAAATCTTTCCGTCGATGGGATCTTTTAAAATGTTCGGGTTTGAAAGCCTCGAAACCCACGGTTCATTTCCGAGATCAACGGTATTATTTACCGTATTCAAATCGACATTGTTCATTGGAACGTTGTACATAAAAACATCGGGAACTTCGCCTGTCGTAAGTTTCGTTTTTAAAAGCGGATAATACTGGTCGTCCGGCACAACTTGAAATTCAATATCATACCCCGTGTCTTTTTTTATTTGTTCGGCCATATCGGTAAAGACGTCTTTCCATTTTGCCTGCGACAACATAAAAGAAATCTCGACGTTTTTCGTTTTGCCGCCGCCTTCTTTTTCTCCGTTCGCAAACGGTAAACCGAAGGCCAAGCAAAACACGCATAATCCTAATACAATTCTTTTCATAAACCCTCCGTATATAAAATCATTTGATTTATTTTAAAACGACTTTCCCGAATTTGAAATGTAAAATCTGACATATTTATATGGAAAAATCGGACTTTTCAGTCACCTTGCGGCGGTTAAATGTGCTATACTGCAAACATGAAAAAAATAAAGCTGCGCAAAAAAATATTCATCCTCTATACGGTATTATTATGCTGTTCAGCCGCACTCGTTTTTGCCCTTCTTTACCGGTACACGGTAAAAATTTTGACACATAAGTATACCGACAGCGTTACCGATATTGTACAACGTACAACGAGGCAAATGGAAGCCCTGTTGCTCGACATCGATCGGACAGCGCTTTTTTGCGTAACAAATCCCGTTATTACCGGATTCCTTTCCCATACGCTGAGCTATGATCAGTTAAACGCGGCGGAGCAAAATCTTTTAAATAAAACGCTTATAACAATTCTTTTGCCGGCATCGCGTCCGCTGTTGCGGATGAGTCTTTATAACGATAAAAGCAAATATCTTTCGTTCGGAATTCCCGACGATATCGATACCGTTAAACGTAATTTCGCTTCGGATTTTTTTACAAAGAATATAAACGGAAAAATCATCTTGGATAAAGCGAACATATCGCTGCCGCATCCGGATTTTTGGGGTAAAAATCGGAACAGACTTTTTATCAGTGTTTCCAGAATTATCATGGACTTATACGGTTTTAAAGAATCGGGGATTGTCGAAATTCAGCTTCCGTTTGAAGAAATTATAAAAATCTTAGACAGTCCGACGACGGCGGATGTCGAAAAACTCATCTTTAACGATAATTTTTTAACCGTATATTCAGAGCATAAAAACGATGAAGATTTTTATAAAAAAATAATCAAACACATTTCCTCTTGCGCCGAACAAAGCGGCATGTTTAAAACAAAAAGCGGGCACGCTTTTTACATCGTTTTTTTTGCTAAAGCGCCGTCAGTCGGCTGGACAACAGTTTTTATAGACGACACGTCTGCGCTGAAAAAACTTATACGTCATATAAGCTTTACCTTTTTAGTGCTTACGGTAATGCTTATCGTTATTTTCGCCTACATTACTTTTTTTACCGCAAAAAAATTAACTCAGCCGCTTGAACTCGCCATAAAGAAAATCGGCGACACGACCACAGCTCTTTCGGAACAGGCGGCTTTTACGGATTTAAAAGTGGAAGATGACGAATCAAGTTTTATATCGTCGACCTTTAACCGCTTGTTCGAAAAATTACAGGATTCCATAAGCGAAAAAAACACCGCAAAAACCGAAGAGCTGAAAGCGCATTTTATCGCACTGCAATCGCAGATAGATCCGCATTTTTTATACAATATGCTCGCGGTTATAAGCGCATGCAGCAGAGAAAAAAACAATGCGCTCGTTATAAAAATCTGCAGCGAATTGTCGGCAATGTTCCGGTACATCACCGTTTTTAATAACCCGACCGTCGCTTTACGCGATGAAATCCGGCATACCGAAAACTATCTTTCTCTTATGAAAATACGGTTTGGAGAACAAGTCGATATTCGTATCGACATAGATCCGGAGACGGAAAGCGAAAAGATTAAAGTTCCCCGGCTCATATTGCAGCCCTTGGTCGAAAACTGCTTTGCTCATGCTTTTAAAAGAACCGAACCGCCGTGGAAAGTATACTTCCGATTGTACCGTACCGGCGATTTTTGGCACTGCACTGTCGAAGACAACGGCTGCGGCATCGAAGAGAAAAAACAATTTGAAATTTTTTATACTATCAGCGAATTTCTTATAGATCCGGCTCAGCATATAGAAGAAGTACGCATCGGAGGCATGGGCTTGATAAATACGGGGGTACGGCTTAAAATGTTTGCCGGAATGCAAGCCCTGTTCGAAATACATAAAAGCGCTTTGGGAGGCACCGAAGTGCATATCGGAGGAACAGTACATGATCCGCGTATTTGTTGCTGAAGACGAACCGCTCATTCTACACGACATATCGGATCTTATACCGAAACTGAACAAAACTTTTTCGGTTACCCGAAGCTGCACAAACGGCAGGCAAGTATTACAAGCGTTGAACGAAGAAATTCCCGATGTGCTTATTACCGATATACAAATGCCCCTTATTACGGGACTCGAACTGATCGAGCGTATTGTGACCGAAAAGCTTCCAATAATCTGCGTTATTTTAACGAGCTACAAGGAATTCGACTACGCACAAAAAGCCGTCGGGCTAAGTGTATTCCGTTATTTGCTTAAGCCCGTTGACGAAGGCGAGCTTTCCGCCGTGCTGCATGAGATCGAAAAAGAAACCGCCTCGATCGAATATACAAACCGGCGGCGCGAATATTTTTCTTTGCAAAAAAGCGAAGGCGAATACGCAAACAAAAAACTTATTTACGATATTGAAAAATACATCCTCGACCATTTACACGAAAACATCAATCAGCAATCGCTCGCAGACAACTTCAAATACACGGCCGCCTATATCAGCCGCGTGTTTAAAAAACACACGGGATTTTCTCCGACTCGCTATCTTATTCGCGCACGGATAGACAAGATGAAAGTCTTACTGAAACAAAACCCGTCCCTGTCCGTTAAAACGATTACGTCGCTCATCGGCATTGACGACCCGCTGTACGTAAGCAAACTTTTCAAAAAAGAAACGGGAATGTCCGTAAGCGAATATAAAAACACATGCAAAACATAGCCGGCTAACCGTTTGATCAGCCGGCATTTGAATTAATCAATGTTTGTAGTGGTATCTTTTAAAACCCGCTCTCTTTGCGCGCCTTCATATAATCGCTGTATAAAACATCCCATGCTTTAAGCACTTGTTCGGGGGTTTTCATTCCCGCCGACATTTCAACATAAAACTTCCATAATTCGGGTAAAATGGGAGACGCAACATTTACCATTGCATTCATTTCATAAACGTATTTACCTGTTTTAATATAGGTATCAACGACTTCTTGTACGCACTTCGGCACATTCCCGCCGTCTACATCATTTAAGCCGGGAAATCCGGGGTGCTGCGCAAAATACATATTTTGATATTTAGGTCGCGACCAGATTTCGAGGAATTTTACGCTTTCCGCCGCATGACCCTTTTTGGGAACAAAAATACCGCCGACATAATTTCCCGTCGCAATAATATCACAGCTGTCCATAAAGGGAATATTCCAATAACCGATTTCAACACCCGGCCATTTTGCCATCATATCCGAAACGACCCATTCGCCGTTGATCATCATTGCGGCCTTGCCCGTTGCAACGGCTTCTTTTGCCATGTCGTACGAAAAAGATAAGTGGTTATCGTTTACCAGTCCTTCTTTGAATAACATGGTATAGCGATCAAGAATTGTTTTAAATTCGGGGACTTGCGACCATTTGATTTTATTCGTAAGCAGCTGATCCCAAAGCTGCGGTTTTTTCGCAACGGCAACGGGAAAGCCCAATGTCGTAAATACCTGCGTCGTCCAGCTGTCTTTTTCCGAAGAAGCGACGGGAATAATTCCCGTTCCGCTTTGCTTAATTTTTCTCAAAACAGTGAGCAGTTCATCCCATGTCGCGGGCTGCTTTTCCGAAATTCCCAACTTTTTAAGCACGGCTTTGTTATAGTAAATGCCGCCGAAAAAAGTAGCGGACTCTCTCGGTAAAGCGAAGATTTTGCCGCTTGTCGGGTCTTTTAAAATATTCGGATTCGTTAAACGAGAATGCCAAGGTTCATTAGTTAAATCAACCATCGTTTCATTTGCATTCAGCTCGATATTATTTGTAGGAACATTATATCTTATTAAATCGGGAACTTCTCCGGTGGCAAGTTTTGTTTGAATCAAAGGGAAAAACTGATCATCGGGTACTACTTGGAATTCAACCGAATAGCCGCTGTCCGCTTTTACGGCTGCAGCCATATCCGCATATACATCACGCCAACTACCCTGCGACATTATTAAAGAAAGTTCAACTGTTTTCTGCTTTGCTCCGCCCTCTTTTCCCCCGTTTGCAAACAATAAAGCGAACGTCATACAAACCGCAATAAAACCTACAAAGATTTTTTTCATAATGCCTCCTAAGATTAATCCTCGAGTAATAATATTATGTAAAAATCATTTTGTCAAATTTCAGATTTCAAAAACTTAAATGCGTCCGGAATCCGTTCCAAATTGTTTTATTTGAATAGGCATAACCTTCATTTTCTCCCCTTATTTATCCTTATACCTTTCCGCAAAATCCTGCACGCACATATAGCCGTATTTTTTGTGCGGACCGAAGCCGACGCCTATATGAGTATAAGCCTGGCTTAAAATATTTTTACGATGTCCGCGGCTCGGTATGCCGTCGTCTTCCAAAAGTTGAATAACGATTTTTTTCGCATCGTTGTAACCGTAGGAAATGTTTTCGG
This sequence comes from uncultured Treponema sp., assembly GCA_905372025.1. Classification (GTDB taxonomy): domain Bacteria; phylum Spirochaetota; class Spirochaetia; order Treponematales; family Treponemataceae; genus Treponema_C. The sequence goes on along the minus strand of CAJPNP010000007.1, from coordinate 8,291 downwards.
CATAATAGCCGAAATAACAATATTTACGAAGGCGTACCGGAAGGTTCATATCGTGCCCTATATATTCGCTCGGCCCCTGCAGCGCAACCCATTCCCGCGCTGCCAAGGTTAAGCCGCTGCCGCCCCGCAGCGGTTTTAAAGCCGCCATGCTTTTCATTTCGTTAATACATTCTTTCATGGCCTCGCTCGCAGTCCCGGCGTCAACATACGGCTGTAAACGTGCTTTTACGTATTCTTTCGGCTGCGTGCGTGCAAAATTAATCTCTTCAACAACCTCTCTTTCCTGTTTGACCGCAAGAGCCGAACCTTGTCCGCTCCCGCCGAGTAGGCACGACATAAACAGCAGTGAAAGCAATACAAGAGGAATCAAAAGTGCAATCTTTTTTCTCATGATGCTGCCTCCGAATTTTCCGGACGGTTTTTATCCTGCCGCCGCGTTTCTTTACCCGGCGCTTCTTTGTGCTCCGTTTTGATACCGAATATAAAATAGATTACATGAAAAAGCCATATAACGGCAAGACAAATTCTTCCGACGGGAACCCGTTTCATCATAATAAAGCCGACAAGCATGACGGTGCTCAAAGGAATAAGAATCACAATTTTCGCCTTCCATGTCATCGGCTTTCGCTGAAGAAACCGTTCCAAATATTTTTTATACAACTCGGTGTTTATAAACCAATCGTGCAGCCTTTTTGAACTTTTGGCAAAACAAAACAACGTTGCCAAATAAAACGGAAAGGTCGGAAGAATCGGTAATACGATTCCGACGGTACCGATGCCGAAGCTGATAAGACCAAGTAAAAGCCATATATAACGAAGCGGATTTTTCACTGTTTTTTTCCGTCCCTTTGTACACCGACAACGGTATGAGCGATGTTCAGTGTCGATCTCCGGTGCGATACGATAACAACCGTTTTGTCTTTTGATGTTTCTTTAAGCGATTTTAAAATAATGCCTTCGTTCAACGCGTCGAGGTTACTTGTCGGCTCGTCCAAAAGCATAAGCGGCGCATCGTGCAAAAAGGCGCGGGCAAGCCCTATGCGCTGCCGCTCTCCGCCGGACAGCGTCGTGCCCAGCTCCCCGACTTCCGTGTCGTATCCGTTCGGCAGCGATGCGACAAATTCGTGCAGCGACGCTTTTTTAGCCGCATTGATTATTTCTTCGCGGGACGCGCCGGGTTTGCCGACAGCGATGTTGTTTGCAATCGTATCGCGGAACAGCGCGGTTTCCTGCGTTACGTAGGATTCGCCTGCACGCAGCGCGTCCGTCTTTATGCCGCAGATATCCGTTCCCGAAAGCGCGACGGTTCCCGACTGCACGTCCCAAAAGCGCATGAGTAATTTGAGCAGGGTCGATTTTCCGCAGCCGGACGGTCCGTGTATGCCTAAGATTTTGCCGGCGGGAACCGAAAGCGAAAAATCGGTTAAAATATTTTCTTTGCCGTACGAAAAATCGATGTGCGAAACCTCGGCATCTTTTACCGAAACGCATTCGCCGTTCCGTACTTCTTCGACCATCGGCTTTTCGTCGAGCAGCGACAAAACGCGTTCGCCGCTTGCAAGGGTTTGCATCAGATTATTCGAAAGATTCGAAAGGGCGACTGCCGGCCCGAACGAACTCATCAAGGCGACGGTCGTTACAAGGGCGCTTCCGAGCGAACAGGAGTCGGCAAAAACTGCGCGAAGCATTATGCAAAAAACTGCGGCGTCAAAGCCGAGAATAACGAGGTTTGTAAAAGCGCGCTGGCAGGATTCGAGTTTCGAAAGTTTTTTTTGTGTGCGAGTCAGTTCGTGCGACTTTTGTTCCAATTCCTCGGTGCGCTTTTTGCCGCAGCCGTACTGAATGGTTTCGTCAAGACCGCGCAGCGAATCGAGCACAAAAGCGCTCAATGCGCCGAACGCATTGCGGAAAGTCAGCCCGTCTTCTTTGCCGAGTTTTGCGTTGACAAGCGGAATAAGGGCGCCGACCGTTATGTACGCGCACAAAGCGGTTATGCCGGCGGCAGCACTGCTGCGCCAAATAAAAACGGTCATGCAGGCGCATACGGCAACGGCGATTGCAACGGGAGAAATCGTATGCGCATAAAACACTTCGAGCTGTTCAATGTCGGAGGTTATGACGGCGATGAGGTTGCCCTTGTCTTTGCCGTCAAGTTTTGCCGGACACAGTTCGCGCAGCTTTGCAAAAATGCGGTGCCGTATGACGGCAAGCAGTTTAAAGGCTATAAAGTGATTGCAGTACTGTTCCGCATAATGGAAGGCGCCGCGGCACACGGCAAAGGCGATTAAAAGATAGGGCAACACACGCAGCGGCGCCGACAGCGCGCTTTGTCCGGCAATTCCGGCGATGTCCGCGATTCCGGCTGCCGCCGATACGGTTAAAGCTATCGCGCACAAATGCCCGATACTGCCGAACACAACCGCAAGCAGCATAACCGGAATGAGGCTGCGGATAAGAACTATAAGACGCGCCATAACGGCAAAGGCGTTCCGTTTTTTTGCACGCGTGCGCGCACTTTGCCGCACCGTACCGCTCATTTTGCTGTCGTTCATCTTGCCGCCTCCGCCGCATAAGTTTCAAGAAAATGCTGTTCGCCGTAGAGCGCGGCATATGCGCCGTTTTGTTTTATAAGTTCGCCGTGCGTACCCGATTCTATGACACGCCCCGCGTCGAGCATATATATGCGCGATGCGTCGGCAACATTCGACAACTTGTGCGAAATAAACACAATCGTCTTTTTTTGAGCTGCTTCTTTTATAACATCCATAATCATTTTTTCGCTTTCGGCATCTATATTCGATGTCGCTTCATCGAATACGTAGGCGCCGCTGTCGTGTAAAAGGGCGCGGGCAAGCGCGAGGCGCTGACACTGTCCGCCCGAAAAATTACTTCCTTTTTCGGCAAGCTCCGTTTGAAGCCCCCGCTGCGTTTGGAGGAATTCCCACAAATTGACTTTGCGCAAAACGTTTTCCATTTCGGCTTCCGTCACGTTTTGTTTTCCCATGCGCAGGTTGTATTCCACCGTTCCTTTAAACAGGTAACTTTCGTGCGTAACAAGCGTTACCGCATTCATAACCGCGTTTTCATCCAAGGACGAAAGTTCCGCATTGCCGAACCGAATGCTGCCCGAATATCCCTTGTTGCGCGTCATGATAAGGCCGGCGATCGTGCTTTTGCCGCAGCCCGATTTTCCGACAATGGCGGTCAGCGATTCGGGCTTGCACACGAGAGAAACATCGTTCAGGATTTTCCGTTCGGGAGAATACGCAAATGAAACGCCGGAAAATTCGATTGTGCTTCCGCTGACGGGATTTTCATGCACGGGGCTTTCGGCGCCGGGCGAAGGTTCGGCGACGGTTCCAGCTTCGGAAACCCCGTGTGCTTCCGTTGCATCGAGCAGGGCGAATATTTTATCGGATGCCGCCATACCGTTCATTGCAACGTGAAAAAAAGAACCGAGAAGCCTCAGCGGAATAAAAAATTCGGCGGCAAGCAAAACAATCATAAGGCAGCCGCCGAGCGTAAGCCCGCCGCGCGCAAATTCGCTCAAAGCGAGAATCATTCCGGCTGCGGCGCCGCCGTAAGCCATAATGTCCATAACGCTCGTACTGTTCAGCTGCATCGAAAGCACCTTCATCGTAATGCGACGGAAATTTTCGGCTTCTTTGTCCATCTCGGCCGCTCTTTGTTCATCGGCGCGATAGATTTTTAAAGTCGTCAGCCCCTGCAGATTTTCCAAAAAACCGTCGCCGAGTTTTGCGTACAGCGCCCAGTATTTGCGCAAAAGGAATTTCGCGATTTTCATAATCACGACAATCGAAAGCGGAATAAGCGGCACGCACAGCAAAAGGACGGCGCTCGCCTTTACGCTCACAAACGACAAAACCGCGAACAGGGTTAAGGGTGCAAGCAAACTGTAGCAAAACTGCGAAAGGTATTTGCCGAAATAGACTTCAAGCTGTTCGACGCCGTCGGATGCGAGCTGCACAATTTCCGCAGTCGGTGCGGAATCCCGGTATGAGGCGCCCAAACGGAGCAGCTTTTCGAACATGTGTTTGCGCAGCGTTATTTTAACGTCGGCGCTCGCCTTGTACGAAGACGCGGCGTATAATCGGTCGCATGCGAAACGCACGGCAAAGCACAGCGCTGCGGCGCCGGCGTATAAAGGAACAATCGGGGCAATCGGCTCGGCCGCGAATACCCTTTGCACAATGTCGGTTATGCAAAACACAACCACGATCTGGCATAGGAGCGAAACCCACTGGCACAGCACTTGCAAAAACACGAACTTTTGCGCGTGCGATAAAAGCTTTATAAGACGAATTTTAATCATGCATTTTCCTTGTCCGAAAGCCGACAAACATATGTTTTATAACAAGAAGCGGATGATAGAAAAGCATCCGCGGCCCCGAAAACCGCATAACGGCTTTGATTTTATTCCTCATTTCCCGCCCGTAGCAATGAACCTTACACGCCGAGCAAAAGGTTTTTTCTTTCATAAAAGGGCAGCGGTCGATTTTCCCGCACGCATATGCATACAGATCGCCGCACTCGGGGCAAAGGCCGTCTTTTATACCGTGTTTTTTGCGGCAGTACAGCCGAACCATCTCACCGAGGATCTTTTTTTCATGCGCTGCTCTGGCCTCCAAAAAGTTATCCATCACTAATTATCGTAGCGAATACGGCATTGCGCGTCAATAAAAACACTGGAATTTTTTGTTAGTTTAGACTATATTTTAAGCAGATGATGTCAGTATTAGGAGGTTTGATATGAATAAAAAACAAGCGGACAGAATGCGCACGGGCAAAGGCTTTATTGCAGCCCTCGACCAAAGCGGCGGCAGCACACCCAAAGCACTAGCCCTGTACGGAGTGGACAAAAGCGAATATTCGAACGAAAAAGAAATGTTCGACCTCGTCCATGCAATGCGCACGCGCATTATCAGTTCAAAAGCCTTTAATTCAGACAGAATTTTAGGCGCGATTTTATTCGAACAAACGATGGACAGAGAGGTCGGCGGCATGCCCACCGGCGATTATCTGTGGGAGAAAAAAGGCGTTGTGCCCTTTTTAAAAGTGGACAAGGGCTTGGCCGACCTTGCCGACGGCGTTCAGCTTATGAAGCCGATTCCCGATTTGGACGCGCTGCTTGAGCGCGCGGTAAAAAAGCACATGTTCGGCACAAAGATGCGTTCGGTTATAAAAGAAGCGAATGCGGCCGGTATTAAAAAGATTGTCGATCAGCAGTTCGAATTGGGCTTGCAGATTGCCAAGCACGGTTTGGTGCCGATTATCGAGCCGGAAGTCGACATTCACAGCCCCGCAAAGGCCGAATGCGAAAACATGCTTAAAAAAGAACTGAAAGCGCACATCGACACATTGCCGAAAGACGTTTTCATTATGCTTAAGCTCAGCATTCCCACCCAAACGGATTTGTACAAGGATTTTATCGAACACCCGCAAGTACTGCGCGTTGTCGCTCTTTCCGGCGGATACAGCCGCGACGAAGCGAACAAACTGCTTGCAAAAAACCACGGTATGATTGCGAGCTTTTCGCGCGCGCTTGCCGAAGGCTTAAACGCAAAGCAGTCCGAAGCGGAATTCGAAAAAACGCTCGGCGATTCGATTGAAGGAATTTACCGCGCCTCTATTACCTGATTTTTACCTGCCGCCTCGCGGTGCAAACGCGGAAACGCTTCGCGCCACGAGGCAATGGTAAAGCCGAGTTTTTCCGCCTTTTGCAGCAATTTTCCGCTGCAAAGGTACTTATACTCCCACACGCGTTTTGTCCAGCCTTCGGCATTCCGTTCCATATCGCCGTCCGGCAGCGAAGGATGAAAAAAGATTTCGGCACGATCCCCGACGATAGTTTCCAACTGATTTTCATAGTACGCGTGCAATTCGTTTTCATCTTTAATAAGAGAAAACGGATGCGGCTCCGAAAAAAAATCGTTTACCGTAGATACGCCGTATAATTTGCCGCAAAACGTAATCATTTTACGGGCGGTACGCAAGGCGAAATCGGGTTGTTTTTCGAATTGACGCGCAAGAAAGGCGTCGTTCGTCGCAAAACGGAACGGAAGTTTGTAGCGCCTGCACGCACGGAACGCGTTGAAAAAGAAAAGCCTTCCGCCGATACCGTACAAGGTGCCGCAATGACTGTCGGCATGGTCGAGGGGCGCGCCGTTTTGCAGTAAAAACCGCACTTGCGCGTCAAGCTCGAGGTCAACTTCGCGCGAGTCCATCTTTTTCAAAGCCGAAACATCGAAGGGCAAAACGCCGCCTTCGGCAAGGCTCGGAACGTTTTCCGCTCCGGCACAGGGTTTCCATGAACCGCCGGCGTCGCGTTCGTTCGTAAGCGTCCAGTGGACGCCGACCGACAGGTTTTCGCGCGCGGCGAGAGCGCACGCCTCTTTAGCCAATCGCGAAGGAGCAAGGATCCCCGACGAGGTAATCCGTCCCGCGCGGAACAATTCGACAATCGCATCGTTCACGCATTCGCAATAACCGAAATCGTCCGCGCTTATAATCAAGTACCGTTTTTTCATTGTTATCCGCTCCGCTTTATCCGCTGCGCTTTATTCGCAGTGATTTATTTACGTTGATTTATCGACTTATTCGTCTTGCCCGGCTTTTGCCGCCGGTTCGGGAAAATGCAAAAGATGCGAAACCGCAACGCTGAACGCCATCAATACGACGGGGAAAATAATCAGCAAAAACCGCGCCGCATCGCCGGGTCGATCACCGGGCACTTCCCCGCTTTGAAAACCGTAAAGAGTTCCGACAAGCCAAAATCCCGTTGCCGTAAACAAGCCGCTCAGCCGGTTCATAAAGCCCATAGCACTTGCGTAAATGCCTTCGCGCTTTATACCGTGGCGGCGCAAATCTTCATCCATAACCCGCGCACCGACAAGATCCATCGTCGTAATAACGCCGGCAAACCCCATGCCGATGAGTATGCAGCCGACAACGGCGCCGTACAGGTTTTTCGAAAAATACAGCGGAATAAAGGCCAAGCCCAGCCAAATAAGCGCGGAACGCCACACGGGCATAAGGGTAAACTTTTTAACCAAAACGGCCCAGACGGCAACGCAGCCCATCGCCAAAAGCAGCACAACGCCGAGGAGAACGGTATTCGCCGTTCCCGACAAACCCAGCGTATAGTGCACGTAAAACGGAATCGCCGCCATAACGAGGGCCAAAGCCGCGCTGTAAAAAGCGTTCGTAAAGCCGAACAGCCAAAAGCGCAGGTCGGCGAACATATCGCGCAGGGTTGCAAACAGCTTGGGTTTTACCGCGTCGTCGCTGAGCGGCGGCTCTTTGCATCCGATCGCCATGTACAAAATAACCGCGCCGGCAAGCAATCCGTAGATAACAGCCGTTTTGCCGTAGCCGATTTTTTCCGTAACGATCGGCGTGAGCGCAATGCTGATAACCATTGCCACCAGCTGAAAGGCTTGGCGCAGCGCATTCGTCTTTGCGCGCTCGGCATCGGTCCGGAACAGTTCGGGGAACAGCGCCGCATAGTTTGCGTTGATAAGCGAATCGAGCGTTCCGGTCAGCATGTACGTCAGCAGCATATAGAAGAAAAGACTGTTCGGCCCGATAAAAGGGGGTACGTTAAAAAACGCGATGAACGAAAGAATCAACAGGGGCGTTCCGATCACAAGCCACAAGCGCCGTCTTCCCCAGCGGCTGTGCGTTTTATCGGATAAAAATCCGTAGACGGGGTTGTCGATCATGTCGAGGAAGGTGTAAATCAGCAATACCTTTGCCAGCTGTCCCGTCGTTACGCCCAAGCCCATGACGTAAAACGCCGCGGCATAGGTTTTAAACATGTTGATGGGAACCGATGTCCCGAACATACCGACGGCATAGCGGAAGGGATTTGTTTTGTGTTGTTTCATAGGAAGCCTCTTGTTGTCAATAAACTTTTATATGCTTTATAGATATAACAAAGGATTAAGAGTTGTCAATACGCGCATAAGGATTCGGTATGAACGAAAATAGATAAAAACAGCTTGCTCTGAATAAAACGTGAAAAAAAGGGCGTTCAGGCAATTCGCGCTGCTCATAAGCCGTTCATGTTCTCTTTTTATTTTCTTTTCATACATTTTCATACATATGAACTTTTTAGGCTCTTTGCTCATGCAGAATCCTGTTTTTATACCCGTCGGCGCCTATAATAAGGGGTGGAGGTACATATGAAAAGATACACGGGTACCAAAGACAGGCGGGACATCTTAAACCCTAAAACCGATTGGGTCTTTAAGCTTATGTTTTCCAAAGGT
>CAJPNP010000006.1 GCA_905372025.1 uncultured Treponema sp. | reverse complement strand
TAAAGCCGTTTTCAGCATCGAGCCTGATATGCCGGCGCACCGCTTCTACAAACAGCGTGTACTCTTCAAGCGGCTTACAATTTTCCAAAAGCTTACTGTCTTTATTGTAATTGATGTTTATCACTTTTACAAGCAATTCTAGGCTCGGTTTTGAGGATTTTACCGTGAACGCATCGGAGAGTCTGAGTTCCGTCTGTGCCGGATATTGTTCTTCGCCGTTGTAAAACACGTAGAATTCGGGTGTGGGGATTTCTTTCAGTCTACGCAGATAACGGTCACGCGGATTTTGAATCTGTTCGTACAGACGGGCGCTATATTCCAAAAAGCGTACCGGCATATTGGCATTCACGGTTGACTGGTGTTCTGCCAGCACGATAATTTTATTGTCGATGAGACAGGACACATCGTTACAAAAGCTCATGTACATGACATGTTCAAGGCGTAAGGGGGTAATTTCGGTCGAGCTGTCCAAATGTGTGCTGTGCAGGGCATTATACAGCGACAGAAAATTCTTCTTTGCGTCTTTGTCCTCGCCGAATAAATCGACGAACACGGAATCCTTATAACGGCGATTGTGTTTTCTCATACACACCTCCGCCTTTATTATAGGTGCCGACTGACAAAAAAACAGAAAATAAGATTATATTACACGTACCGCAGAACTCGTAAAGATATCCACCCGCACACAAAAAGACCGCCCTCAGAGCCGGAACTTTGTCCAACTTGAGGGCGATCAGACTAATTTAATTCCCGGCACGCGATGTTTGCCACAAGGCAAACTCGAATTAAAAATCGGACTCAGGATGTACGCGAGTTTTGACGGGCTTTCAGTCGTCAAAACTCGAAGCTCAAAATCCGCTTGCGGATTTTGAGCCGTTTTCAAACCATTACTGCGCCGTAACGCAAATGCCGAGGGCTTCGCCTTCGTCGGTGCCGAGTTTGTTCTCGATAACGGTACCGTCTGCTGCAATGTGCCACCACACGGGTTTCTCTTTGTAGTCGGTGTCTTGATAAGAGCCTGCGGCATACAGGTTGCCTCCGGCAGCGCACAGCGCATACACTACGACAGAAACGGTTGAAAGCTCTTTATACAGCGAAGCGCTTGTCTCTTCGATTTTCCATACAGCGGCTCTGCTGGCGTTCGTCCATCCTGCGGCATAGACGGTGCCGTCGTGCACACACAGGGCATAGACTCCCTTGGTGCCGGAAACGCTAATCGGGGTAACGGTTCCGCCTTCTACCTTCCACAAATTGCCTGCTGCAACATAGACCGAAGAGCCTGCCGTACACAGGCTGTAGGGAACGGCGCTGCTATGAATGCCAGAGCCTTGAAGTCCCAATTCCGTTTCGCGCATCGTACCGCCGTCAGGAAGTGTCCACAAAAACGCTTTTTCGATGGAACCTTGCTGTTTATAGCCTGCCGCGTATAGCGTATCGGTACTTGCGCACAGCGCGTGGGCTTGCGCATAGTTTATCGGGGGCGTTTTTTTATACAAAAAGGTTACGACAGGGTTGTCGGGGTCAGTGATGTCGGTAAGGCTCGCCCCCTCATCGGTGCCGTCATGCGTATAGCCTGCAACAAAGGTTTTTCCCTTATAAAAGGCGATGTCATACGCATCACTCCCCCGGTTATTGCTGATCCAGTGCAGGCTGCCGTCTTTTTTCCACACGAGCGGCCTGGAACCGCCGTACTTTATTTCCTCGCCCGCAATGTATACGTCTTTTCCCCGGGAGCGCACTGCATACGGACATACCTCGTCGGGAGCAGCTTCGTGCGCGCTCAATTGCGTGGGCACGCCGTTTTTGTACACGTAGGCTTTATTGTTGCCTGTTACGCTTACGTATACGTCAACGGGGGCGGGTTTAAAGTGCACGGCGATGTCGGCGTCCGCCGTTACCGTGTGATTGTAAACTGCCGTTTCTCCTGCAATGTCCGTGCCGCCGTCCGTCCATTTTTCGACCGCGTAGTATTCGTTTGTGGGCGTCGCGGTAAAGACAATCACCTTATTCCGTTCCGCTTGATAGGGCGAACTGATTTCGACGCCTTCAACTTCGGCTTTAAGCGTGCCGCCCGTGCCGCTTACGCCGAAAGTTACGTTGTACTTTGTCGGCGGCGTGCCTATAGGCTTAAACTTTACCGTTACGGTTGCCGGCTGCACTACCTTTACCTTTGCGATCGTGCTCTCGCTTGCTCCGGTTCCCGCTTCAAAGGTGCCCGCGCTTACCGTCCAAAAGTCAACATTGTGCGTTGCGGGGTTGTCCGCCGTTGCGGTAAACTCGACGATTTTGCCCTGTTCCACCAAATCTCCCGTGTGGATTTCGCGGCCGTCAACTTCCGCTTTGATCGTACCGTTCCCGCCTTCCACGCTGAACGTTACGGCGTGCTTGGGCGTGGGCACCGACGGTGTCGGCTTGCTTCCGCCCGCATTGTTCGGGCAGGCGGTAAAGAGTAACAATGCGGCAAGCGCAAAAGCGGCGAGTACTGTAAGCGCCGCGGCGACAGAATTTTTCGGCTTTGCAGAACACGCAGCCGACTTAGAGGAGGTTCGTCTTACCCCCCCCCTGTACACTTTTGTATACAGTGTCAAACAGTTTCATAAAAACCTCCTAACAGTTCATACGGCAAAGTGCCGTACCTGATATACATTATAATGTAACTTTGAACAAAAAACAAAGTTTTTAGGTTGAATATTGAGTTTTCAGGATTTACCTGTTTGAGTTCAGTCCGACTTTGTTTTTAACACGGCTAAAAAGGCGCTTTGCGGAAGTTCCACATCGCCGACCATTTTCATGCGCTTTTTACCTTCTTTTTGCTTTTCGAGGAGTTTGCGCTTGCGCGTAACATCGCCGCCGTAGCATTTTGCAAGTACGTCTTTGCGCAAGGCGTTCACCGTTTCGCGCGCGATGATTTGCCCGCCGATCGCTCCCTGAATCGCGATTTTGAACTGGCGGCGGCTGATTTCTTCTTTCAGCTGTTCGCACACGGTACGCGCGCGCTCAATGGCGCTTCCTTTAAACACAAGAAGCGACAGCGCGTCCACCTTATTGCCGTTAATCAATATATCGACCTTTACCAAGTCCGTATCTTTGTAATTCGTAACTTCATAGTCGAACGATGCGTAGCCGCGGCTGTAGCTTTTTAAGCGGTCGTAAAAGTCGAACAGCACTTCGGCAAGGGGCATTTCGTAGATGATTTCCACGCGCTTTTCGTCCAAATACTGCATGTTTGTCTGCACGCCGCGTTTTTCCGTACACAGCGCCATAATCGAACCGAGGAATTCGGCAGGCGTTATAATCGATGCTTTTATGTACGGTTCCTGCGCACCGCGGATGGTGCCCGCATCCGGATAATCGGCCGGATTGTCGACAAAAACCTCGCTCCCGTTCGACAAGCTTACCTTGTAGCGCACGGAAGGCGCGGTAAAGATGACCGACTGGCCGAAGTCGCGCTCCAAACGCTCCTGCACTACTTCCAAATGCAGCAAGCCTAAAAAGCCGCAGCGGAAGCCGTGTCCCAAAGCGAGCGACGAATCTTTTTCGTAGGTTAAACTCGCATCGTTCAGTTTAAGCTTTTCCATGCTGTCGCGCAGTTCTTCGTAATCGTTCGTGTCCACCGGATATATCGACGAAAAAACAACGGGCTTTACTTCTTTAAAACCGGGAAGCACCGTGTCGGCCGGATTGTCGGCTAAGGTTACCGTATCGCCAACGCGCACGTCGGAAACGGTTTTTATGCCGGCAATTATATAACCGACATCGCCTTCGTACAAACCATCGGTTTCTTCCAATTTGATTTTAAAGATACCGGTACTTTCCACCTTGTATTCGGAGTGCGAAGCCATAAAGCGGATTGTCTGCCCCGGCTTTATCGAACCGCCGAATATGCGAAGATGAACGACGACACCGCGGTACGGATCGTAGCGGCAGTCGAATACCAAAGCGCGCGTTTTTCCGTCCGCGTCGTGAGAAGGAGGCGGAATGCGCTGTACAATCGCTTCGAATAAATCGTCTACGCCCTGCCCCGTTTTTGCCGACACGAGCACGGCCGATTCGGCATCGAGCCCCAAATCGTGTTCTATTTGCTTTTTAACCGAAGGAATGTCGGCCGCTGGCAAATCGATTTTATTGATGACGGGAACTATTTCGAGGTTGTGCTCAAGCGCCAAATACATATTGGAAAGCGTTTGCGATTCCACGCCCTGCGACGCATCGACCAAAAGCAGGGCGCCTTCGCACGATGCGATCGCGCGCGACACTTCATACGAAAAATCCACGTGCCCCGGCGTATCGACAAAATTCAGTTCATAGGTTTTGCCGTCTTTTGCCGTATACGGAATGGTTACCGCCTGGCTTTTTATCGTGATGCCGCGCTCGCGTTCTATGTCCATGTTGTCGAGTATTTGATTTTGGAACTGCCGATCGTCGATTATCCGCGCTTTTTGAATAAGGCGGTCGGAAAGGGTTGATTTACCGTGATCTATATGTGCAACGATGCAAAAGTTGCGTTTTTGCTGCAAATCGGTCATTGCGCCATTCTATTAGAAAAAATAAAGACTGTCCAGAGGCGCATAAAGGGCAAGGCCGACTTCAAGATAGCCGCTTTTGCGCTTTTTTGTATACAGTTCGGCATACAGGGCGCGCTCTTCTTCAAAGACCTTTGTTTTAAGTATTTCCACCGGATCGTGCACCGAAAAACCCGATTCGTCGGCACTGCTTCCTTTTATAATCGATTGTACCGAAAACCTGCGTTTATTGCCGACCGAAGCAGGAACGAGTTCCATGCCGAACAGCGGATAAAACATGCGGTATTCGCTTTCGCGCTCGTAAATATATTTTCCCGGATATTCGGGCCGCTCGTCACAATACACCAAAGCGTTTCCGTCCGAATATCGTGTGCTATCGGCGGCTGCGACGGAATCGCGCGCCGTGCCGGAGTCTTTTTTCAGCAAGGGTCTGCGGTACGAAACGCGCGCAAGGGAAAACGGCGCGCAGCCGATAAGGTACTGTTGCAGTTCTTCAATCGAGCGCACGGCTTTGCCGTTTACGGCCGTAACAATGTCGTTCGCGCGAAGCCCCGCATAATCGGCCGAACCGCCGGGTGCGGCGTAAAGGATTTGAACGCCCTGCCCTTCGGTGTCGGAAGGATTTTTTTTGTACGTACGCCCGTAGGCGCCGATCCACGCATGCCGCGTTTCGCCCGAAGCATACAGCCGGTTTAAAACGGTTTTAAGATATTCGACTGGAACGGCAAAATTCAATCCCTGATAATTGAGTAAGCCGGCAAACACGACACCCTGCACTTCGCCTTCGGCGTTTACAAGCGGGCCGCCGGAGTTCCCCGAATTGACCGCGGCGTCTATCTGCATAACCGACACCGTGGACAAAAGGTTGCGGTCGAATGACGACACGATGCCCGAGGTAATGGTGCTTTCCAAGCCGGCCGGAGAGCCTATAGCGTAAATACGCTCGCCGATGGAAAGGTTTTCGGAAGATCCGAGCGTAAACACGTAGGGCGGTTTTATTTCGGTTTTGAGCAAAGCCAAGTCGAGGGTTTTGTCCCAGCCGACAACCCTTGCGGGAATGCGCGTATCCGGATCCGAGGCGAGTTTTATGTATAATTTGCCGTAGCCTTCATAGGTCGGGTCGACCAAATCCGCGATAACGTGATGGTTCGTTACGATGTAGCCGCGTTCATCGATAAAAAACCCCGAACCGATGACGCGCGAGGCAAAGCCCATACCCTTTTGGACTTTTACGCCCAAATCGACCCACACGGTTACGCAGCCTTGAATAAAATCGCGGACAGTGTTTGCCGCCGCCTCCGTTTGCTTTTGCTCCGAAACTTTTTCCCGCGGCGAAAGCCGGGCAAGGCTGTTAAACTTATCCTGCGCGGCCGCGCAATCGGCGGCAAAACTTCCGGCATTTTCAAACGGAAAGCTCGTCGCCGCATACACGGTTTGCAGGCTTTTTCCCAAACGCGCCGCTTGAGCCCAATTTTCATTTTTAAACGCATAGTAAAAGGCTTCTTCGGTACGCGCGGCGCAGTCTTTGAACAGAGTTTCGGCGCGGTTTAAAAAGGGACTTGTGCGGCATTCTTCGATAAGCAAAGCGGCGCGCCACAAAGCGTACACGGGCTTTTCTTTTTTTTTGTCCCGGATGCGTTCCAGTTCTTTATTGAACACTTGCTCGTCGGTAAAATCCGGTTTGACATACACGGTTTTATTTGAAGCGCAGGAAATAAAAAGCACGGGTATTACGCATAAAAGCACCGAAAGCAGCACATAAATCGCCGGCAGCCGGGCACTGTGCGTTTTTATTTTTTTGATTTTATTCGTACAACAATTCACCAAAATACATATCTCCGTTTTTTACGGCAAAAATTCTTGCAAATCTGTCTTTGTCTCTAAGCCAAATCAAATTCGTTACGGTACATATAACATCCGAAGAGCCCTTTTGGTTAAGTTTTTTTATAACTTTTTGTGCATAATTTCCGCCGGGAGAATCGCCTATCCAAAAAAACGGTGCGGCCTCATCGCGCACAACCGGAATGCCGTCCGCCGACACGGGAACACCTTTTTGCACAATCAGCCTTACATGCCTGCCGCTTACCGGATGAACGTATTCGGTTTCTTCCGAATCGCCGTTTTTCACATAGCGGATTATCATGCTCCCCGTTTTATTGTCGTTCCATTGCGCGGTCGTTTTTCCGTTCGGCCCGTATTCTTCGCTGAATTCGATTATACCGTTGCCGTCGGTATCCGATACGACTTTTTGCAAATACAAGCCCTTTGCCGCATTATCGACTCCGAACAAACGCAAAGAAAGTTCACGCGCTTCTTCCGCGCTCCGGTACAAGAGTGCGTTTTCGCCTGTGTTTTGGTCAGTATTTTCGTCCGCGTATGCATATATTTCGGTCAGTTCGTATGTGCCGTTTTTGTCGCGGTCGACGTTTCTAAAACGCAGCGCTCCGTTTTCAAAAAAGGCGTAGGCATAAGGCGTTCCGTTGTCGGTATAGACCGCGTTTTGTGCCTTGCCGTCAAAAAGGCTGAAGCGCACACGGGTATTTTCACCTTCGGCGCTTTTGCGCTCAACCGTATGCGAAAGCGCAAACAAATCGTCCGCATTAAGCACTGACCGCACGTCGCTGCGCAAAACGGGAAGATAAAAAGAGAGGGAAGCGCGCTCTTCCATAACGGGCTCTTTAATCATGTTGACGGGACTTGCAAACAATCGATCTTCATTGAGCGTATACGTGCCGCCCGACCATATGACGCGCGAAAGAGAAGGCCACGTACCGTACCACAATACCGCGTCTTCTTGTACAAGGTTCACTTTTACCGGAACGCCGTAATCGCAGTCGACCGTCCAATCGATAATGCCGTCCTGATTTGCGTCGTATTCGATAAGCGAGGGACGGCCTGAACGATAATTCACCGTCATATCGGAAATGCCGTCGCCGTTCGTGTCAAAACGGAGCGTGCCCGCAAAGGCGGCATACAGTTTCCGTACGCTCTCTTTTGTTTTTTCACCCGAAACGAGCGGCACAAAGTTTTTTACAAGAGCGTAATCGGAGGTGCCGCTGAAAAAAGGCGCTACGTAATCGAAGGCTTTTTCTTCGCTCATAAACCCTGCTTTAAGCGCGTACACGGCATAGCGCGGATCGGTTTTGCCGTAGGCGTTCCACGCTTTAAGCAAACGCCGCCTGTCTTCTTCGGAAAAAGCGAACAAAGAAGCTTTAAGCAACACGTCGGGATCCGCATCCTGCAAATCATACGCGCGCGACACAAAAAGAGATGAAAGTTCCGCAAAGGTTTTATCGGATTCATCGCCGCCGTTGAGCGCCGTATTGCCGCCGGAAATTTCCGCATTATCGTCGGTTTGGGCACTGTCGGTAGCATCAGCGATTTCGCCGGCAGTTTGTGCGCCATTGCCGCCGTTTTCCCGCGACGGTTCCCGTTCGCGCTCGAAAAACAAAAGCGCAAAGCGCGGATCTTCGGGAAACTGCAACGCCCCCTGCCTGACCGTTTTGCGCGCATCGCCGATATTGCCTAAAAGGTAGAGCGCATTTGCGCGTATGTACAGTGCGTCTTTTCCCGAAAGTAAAGGACGTTCATTCAAAAGGGAAAGGGCTTCGGCGGCCCTCGCCGTTTTTGTATATAAAGACGCAAGCAAAAGGCGGGCCGCGTCTTTGTTGTATTCGTACCATTTGTTTTGCAAAGCGGATTTTAAAAGCGGCTCAATCTTATACGGCGGAAGGCCGCGCTGCGACATACCGAGCGCTTGAATATAATACAGGTCGGCAACCGTATTGTCATAGGTTAAACCGAGCGCGGCGCGCGAATAAGAAGCTTCATATTCTTCGTTTGCGAGAAGGTTTTTTGCAATATCGATACAGCGCACGGCCGTTTCGGTATACGGTGCGGGAGTTTGAGAAAACGCAAAAGCGGCAAAGGTGCAAAGGCTTGCGGCAATGCAAAGACGCCGCAAAATGAAACGTTTTTTTTTCATACACACCTCTCTTAATAAAAACGCCGGCACCGCATTAAACGTTACCGCATCAGACGGAACTTTTTATTCCGCCCCTATGTCCGGCGGCGCAAATTGACATGAGGACCTTCCAAGCCCGCGCTTTTTTCCGCCTCGTTTTCGGCAAGCGCTTCGGACGGTTTAAAACCGAGCAATTCGCGCACTTCTTTATCATCCAAAGTTTCTTTTTCCACCAAAGCCTGCGTCAGTTTATCCAGCTGATCGCGGTGCTCGGTGAGTATTTTAACCGTGCGCTTACGCGCTTCGTTTAAAAGTTTTTCTACGGCGCGGTCTATTTTTTGCGCGCTTTCTTCCGAATAGCCTTTGTGCCGCTCGATTTCTTTTCCCATAAATATGGGTTCGTCTTCGCGGCCGTAACTGACCGCTCCCACATCTTCCGACATACCCCACTCGCACACCATGCGGCGCGCAATATCGGTAGCCCGCTCTATATCGTTTTTGGTACCTGTCGTCGTATCGCCGTAGACAATCGATTCGGCCGCATAACCGCCGAACAAAATAACCAACTGATCTTCAAGCCAGCTTTTTGTGTGTGAATACGAATCTTCTTTGGGAAGTCCGACCGTAAGGCCGAGCGCGCGCCCGCGCGGAATTATCGTTACCTTGTGCAAAGGAGACGCGTTTTTCAAATAATAATACGGAAGCGCGTGTCCGGCCTCGTGGCACGCGGTCATAACGCGTTCTTTTTCTGGCATAACCATCGATTCGCGGGCAACGCCCATAAGGATTTTGTCGCGCGCCTGTTCCAGTTCGGTAAACGAAACCTTTTCTTTATTTTTGCGCGCGGCAAACAAAGCGCCCTCGTTAATCATGTTCGACAAATCGGCGCCGCTCATGCCCGACGTCGCCCGCGCAAAATGCTTAAAGTCAACATCGTCGTCAAGCTTTATTTTTTTCGCATGAACGATCAAAATGGCTTCGCGCTCTTTTATGTCCGGAAGCGACACGTGCACTTGCCGGTCGAAGCGGCCGGGGCGCAAAAGCGCAGGATCCAAAACGTCCGGGCGGTTGGTCGCGGCAAGCACGATAACGCCTTCTTTGCCGTCGAAGCCGTCCATTTCGACAAGCATTTGGTTGAGCGTTTGCTCGCGCTCGTCGTGTCCGCCGCCGAAGCCGGCTCCGCGGGCGCGCCCGACGGCGTCAAGTTCGTCTATAAAGATAATGGCCGGCGCGCGCTTTCTTCCCTGTTCGAACAAATCGCGTACACGGCTTGCCCCCACACCGACAAACATTTCGACAAAATCGCTTCCCGAAATATGCAAAAACGAAACGTTCGCTTCGCCCGCAACGGCGCGCGCCAAAAGCGTTTTTCCCGTTCCGGGACTTCCGACCAAAAGCACGCCTCCGGGAATTTTCGCACCGATTTCGCGGTATTTTTTCGGATTTTTCAAAAAATCGACGATTTCGGACAATTCTTTTTTTGCTTCTTCCTGTCCCGCAACATCGGCGAAGGTTACCTTTTTTTTATTTGTATCGAAAAGCCGCGCGCGGCTTCGCCCGAACTGCATTCCGCGCGAATTCTGCATGGACATTTGCCGCATAAAAACAAACAAAAAAATAAGCAGTATAAAAAGCGGCAAAAAGTTCAGCACTTCGGAAAGAATATTCGGCTTAGTCGCCTTCCCCGAAACCTGCACACCGTTTTGCTCCAAAAACGACATCAGCGACGTATCGTTGTAGGGAATAACGGTTTGAAAACGCGATTGCGCACCGTCGGAAATGTTCGACGAGCGCATAGTACCCAAAATGATTTTTTGGTCCTGTATTTGAACGTCGCTCACTTGATTTTGCCCGACGGCCGTCAAAAAATCGCTGTACGATATAACCGGATACACATTCGTTTCTTTATTCATCATAGCCATGACGATAAAAAAGGCTCCGAGTAAAAACAAAACGAGTAAACCGATGCGGTTCCCCGCGGGACGCATATTGAAATTATTCCGTTCATTTTCGTTTTTTTTGAACGTATTTTTTTGAAAATGCCGATTTTTATCCATTCTTTATTCCTCAAATGCCGCAGTAAATGTGCGCCCGGCCGGGTAAAACAAAAAAACGCTGTGCCCGTTTTGCGCGTAATCTTTAACATACCAGTCGGGGTATCCGAAAGGGGCGCCCCATACGCACACGGGATTTTCCCCGCATTCGATAACCGGTACAAGGGCCGAGCAGCGACTTTCTATGCCCCATTCATTCCATATTTTTTTTAAGGCCTTATGGGTGCCTTGGGCCGTTTGTATGCGGTCACCCGCACGGCGGTTCCTTATTGTGAAGGGAAGCGAAAAAGGCCCCACGCATACTTCCCCGTATTTATTGTCGGCACGCTTGTGCATTTTCCGCACGTAAGCTTCGTTTGCATAGAGAACTTCAAAGCGGCCGAAGGGCGCTTCGTATGAGCCGGCTTTATCGACCGATATGCAAAAATCGAAATGCCCGCCGTTTGTTTTTTCTTCCGGAGCGCTTGAGCACAAAGTCGTGTCCGAACGAAGATTCGTTACGGTTAAAAACTTTTTTGTCTTTACGCACTCGATTCCGCAACCTCTGACCCGCCCCTTGCCCGATGCGCAGTCTTTAAAAAGCGCGTAGGGAATACGGCGCTCAACGCCGATTTTTTGCGCAGCCTTATACAGCGCGCGGATCCGCACGGGAAAACCCGCTTGAAAAAACGGAACGGATGCGGTACGCACCGCACCGGACGCAAAGTCGGAAGTGAAATCCGAGGTGCAGCCGGGAAAACCGGGCACGCATTCCCATTCGATGAGGGACGCAAGTTCTTCGATAAAAAGCGCTTCCCGTTCGGCTTTTTGTGCGCCGGAAAGCACGCCCGTATCCCAGCCGCGGATGTGTTCATTTAAAAGCGGAATAAGGTACAGGCGAAGATTGTTACGGTAGTACGACGGATCGCCGTTTGTTTTATCTTCGCGGAAAGGGACCGAAAAAAAGCGGGCGTATTCTTCTATGCCGCATCGCGGTATGTCGAGCAGCGGGCGGCAAAAAATACCGCGCCTTTTTGCAATACCCGCGGCGGCGAACCCCGAAATCCCCGCCGAAGCGCCCTGAAAAAAACGCTGCAAAAGCGTTTCCAGCTGATCGTCGCGGTTATGTGCAAGAAGCACAAAATCGCAGTGTTCCGCTTCGGCTTGTTTTTGCAGCAAAGCGTAACGCAAAAACCGGGCGGCTTCTTCCGTTCCGCCGCCGCGGCTCGAAGCGGCCGACGCAACGGCCCCCGCAGGAATCGTTTTAACCGTACAGGAAATATTCCAAAGAGCGCATTGTTCTTTTACGAATAAAGCGTCGGCCTCCGTTTCGCTTGCGGGACGAATGTTATGGTTTACCGTTACGACCGAAAGGCGCAGGCGCCCCGCAAAATCGCTCGGAATCGGAATTGCGCTTCCGAGTAAACCGGGCTTTGCCGCATTCGGGCGCGGCAGCGTGTTCAGCGCGCGCAGCGCATGCAGCATAACCATAGAGTCGATGCCGCCCGATACGGCCAAAAGCAGGGAAAACGGGGTGCAAACATCCTGCGGACTTGCGGCTTGAACTCGGCCGATTCCGCAGTCCTGCAAACCGGCCGCAACTTTTTCCAAAAAAGAATGCACGTAAATCAGCGCAGCGGTTTTACCGTGGCCACCATTTCATCTCCCGAAGTAAGAACGGTTACGCCCGATCCCGCATTGATATCTTTAACGCAAATCTTTTCATTTAAATTAAGGCCGTTTACGTCAACAACGATGCGCACGGGTAAATCCTTGGGCAAACATTTAATGGCAATGCGACGTACGCCGCGCTCCAAAAGGCCGCCCGCGCGGACACCGACGGGATTCCCCGTCAACGAAAGATTGATTTCGGTCGTCAGATGTTTTTCCGGATCGACGGCATGAAAATCGACATGGCGGTTTTTGTCGGTTATGATATCGTAATCGGTCGCTTTAATCAGCACGGAAGTATTTTCTTTTCCGTCGACGCTGAGCGATACAAGCGTTGTAGGCGTTGCGACCTTCCATACCTTTGTAAAATCGCTTTCATCGACGGTAAGCGGAAAAGCTTCGCCTTTCGAATTGTACATAACGGCGGGAAGTTTTCCTTCCGAACGAAGTTTTTTTGCGGCACCCTTTCCCATAGCGGTGCGCGTAACGGCATTCAATACCAAATTTTCCATAGCGGAACTCCTTATGCAATGGCACAAATATTTTCAGGAAAACCGCGGCGGAAAAACGGCGCCGCTTTTTAAAAGCGAAAGAGAATATACCCCATCGTTCATCACGCCAGAGTTTTCCTTATAGCTGGACCGGCTGGATTCGAACCAGCGGAATACCGGTACCAAAAACCGGTGGCTTACCACTTGCCGACGGTCCAAAGAAGATAAAAAAGTTTGCTGCCGACCTGAGCCTGCAAGGCCTACCGGTTCAGTCGTCGTCCGCGGAAGCGGGCCCTTCTTCAATATGCCCCGCTTCGTACTCGGCCAGGATACGATCCTGCAGCTGAGTGCGGAATTCCAAGCTTATAGGATGGGCTACGTCCTTATAGTCGCCGCTGCTTGTTTTACGGCTGGGCATCGCGATAAAAAGCCCCGTTTTGCCCTCAATAATCTTAACGTTGTGCACAACGAAACAGTTGTCAAACGTAACCGTAACGTATGCTTTTAATTTTCCTTCGGCCGTCACTTTACGGATACGAATTTCGGTAATCTGCATAACCACTCCTCTCCTGGTCAGATCCTATGCGCTTGAAGCACACACTACACAGGCAGATTGCAGGCTTGCACAACCCGACATTTCCACCTGCCGAATAGCCGAGAGCAGGCGCTTTTCGCTTCTTTTTCGGAAGGAAAAACGCCGTACACAGCAGAACCGGAACCGGTCATCTGAGCAAAATCGGCACCGACAGCTTTTAAACTTTTCAGTGCGGCGGCAATAACCGGATAGGACTCTGCAAGCGGTTCCGTAAAACTGTTGCCGAAAGTCCATTGAGCAGCCGGCTTTCGGTATATGCTTTCCAGTTCCGCGACCCCGGGAAATTCAGCCGGAATCGACCCGTTCATCCGTTCATCCAAAAGCGCATACGCTTCTTTTGTAGAACTGTGAACATCAGGGTGCACAAGTACAAAGTAAAGGTCGTTGCGGGAGCCGATTTCCCTGATAAACTCGCCACGCCCCGTCACCACGGCACAGCCGTGCGACAGGAAAAAAGCAACATCGCTTCCGACTCGGCACGCCGCCTGCATCATTTGTTCCAAGCTCAAATCGGTTTCAAACAATTTGTCCAAAACAATCAGCAGGGACGCCGCATCCGAAGACCCGCCGCCCAAACCGGCACCCGAAGGAATGCGCTTAACCAAGCCAACTTGTACGCCTTCTTTAATGCCGGTAAGATTACAAAATTCACCGTATGCCGTCGTAAGAGTGTTTTCGGCGGGAAGAGCGGTATCCGTTTTTATCCGGCACAGCGGTCCGCCCGCTTTTTTTTCAACCGTCAATTCATCGCATAAATCGACCGCTTGAAACACGCTTTCAATACTATGGTATCCGTCCTCTCTTGCCGACTCTTCGGAAGAAAGCACCCGCAAATGCAAATTAAGCTTTGCAGGAGCGCGAATACGCATTTTATTCGGCATAGGTTTATTATTACAGAAAAATATTTTTTTGTCAAACGGTTTGCCGTAAAGAAAAAAAAGAATTTTTTCATCATATTTTCATCACATTTTTAAAAAAAACAGTTGACACAAAGATAACTCTCATCTATGTTTATGGTAAGCGATGCCGGTGCATTCGGTCCCGGCAAGCGTTTATCGAGTTCTGAAATTAAGGAAGTGCTCAAATGCTCAGTGACAGCGAATTGCAGGATTATTCGTCGGCCGCCGGCTACACAATCGAGGATTCATACGACGACGACTTTGAAGACGACGACAATCTCGACGATTTTGACGACGACGAATTTATGGACGACGATTTGGATGAGTATGACGATGAGGGCGATTTCGACTACGATGATGACGACGACTTTCAATACGACGACGATTTAGACGAATAAAGGCCCCGGCCGGAGCCGAAAGCTTATAAAAGCTTTTTGCCTCCGTGCCACAGTTTTTCCAAATCGTAAAAACTACGCGCTTCGGCCGTCATAAGGTGTACCACAACGGTGCCCATATCGATTAAATTCCAATCGTCGCCGGACGGAAGCTTTTTATCTGGGATACGGATTGCAAGATCGTTTTCTTTGGCATAATCCTTTACCTGCCGGTATAAGCCTTTCCAATGGGCGCTGCTGTTTACGGTCGTAATCACAAAAAAATCAGTCCAACTGCTTAATTCGGAAACGTCGAGCACGACGGTGTCTGCGCCCTTATAATCGGTCAAAATATCCGCTATTTCAAGAGCTTTTTCTTTATCGGTTTTCATATACATCCTTTTTCATGCTTTAATCAACGCACATAGCGTCCGTCAAAATCTTTTCCCAATACAATCGTAAAGTCTACGAGCGTATCGGCTTCAAGGGCGCTGTCGTCTTTTTTTACCTCGGCGGTTTTAATATCGGTACAGCGTATAAAATCGCCGACATTTTTTGCGATTTCTCCGTTACCGATATGGTCGATGATAAACGTTTTATCGTAGTCATTGCGGTCGGCATTCGATATCGTAAGAATGTCGTAGCCCGCACTTTGCAGCAGTGCGGCCGTGTTTTTTGCAAGGCCCTGAACGGCCGTTCCGTTTTGAATTTCCAAAACGTAAATACGGCTGTGAACGACTTCCGTTTCGGACACGAGAGCCGAAACCGTTTGTTTAAGAACGTCTTTTATAAGCTGGCCGTCGTAATACGGGAACAAAAGCATTTTACCGTCTACAAGGCGCTGCGAGCCGGTAATGGCTTGCGGAAAAAGTCGTTCGGCGTCGATAAGGGAAATCTTTTCCAAAAGCGTGTACAAGCCGTCATCGTCGATATTCGCCTTTATGCGCGAAGCGTAAAGCGGAAAGACGTCTTTTTTAAAGATATCGGTTTTGCGCGCATTGATCGCCGACAAAAAAGCGACGACGGCGTTTTGCAGGCGGTCTTGACGATCGGCTGACGAGGCCTCTTTGTTTTCATACAATACGTACGTACGGATTTTATCGCCGTCCAAGGTAACCGAACCGGACGGCAGCAAATACGGCACATCGTTGATTTTATCATCCACCGGGTACGGCACAAAAACGCGGAGGCCGCCCAAAAGGTCGGTCAATTCCGAAAAATGCTTTAACGAGATTTCAAGCGAAAACGGAATCGACATGCCGACCAGTTTTTCTATTTCGGCGCGGTAGGTGTCTATACCCTTTTCTCGGTAAACGGCGTCTATGCGGTCTACCCTGCCCAAACTTGCGTATATGGCGCCGGTGTTGCCGAGTATGTCAATAAGGGCGCCCTTGTGCGACACCGGATAATACGCCATAATCATCGTAGCGAGCGCATTCCCGTCGTCTTCGAGCACAATAACCGCTTTGATAATCTGATCGCTTTCCAGCACCTCATCTACGGGATTGGTTTTCAGCGACGTTATCAATAAAGAAACGGAAACCGCTAAAACGGCGACAATAAGCAGTAAAAAAACAACATGCTTTTGCGTACCGAGTTTGGGCATATATTTTGTCATTGCAGCCTCTTTTATAATTCCTTTTTTAAGGATTGTATCAAATCCGCCGTTTCGGGGGCAAGCGTTTTGCCCTGCGTTTTTAAATACCGCACGTTTTCTTGTGCGACGGACAAAAGCAAATCGTCCAAGTCCTTTTTTATGCATTCGCTTACATAAGACGGACTGCTGTAAGGGCGCCCCGGTTCGATTTTATCGGCGATGTACAAAACCTTCGCCAAATTCCCCATGCCCGCCGAACCGAAGGTATGAAAGCGCACCGCTTCCAAAATGTCGGGGTCGTCAACGCCGAAATCCTTTGTAAGGACTGTCGCCGCCGCGCGCCCGTGAAGCAGCGATTTTTTTTGCGCTTCCAAATCCGATACGGGCAAATTGTCCTGCACGGCAAGCAAAAAAATCACTTCTTCGTTCATGTCTTTGCACATATCGTGCGTCAAGCCGGCAAAATAGCCGCGCTCGCAGGGCAAACCGTAGCGGCGGCACAAGTTTTCGGCGGTTTGTGCGGTGCGCAGCGAATGCTCATAGCGCGCTTTATGCACCATTGCCGACACATAGCGGTCGAGCAGTGCCGTTACTTCGTGTATATCGGCGTCAGTTAAAGCCATACAAGTTCCTTTCAATAATATACCTGTAAACGCTCGAAGGAACAAGGCTTTTCCAGTCTTTTTTTTCGGCAATCATGCGCCGGATTTTTGCCGACGAGACCGTATAAAAATCGTTATGCAAATCTTTGTGCGGCCACGAAAAAACCGTATCGCCTGCGCTCGCACTTGCCGTGCCCGCAGCGGATGCCGCACTTATCGCGCCCGCACGTAAAGACCACCCGCTTTTTTCACTTCCGGAAACGTCTTCATCACCGAGCGGCGCCCGCCTGCCCAACAAAATATCGGTTATTTCGGCCAAAAGGTCGGCTTCTTTCCATTTTCCGAAATCGGCGCACAAGTCGCTTCCGATTATCACACCCAACTTTTCGCCCGGCCGCATTTTATAGCGCCGCTCAAGGGCGCGCACAGTGTCTATCGTATAGGAAACGCCCTCGCGTCGAAGCTCGCAGTCATCGGCAATAAATCTTGCGTCATTGAACTCATCGAGCGCCGCATTAAGCATTGCCCAGCGGTCCTCTTCACGGGCGCCGGACGCGATGAATTTGTGGGGCGGATCCTTTGCCGGAATAAACAACACGCGCTCATAACCGTATTCGTTTGCGGCCTGCAGGGCCAAAAGAAGGTGCCCGTTGTGCACGGGATTAAAAGAACCGCCCAGCAGTGCAAGTTTCATCGCTCTGATCCGGGATACTGCACGTCAACCTCGTCCACCGAGGCTCGGCTTGCAAGAAAAGCGCTGCCGCTCTTCGCGGTGTTTTGCGCGCTCGTATCCGAAGCGCCGTACACAAGCGCAATGAGTTCTTTTTTTACTTTATCGAGACCTTCATGCGTATGAAGCGAAAGCGGAACGGTTACCGTATCCTTGTATTTTTCGGCAAGTTCCGCCGCCCGGAAGGCCGCGTCGGCAACGTCGATTTTATTGCACAAAATAATGCGTTTTTTTGCCGCAAGTTCCGGCGAAAATGCGTTCAATTCGGCATTCAATTTTTCGTAGGCGTCGATGTAAGTGCTGTCGGAGCAATCGATAATAAAAGCGAGGCCCGCCGTACGCGATATGTGCTTTAAAAAACGGATTCCCAACCCCGCCCCTTCGGACGCGCCTTCTATAATGCCGGGAATATCGGCGATAACGATGTCCTGTTCTTCATCGATGCGCAAAACGCCGAGGTTCGGAATTTTCGTGGTAAACGGATACGGAGCGATTTTAGGCCGGGCATTTGTAAAATAATCGAGTAAAGAAGATTTCCCCGCGTTCGGAAAACCGACCAGCCCGATGTCGGCCATGATATTCAGTTCGACGCGCAGTTTTTTTACGTCGCCGGGTTTTCCTTCGTGTGCATAGCGCGGAGCTTGATTTACGGAACTTTTAAAGTGAACGTTTCCCCAGCCGCCTTTGCCGCCCTTTAAATAGACAAAGGGCTCGGAATTTTCTTTGCCCGTAAAATCGCAGACAAGAACGCCCGTTTCGGCATCGGTTACCTTTGTTCCGGGCGGCAAGGGTATAACAATATCGTTTCCGTCGGCGCCGAACCGCTTGCGGCCTTCACCGTCTGCTCCGTTTTGCGCTTTAAAAACCTGCTGTTTGCGCAAATGGGCAAGAGTCCGCAAATTGTGTTTTATACAAAAAATAACGTCGCCCCCGCGTCCCCCGTCGCCTCCGGCCGGGCCGCCGAGCGGAACATACTTTTCCCTGCGGAAAGCGATACAGCCGTTGCCGCCCTTACCGGATCGAACTTCTATGAGAGCTTCGTCGGCAAAGCGGATCACTAGGCTTGTTCGGGAATTATCGAGGCCAGCTTTCTGCCCTTGCGTTCGTGATAGGACACCACGCCCGTTTGGGTTGCAAAAAGGGTATCGTCTTTACCGCGGCCGACATTATCGCCCGGATGAATTTTCGTTCCCCGCTGACGCACGAGAATGGAACCGGCCGGAACAAAGGTTCCGCCGAAAGCCTTTACGCCTAAATATTTGGGATTTGAATCGCGGCCGTTTTTGGCACCGCTTCCGCCTTTTTTACGTCCCATTATATGCCTCCAGTTAATTGTATATCGTTTTCGTCGGCAAACACAAATTCCGCCGACACATACGCCGGATATTCTTTTTGCAAAGAATCAAAACCTTTTTCCAAAAAATCCGCCGTATAGCTTAAAATATCCGAACAGCCGTCCTGCTTTTTTTCTACCGTAAAAGAAAGTTCCCCGCGTTCGGCACTATCGGTCTTCAATTCGATTCCGCTTTGTCCGTGCAAAACATCGAGCGCCGTGCGCGCCAAAATACTGACCGCTGCACACACGATGTCTTTGCCCTTGGGTGCAAAGCCCGAATGACCGCTTATAATACAGGAATGCAGTTCTCCGTTTTGCAAACGGGTAAGCACGGCCCGTATCACGTTTTATTCGGATTCTTTTGCCGAAGAACCCGCTACGATACCGGTAACGCGGATATTCGTATAGTGCTGGCGGTGGCCGATAGTCCGGTGATAATCTTTTTTGCTTTTGTATTTTAATACAAGAACTTTTTTATCGCGGAACGAATCTTCCACAACCGCCGAAACCTTCGCCCCTTTTACATAGGGAGTTCCGATCTGCACTTTTTTACCGTCGTTCAGCATTATAACCGTATCGATATCGACGGTTTGCCCTTTTTCGGCGTCGAGTTTATCGACTTGAATAAGGCCGTCTTTTTCGGCTTTATACTGTTTGCCCTTATACTCAACCAGCGCGTACATATTTACACCTCTATTTTCTGTTTTACTACCAGTTTTATGAGCGGCGGGAAACTGCCGCCTCATCCGGCGCAAACGGGGACGGCCGGAAACTAGACAATATTTTACTATACTTTAAACCTTTGCGTCAAGTGCGCGCATTGCAATCTCACACGGAAATCAATTTTCATATATCCCTGTTTAAAAAGTCGATAAAGTGCTACACTAAAGGTATGAGGTGGGAAGAATTAGAAGAGGCACTAGAAATCTACTCTTAAAAAATATAAGATAGAATTTACCTGTTTTCTCTTTTGATAGTCAAAGATCATAAAACGCTATCTTCATAGTAAACGTTTCTTTAGAAAACCCTTGAATGCTTTTTGCGATTCCCTTTTCTTTTTCTTCCGACATTCCGTTGAGATAAGAATTACCAGGTTCAATTCCCAAAACATATTCTCCGGCTCGAATAGATTTCCACTGAGTCAATATAGGCAAATTATGGTTCTTATACGAGAGAACAAGCCCTATTCCCAGCTTAGGATTTTCCAAACAAACAGTACAAATACCTTTTGCATCTGATTTTGGGTGATGAAAAAAGACCTGTTCTTCTAAACCGGTAACCGGCTTGCTATATTTATACCAATTGTCAATATTTTTGCAAGCAAATTCTGTTCGCGGAATTATTTCACCGGTATTATTTTCAATATTAATTCTAATATCCTCACTAACAAACGGAAAACCAAAATTAAAATGATATAAAATAAGGTAATCTGTCTTTTCCGGTTCATTATTTTCCAAAACATCTTGAATAAGAATTTCATTTGAATTCATTGAAGTTATTACTGTCCTTGTTAGGGTTAAATTATATTCTCCTAAAAAACTTTCACGTATGACACCTTCTGCTTTAGTAATATAATCATCATCTTCCCAAAAAGAACGTACCGATACTTGTTCACAAGGTGTCACACCAATTCTACCGTGCAAATATTGAATACGTCCATCTGTATCAATATAGTCAGGACCTGTATTTTTTAGTCCACAAGTCCATAATAATCCAGCACTAAAATATCTCTCAAATTCTTTTAATGCCGGATATGCATAAGATGCAGCATGAAGACCATTTTTCGAATTGAAGGCTATATTAATACCTTTATAAGTGAGATATGAAATATCCAACGCTTTATCTGGCAAAAGATCAAAATCCAATCCATGACCGTTACGAATTCTATAAATACGCATCCCCCGAGCTTTGCCAGTATCAACAGATACCTCCGTAGCCCCTGCTATTTGAGACGGGTTACCAAGATATGCAAGCAATTCTGTTTTCGAATAATTTCTGTTAAATAAATTTGCCATCATCACTTCCCCATATTATAAGAAGGATCCCATTTTTGCACAGAAACAACAGGCAAAGCAAAATCTGCCTTTTCTGCAATAGGCATTAATACAGCTGTGATTTCCTCCTCGCTTATATTTGGCCGTTTAGGAGCACTAAAAATAAACCACTCTTCCTCATGGGAGATTGTTTCTCCCGGTTTTACAAATCGTAAGGGAGAAAGCGATTCTATATCAATTCCCCAGTGGGCGGAATGAGTTTGCCAACTTGAACCCATGTCGGAATATTTTGCACCAAGTTCATGCAAATATTTTTTAACAAAACACATATTTTTATTGAAATAAGCCATCCATCCCATCTCGTTGGGATAACCAAGTTTAAATGGACTCCCTGTGTTATTTTCATCATGATCAACAACAATATATTTTTGGCCCCAGTAAACTCTTGGATCATTCATTCTTGAATAAGACCAACTCACATAATGTGTATTATGTAAAAGACCTGTTTGTCTTTGAGTGACAGGAAGAATTTCACGTCCATTTAATGACCCAATAATCAAAGACCAAACGGCCATTTCAATAGTCCATGCCCCCTTATTCGTTAAACTTGATTTTATCTTTATAGAATTTTCAGTAAAATGTAATTCAACAGTTTTTTCTATATGTGTCCACTCTTCTTCCTTTTGTCGCATAATGATACCATTATCAAATAATTCATATGAGTCCAACGGATTACTGTCACACATATAACTTCGTGGGAAAGACTCCGGACTATGCCATACTCTATGTCCGCCATAAAACCGATAGATTTTTCCATTAGGAAGCTTCTCTTCAAGTTTAACTTCATCTGCAAAAATATTTTTACCATTAAGCAGCGAAAAGTGTATAATTCTCGGTCCTATATCCAGAGTTACTATTACTTCAAATTTTCCATTATCAAGCTTCAAAGCACGACCGTAAGTTTTATATTTTTTAATTTTATTTACATTTATTTTTTCCCCCATAATTTTACACCTCAACATATTCAATATTAAGCATTTTACAAAGCATCTTCCATCTTGGGGATACATCGCCTAAATTTATTACTTCATGATGTGTACCGCCATTTTCCAACCATTTTTCAACACAGTGTTCTATACCGTTTTTCGGTTTCCAAAAAATATACGGCATTTCACATTTTTTTAAGTCTGATTTCGGTAAAATTTCTCCCATAGAAAGTATCAATCTAAACTTATTGCCTTCCAGCGCAACGAGAGATGTAAGTGTCGCAGGTCCAACCTGAGGCGTAAAAATCGGTGTAGGTGGATTTTCTAACCCTCCCTCTCCAAGATAACGGTCTATTAGTCGTGGTTTCATATCTTTTCTACATGTTCTCCAATTGCCTTCTCCTGCATGACAAAAGATAATTGCTTGTTTTTCAAAATCCATTGTGTACATCTCAGTAAAATTAGCATTATTATCTCCCAAAGTATGTGCAGCAGATACCATGCTTGCACAAACAGCGTCTCCTTCTGCTGCATATCCATATCCGTCAGCCATAAGGTGTGAAGCAGCATATAAAGGCAGTTGTCGAAAACGGCCGTCATCCCCAAATTGATCAAAATGAGCAGTAAATGCATCATACTTTTTATCTTCGAGAAATTTCTTAAACCCCAGATACATTTTCACTGCAATAGAATGTGATTCATAACTTAATTTTTCATCAATATCAAAAATTTTTTTATCTTTATCAATTTGCTCATCTATCTGAGATTTTGAAACCGATTCCATTCGTGTAAAAATACTACCAATAGTATCATGACAAAACTCCGGACCAATATTTCGCATAAACGCCATATCATCTAGCAAAATATCGCCCATACCACACATTCGAGAAAAAATACCTGTTCTCATATTTTTCAATTTAGTTCGAGTAAGACAAGCTTTTCCAAAATTGTCAACAAAATCAACAAAACGACGATCATGTCTATTACCAGCAAAAAACTGACAAGCGATCCCTGCTCTTACAATTGTATTAGCATTATCTTGTGCACCGTGAATACCTTGATTGACAGTTAAATCTAATTCTACCCAATCATCTCCTACAACTTGATCAGGTTGCACAACAGCAAGCGCAATAGGCACTCTATTATTTTGAAGCGCTCTAAGTATATATGCACCGTGAGAATATGCAAGCAGGATAATAAGTATTCCATCTACACTTTGGTTATTATATTCTGCAACTATTTTCTCAATTGAACATCGATTAAGTCCAGGCCCAGAAAAAACAACATCTACAACCGGTGAAAGAGTGGCAATAAGCTCATTCGCATATTTTATCTGCCGATTTATAATGCCTGGAAATATACTTTCATATCCATCAGTCATTAAACCAAGAAGACCTATTTTAGCTTTTTTTAACATAAACAACTCCTTAAAATATTACTAAAATAATTCTTTGAAATTTTTATACATCTGCTTGTATACCATGTATCCCTTTTCATATTGTAAAACATTACTTTTTATAGGATAAACTTTTTCTCGTTCTTTCAATAAAGAAATCGCCTCTTCTATATTCCCAAATATACCGCAGGCTATTCCACCTAAAATAGCAGCACCAACTGATGTAGACTCATCATTGCACATAGTAGTAATTGGAAGATTACATATATTTGCTTTAATACTATTCCAAACAGAACTCTTTGCCCCTCCACCAAGAGAATATATAAAAGATGGATTAACTCCCAGAATTCTCAAAAGCTCGACACTTTCCCTAAGCATATATCCAACACCTTCCATTATAGCCCGAATAAAACACTCTCTTCCTGTATCCAACCCAACCCCGAAAAAAACTCCTCTGGCTTTAAAATCAGATACAGGAATTTGCATACCTGTAAAGTGCGGAAAAAGATATAGTCCACGAGATCCTATAGGAGCAGAACTCGCCAATTGATCCATTTTAGCAAATACATTTTCTGTTTGCTGATGACATAAATCTTTACAAAATTCATCTCTAAACCATTTTAAAATTATTCCTGCAGTTTGACTAACATTTATTAATAAATATTTTCCTACCTCAGCATGACAATAAACTGTTACAGGCGTTAATTTTTTTAATTCAGGCTTCAGACATGTAGCAGCTGTAACGAGTGCAGTCCCTGTAGTTTCCGTTAAACAACCGCTGAAAACATTTCCGGAACCAAGAGCGGAAGCAACCTGATCCATTGCACCGGTAGAAATCTTAGTATTCAATTGAAGATCAAGTTCCTTTGCTGCAGACAAAGAAATATTTCCAACTATTGATCCGCATGGTTTACAAACAGGAATCTTATCGCTTGAAATACCGCAATATTCCAATATATCAAACCACAAATCATTTTTATATATATCAAAAAAGCCGGTAGAACAACTTACAGAAGGATTAGTAATAAACTGTCCAGATAATTTATAAATTAAATAATCTTCTAATAATAAAAATTTATATGCTTTTTCATAAATTTCCTTTTTATTATTTTTAAACCATAAAATTTTTGAAATTGGCCATATAGGCGAAATTTCAGGACATCCTGTTTTAAAATAAAACTCTTCTGCAGTAAATCTTGCTGAAATATATTTCGATTCTTTGTCCGCTCGTGAATCAAGCCAAACTACAGCATTATGAAGGACTCTACCATTATCAGCCACTGGAATAATAGTTTCCCCCTGAGTTGTACATGTAATAACAGCTATATTTTCTTTTTGTATGGATAACTCTTTAACAAGAGACCTTATACACTTTACAACAGAATTCCAATAAACTTCGGGATTTAATTCAACTATGTGAGCCCCAGGGGTTTGCAGTTTATATTCCGCAACTTTAAAACCTCTGAGAATCAATTTTTCTGTAAAGATTGCAATTTTTACAGCAGTCGTTCCAACATCGACTGTAATAATAAGTTTTTCGTTCACACAACAATTCCTTTTTATGATTTATTCTCCCATATTATTCTCCCATAATAGAGATTCTCACAATTCTTTCTCTTTCTCGTACTTGATCGAAATCTACAAAATATATACGTCCAAATTCACCTAGCTGTAATTTTTGATCTTCAATTGGAATACACACAGACCTTCCTAACAATACAGATCTCAAGTGTGCATCCGTATTTAAACTCCAAAATGCCTTTTCATTACGTTCGTCTTCAGCAATTTTAATATGCAGCGGGCCAGGATGAAGATATTGACCTATCGTATTACATTTAGGGAAAATTTTTTCCAATCCGTTTACCATATCTTGTAATATAAACTGGGTTCCCCAATAGTCAACATCATCTGATTGCTCCTGAATAAACACGCTGCAAGTAGTGTGTTGTGAATATATAGTCATAATACCGCTTTTTATTTCTGATCCTGTTTGAATTTTTACAGCATTATCGGTAATATCATAAAAATTTATTCTCTTATCAGTTTGAATTATCAATCTATTATGGAACACCATAAAAAACCTCCGGAAATCAAAAAAAGTATGTTAAATCAATCCTTTGTACCACTAGAAGATATAAGACCACGTACATAGTATTTTTGCCCTACTATAAAAATCAAAATTACAGGAATACTGTACAAGACGATACCGGCTAAAAGTACAGGTACAAGTAAAATTCCGTTTCTAATAACATACCCAGTAGTCATTGCTACCGGTAATGTTGTTCGTATTCCGCTTAAAAAAATAGCAGGCCCCATAAAATCGCCATAAACAATTAAAAAAGAAAGTATAAATACAGTTACAATAACAGATTTCGACATTGGAAGAAAAATTTTAAACAATACTCCATATTCAGTACAGCCATCTAATATTGCAGCTTCTTCTAAATCTACAGGAAAATACGAAAAAAATTGTTTAAATAAATAGATAAACAGTGGATTTCCACCTATACCCCATAAAAGCCAAATTTTATATGACCCTATCAAATTAAACTTAACAAAAAACAAATATTCAGGTAGTAAAACAGAAACAGGTGGAATCAACAAAAGAATCATCACAATATTAAATAAAAAATCTCTACCATATACATTAAATCTAGCAAAAGCATAACCAAATATTGCGGCGGAAATAGTACCTGGAATTGTATAAATTAAACTTAACAGAAGAGTATTTAGAAGATATCTAAAATATTCAATTTTAACCAATGCGGTTTTATAGTTCTCAAATTTTAATTTTTCCGGTAAGAATACAGGAGGATATGAAACCATTTCCTCTTGTGTTTTAAGAGAACTTAAGATTAACCAAAAAAGAGGACAAATAGAAATTATAGAAAAAAATATTAAAAGTATTATTATTATTTTTGAGGAATATTTTAAATCATTTGTATTCATAATAAACCACTCTATTCATAATTTTCATAAAACTTAATGTTAAAAAAACCATTATAATAAACATTGCCCAAATAACTGCCATACCATATCCAAAACTTTGATTAGTAAAACATAACTGAAAGGCATATATTATTGTGAAATAATTCTTTGCAGCAGGCTGCTGACTTAGAAAAGCATTAAAAGCCCCTCCCGGCGAAGAAGTAAGAAGCATAGGTTGAACAATAACATTAAATGAAAGCATAATTCCTACAACTATCTGATATAAAATAATCGGTGATAATAAAGGTAGCACAATATTTTTGAGTTTAAAAAAATTATTTGCACCATCCAAGTTAGCAGCTTCAATAAGTTGTTTGGGTATATTCTGGAGACCTGCTAAAAACACGACCATTGCCCCCCCTGATTGCCACACAAACATTAAGATAAGAGAAGCAGAAGGAAAATCAACTAAAAAATTCAATGACCTTCCAGGAGCTACCAATTCAAGAATAAAATTAATCAAGCCTGTTTCTCTGTTAAACAATGTTTTCCAAACATATACAGTTGCAACAACGGGTATAGCATACGGAATAAAAAAAACACTTCTAAAAAAGCCTTTACCAGTTATATCACAATTCAATAAATTAGCCATAAAAAAACTGATAATTAGTGAGAAAAAAACATTAAAAAACGTAAATTTTAAAGTAGCTATAATCGACTGTAAAAAACGATAATCATTTGGTAATTGAAAATAATTTTTAAAGCCCACAAAATCAGGAGCTGTAATGCCATCAAACTGCGTTAGCGAGAGAAAAAAACTATATATCATTGGAAATACATTAAGAAAAAAAAACATAACAATCCACGGGCTTATCATTAAATAAAAAGTTTTTAGTTTTCTCTTCATCATATATTATTCCTAAGCATTTAATATACTTAAATTAAGCTTCCATCAAATTTTACCGTTCTTTTTCTATAGTCGAGTTAATCTGTTTCGCAAGATTTTTAAGAGCTTCTTCAAAAGTTATTTGATCTCTATATGCAGGTTCCATATGTTGATTAAATGCAGAAATTAAAGCTGTTTCTCTTAAATAGGGCGGAAATTGAAGAATGATTTGATAAGGAAGTTCTTTCTTAACCTGTTCTAGTCTATATTTATCAAACTTGGTTTCCTGAGGACAATATTTTAACATTGATTTTTGCGCAGGCAACCCCCAGCCACTTTTAGCTCTTTCTACAGCAGCATCTTCTAACATATAATACGACCAAAATTTCCAAGCGGCATCATACTCTTTTGTTTTATTACTTATAACATAACCAGTACCGCCACCTGTAGCATTTACTCGCTTGTTTCCAAAAATTGGTGCCGGCGCAAAACCAATTTTCTCAGGATTAATTTCCCCTCCTTCGTTTATTATAGGGCCAAACCAGTATCCATCCCACTGGACAGCAACACGTCTCGCCTGAAAAAGAGGACCATCCCAATCAGGTGCAGGGTCCAAAGGACTATGTACTGCATGATAAATTTTTGCTTCATCAAACCACCATTTAAATAGAGCATAAACATCAGGATCTGCAATATTCAGTTTTGTTCCATCATCTGTAAACAGCCATTTACCTTTAGAAGCAAGCATTGTAAGAAAATACCCATTAAATTCATCATCTGTATAACCGAATCCATAGCGTACCACTTTATTATCTTTATATAATGTGAGTTTATTAATCATATTAGTGAATTCTTCATACGTAAGCGGTACATCATCAGAAGGATAAGGCAAGCCAACCTCATCTAGAATATCTTTATTGTAATAATACATATAATCCAGTGACCAATCTTTTACCAATCCATAATAGGCTCCTTTCCCTTGTCTTCTTCCATCAAATCGATACATGCCATTCACTGGAAAAAGATCATTTAAATCTACAGCTTTTTGTAACTCTTGTGTTATATCTTTTAGTAAGCCCTTCTTCACCCAATATGCAAGACCTATTCCATTTATTCGGAATATATCCGGAGGATTTCCACCTGCAATCATAGTCATAAGTTTTGTGAAATCGTTTTCAACAACATTAACCTTAATGTCAGGATATTTTTGTTCAAATGCCATAATAATTTCATCAGGCATTTCTGCAGCATCTCGCATTAAAGTTATTGTTTTTACCTTATCTTTCTGTCCTGCAGCAAATAAACTTACTAAAACAAATAAAAACATTATTTTCAATCCAACAAAACGCTTCATTTTACCCTCCTTAAGTTCGATTGTTTAGATCAATTATAATATACAAATACGCACATGTCAACATTTTTTTTTGATCAAATGATCATTTTATTGTCAACATCTTGGTATAACACATTGCAGTTCCCTTAAAGACATTGATTCTATCGCTAATATTTCTTGCTATCAGTTAAGATTAGCCGCCTTTATAACTCGCTATGTTTACTACTCGTCTATTCTGACCGTTCTTTATACAATACATTAACCCCATACCGCTTACGAATTTTAATGTACAGTATCCAATTGATATGTAACTAGGTTGTTTATTCAAAAAAAAAATGTTATATTTTATGTGTTGATTTATTGTGTTTGATATAACTATTTATTGACTCATATAATAAATAAGCTGAATATTTTTTAAGGCACGTATATATATTATGACAAAGAAAACAGAAAAAAGAGAAGCTAAAGTTTTAACAAAACTTCAAACCGTTGGTACTATATCTATGCCTGAATTAGCAGAAATGCTTAATGTATCGTTACCAACAGCACGCAGAATATCAAATTCTTTAGCAAAAAAACATAAACTTGTAAGAACACATGGAGGAATAAAATATTTTTTTGGTACAGAATTCGAATATTCTTTTGATGCATTAAAGAATCAACAGGTTGAAGAAAAAAATCGGATTGCTAATTATGTAAGTACTTTAATAAAAGATGGCGATATAATTTTTCTTGAAGCAGGAACCACCGTTCAATGTTTATCACTTGCACTTGCAGGAAGGTTGCGCGAAAAAAAAATAAAGGATATAAAAATATTTACGAACTCTTTAAACAATCTTAACATTTTATCTCCTTTATGCCGGGTGACATTAATTGGAGGAGATTATAAACCTGCAAGAAAAGCTTTTACAGGCTATATTAGTGAAAAAGTATTGAAACTATTAAGTTTTAAATATTGTTTTCTAGGAGCAGATGCAATTAATCTTTCTGAAGGTATTATGGCAACCGATTTCGAAACAGTACGCCTTGATGAGCTATTAGTAAAACGAGGAGAACAATCGTATATATTAGCAGATTCAACAAAATTTACACGCAAATCTTTTTTATCCTATGCATCTGTACATGATGTAACAAAAATAATTACAGATAATGATCTCGATCAAACAATTATAAATGAATATAAACAAAATAATATTGATTTAATATGCGTTTAGTATATTTTAAGTAAACCTTAAGTAAAGAAAATCAAATTTAAAAAAATAATTATTAAAAGCCCCCATGTTATTCGATGTTTTTGCTTTGTCGCGGATATTTTCGAGGGCGTTTTTTGCGTCGATAACGGTTTTACCGAGCTTTGCCGTTTGATTTTTGGAGCCGATCGTAAACTTGCAGCAAAATAGAGGCAGAAGAAGAAAAGCAGAGTAAGAAAAAGCATAAGACGCTCACTATTGCGATAGACAAAAAAGAAATCTACTCGATACGAAATATGGAAAAATATGACAGTTCCTTACACATCGTCAGTGCACAGATAGGCGAATTGGCCCTGACGTTGGCACAGAAAACGGTAGAATCTAAGAGTAACGAGATTCCTGCCGTACAAGAATTGATAAAAGAGCTTGAAATTTCAGGCTGTATGGTGGTTGCCTTGAACTAAACAACCTCATATATTAAATCATACATATGGAACTTTTCTCCGCAATTGCGAATTCGGTCAAGTTTCATTCCGAGGTGCTGATACCGTAAGCTTTTATCCTTATCATCCGTGTCAAGAATAACCGGTACACCGTTTGCACGGGCAAGCTCATAAACAAAATCCAGCATTTTTTTCATATATCCCTGCTTTTGATATTCCGGCCTCACTGCCAATACTTCTATGCGTATAAATTTTCGTTTTGCTTTACGCATCCTCATTTCAATGGTATTACCGTCCGAAAAACACGCGAATATAAAAGATTTCATTTTTTTCCAGCCGCCAAGCGCCTTTTTTTCGGCAAGTATCATCTTTATGCCGTCAATAAATCCTATTGTTCCGATGCCCGCTCCGGCCGCTATAAGATAACCTTCCCTGTTTGTTGAAGTTGTATAAAGCAATCCGCTGTTATATGACGCTTGAACGATTGCATGTATATACATGAACATAGCTTCGCGATTTGCTATATATTTGACCAACCCCTTATCATCGCTGTTATATTTATAATCATAAAATGCATCCGCAATTTGATGCGATATAGTTACAATTTCATTTTTTGAAAGTCCGTTCAATTTTTGCATTGACAAAACCTCTCGTATCTTATTTGAACTTACCTCATTATATCGGATTATACTGTAGGATCCATATTTTTTGTACAAAAAATATAGGGTGCCATTTGCCGTTTTCCTCTATACTGTTTTGCAGGAGGAAATAAATGTCTTATAATTACGATTGGGACGAAATACTTGACGTATACGTAAAAAGAATTGCAGCCCCCGACGGACGCGACACCTTTGAAAGTACAACCGAATTGGTTTCCGATATTATAAAAATTGCGGAATTTAAGTCATCGGACACCTTAATCGATATCGGATCCGGCTGGGGAAATACGGCAATACCGTTATCACAAAAGGTATCGCATATAACGGGAATAGAACCTGATAAAAAAAATATCGGCGAAGCTGAAAAAAGAACACAAAATTTACAAATAAAAAATATACAATATGGAAAAAGATTTATCGTATATTTACACATGGGCCGATATGAAAAAATACACGCCGAAAAAAAGCCGTTTTTACAGTGAAAACGATTTGGAAAAACTCCTCACCGCTTTAAATATGAAAATCACCAAAAAGAAATTATACACACCTTTTTTCGGCATAGCGGTTATTGAACGCGCAGTTTGCTCAGCTCGCAGGCAATTTGAGCGCCCAAGCGCGCATTGTTGTATACAAGCTGAATGTTTGCGCTTAAACTTGCGCCGCCGGTAATTTTTTGAATTTCGTCCAGCAAAAAAGGCGTTGTCTGCTTACCCTTTATGCCCAGCTTTTTCATCTTTTCGAGCGCCGCTTCAATCGAAGAGGCGATGTATGCGCCATCCATTGCGTATTGTTCGGGAATCGGGTTTGCCGCAACCATACCGCCCTGCAATCCCATTTCAAGTTTGGCGTTAAACGCTTCGGCAATCTCTTTGGGGCTGTCCATGCGGCAGTCGGTTTTAAAACCGCTGGAGCGCGTATAAAAGGCCGGCAACTCTTCGGTTTGATAGCCGACAACCGGCACCCCGCGCGTTTCCAAATATTCGAGCGTCAGTCCCAAATCCAAAATGGATTTGGCGCCGGCGCATACGACCAGCACATCGGTTTTTGCAAGCTCTTCGAGGTCGGCGGAAATATCCATTGTCGTTTCCGCTCCGCGGTGAACGCCGCCTATGCCGCCGGTTGCAAAAACGCGGATGCCGGCCATTGCGGCGATAATCATCGTAGAGGCAACCGTTGCCGCTCCGTCTTTGTGCTGCGCCGCTAAAACACACAGGTCGCGGCGGCTCGCCTTGGTAACGGCAAGGCCGGTTTTTCCCAAATAATCGATTTCGTCGCGGCTGATTCCCGCCTTCAACCGCCCGCCGATAACGGCAACCGTCGCGGGAACCGCGCCGTTTTCTCTGACGATTTTTTCGACTTCAAAAGCCGTTTCGACATTTTGCGGATACGGCATTCCGTGAGAAATAATCGTCGATTCCAAAGCGACAACCGGCTGACCGTTTTCGACGGCCTTTTTCACTTCCGGCGCTACATCAAGGTATTTCACGTATTCGTTCATAAAGCACTCCTTCCGATATATTTTCGTTTACCGCTTCTTCGGTTTCCAAACAAAGAGAAGCGGCGGCAATTCCCGCTTTCGCGCTTTCGCGCAAACTCATATTTTTTAATATCGACCACGCGATAGCTGCGGTTTGACTGTCGCCCGCGCCGGTCGTATTTTTTATAAACTTTCCCTCGCTCATAAACGAAGGGATTGTAAGGCGCTCCGCCTTGTCGGCGCAAAACAAGCCCTCAGCTCCCAACGAAATATACGCGCGCTGCACACCTTTGTTGAGCAAAAAAGAAGCGTATTCTTCCGCTTCCGACATAAGGTCTTTTTTTGATGAAAACGATTCCGGCGGCAAAAACGGCGCACCGTCACACAAAATCCGTGCCTCCAATTTATTCGGCGTAACGGCAAACAATTTATGCAGTACCGGCAGCAGCTTTACGGCCTTGTGCGCCGAAACGGGTTCGGCAATAATCGGGACGCGGCTGCAGTTCGCCAAAACTTCAATCGTTTCAGCGGGAATATTCGTGTCCACAATGCACAATGCCGATTTGTCGATGAGCGGCAATTTCGTTTCCATATATGAGCGCGACAAATGGGCGTAGATGTCCATATCGCTTACCGCCATAAACATATCGCCGAAATTATCGTTTATGCACACATAGGATGAGCTGACTTCACTTTCCACCGTAAGCGAAGCGGATATATCGATTCCGCATTCAAGACATTTTTGCTTTAACATGGAAGCATAGGTGCCGCCGCCGAACACGCTGATAAAATGCACGGGAACTCCGAGCAGGGCCAAATTGCACGCAATGTTAAAGCCCACCCCGCCGGCACATACGCTTATTTTTCCGGGGTTGGAATCCGATTGGCGCAGCGAAACCGACGGCGTCGCTTTTATATCCACATTGACGGCACCGACTACGGTAACCGGTTGCGGGCGGCTTACAACA
This sequence comes from uncultured Treponema sp., assembly GCA_905372025.1. GTDB lineage: Bacteria > Spirochaetota > Spirochaetia > Treponematales > Treponemataceae > Treponema_C. The sequence goes on along the minus strand of CAJPNP010000006.1, from coordinate 61,977 downwards.
TAGCCCTTGCCCAAAATCAAGCCTTTTTTTATCAAATTGGAAATATGAACCGAAGCGCCCGAACGGGTAATGCCCGCTTTGCGCGCAAGTTCTTCCTGCGAAATAAGAGGATTTTCCCGTATCCACTGCAAAATTTGCCGTTCGCGTGCGGTTACATTCTTCATATAAGCATATCCTTACCTAAAACAAGCATATACTCAAAATTCAAAAAAGTCAAGATACAATCCTTCGCACTGAACGCTCTCTTTGTAAGAACAGAAATTCAGTATAGAAAAGAACCCAAAAGGACACATGCTTATGAGAAAGGCGTAAAAAAGAGAGCGTGAACGGCTTGTGAGCGAAGCGAATTGCCTGAACGCTCTCTTTTTTTATGCCGTACCATGAACAATCGTTTTTTTTGTCGGTTCTTTTCGCACCGATTCTCCGTGCTTAGCAACTTGACATTACAGGAGTATCGGCTACAATATCCGGCATGGAATACCGAAGCGAACACGATTCAATGGGAGAAGTTTTAGTCCCGAAAGACGCGTATTGGGGCGCGCAAACCGAACGCAGCAGGCAGAATTTTAAAATCGGAGCGGGAATCGAAACGATGCCTGCCGAAATAATCCATGCCTTCGGCGTGCTGAAAAAGGCGGCCGCGCGCGCAAATGCACGGCTCCTTCCGCATAAAATGAATGCTGAAAAACTGCGCGGTATAGAAAGCGTATGCGATGAAATTTGCAGCGGAAAGTTGGCCGCCGAATTTCCGCTTGTCGTGTGGCAGACGGGAAGCGGCACGCAAACGAATATGAACGTGAACGAAGTTATCGCAAACCGCGCGAACGCTCTTGCCGGAAAAAGGCTGCTCCACCCGAACGACGATGTGAACATGAGCCAATCGTCAAACGACACGTTCCCGACGGCGATGCACATCGCCTTTGTTCTTTCGATCGAACATAAGCTGATTCCCGCCGCACGCGCTTTGGTTCAAACATTCCGCAAGCTCGAAAAAGAAAATCGGCACATTATCAAAATAGGACGCACGCACTTGCAGGACGCCGTTCCCATCCGTTTTTCGCAGGAAATAAGCGGCTGGCGTTCATCGCTCGAACAGGATATTGCATTGCTGAATCTGTCTTTAAAGCCGCTGCGCTCCCTTGCGCTCGGCGCGACGGCGGTCGGTACGGGATTGAACGCGCCGAAGGGCTTTGCAAAAGAAGCGGCGCATCAAGCCGGCGAAATTGCGGGCAGTACTTTTAAACCGGCGCAAAACAACTTCCACGCGCTTACAAGCAAGGACGAAGCCGTATTCGCGCACGGCGCCGTAAAGGCCCTCGCCTGCGACATGATGAAAATCGCAAACGACGTGCGCCATTTGGCGTCGGGCCCCCGCTGCGGCTTGGGCGAAATCTTCATTCCCGAAAACGAACCCGGATCTTCGATTATGCCGGGAAAGGTGAACCCGACGCAAGCCGAGGCGGTAACCATGGTTGCCGTTCACATTATGGGAAACGATGCCGCACTTTCGGTCGCGGCAAGTCAAGGCAATTTTGAATTGAACGTATTTATGCCTCTTATTGCCTACAACTTTTTGCAGTCAGTGCGGCTTTTATCGGAAGCGGTTCTATCGTTTACGGAACACTGCGCATCGGGCATTCGGGCGGACAGGGAGCGCATGAAACGCAATGTTGAAAATTCCCTCATGCTCGTTACCGCGCTCAACCCGCACATCGGCTACGAAAAAGCGGCAAAGGCCGCACAAAAAGCCCACCGCGAAAACATCAGCCTCAAACAGGCGTGTACGAATTTGGGCTTTTTAACCGCCGCCGAGTTCGATAAACTGGTACGGGCTGAAAACATGGTATAGAAAAGAGCTGTGTGAAGAAGGTATAAAAGACAAGAGTATCATGCAAAGTCTTATTTACCCGGTCTCAAAAAGTTTTATAAAATCCGCCGGAAGCATTACAAAAGGTTTTACCGGAAAATGCCTTATGTTTCCCGTTACAAGTATAGCTTTAGTATTTTTTAATATCGTTAATAATCATATCAACCGTATTTTGGGAAAATCCGAATTTATCTCTGAGTAATACTTCCCTATACTCTTTTATAATTTCACTCGAATACACAGGGGTAATAGTATTATCCGCCAGTAATTTAAGAATTTTTAACGTAGGAGAAAATTCATTACGTGTCAAAAGACCTGAAACCAATACGTTTGTATCAATGACAACATATTTTGTCAAATAAAAGTTCCTTACCGCAAAGACTTTCTTACTTCGGCAATTTCGGCATTTATTTCATCCAATGTCATATCGGGAATATTATTGTTTTGAATTTCATTCCGTGCATCATCATATATATTCCATCGCACCGCCGATTGAGTTTTTTCCATGCTGATAAGAGAAAAAGGGATACCGCCGACTGCTACCATTTTTTTACAAAACATTCGTAAAGCGGTCGGCATATCGATTCCGATTTCATTACAGATTTTTTGTGCATCATCTTTTAGATTCGTATCAAGTCTAAACTGAATTAAAGACGTATCAGCCATTTTATATCCTCAAACCTGTGTTATTACCAGCGTAATACAACCCTTGCCGCTTGTCAACAGTCGATTAATGCAATCAGCGCCACAACAGCCAGAGCACAAGGGCGCAATTCAATAGCCTCACTTATATGCAAATATATTTTCTATTTTAGCTTTATTATGCAGTCTGTATACATCAAAGTCGGCATCTATACTGATTATGCGGCGTATTCCTCTTTCTTCCGCCGCTATAACTAATGTTGCATCCGCAAAGTCCATCGGTCTATCGCAATATTTTTTTGTCAGCTCTATTATTCGCTTTATATCAGTCTGCTTGATTTCATGAATGATAACGCCTTCTTTCATGACCCAGCTTAAAAAATTAATTTGAACTTCCATATTGAAATCAAGCATATACATTACTTCCGTCAATACTGCGGTAGTGGATATAAAACGATAATCGGTATTTTTGATGAATTCTACGATAGCGCGGTGATATTTATCATCCCTATCAAACAAAGCGATAAGCGACCCGGCATCAATGAGAACCGTATTTACCATGCAGCTTTTCCTTTATTTTTTTCTTATACGAAACCGATAAATTACCGCGTCCGCTGCCGTATTGTCCGAAATACATTTTTCCCGACTCATACGAACTTATTCCCGAATCTTCCGTATGAAAAAAAATATCAAGCGCTTCTTTTATCAACTCGCTTTTGGTTTTTTCCTTTAAATCGGACAATACATCCAGTCTTTGTTCATATTCAAGCGGCAGTCTTACCGTAGTCATAGGCACACCCCTGTATTACAAATGTAATACAACCCTTACCGCTTGTCAACAGTCGATTTGCGAAATCAACGCCGCGCGGAATCAGCGCCACAACAGCCACAGCACAAGGGCGGCTGCCGCGGTAGTAATAAGCGTAAAAGGAACGCCGATTTTGCACCAGCCGGCAAACGACAGCGGACAATCGTGCTTTTTTAAAATTCCCATCGCGGCTATGTTTGCCGAAGCGCCGAAGGGCGTTAAGTTGCCGCCCATGCAGGAACCGACCAACAAGGCAAACATATACAATTCGCTTTTTAAGCCCATATCCTGCGCAAGCGTCGCGGCAACCGGAAGCATAACGATAATATACGGAACGTTGTCGACAAAGCCCGAAATTAAAACCGATACGAGAATTATAACGAAAAACCCCGCGATTTTATTATCGCCGATGATACCGCGTAAAAAAAGCGCAAAGTCTTCGAGCAAGCCCGTTTCGGAAATGGTGCCGATGACAATGAAAATTCCGATTAAAAATCCGATAGTTTCCCAATCCAGCTCTTTTACAAGCACGGCCGTTTTACGCAGGCCTTCTTTGCGCACAAGATAAAACCACAGCAAGCCGCCGATGCCGAGCAAAAATACAATGAGCCCCGAATATTCAATATGAAAAAACGAACAAAAAGCCAACGCGGCTATCATAACAAAAAGCAAAACGGTCGGGAACAGAGAAAGGATGGGCGCGCGCTCAACTTCGATTTTTTTCTTTCCGGCTTTCGCGAAATACAGGTAAAAATACAAAGCGCCGGCGAGCATACCCGCTTGTACGACAAAGAAAATCGACAAGCGCCCTTGATACGCAAAAAAGTCGTTAAATCCGTAGTGCGCGTATGAAGCGAATATCATCGAAGGCGGATCGCCGACTAAGGTTGCCGTCCCCTGCAGGTTTGCCATAACGGCAAGACCGGTCATAAAATACACCGGCGTAATACGCAGTTTTTTACACACCGAAAGCGCAATGGGCGCCATAACCAGCACGGTCGCAACGTTTTCGACAAAGGCCGAAATAATGCCGGTCATAATCAAAACGGCGGTAATGGCACTTCCCGTATCCGGCATTGAATCGATGATGGTGTCGGCAAGGCGGTTCGGCACGCGCGAATACAAAAAAAGCTCGGCAATAATGAGCGAGCCGATATAGATGCCTAAAATATTCCAATTTATAAGCGTCAAAAACGCGTGAGCGACGGGAACAGCGCCGATAATTATAATCAGCGCACCGACACCAAGCGAAATCCAATGTTTTTTCGACGGAAATATAACGACAAAAACATACATAAGCGCGGCGAGCGCAAGAACAATCCACTTCATTTCCATGCCACATTCTCCCCTGCCCGTCGGCCACAGACACTGTTGTTTGAATATAATTAAGTATTAATCGAATTTAATAGCGGATTGCAAGCGCAAAGCCTACACGCTCGGAATCGATTACGGGAACCATTGTTACCTTTGTTTTTAAAAGGAGAGCGTCTTCCAGTTTTTTATTGTGCGAAGAAGCAAAAACAATCGGCCTGACGATACCGAATATCCATGAGCCCAGACAAAGGACTCCGCCCGTTGTAAAAAGCGTTATCGCGGCATTAACGTTTCCCGAAGTAAGAAAAGGAGCGGTTCCAATACAGCCGATTCCCGCAAGCCCCGTGCCGAGGTTGATAAGACCGCCTACCGTATCGTGCTGTATAAAAGAGCCGATACCCAAATTCGGCGGAATGAGGATAAAAAAGGAAAAAGCATTCAAACCGACCGCAAGAAGCGCATCCGTTTTGCCCTTTTTATACAACGCGGCGCGTTCCCGATAGGGAATTTCGAGCGCCAGCTTTTGAATGTCCGCCATATTTGCATCGAGGTCTTTCATCAATATACCGATCCGCGCAACGTTATCGGCAACCGTATCTTCGTTGTATACGGATTCTTGAGTCTTCGCTTCCTGCGAAAAAACGCCGGCACAAATAAAGGCCGCGGCGGCAATAATAAACAGTTTTTTCATATTCGTCCTCCCGGCTTTTATTTCGAAAAAGCGTCATCGATTCGGTCGATGAGGTCGCGCGTAACGGTAAACCGTTTAACCGAGCCGTCGTCGAGCGTAATTTCCAAAAGGGCTTTCGAATCATACAGCGCTTGTAAAACCTCTTCAATGCGCTCTTTTTCAAGCGTCGTCGTTACCCGTATGAGGCCTTCTTTTTTGCTGCGTTTAAGCATCGAAAGATTTTTTAAATCCGCGACGGCCGAGTCGGTCAACACAAAACGAGCGCTTGAAATAAACGCATCGGTTTTGCAGTTCAGCGTAAAATTGACGTATGAATCGGTAACGTATGAGCGGCCGTCTTTTTGATAGGTAAAATCGATAAGCACAAAGGCTTTATCGTCTTTGTCCGTACAAATCATTTTTGCAGGCCGCAGATAATACTGCAGATAGCCTGAAGACGCGTACACAACTATGACCTTTTCTTTGCCGGATGCATGCGGCATCATCATACAGCCCGAAAGAAAAAAACAGATACATAGGGCTATTAAAATATTTTTTATTTTCATTATATAAACGCAAGAATGGAAAGTATAAAATAAAAGGGACCGAAAAAGCCGCAAGCCGTTAAAGCCTGCAGCGATTTCGGTTCCCTTACAGTTTCCTTAGTCTCCGGAAACAACCGTGGTTACGGTGCAGAAAGGAATAATGGGGCTTGCAGGCCAATCGATACGCATATCGACCGTTCCGACTTTTTTGATGCCGCCGTTTTTAGCAGCCATCTGAACGCCGCCTTCACCTTTCAACGGGAAACCAAAAATAAAGCTCTGAGAAGCTTCGCCAACTTTCGCACCTACCGTACCGGTAGCACCGGCATCGAGGGGCATCGTCGTGGAGCACGCGGCAAGCGCAATAAGAGCGAGCGCGCATACCAACACCAATACAATTTTCTTCATAAAGAAAACCTCCTATAAGATATACTACTATTATAATTCGTTTTAGATAAAAATCAAGAGGCGCACAAGATAAATTTTAAAATAATACGGATGAGCGCTTATTTTCCCGAAAGGTGTTTTTTCCATCGGGCGATGAGCTGCAAGGCTTCAAGCGGGGTAAGGTTATCCGGCTCGGCGGAAAGGATTTCGTCAAGGATGAGTTCTTCGTCGCTGAAAAGGCCGGGACTTTGAGCGGCGCGGGATGCGCCGCCCGCACAATCGGCAGGCAAGTTTGTCGCCGGCACCGCTGCGGGGTCGGCTGCAGCCGGAAAGCCGCCGGCAAGCGGGGAATCGTCGGTTTGCGTCCACGGCGTTTTCTTTTGAAGACTTTCCAAAATAACCTGAGCGCGCTCTATAACCGCTTGCGGAATGCCGGCCAAACGGGCGACGTGGAGGCCGTACGAGTTCTCGCTCGCGCCGCTTCGTATTTTTTTGGTAAACACGATTTGCCCTTCACGTTCCTGAACATCGAGACATAAAAGCTGCAAGCGGTTATGCTGAATACGCGTAAGCTCGTGGTAGTGGGTTGCAAAAAAGGTGCGTGATTTAAGTACGTTCAGCACATATTCGCACACGGCCCAGGCAATGGAAAGGCCGTCTTCGGTGGAAGTACCCCGCCCCACTTCGTCCATAATCACCAGGCTTCGGACGGTTGCCGAGCGCAGGATGAGGGCGGTTTCGGCCATTTCAACCAAAAAGGTTGACTCCCCGCGTGCAAGGTTATCCGATGCGCCGACGCGGCAAAAAATGCGGTCAACCAAGCCGATGCGCGCTTTGTCGGCGGGCACAAACGAGCCGGTTTGCGCCAAAAAAACAATAAGGGCGTTTTGGCGGAGGTAGGTACTTTTACCGGCCATATTCGGCCCGGTAACAACGGCAAAGTTTTTTTCGGAAAAAGACGCATTGTTGGGCACAAACTCTCCCGTCGGAAGGTGCAGTTCGACAACCGGGTGTCTGCCGCCGACAATCTCAAAGACCTCACTTTCTTCAACATCGGGGCACACCCAATTGTGCAAAACGGCCGCGTTTGCAAACGAGGCGGCAACGTCGATATACGCGGTTTCTGCGGCAACGCTCAGCATATAGCGGATGTCGGAAGCAAGCTTTGTTCTGATTTCCAAAAACAAGCGCTTTTCTGTTTCGACGATTTTTTCGCCGGCACCGGTCAGTTCCCGCTCCAATTCCTGCAAGCGTTCCGAGGTATAACGGTCGCCGTTTACGAGCGCGCGGCGCAAAATAAAATGCTCGGGCACCGCGTCGAGCTTGCCCTTTGTTACTTCCATGTAATAGCCGATATTCCGGTTAAAGCGAATTTTAAGATTGGCTATGCCGGTGCGCCGTTTTTCTTCTTCAAGGTACTCATCGAGTATTTGCGTAAAATTCGTTTGCAGCGCCCGGTAATGATCCAATTCTTCCGACCAGCCGTCTTTAATCATACCTCCTTCGGTAAGAGATGTCGAAGGCTCGTCAAGCAGGGCCGAACGGATCGTATCAATAATGCGCAAAGCACTGTCGGTTTCGAATACGTACAGCGCGTCCGAAAAATCGCCCGGCGCAAAACATTCGCACAATGTACGGATCGAAAGCCACTGTTCAAGACCCGTACGCAAAGCCTGCAAATCTTTTGCATGGGCTTTTTCAAGCGCAATGCGGCTTGCAAGCCGCTCTATGTCCGACATCTTCGACAGCACGGCGCGCACGGAGGCGAGCGTTTGTTCGGCCTTTACAAAAAGTCCTATGTGAACCTGTCTGCGCCGTATGGCTTCAGCAGAACGCAGCGGATGGGCAAAAAAACTGCGCAAAAGGCGCGAACCCATAGCCGTTTGCGTGTACCGGACGGTTTCAAGCAAGCTGTACTGCACGGAACCGTCGTGCAGATTTTCGGTGATTTCCAAATTACGCCGCGACGCATTGTCCAAAATAACGTACTGGCTGTCGGAATACACGGAAAGGTTTGCAACCTGCGGCAAAACACCGTCGGAACGCGAAAAGGCCGAGGTTCGCAGTACGTAGGCAAGCAAAGAACCTGCGGCAAGGATTTCCGGAGAAAAGGCGGTCAGCGAAAACGACTGAAGGTTTACCGTGCCGAACTGGCGCAAAAGCTGTTTGTATGAGCTGTCGCGGTCGAAACGCCAATCGTCTTCGACATTGACATACAGATTGGGAAACTGGGCGAACACGGAAGACGTTTTTTTAGCCTCGGAAAAGGAGCGCGACACTAAAATTTCGCGCGGCTTAATGCGTCCCAATTCTTTTGCAAGCTCTTCTTCGGTATCGGAAGACTTCCAGCATGTCGCGCAAAAGGTTCCCGTCGAAATATCGATGTAAGCAAATGATACCGAAAGATTTTTTGCGCCGGCGTTTCGGGACGGTTTTTGTGCGCCGGAAGCGGAATCGGCGGGAGCAAAGCATACCGAGGCCAAAAAGTTGTTCGTGTTTTGTTCCAAATATTCTTCTTCAAGCGCGGTACCGGGCGTAATAACTTCGATGACTTTGCGCTCGGCAAGCCCCTTGCCGCTTTCAGGCAGCGCGATTTGTTCGCAAATGGCGATTTTTTTACCCAACCGCAAAAGGCGCGCGATATATACGCGCGAAGCATGATACGGAATGCCGCACATCGGGCTTTCGCCGCGATGCGTTAAGGTAAGGTTTAAAAGGCGGGACACTTCAATCGCATCGCTGTCGAACATTTCATAAAAATCGCCCAGCCTGAAAAACAGCACTTCCGTCGCATGCTGTGCTTTTATCTGCCGGTACTGCGCCATCAAGGGCGTTACGTTCGAACCGTTTTGCGCATCCATCGCCTTTTTACCGATACGGCGGCTATTGGTTGCCCAATTCCGCTATAACTTTGTCCGTAATGTCAACCGTCGGACTGTACCACAAAATGCCGTTTGCCTGCTGCAAACTTAAGATGATCGTATAGCCGCCGCTTTCGGCAACACGGCTTATAACCTTATATAACTGCTGATAAAACGAATTTGAAGAAGAAAGATTTTTGCGCAGTTTTTCCAATTCCGCGTTTTTTGAAGTCGTGTAGGCTTCCAAAAAGTCGGCTTCTTTTGAAATTTCCGCTTCGGTACGGATGGCGGCGGCCGAATTGCCGTTTTTTTCGTATTCGAGCTTTTTATCCTGCAAGCTTTTTAAATTTGCGGTACGCCGGTCGATTTCTGCTTGAAATTCGGCTTTTTTGCTGTCGTAGTTACGTACAGCGGCCGATTCGCGAAAATAGGTTGTATACACGCGGCCGGTATCGACGACGCCGACGTTCGTGATTTGCTGGGCGGCAAGGCCCGCACCGAAAAGAACGGCAAAAATGCCGATAAAAAGCGCTGTTTTTGTATGTTTCATAATCACTCCGTTATCGATTATTGATTTACCAAATTGAACGAAAGAACGAATCTTCCGGCATTTTTGGTAGACGAATTCCATTCAAAATTACCGTTTGTATTTTTAAACGACCATGCCCATATTAAGCGCAAAGGAAACTGCGGAAGCGAAAAACGCAGTCCCGGGCCGAAACTGAAAAACAAATCGTTCGCCGAAAAGTTTGTAAACATTTCTTCGGGCAAATCCTTAACCGCAATCATGTCGGCAAGAAAGTCGAGAGAAAAGACACCCGGTGCGAGCGGCATGCGCAGTTCAAGGGAAGAAGACCACATTGCCCTTCCTCTAATCGACGAAGATTGATCTCCGCCGGCAGCCCAGCCGCGGCCGTTAAACATGCCGTCGATAATCAGCAGGTTCGACTGACCGATAACCGAACCGGGAGCCGGCACCAAAAAGGTAAGCCCCGTGTACCCTGCAAGAACGAACTTTAAATTCCACGTTTCGGAAACAGGCTTATCCAAAAGGGTAAAGTACTTTTCCGCCTTTGTGTCCGTCCGGAAAAAATATTCCGATTCGAGCTTGGGTAAAAGCCCCGTCCACGAAAACTGCTGACTGAAAAACCAGCCCCTTGAAGGATCGTAGAGCGTATCGCGTGCGTTAAAAGCACCTTTCACCCATGCCGTATTTTCCACACCGAATTTACCGTGTTTGTCGCTGACCGTCGTATCAATCGGTTCATACAAAGACGCATCGTAAAAATTCTGTTTAAAACTGTTTTTTATACCGCCGGTAACCGTAAAGGCGGCAAAATCCCATATCCAGCGCTTACCCAGCGCGGCGTCGGCACCGAACGACAGTTCGTTGTAATTCATGTAATAATCGGTCGTATTCACTCCGCCCGGATAATAATTGTAGTACAGGGTTTTTGCCGCGCGGTGCTTAAAGTTGAGGCTCGCATTAAAATTAAGCAAGCGATTTAAAAACCACGGATCGTTATAGGAAAACGACAAAGCCTGCTCGTCGTTCGAGCCGGTTATGTTGGCACCGATAGCCTTTCCCGTTCCTAAAAAGTTCGAATCTTTCCAGTTTGCAAAAAGAGAAACCGGCCACGAATTCGGCTCGGTTATGCCTGAAAAGGTAATACCGAATTCTATCGAAGTGGTCGACTGCTCTTCGACATTTATAACCAAATCGATAAGATTTTCGTCCGAGCCCTGCACTATCCGCGGCACTATAGCCGAAAAAAAGCCGAGATTGTACAAACTGCGCAAACCCGTTTCTATTTTTTTCTTTGAAAAGATGTCGCCGGTTTCCAACGGAATTTCACGCAAAATGACGCTGTCCTTTGTTTTTTTGTTTCCCGCAACGCTGATGCGCTCGATGTGGCTTCTGCTTTTTTCGGTTATATACAGAACGCACGAAATAAGGCGGTTTTCACCGTCCTTTTTTATGTCCGGATAAAAGCTGTTTGACGTATAACCGTTTTCGTAGTATAAATCGGCAATGGCCGACAAGCCTTCCTGAAAACGCGTTTGGTTGAAAACGGCGCCTTTTTTAAGCTTAACCAGTGCAAGCAATTCTTCGGCCGAAAAGATAAGGTTCCCCTGCAGCGTAATGCCGTTAAAAAAGTATTGAGCGCCCTCTTTTACAATATAAGTCAGTGTAAGCTCGTCGCGTTTTTTTTCTTCGTTATAGGAAACTTCGCGTACCACATCCAAAACGGCCGCATCCATATAGCCGCGCGTTTGATAGTAAAGCAAAACGCTTTGCTTATCGAGTTCGAGGGACGCTTCCTGAAAAGCGCCCTTGTTGAATAAGCCGGCTTCTTTGAGCTTCATATCTTTTTTTAAGTTTTTTTCGCTGACGGCCGAATTGCCCTGAAAGCGGATAGCCGCGATGACTGTCTGCCGGCCTTCATCTATATTGAAAATAAGATCCACACCGTCGTCTTCTTCCTTAACTTCTGAAGCAATGCGCACATTCGTATAACCGTTTTCAAGATACAGGGTTTGCAGTTTGCGCTCGTCGAGCAGCACTTTTGATGCGATGTACACGTCGCTTTCTTTAACGGACGCCGCATCGCGCAGTTCGGATGTTTTAAGCCGTCTGTTGCCTTTAAAAACCAAAGAGCGCACAACCGGCCGCTCAACCACGTTAAACTGCAAAATAACCGCAGCCTTTTCGTTGTCGGCGGGAAGCGCGATCGGTTCGATATCTTCAAAATATTCAAGCGCGTAGATTCTGTTGAGCAAATCGGCGTACAGTTCGTCGGAAAAAGATTTTCCGATAAAGGAATCCGTAATGGCGTTCAAGTCGGATATTTTGACGAATTTTACACCGTTGAATTTGACGGCACGGATTTCTTTTCCGTAATACCAGTTATTGTCGCTTTGCGCCGGCAAAATCATACCCGAAACGCCGAACACGAAGAGAAAAAACAATGCTAAAAAATGCCGCTTGCCGTACATACAGCCTCCCAGCTTAAAAATTAAATTTCCACGAAAAACTGATTGAAGTATGCGGTACAAGCAGTTTCCAATCCGAATTCAGGTCGGGAGCGATACTCCAACGTATGGCGGCAAAGGGCGTCGGCAACTCAAAACCGATTTCCGGCTGAAAAATCAAGCCGCCCGTGCTTCCGTCACGTTTTTCGAGATTGGCGTCATAAGACAAATGCAACATGGCATCGGCATATAACGTGTCCCCGAAATACTTACCTATGTAAACAGTTGTATTATCCAAAAAGTTACCGGCCGACACTTGATTGCCGGTATTCAGATTTAAAGCGCTTGCAAAAGCATTCTGCAAAAACATAGTCCGCATGGAAAATATATCAAATTTGAGCAAATCGCGCAATCGGTTTTCAACGCTGCTGAAAACGGCTATTTGTGCGCCGTAGTCGGCCAAACCGCCTATAAGGGCGAGCGGATTCGTATCGGTTACGTCTCCCAAAAAGATTTGTCCCAAAAGGGTCATTATTTCCTGCTGCGTTTTTACCGGCACCGACGAAAACGCGGGATTTAAACGGCTGAGCGGTTGGTCGATAACGGTAAGCATAATGCGTACCGGCTCGCCGCCTTTGTCGCGCTCGCGGATTTCGGCTTTTGCACTCAAGCGCGGATCGAAGGTTTCCATGCTTTCGTTTAAAACCGCCGATGCTTCGCGGATATAAAAGGTTCGGTTCAAATACAGTATTTCGCCGCCTTTCATCGAAAAAGTGCCTGTAAAAGAAGAGGTACCGTAGCGCGTATCCATTTGCAAACGGAGCGGGCTTGTTTGCGTTACCAAACCGCGCAAAAGGGGATTAACCTTTGACGGAATAAAAAGGCGGGCCTTTGTATCGGCCGTTATCGTTAAATCGAGCGCTATATCGGTTTGGAATTCGTTTTGCAGTTGGCCGCGCTCGGCGGTTAATATAATGACCGCTTCAAGGTCTGCAACTTCCAAAGAACCGCTCACATCGACAAGGTCTTTATCGAATTGAACGGCGATGTCGGCCTTACCCTTTCCCGTAAACAGGCCGTTGGGCATCGCATACCGTACCTCGGCGCGCGTATCGTCGAGCGTATTCACTTTTAAGGCAAGGTTGTCTATGAGCAGTTTTTTTAAAGCCAAATCAACACTTAAATTAATTCGCGCGCCGCTTTTTTCGCCGATAAACAGGCTGTCAACTGCCGAAAAGACGCTGTCGGTTGTTTTTACGCGAAAATCGGCACAAGTCATTTTTTCGTCGACGTAATCGGGGACACCGACCGTCATGTCTTTTCCGATGAATTCGGCATTGATAACCGGATCCGCAAGGGTACCGGTTATCGTTCCGCTTCCTTCGGCACTTCCCGAATAAAGCGAAAAGACGGGTAAGTCCACAAGGCGCGAAAAAGTTTTCGCCTCGGCCGCTATCGTATCGACCGCTAAAAATAATTCGCCTTTTTGCACCGTGCCGGCAGCGGAAAAACGCACCGGAAAATCGCGGCCGGCTTTTAACGATATTTCTCCGTCGTCGAACAGCACGGCCGTTACGCCTTCGGAAGAACCTGCCGTAAAATCGAAGCGGCCGGAAGTGCGCTCAAGAGCGATTTTATAATTTCTGCGCGGCTCAAAAAATGAACCTTCAAGTTTTGCAAGCGCCAACTCCGCACGAAACGATTTTTCCTTAAGCGGCACCTTTTCTTCGTTTTCCGCAGGAACAAAAACAAAGGTAAAAGGGCTTGTGAATGTTTTGTCGCGAAAATAAAGTTCGTTGGAAACGCTTCCTTCACACAGGCCTTCGGCTTTGCCGGAAAAATCTTTAAGCGAAAAATTTCCCGAAAAAGACCGGGCATTGATCGTTCCGTATCGGAGGTCGCAATCCGAAAAAACAAGGTTTTTATCTTCGAGGCTCGCATTCCCCCGCACGAGCACGCCCGCCGTTCCTGCGGAAAAAGATGCCCGCTCCAAACTCAGTCTGAGCGACGGATTTGAAATTGTGCCCAAAGCGCTCAGCGTTCCGCTTACCGTATTACCTTCGTTTTGCAAAGCGATAAAGCGCCCCGCAGGCAGCGAGCGGATTTCGGCTTCAAGCGAAAAATAAATGTGTTCAAAAAAATCGCTGTGCCCGTTCGGTATGCGCTCCGGATTGTGCAGCTGCAAAACGGCCGAATATTTTTCGTCGGAAAATGAATCCGCAAAGGCTGCATTCAGTGTAAGCGAATCGAAAATGCCGTCAGAAAAATTCCACAACGCATTGAGATTTCCGTTGAGCGTCGATAATTCATCCGCGTACACCGCTTTGTTTAAATACAGTCCCGAAGGATCCGCAGAACCCGAAAGGCTAACGCGCGGCGATATGCGCGAACGCTTCGACACTTCCGCGATTTCAATCTGCTCTATGCGCACGTTCCAATCGCTTGCCGTTCGGCGGTCGAATTGCACGGAACAAGATGATGAAACCAGCACATCCCGCAGTTCAAGCGGAATGGCCGCAAAAGACAGCGAGCCGCTTAAAGAGCCGTCTTTGTCGGCATAAGCCGACGCGCTGAAATTATAATCACCGCTGATGTTTAAAAAGCGCGACGGAACAAATACGCCCGAAAAAGCATAGGGCAACGAATTTATAAAAAGCGATGCCGAAAAAAGCACTTCGTCGCTCGAAGACGAAAGGTCGGCATTTGCCTGAAGCCGCACCGACTGCCCCGCACTGATTATGTCGAAACGCGAAATCTGAAAAACCGATTCAGTGCCGTCTATCGACAGCAAAAGCACTTCGTCGTCTTTTCGCGTGTTGGCGACAACGGTATACGGGCTATTATAAGTGAAGGTTTTAAAATCAGTCGAAAAAAACAAATCGGACGAACATATGTATGGGCTTAAAAACGGAAGTACAGCCGAAAGCTCTGCGGTATTTTCTTTCGGCATACACCACAATGCGGCGCCGCCGAGCGAATCCAAAAACAGATTTTCCGTCGAAAGCTGCATTTGCAGCTCTTTTTGTTCGGCGAACGAAAAGCTGCCGTTTACGCGCAAAGCGCCGGGACCTGCCGTATCGGCTTTGGAATAATCGAAGGCTTCAAAGGTAAAATCGCGCGAAAGGCCGGAACCGATTAAGCGCAGCTGTAAGGCGGTTAAGCTGTTTTCGCCGAAATACAGCTGAGGAACGAAAAACAAGCTTTCGTTCCCGAACGATTCCATATACACGTCCGCCGATACGGCGTTTCCATTCGGCAGCACGGCCGAACGAATGCGCGCGGTTCCCTGGGGACGAAGATTACGTATGTCTATGCTGCCCGCATAATCTGCCGACAAAAAAGGCGCCGACACTTTGACAAAGTCGATATCCGCATTTTCTTCGCTGCCGGAAAAGCGGAACGATACATCGGCCGCCCCCTGTTTTGCCCCCCGCTCGAGCGCAAGCGAACCGTCGGCCTTATAGCTCAGTTCATTCGTTTTCCAATTCCACAAAGCTTCGTATTCGCCGGAAATAAAAAGGCGCGAAACCGTATTCAAAAAACCGCTCGATTTTTTCGGCTTGCATAAATCAAAAAGGTTTACGTGCCGCGCTTGAAGCCTAAGCTGCGCATGTTCGGAAACGGTATCGGCGTTTAAAGTCAGTACAAATGGCAAAACGTTTTGCATAATCGACGCGCGGAATGTGCGATCCGCATAAGAAGCGTAGAGGTTCAGCGCGGGCACAAGGTAGTCCGATTCTTTAAGCGACGAAAAGCGCAGCTGAGCAAAACTGTTTTCTATATCGGCGGTGATTTTCGCCTGAACGGAAAGATCCAATGCGAGCTTACCGAATTGAACGGGATTTTTTGCGGCTGCGCGGAGGCTGTTTTTTCCCGACAGCTGCAATTGAATCGTATCGTTTTTCGCCGGACGGTTTATTTTAAGATTTGAAATTTTCAGTTCATTGTCGACCGAAGCATCGGCATATATAAAGGACGCGTTTTTTACGCGGATCCGCAAAGGAAGCGAAAACAAAACGTCTTCAAAAGTCCCCTCGCCGTCTTCCCTTTTTCCGCCGCCCTGTTCTTTGCCGTTATACTGCCCCTTTTCGCTGCCGGCCGCCCGAATTAAATCCAAAAGCCGTGTGCGGACCGAATACTGCGTCAAATCGTCGTAATCGGCCTGTACGCCCGAAATAACCAGTTCGCCGAACGCATCGGAAATATGTCCCGTAATTACTTTAAAAATATTCCAGCGAAGTTTTACCGAGCGTATTTGCAGCACGGGAGCGGCCGTTCCCATATCGCTGACGGTAATGTCGGACATGCGGATACCCGATAAAACCGAAGGAGAAAGCGCTTTATACGAAAGGGTTAAGCCGGTTTTGTCGCGCACAAAGGCAAGAAAGTCGCCTCGCATCCGCTTGAATGCCGCCGACGAAGCGGAAAGTGCCGGAACGACAGCGGCTGCCGCGGCAAAGGTTATGCCCAAGAGAATAATTATACTGAGTGTGCACGACAAGGTCTTTTTTTTCATCCGCTTATTACGGTATAATAACAAAAAATATAAGATTGTGGTAGAGAGTAATGACGGTATCGGAGTTTGTTGTTTTTGAGGGGATCGACGGTTCGGGAACTTCCACGCAGATTGCGGCGCTCAAAAAGCGCTTGGAGGGGAAAAAAGTTTTTTTTACATGCGAACCGACCGATCTTGAAACGGGTAAATTTTTGCGCAAGGTTTTAAAAGGAGAGATTGCCGTAGCGGCGCAAACGGCGGCCTATCTTTTTGCGGCGGACAGATGCGAGCACGTATACGGAAAAGACGGCATAGCGGAACGCTGCGCCAAAAAAGAAGTGTGTATTTGCGACCGCTATCTTTTTTCGAGCCTTGCCTACCAAAGTATAGAATGCGGCGAAGAACTGCCGGCAAAGCTCAACGAAGATTTCCCGCTGCCGCAAACGGTTTTTTATTTCCGCATAGATCCTAAAATCGCACTTAAACGGATTCAAAACCGAAGCGTCGTCGAGATTTACGAAAAGCTTGATTTTTTGCAAAAAACGGCTGCCGCCTACGACAAAATATTCGCCGCCTTCGATAAAAAAAATACGGGCATGAACATTATCCGCATAGACGCTGCGCTGGATGCGGTCGAAATCGAAAAAATCATATGGAGCGCTTTGCAAAAACTTCCGATATTTGAATCGTGAAGAAGTTTTTTAAAATCGTGGGAGCGGCCTTGCTGTGCATTGCCTGCGCCCTGCTTTTCAGCTCCTATGCGATCTCTTACAAAGAACAGTACTACAAGCTGTACCACATTCACTATCAGCAATATCCCGATGACGTTATGGAAAACATTTACTGGCTCGAACGCGCCGTCGCCGCGGACTTTGCCAATCCGCAGTATGCCCTTGCCCGCATTACCGACAAAACGGATTGGGAAAAATACCGCTATCTTTTTATGATGCACGTCAATTTAAAACTGATAGAACAGCACATGCGGCTCGGACGCACATGGGATAAAAAAATCGCCTATTTTTACGACGCGCCGTGGAAAGAAGAATACTTGCGGAATTTGGAAACGGCCGAAAGCTGCTACCGTGCAGGTTTGTATTATTGGACTGAAGCGCGATTGTGGGCGGAAAAAGCAAACCAGCAAAAATTCCGTTTTTTATGCTTAAAAGACATACAAAATTGGGAAGACGAATGCTGGAGAATCGACCGCGGCGAACTTAATTACGAAACGATTTTAAACCGTGAATTGAAGCGTTTGCAAAAAGTAAAAGAAACATTCCTTGCAATGGATGAAAATACCTATTAAAATAGGGGTATGGACAATACCGCATTCCGTATAAATTATGAACCGGTACATCCCGGAACGGCGCATACCGATATTGAATTTTATTCGGGAGCCGCTTCTCTTTTTGCCGCGCTCGGTACCGAAAGAACAAACGGCGGCAAGGGTATGCACGGCGCCGAGCGGGCGCCTTCGGGCGGCAAACGCATATATATAAGCGATACGGCCGTCGCCGCCCTTCCCGCCGTGCGCGATTTTTTACAAGCCGAAAAAGAAAAAAAACAAACGGTTTTTATCCTCGAATCCGGCGAAGCGCACAAAACGGCCGAAACCGTGCTGCGCATATGCGAAACCGCCCTTAAAGCGGCCTTAAACCGTTCTTCGGTGTTTGTCGGCATAGGAGGCGGCGTTGTCTGCGATCTGTGCGCCTTTGCCTCTTCAATATTCAAGCGCGGCGCGCTTTTGGAACTGGTTCCGACCACGTTGCTCGCAATGACCGACGCCGCAATCGGCGGAAAAACCGGCTGCGATTTCGGAAACTACAAAAATATGCTCGGCACCTTTTATCCCGCGCGTACCATCCGCATCGCGCCCGATTTTGTACAAACTTTAAGCGAGCGCGAATTCTTTTCCGGTTTGGCCGAAGCGGTAAAAACCGCCATGCTGTACGACAAAAATATCTTCGGCATATTCGAAAAACAAAAAGACGCCGTTTGCAAAAGAGAAAAAACCGTACTCGCCGACATAATCCGCTCGTGCGCAAAAGCAAAAGCGGCCGTTGTGGAAGAGGATTTAAGCGAGCGCGGAAAGCGCATGGAATTGAATTTGGGACACAGCTTTGCTCACGCGCTTGAAAGCATTGCGGGATTCGGAAAACTCAGCCACGGCGAAGCGGTTGCATGGGGCATTGCGCGTGCACTGCAAGTAAGCGTAAATCTGGACTGCTGCGCGGCCGCATACAAAGAGCGCGTATTCGCCCTGCTCGAACAATACGGCTGGTGTACCGCTTCCCTTCACCCCGCCCTTTCCGCAAAGACCTGCGCGGCCGACCTGCTTTTACAGGCGATGAAACAGGATAAAAAAAATTCAGGCGCACAGATCCGCTTAATACTCCAAAGCGATTTATGCTCGACCCTTATAAAAGAAGTAAACGATGAAGACATACTCGCAGTACTTTGATTGGGCGGCAACGTCGCCCGCCGACCGCGGCATAGCGCTTGAAGCGCTGAACGTATCGCAGGAGTTCTATGCGAACCCTTCGAGCGTCCATAAAGCCGGAATCGATGCACATGCAAAAATCGAAGAAGCGCGCAAACGCTGCGCCCGCGTGCTTAATGTCCGCGCCGATACGCTGATTTTTACGTCCGGCGGTACCGAATCGAACCACATACCGATCCTATCGCTTTTAACGCGGCCTTCCGCAGGAAGTATTCTTATCGGCAGCACCGAGCACGCCGCCGTGCGCGAACAGGCCTACGCGCTCAAACATGCCGGCTGGACTGTCCTCACCGCCGGCTGCACAAAAAGCGGGATCATAGGCCCCGAAGAAGTGCTCAAAAAACTGCGCGACGACACCGCCCTCGTATGCGTTATGGCCGTAAACAACGAAACGGGCGCGATCCAGCCGATATACGAAATCGCCGATGCATTAAGTGCGCGCACGGGGAAAAAACGGCCGAAATTCCACGTTGATGCGGTACAGGCCTGCGGGAAAATACCGCTCGACTTATCGTACGCGGGAATAGATACGGCTGCGATAAGCGCGCACAAAATTTACGGCATGCGCGGAACCGGCCTTTTGTACAGTGCCGCGCGGCAAGAACCTTTTTTGCGCGGAGGCGGCCAGGAAGGCGGCATCAGAAGCGGCACCGAAAATCTTTTCGGCATTTGGGCTTTAACATTGTGCCTCGAAAAATACGCCGCGCGGCAAAACTTCGAACACATTGCGGAAAATCAAAAAAAACGATGTGCGCGCTTTATCGGCGGCTTGAGTACCGTCGGCTCATGCACAATCATACCGCAAAACCGCATACGCGAACCGGAACTCTATTCGCCGTGGATCGTACAGGCAAGTTTTAAAGGCATTCCCGGCGAAGTTATGGTGCGCGCCTTGAGCGCACGGGGCTTTTATATTTCAACCGGCTCGGCATGCTCCTCGCATAAAAGCGGCACGAACGCCGGAAGGCCCGTTTTGGAGGCTATGGGAATCGACAAAGAAAGCGCTTTGTGTTCGGTACGTTTTTCGTTCGGCGCGCACACACGCGATGAGGATATCGATAATCTTATAGACGCGGTATGGGAAGTGAACGCCTCGTTCGGCTCTTAAGGGCGGTTCTGTTCCTTAGTGCCGGGTACCCGCCCGAGCGATCAGAGGGTCTTTGATACAGCGAGCAAAGGCCCTTTGATACGGCGTACAAAGAGGCTTTGATAATCCTATCAAAAGGTCTTTGACAGCCGTATCATATCTATATTATATTTTTGCTTTACACAGGCATCCGTAGACGATTTCGCGTATTTACTTCTCGCTATTCACGCAGTTCTTTTACGCCTCGTTCCCCATAAGGGTGCAGTCTATTATGGTGAGCGCTCGGGCAGGGCGTTAAATCTCAACCAACCCCCCGACTCGAAGTCGCTTATACATCTTCCACTTCTTGTTATGTTTAGCATTATTAAAGGCTGCGGCTAAGTCGGACGGAGTGCTAAAGTCTGTGTGATTGCCTTCGGTAACACCGGTTTGTTCCATGTAAGAAACCGTTCCATAAAGAGTACAGTGCCCATAACCACTATCCTGCTGCGGTAAATCGTCAAAGAGCGTTTTAAATGCGTCGGCGGTAAGCTGATTGGTTTCGCACTCTATCCTTCGCAAAGAGGTTGAGCCCTGTACGTTAAGAGCGGTAAGTCGGCTATAGCTGCAGTACAACTCTTTTAAAGCGCTGCAGCCTTGTACGTCAAGGGCGGTTAATTGATTGCTGTGGTAGCACCACAGTTCTTGCAAAGAGTTTAAGCCTTGTACATTAAGGGTGGTAAGCCGGTTGCCACCACAGTGCAGCCATTGCAAAGCATTTAAGCCCTGCACATTAAGAGCGGTTAGCTGATTCCAGCCGCAGTCCAGCCGTCGCAAAGCACTTAAGCCTTGTACGTTAAGGGAGGAAAGCTGGGTTAAGGCACATTCCAGCCCTTGCAAATTGCTTAAGCCTTGTACGTTAAGGGCAACCAGTTCATTTTTGGCGTGATGCTCATCGCGATTACCACAATCCAGTGAGATAATGTTTCCTTTAAGAACTACCTTTGTACCTTTTGCGTGCAGATACATTTTCCTGTTGCTTGGAAGCTCCGTTTCGATGCAGCCTTCTACCATTACGGGGGTGCCGTCTGAGGTTATTGCATTAACCCAGATGTCGCGCTTGTCGGGGTTTAAGATGAGCGAGGCGCCCCCTTCGACAAAGGGGGCCTCTCCCGGGGACGGGATTGGGGTATGGAAACCGGGAGAGGCATTTTCCTTCTCCAGCATACTTTGCAAAAACGGATTTTTACAGGAAATCGTTGTAAAAACCGCAGCCAAAAAAACAAAGGTTACTATTTTTTTCATATTCTAATTCCTCCTGTAAGGCCTACAGCCCACGCTATCGGATAGCCGCCCCGAATATAGGGTTCTATAAAAAAGTTGTTTATCATCAGGCGGTATCCGAAAGAGGCTTGCCCCAAACCGAATATCCAAAGTTTTGAGTCTGCCCTTTTATTGTTTTGTCCGAAAACGGCACCGCCCTCGGCTTGAATAAAAAAGCCCGAATCTTTACGCGGTTTTGCCGCAAAATCATAAAAGGTCCAACGGAACAACAGGGCGGCATCGTACAAGTGATGTTTGTTAAAATCGTACGAATACAGCGCCTTTGCTCCCGCGGAAAAGCTTCCGATCTTTATGTCAAACGGCAATACAAAAAGGGCGTATAAGCCCGTTCCGAATGCGGGATTTACGGGACTGTTCATATTCGCTTCGGTAAAAAAAGCAAGCGACCATGTCAAATCCTTCGGTTTACCGCCGGGCAAAAAAAAGGCGGGAGCGTCTTGAACGATTTTATCGGACCGGACGGGGGCGCTGTGTTCGGAACTGTCCGCCGGTTTAACCTGCTCTGCAGCCGATGCGATTTCGGGAAAGTCTTTTTGCTCCGGCATTGCCTTTATATTTTCGGTTTCGATACTTTTTTCGGAATCTTCGGCCGGTTTACTTTGCTTTACGGCCGTATTTTTCACTTCCGGACTTTTTACCGGGGAAATCTTTTTTACAGGAGGCGGTTTTAGAGCAACTTCGGTTTTCGGTGTATCTTTTGCGGGGAAAGGCTCGGAGGGGTCTGCATAATTTTGGGCCTCTGCGGAAGACGGAACCTGCGCTTCGCGGTTTTTTACCGTTTTACGATACAGCCACAGTCCTGCACATGCAATACCGACACAAACGAAAACAAATACTGTCGTTTTTACAATATTTGCAGTCATATGTTATTATATCGACTTTTTTTTACAGGTGTCAATACACGTTAAAGGGAAGAAAATAAAAAACCGCAGCAAGTGTAAAAAGACTTTTTCGAACAGCCCGTACACTTGTTGCGGTTTTATAAGGTTAAAAAAATGATTTACGCTTGCGGTGCGCTTGCCGATGCGCTCGGTGCGGCACTTTGTGCGGCTTGCGCGGATGCATTTTGAGCGGCAGTTTGATCCGATTTTTTTACGATAAGCTCGCGGATCTTGCTCTTTTTACCCACCTTACCGCGGATATAGTACAGCTTGGAGCGGCGGACCTTGCCGGGGCGCAGCACTTCAACTTTTGCGATACGCGGCGAATACAGGGGGAATACCCTTTCCACGCCGACTCCGTAAGAATTCTTGCGTACGGTAAAGGTGCGGCGCACGCCCGCATTTTTAAAGCAAAGCACCAAACCCTCGTACACCTGCACGCGCTCGGTTTTTCCTTCGATGATTTTAAAGTGAACTTTTACCGTATCGCCCACATTAAAAGGCGCAACTTCCCGCTTTTGGGATTCTTCAATAGTTTTAATCACATCCATTGCAATCTCCTTGTATCCGTGTTATGTCGGCAATGCAGTCTTCCGCTTCCTTTCCGAGCAAGCCCGCTTCGCGGGAAGCCCAAATCATATCGGGGCGGACGGCCAGCGTTTTTGCCACGCGCTTTTGCAGCCGCCAGCGGCGGATGCGCTCGTGATTGCCGGACAATAAAACGTCCGGCACCTTCATGCCGTCAAACACTTCCGGCTTGGTATACTGGGGATATTCCAGCAAACCGCCGCAATGACTTTCTTCCGTAAGGCTTTCGGCGGATATAACTCCGTTGACCAAACGGTATACGGCATCGATAACAACCTGAGCCGCTATTTCTCCGGATGACAACACAAAATCTCCTACGGAAATTTCGTCGTCAACCCATTTGTCGATTATCCGCTGATCGATACCTTCGTACCTTCCGCAGATAATCACCAAATCTTTTTCGCGGCTCAGTTCGACCGCCGTTTTTTGGTTAAAGGGTTTGCCCGACGGCGTAACGTAAATTACGCGCGGAGCATCCTTTTTCCGTTTTTTCGCCGCTTTTTTGCCGGTGTTCTTTTTACCCAACACCGATTCCAAAGCCGCGTCGAGGGGAGCGGGCATCATCAGCATTCCCGCGCCTCCTCCGTAAGGAGTGTCGTCACAGGTTTTGTGCTTATCGAAGGCAAAATCTCTGATATTCACCAATTCGTAAGCGATAATTCCCTTTTGCACCGCCTTAGCCATAATCGAAGTTTCGAAAAAGCTTTGCACGATTTCGGGAAATAAGGTCAGCACATGAAATTTCATCGTTTTACTCTAAAATCCAGAGGTGCATAAGCTGAACGGCTGCGTTTTTAATATCAACCGTACCGATAAATTCCTTATTAAAAGGAATCAAAACCGTTTTGCCGCCTTTAGCGGACGGTTTTACTTTATCCGTACGGGCAATCGCAGCGTCCGCGCTTTCGGACAGCGCAACCTCCAAAAGGTTACCGCTCCCGCCTTCCACTACATCCGTAACGATTCCGACCCTTATCGGCTCTTTTTCCGCTTTTCCGATCCCGTCGCCGTTATACAGCAGAGCGCACCCTTTTAAGTCCTCCGCGTAAAACTCGCCTGAACCGAGCGGACAAGCCATGTTTCGGGGTACGACAATATGCCAAGAAGAAAACTCTTTTGCTTCTTCGGGGCAGTCGATACCCTTGAATTTTATAAAAAGGCAGGATGTTCCGATTTCGGCCGATTCGACCGCCGCCTTTACGGCTTTTTCACCCTTCCTCAAAGTTACATCGGTCAAGTTCAAAAAATGTTCAAACTCACCGGATGTACTTTCCACTTTAACCTTACCGGAAAGCCCGTGGGGCCCTCTGATAATTCCGATAACAAAATCCGTCCTCATCGGTCCAGAATGTCAAGACTGTACCGTTTGCCGGATCTGCCGCCCGATGCGCTTAAAACGGTCCGCAAAGCTTTTGCAATGCGCCCGTATTTACCGATCACTTTACCTATATCGCTTTCGGCTACTTGCAATTGAATAACCGGACCGCGTTCGCCTTCCGTTTCCTGCACGGAAACCGCAGCGGGATCGTCGACCAGGGATTTTGCAATATATTCAATCAGGTCTTTTTCCAATTCCCGAACCTCCGGCGCCTATTTCGTAAAGTTTTTTTTGTTCAAAATTTTGCGGACAGTATCGGAAGGCTGAGCGCCTACACCGAGCCAGTAGCGCACTCTGTCGGCATCGAACACAATCTGCTTGTCTTCGACTTCGATAGGATGATACAAGCCGATTTCTTCGATGGTCGTTCCGTCACGCGGTTTGCGCGAATCCTGTACGACAATACGGAAAAAGGGTCGCTTTTTCGTTCCGAACTTTTTAAGTCTGATCCGTACCATAAAACCTCCTGTCAATGAAATAAAAGCACGAACTTTATTTTTATCATAAAAGAGCGCCTTGGTCAAGACGGCATTTTTCCCGTTTCCCCGTGCGTCCCCCCCGCTTGACAATCGGCGCGGCTGAAGTATACTTTAAAGAGTGAAACCGAAAAAAATTTCGCCGGTTACGGCGGCGCAGTCTTTCTTTTTTGCATTTACTTTATATTTTCAAAATAATTTGTACTTGTACGCTTTGTCGTGCGCGTTCGGTTTTTTATTTTCGCTTATTCCCATAGTCATTATGATTGCGGCGGTTCTTATACGCTTTTTGCACACCTCTCCCGAACTTTTATACGGATTTTTGGAAAATGCAAAAAAATGGATCGATACCGCAAATCTGCATGCAATGGCAAACTACCTGTTGGCACAGCGGCGCCCGACGTTGTTTGAAGTCATTATCGGTATTACGATTTTTTTCTTTGCACGCCGTTTTTTTTATACGGTTATGCAATCCGTGCGCAGAATTTTTCACGGGCCCATAGACCCGCGGCCGCTTTTGGCACAGCTTATCGCCGTTGCGGGCGAAGTGCTTTTGGTTGTAATCGCGGCTGCAATCGTTTTTATAATAAGTGCGGCAAAGCCGTTTTTTTATACGATCGCTCGCAGTACCGAAAACTTCTCGTTTTTTTTACCGTTTATCGGAAGCGGCTTTGCAAAAATGCTGCCGCTTTTATTCAACACGGTTCCCTACCTATTAATTTGGATTTTTGCGGCACTCACCTTCCGCTTCGCATCGAGCACAAAACCGGCATTCAAAACCTGCGCGTTCTCGTCTTTGTTGTGCGCCCTTATTTTTGCACTCGTCGGTTATGTATTCACCCTTTTTACCGATACGGTGAAATACAACCTGATTTACGGTTTTTTGGGCACTCTGATGGTTATGCTGCTTAAGGTATCGGTATTTTTTTCGCTGTTTTTGTTTTTCGCCCAATACGTGTACGTGTCGCAGTTTTTCGATTCTCTATTGCTTGCCGAACTCTACCTCTTGCCCGACCGCGGCGAAACCGATATTTTTTTGGGCATACGGCGCATGCTGTTCATTCGGCCCGACCGGTTTTTAAAAGCTGCGGCGCAAGGAGAATCGTGCGAGCGTAACGGCGACCGTCCCGTTTTGGAAAAGAAAAAAGCCGGAAGTCTTATTTTTTCAAAGGGCGATACGGATACGGACGTCTATTATTTGGCACAGGGTTCGGTCGAACTGCTGCGCGAAAACAATATTGCCTATCTTGACCGCGGAAGTTTTTTCGGCGAATTGAACGTTTTGCTCAATGAACCGCGCAATGCGACCGCGCGTGCGGCCACGGACATTCAGCTTATTAAAATAAGCGAACGGCGCTTTACCGAACTTTTAAACAGCAGCCCCGAAGCCGTCCGCAAAACCCTGTCGCTGATTTCTTCGTATTTTGCACGGAACATCAATTTGACCGAAAACGTGGGTCTGTAACGACATGCACAATTCGTACAGTTGCAGAATCGCCCGTTTTTATGCTATAATTATGCGCAGCGTGTTTTTACGGAGAGGGGTATGAGCAAATACATTTTTATTACCGGCGGCGTTGTTTCGGGCTTGGGAAAAGGAATTTCGGCGGCTTCTATCGGATTGATTTTAAAAAGCAGAGGCTTAAAAGTCGTAAATCAAAAATTCGATCCGTATTTGAATATCGATCCGGGAACTTTGAATCCGTATGAACACGGCGAAGTCTTCGTTACCGATGACGGGGCCGAAACCGATTTGGACTTGGGCCATTACGAGCGCTTTACCGACGTCAGTCTTTCCAAAAACAGCAGCACGAGTGCCGGCAAGGTGTACCTTTCCGTATTGAATACCGAACGCGAAGGCGGCTACAACGGAAAAACCGTTCAGGTTATTCCGAACGTTACCGACGAAATACGTCGGCGCATGATGCTTGCCGCAAAAGAAACCGAAGCCGACGTTATCATTACCGAAGTCGGCGGTACCGTCGGCGACATAGAATCGCTGCCTTTTATGGAAGCAATCCGCCAAATCAAATACGAAGTCGGATTCGAAAACTGCGCTTACGTTCATTTAACCCTTATGCCGTATATGAAAAAGGCACAGGAACTTAAAACAAAGCCGACCCAGCACAGCGTAAAAGATTTGCAGGGCTTGGGAATTCAGCCGGACGTTATCATTCTCAGAAGCGAAATGCCCATCGATTTTGCAACAAAAGAAAAACTCGCGCTGTTTTGCAACGTTCCGACCGAAGCGATTATTCAAAACCTGAACGTAAAATCGATTTACGAAGTTCCGCTTAAGCTCGAAGAAGAAGGTTTGGGCAATGCGATTTGCAAAGCGCTTCATATAGAAAGCGGCGAAAGCCGCCTTACCGAATGGAAAAAGACGGTTGAACGGCTGCACAACCCCGCGACAACGGTACGCATCGCACTCGTAGGGAAATACGTGGAACTCCACGACGCGTACTTATCGGTCGCCGAAGCCTTAACTCACGCGGGAATCCATCACAACGCGGCAGTTGAAATCGAATGGGTAAATTCGGAAGATCTTACCGATACGGCGAGCGTGCGCAAAAAACTCGGCGGCTGTCACGGAATTATTTTGCCCGGCGGATTCGGAACGCGGGGAATCGACGGCATGATCGCGACCGTCCGCTACGCGCGCGAACATAAAATTCCTTTTTTCGGCATTTGTTTGGGCATGCAAATGTGCGTTATAGAATATGCGCGCAACGTCATAAAAATGGCCGGCGCAAATTCAACCGAAATGGACAAAAAAACAGCCTATCCGATTATCTCGCTTATGCCGGACAAAGAGGGCTGCCCGATCGGCGGTACGCTCCGCCTCGGAAA
This sequence comes from uncultured Treponema sp., assembly GCA_905372025.1. Taxonomy (GTDB): domain Bacteria; phylum Spirochaetota; class Spirochaetia; order Treponematales; family Treponemataceae; genus Treponema_C. The sequence goes on along the minus strand of CAJPNP010000006.1, from coordinate 34,335 downwards.
ATACGAATGCGCGCTCACAAGCGGCACACTTGCGCATAAAGCGTACGGCGAAAAAACGATTTGGGAGCGCCACCGCCACCGCTACGAATTCAACAACGAATTCCGTACCCTCTTCGATAAGGGCGATTTAAAATTAAGCGGCGTAAACCCCGAACGCAATTTGGTCGAAATAGTCGAATTCGACAAGGCCGTGCACCCGTGGATGCTCGCCGTACAGTTCCATCCCGAATTCAAATCACGGCCGAACAGACCGCACCCACTTTTTAGGGATTTTATCGGCGCAAGTCTTGCGAACGCCGGTACTCAGGAGTAAACATATGCGGGAAAATATCGCCGTTCTCGATTTCGGCAGTCAATATGCGCACCTTATCGCAAAAAGGCTGCGCCTTATGGGATATTATTCGGAAATACGTTCCCCCTCTTCCGGCACGAACGTTTTCAAACACACAAAGGGAATTATCCTGTCAGGCGGACCGTCGTCCGTGTACGAAAAAAATATTCCCGAATTCAATGAAGCGATTTTCGGCTTGGACATTCCCGTTTTGGGGCTTTGTTACGGACACCAGCTTATGTGCCGGCACTACGGCGGAACCGTCGAAAAAGCGCGAACGGCCGAATTCGGCATTGCCTCCCTTGAGCAAAAAAAAGGCGCCGACTGTCCGCTTTTTAAAGGATTGTCGTTTCCTACCCGCGTGTGGATGAGCCATCAGGATGAAGTTACGCTGCTTCCCGACGGCTTTGAATGTACGGCATTTACAAGGGACTGCGCATATGCGGCTGTGCAGGACGGAAAACGAAAGCGATTCGGCTTGCAGTTTCATACGGAAGTAAAAGATACGGCCGAAGGAAATGCGGTTTTGCAAAATTTCGCGCAATTGTGCGGCATGAACAAAAACTGGAACCAAGACGCCGTACTTGAAGGAATTTTGGACGACATACGCGAAAGAGCGAAGGACCGCAGCGTTTTGTTGTTTTTATCCGGCGGCGTGGATTCCACCGTCGCGTTCGCGCTTTTAAATAAAGCTTTGGGGCAGGATCGCGTAAAGGGTCTGCACATAGACAACGGGTTTATGCGCAAAAACGAAAGCGCTTCCGTTGCCGAGCGCTATCGCGGTTTCGGCTTTACCAATTTTATCGCCGAAGACGCGTCAAAAACCTTTTTAAAAGCCGTTGCGGGCGAAACCGACCCGCAAAAAAAACGCCGGGCGGTCGGCGAAACCTTTATACACGTGCGCGACGAAGTCGTTAAAAAACTCGGCTTAAACGAAGACGAATGGCTTTTGGCTCAAGGCACCCTCTACCCCGATATAATCGAATCGGGCGGAACCGAAAATTCACATACGATAAAAACCCATCACAACAGGGTCGCCGGCATTCAATCGCTTATCGACAAAGGCTTGATTATCGAGCCTTTAAAGGATTTATACAAAGACGAAGTGCGTCTGCTCGGTAAAAAACTGGGCTTAAGCGACGAATTGATTATGCGCCACCCCTTCCCCGGCCCCGGCCTTTCGATAAACGTATTGGGAAGCAGCGGCAAAACCGACGAAAAAGAATTTAAATCGGCTTTGCACGAAACCGAAAAGATTTTGCCCGACGTACAAAAAATCTGCGGCGCGGTGCAAAAAATCGGCGTGCTTCCGGTAAAATCGGTCGGCGTGCAGGGCGACTTCAGAACCTACCGCTTTCCCGCGGTACTGTATGCAAACGACGCTGCCTCATACGGCGACAAAAAGGCGTGCATTCAAACGCTCGAAAAACTTTTCGGCGCAAAATCGGCCTCGCCTTCGCGGGCGCATGAAGAAACCGCATGGGACGCGCTTGAAAAATCGTCCGCCGCAATTACAAACGCCTGCGCTTCGGTAAACCGGACGGTGCTTGCCCTGTACGAAAAAGCCGGCTGCAGCCTGCACGAAGCGTACTGCACAAAAGAACGCCTCGACCAAATACGCGAAGCCGATGCGGTTATGCTCGACGAATTGCGGAAGGCCGGCCGTTACGGCAGCATCTTTCAGCATTTGACAATCAATCTGCCCTATGCGGCACAAAGCGGACATTGCGCCCTCGTGCTGCGCCCCGTCGTATCGGAAGACGTTATGACTGCACGCTTTGCGCATATGGAAAGCGCAATACTGCTTGCCGCCGTCGAGCGCATATTGAATTTCGACTTTGTCGATGCGCTCTACTACGACATAACCAATAAACCGCCGGCAACCTTCGGCTGGGAATAAATTATTATTTTAAAAGCAATTCTTCTATCGGCGGACACCCCTTATTTCTTTTTTGATTGATATAATCTATATAGTATTTATGAAAATCCGCTAATGCGTTATCCAATTCTCGTTGATTACTTTGTCCTTCACTCATGCTCATTCGGTATAATAACCCGGCATGTAAAATAGTACCCACAGTCAAAATATCGGCACCTTTTTCTTGTGTAAAATAGCCGGAGTCAATACAGGGTTGAATAAGAGCATTATTTCTTGCCTGGGTACTGTTTAAATCCAATAAAGTCGAAGCCCGCGCAGAGGTAATTGAAGGTTGAAATTTATTCGGGAATAAGTGTACAAAAATTTTAATATTCTCAAGAATACGCTCGGAAAAGGATGAAGCAAAAACATAAATAAAAATAGACGGCATAGAAAATGAATATTTACAATAACATTCCCATGCTTCCAAGAACCGCAAAACATCATGTTTTTTACTTTCCAAAATATCAGATAGCTCGTTTAAATAATCCGTAATACAATTGATAACAGTTAATTCAAGCAATTGTTCAAGATTACTAAAATAATTATAAAGAGTTGCACTGTTATATCCCGCTTCTTGAGCAACCTTTCGAATACTTACCCCTTGTATCCCTTCCGTATTAACAATTTTAGTAGCTGCGTCAATAAAATAACCTATTACCCGTTGTTTTTTTTTTGTAAGATTTTTAAAAACCATTATTTCCATCTCCGATTCAGTCTGTTAAACAAATATTTTCTGAACAATAATGCCATAAATTAAGGAAAAATAAAAGATATATTAAAAATTAGGCTGTCGAAAAAGTACGCACTTTTTCGACAGCCTACCGATTACGCTCAGATATCATATTAAATTTATATTATTTTTTAATAGCTTTATATGTCGCTATGGCTATAGCAACATCAAGTACGCAAGAACCGACACTTTCATATAAAGTTATTTCGTTATCACTTTTACGACCGATGATTTTCCCTACTAATACCTCTCCTACAGACCCCACGACTTTTTCTTTTTTTATCAATCCTTTATTAAAAGGAATAAGAATATCACCCGCAGCTTCCCATAAGCCGTTTACATGTTCTGTTACAATGCAACTTGAACGAATTACCGTCTCCTCATCTATTTCCTGCATAAAAGGCGTAAAGGAACCGATAGCATTTATGTGGGTACCGGGCTGAAGCGCACTTGCATTAAAAACTGGTTCAAGAGATGTCGTACACGTACTGATAATATCACTTCCCCGAACACATTCGTCAGCAGTTTTGCACTTGATAATCTTGTAATCTCTGTTCTTAATTTTCTCAATTTTTGTAATAAAAGAATCAATTCGTTCAGTGACCTTATCGAAAACACGAATCTCAGTTAATTGACGAACTTCCTGAATCGCCAAAACTTGAGTAAAAGCCTGCGTTCCGCTGCCAATAATACCCAATTTGCCGGCTGTTTTTCTTGCCAGTAAATCAGTTGCAACTCCGGCACTTCCACCGGTTTTAATTGCCGTCAAATAATTAGCCGCTATAATCGCTAACGGTTCACCTGTTTCAGCTGAATACAAACTGATTTGGGAAAGTACGCTTGGCATACCTTTGGAAATATTTGACGGGAAAACCGAAGCAAATTTTGCCCCGAAAATAGGGATTTCGGTACAATTGGCAACAAGCCATTGTCCGCAATTCTCCTCGCCTCGAATCGGAATGACAATTCTTCCGCCAGCATACATCTTACCATTTGTACAATCTTCATAGGCTTTACGAAAAATAGGAAGCGCCATTTTCATGTTAACAATTTCTTGTACCTGCTCTTCAGAAATAATAAGCATATTTTTCATGATAAAATCCTCCTTAAATATCAATTTAATCTTTTTCCGTTTTTATTTTTTCGATAGCCTGTTCATTGAGGTATTTATCCCACTTTTTACCATCATATTTAAAAAAGGCTATGAATATTAAAATAATTATAATCATAGTAAGAAAGCCCGTCGATATACTGATAGTTTGAATAGGAGTAAGACCACCCATAAAAATTAATGCCAAACCTAAACAACCTAACGCAACGGCCCAAAACACACGGCTCCAACGAACCGGTTCGCTTTTTGCAGATAACTTTTTCGCCGATACAATTGAAAGGGTATAAGCTGCACCGTTTATAACAGTAACTGTGGAAACAATCATTGTTATCAAAAATACTGCCAACACAATAGATGCCAAAGGCATAGTTTTTATTATTGCAATAATGGCGGCAGGAATACCTTGCGTTTGATAGATTGCAATAACATCAACAAGACCTTTCATGTATGCATTCATTCCGTAATATCCGAAAATGATAAAATGCAGCCAACAACCTATACAAGACGAAAAAGTTGCTCCTATTATCAATTCACGTACCGTACGACCACGGGAAATACGCGCCAAAAAAATTCCAGTATTTAAAGCATACGCAGCCCACCATGCAAAAAAGAAAACAGTCCACGACTGCGGAAAACCGATTTGTGCAATAGGGTCAGTTGAAAGCATCATGGAAAAGAAATTATTTGCCATTATTCCCATTGAATTGGTAAAATTATTTAGAATAAAACTCTTAGGACCAATGATAAACACAAAGACTAAGGTTGCCATTACAATCCAAATCTTAAAATTACTGATAGCTTCAATCGTTTTATGCAAACCGCCGTATACGCCGATAGTAAACCAAATGGCCATAACGATTAAAACAATAGCATCAATCCATATGGTATACTCAAGTTTAAAAATATCAACAATAATAGCACTTACAAGGGGCGTTGATAAACCGATTGCTGCGGATACCGCACCGATGATACCCATCATATATATACAGTCGATAACTTTGCTTAACCAGCCGTTTGCGTGTTTTTCGCCAATCAATGAACGGCAGGCTATACTGGGACGATTACTGTCTTCGCGCTTTACAAAGAAAAAATAACCAAAGACGACAGCTATAGTTGCATATAAACCGTAACATGACGGCCCCCAGTGAAAAAAACTATATGTACTGGCCCATTCCAAAGCTTCTGCAGATAAAGGTTCAGCGCCGAAAGGAGGCCACGTTGCATATTGAAACCATTCACTAAAACCCCAATAAACTGCAACACCGGAAGTACCGGCTGCAAACAACATACCGAACCAAACAGGCGTACTGAATTCAGGCGGGTCATTTCCTAAACGTTTAGTACTGTATTTCCCAAAAATAAAGTAGAGCATCAAAAAAGTATTTGCTAAAAAGAAAAACTGTAAAGCCCAGCCCAATTTACCCGTTATAATACTGAAAATAAAATTAAATGCTGCAGTAGCTTGTTCAGGAACAACCCAAACAAACAAGCATAAGAGTATAACAATTCCTAATGGAATAAAGAACATAAATTTGTCAACTTGACTTTTTTCCTCTTTCACAGATGCATCCATACATAACCTCCTAGTTATTAAAAATTGAATTCCAAAATTAGATTAACCAATTATAATCCTATGATTATTTTTTTGTCAATATGATTATTTAACAATCAAACGGTTGCTTTTTTCCAATTTACATAATATAATTATTTATAGCGATACAATTTTCTGATAAAAATAAGGGGATTTTATTATGGAGCAAACTAAAATTGATAAACCGGTATTTTTTATATCGGCAGCTGTATTGTTGGTTGTTTCTATTCTATTTTTATCGTTTCCAGAACAAAGCAGTAATATTATTCAAAAACTTTTTCACCATACCTTACACAATTTCGGTTTTATCTATACATGGGCAGGTATTTTAGTAATTGTCGCAATGCTTTTCTTTTCATTTTCATATTTCGGAAAAATCAAATTCGGAAATACAAAACCTGAATTCAGTACTTTTACGTGGGGATCTTTGCTATTTACTGCCGGAATTGCCGCTGCATTAATGTTTTGGGGGGCAATAGAATGGGTTTATTATTACACAAAACCGGCACAGGGAATTGAAGCTGAAAGCTGGCTGGCAGCAGAATGGGCAAACACATACGGTATTTTCCACTGGGGTATTACAGCTTGGTCTTTTTATGCTATCTGTTCGCTGCCTATCGGCTATTCCTATTTTGTGCGGGAAACACCCATTTTAAAAATAAGTGAAGCGTGTTCTTCCATTCTCGGTTCCAAAGTAAAAAAATGGCCCGGGAAAATTATCGATATTTTTTTTATCTTATCTCTGGCTTTTGGAGCGGCAACCAGTTTAAGCATAGGCGTTCTTATGGTATCAGCTGCAGTGTGCAGTATGTTAAATACTACTACATCTCTTTTTTATGATCTACTTATGCTTGCAATCACAACCGCTCTCTTCGCTTTTACGGGTTTTTTAGGCTTAAAGAAGGGAATTGCAAAACTTAGCCGTATAAATTCTTTTTTAGCATTGGCAATTCTAGTAATTGTATTTATATTTGGTCCAAGCCTTTTTATTATTAAAATGACAACCACTTCAATAGGATTACTGGGCAATAATTTTTTTAGAATGTCTACATGGATGGATCCGGTTACAAACGGAGGTTTCCCGGAATCATGGACTCAATTTTACTGGGCATGGTGGATCGCCTATGCACCATTTATGGGTTTGTTTATAGCACGCATTTCCAGGGGACGTTCGATAAAAAATGTTTTATTAGGTAGTATGACATTCGGTTCTTTAGGCTGTGCGTTATTTTTTTGGGTACTGGGGAATTATCAAATGAATTTACAACTTACCGGAAAATTGGATATTATATCTTTAGTCAATTCTATCGGAGCTTCTTCTGCAATTATGGAAGGGTTTAAAATGCTCTCTGTAGGAAAACTTATCATTGCTCTGTATGCCATTTGTGGAATTATGTTCCTCGCAACAACATTTAATTCTGTTTCCTTTTCTTTTGCGGCAGTCAGTATGAAAGAATTAAAACAAAATGAAGATCCAAATCGATACTTAATTTTAGTCTGGGCTATTATTCTTGCATTGATCCCCGCAGCTTTACTTGCGCTAAAAGGGCCGCTTTCAACACTGCAATCGGTAACTGTTATAGGCTCCCTACCTTTAGTATTTATTATTATATTGGAAATTTCTTCTTTTATAAAAATGGTACACCAAGATAAAAAACAAATTTAAATTTTATAAAGTCTTTACTGTTTACTTAAAGTATGTAATACTTCAGGTAAACAGTATTAAGGGAAGGCCTATGAAAGAAATTATCGAATACGACGATTTTGCAAAGCTTGATATGAGGGCGGGAACGATTGTGTCCTGCGAAAAGGTTGAAAACGCCGAAAAGCTGTACAAAATAATGGTCGATGTCGGCGAAGAAAACCCGCGACAAATCGTGTCGAGCCTGGTCGATTATTACACGGCCGAAGAACTGGTCGGCAAACGCATTATCGTTTTGGTCAATTTAAAGCCGCGGAAAATGCGCGGCATAGAATCGCAAGGCATGCTTTTGTGCAGTGAAAGTGAAGACGGCAAAACCTGCGTTCTTTTAAAGCCCGAAAAAGACGTCGAACCGGGAACGCCGGTTACATAAAAATCAAGCAGGCAACGGCAAAAAAATGACGCTTGACTAAGCAGGCGCATTTTTGCTATACTGAATAAGTATCGGGTGGGATAATCCGTATCCGTTACAATTATGGTGCCTGTAGTTCAGGGGTAGAGCGCCAGATTGTGGATCTGGTTGTCGAGGGTTCAAATCCCTTCAGGCACCCGAAAAATCCGTTTAATGCGTTCGTAGCTCAGCCGGATAGAGCAACGGACTTCGAATCCGTAGGTCGCACGTTCGAATCGTGTCGGACGCAGCGAAAAACCGCCGTATCGAAAGACGGATATACAAGGGCCATTAGCTCAGCTGGTAGAGCAACAGACTCTTAATCTGTGGGTCGCTGGTTCGAAGCCGGCATGGCTCAAAAACCGAAACTGTGAATAAGGAAATATCCTTTGCAGGCAGTTTCGGTTTTTTTATTTTAAAATTGCCAGCTGCCGCTCGCCCTTTTATGTGCGATTGCCCTTTTTTGTCGAACACAAATAAAAAAGGTGTCTTAAAAACAAGCGCTTTTAAGACACCTCCTATATTTTACGGTAATTTTTTTACTTTGCGGAAGCCGCCGAAGCTCCGGCAAGTTTACCGAATACAACCGTATCGGGCAGCGCGTTTCCGCCTAAGCGGTTCGAACCGTGTATGCCCCCGGTTACTTCTCCGGCAGCATATAAGCCGGGAATCGCTTTGCCGTTTGTATCAAGGACGCGCGCATCCTTATCGATTGCAACACCGCCCATTGTATGGTGTATTGTCGGAACGCGAATTCCGGCATAAAACGGCGCTTTATCGAATCTTTTATCCATTACCTTTTTGTTAAGCGGATCTTTTATTTTTCCGTCAACGGCTTTATTATATTCTTCTACCGATTGTGCCAAATTATCGGGATTGACGCCCATTTTTTCGGCTAAACCTCTTATCGTATCGGCTTTAACGACAAGTCCTTTTGCGACAAGTTCGTCTATCGGTTCGTTAAAATCGTTTTTAACATCGCCCGAAGTATATTCATGCGCATCGTGAAGAATAAACATTTTCCGTTCAGGTTGAGCCAATAATGCCCGCGTAAGATTGTCGCGCCGTTCGTCTTCGGCTACAAATCTTTTTCCTTCAAGATTTATAAACAATTGATTCGCAGCGTTAATCGATATGTTACCGGACATTCCGCCGGTTTCCGGATTACCGACCGGCAAAAGCTGAATCCATTCCATTCCGATAAGGTTTGCTCCGGCAGCTTGAGCCATAATAATGCCGTCGCCGGTCGCACCCATGTGGTTCGTCGAACCCAAACCGTCCAAGCCGCCCCAGTGAATATCGTATTTTGCAATCAATTCGGGATTCCGCGCAAAACCTCCGGTTGCAAGAACCACACCTTTTGCGGCCGAAATGGTATAATCATCGGCAGCCGAAGATGCTTTTATTCCCGTAACCTTTCCGTCTTTTATAATCAATTCGTCGGCCTTTGTGCTTAACAAAATCTCGCAGTCTTTTGCGCCGTTCAAATATGCCATATACGCTTCAATAGGACCGGTCATAAGCGGCTTTTCGAATTGATGCGTTCTCGGCCACAAAGAACCGGTTACCATTCCCACAAATTCCTGAACCTTCACACCGATACTTTCCAGCCAGCCGATGGATTCTTGAGCACCCTGTGTAAGCTGATAAATCAAGTCAAGATTGCCGGCGCGGTCGCCGCCTTCAAAAGTTTGCAGTGCATGGAATTCGGCAGAGTCAAAGGTGTAGGTCGCATTACTGTCTTTGTATTCTTTCAGCTGTGCCTTTACTTTTTCGATCAGTTCTTTATGCAAATCGTTTGCAGGCTCGGTATTGATAAAGCGGTTGACGGCATCCAAATTGCCTTTTCTAAGCTGAATTTTATGCTGACGGCCGGGGTCGAAGGCGTTATATTGACCGCCCGAAATAATCGTTGAACCGCCGACCGAGGGCATTTTTTCAACAACAATAACCGAAGCACCCGCTTGTTTTGCACTCACCGCTGCGGCAAGACCGGCACCGCCGGCTCCGACAATAACCACATCCGCTTTTTTTGTTACCGCCTTTTTTTTCGCCGCGTTTTTTTTCACCGCATTTTTAAAAACCGCAACATTTGCACCGGATTCGGCTAAAGCGGCTTCGGCGGCGGTTAAAATCGCCTTGCTTGTAACGGTCGCACCGGATACCGTATCGACGGCCAAACTTTGATGTTTGACAATACTTTCGGGTATATTTTGAATTGCGGCATCGGAAATATTCGGCGTTTCGTTGTGTGAAACAACGGAAACATCCGTAATTTTACCGTTTTTTAAGGTAACCGCTACCTTAACATCGCCGTGAACACCCTGCCCCGTGCCGTTAAACACCCCGCTGATGTTTCCCGCACCGTTTTGTTTTGAGGAACAACCGGCAATTATAAAAATTGCCGTCACAAATAGAAAAACTGCAAACCTCTTCATTTCCTTTCTTTTTATCTCCTATAATTTTTTAGATGATTAAATAATCGATCTTTTTATATTGTAATCACTATTACACATTACGGCAAGTACGGAAAACGTAATTTTTTTTTCAACTGATGTCTTCCCCCTCTTGACTTTTTTAGCGCACTTCGGTATAGTATATATCGTTCGTAAAGGCTAGGTTTTCTGCCGGCTAAGGGCGAGAGTGGTGAAATTGGCAGACACGCCGGATTTAGGTTCCGGTGCCCTAGGCATAAGGGTTCAAGTCCCTTCTCTCGCATAGTCGTTTAGACCGTGCGAAGCGCTTGATTGGTTTTTACTTGCGGGAATAGCTCAGTGGTAGAGCGCCACCTTGCCAAGGTGGATGTCGCGGGTCCGACTCCCGTTTCCCGCTCGAAGCGAAAAGCGGTTCGGAGTAATCTGAATCGCTTTTTTTTTACAAAAATTATTCTTTAAAGTTAAAGGTTCCGGGAAAACCGGAAAAAGGAACCGCTGTGAATACGACAAAAAAAATCGAAAAACTTGAAAATTCGGCAGTAAAACTGACGGTAACAGTTCCCCAAAAAGAAGTGCAGGACAACTATAATCAAATCGTAAACAAATATGCAAAGACAATTCAGATTCCCGGCTTCCGCAAAGGCAAGGCGCCGGTAGCCGTTTTGGAACGCAAATTCGGCGAAGCGTTAAAAGCCGACATTGCATCCGACATTATCGAAAAAGCGCTCGAAGAAGTTTTTTCCGACATCGACAAAAACGATGAAACAAACCGCCCCCTGCCCTATGCGCAGCCGAAAATGGACGAAGCGCCCAAACTCGACGTAAACAGCGATTTTTCGTTTTCGCTTACCTACGACGTTATGCCGCAGGTTGACGTAAAGCATATTGAAAGCGTAACGATAAAAGAACCGCAGGTAAAAATAGGAGAAGCGGAATTAAAAGAAGAATTGGAAGCGATCCGCGAGCGCAACGCCGTTGTTATCGATAAAAAAGATACGGAAGCTGCCGCCAAAGACGACATCGCGACGGTCGATTATTGGGAAATCGATGATGACGGAAAAGAAGCCGACAAAAGCAAGCGCGAAGACTTTACCTTTACGATCGGCAGCGGGCAAAATATCTATCAATTCGACGACGATATTATCGGCATGAAAAAGGGCGAAACGAAAACGCTTACCAAATCGTGGGACAAAGAATACGAAGACAAAGAGCTTGCCGGCAAAACCAAAAAAATCGGCGTAACGCTTAAAACTTTAAAATTGCGCAAACTGCCCGATTTGGACGATGAGCTTGCTCAAGACGTAAACGAAAAATATAAAACGCTTGCCGATATGAAAGCCGACATCACGAAAAATCTTGAAGCGGCTCTTACGAACCGTTTGCGCGAAATTAAAGCGAATGCTCTTCTCGAACAGCTGGTCGAAAAAAATCCGATTACGCTCCCCAAATCCATGCTCGATGCCGAAATAGACGCGCGCTGGCGCATGACGGCCCAGCGTTTTCAAACCAGCCCCGAACAGCTTGAAAAACTGGTCGCATCTTCGGGTCAAACGAAAGAAGAAATGCTTAAGCAATGGGCCGGCGATTCGGAAAAAATGCTTAAAAGCCGCCTGATTGTCGAAAATCTTTTAAAGGCGCGCAATATCGCCGTAACGCCCGAAGAAGTCGAAGCCGAATACGCAAAAATCGCCGACGGGGCGGGAATTTCACTTGAAGAAGTGAAAAAACACTATGCGGATGCGTCGAAAAAAGAGTATCTTATAGACGATATGAAAGAACAAAAACTGTATGCGCAGTTGTTTGAACAGGTAAAAATCACCAAAGGCGATAAAACAACCTTTGCCGATTTGTTCAAAAAATAAAACGGATATTTTCCGAACGGCGTACCGAGGATCAATATGAATGAAAAAATGAGCAGCCTTGTTCCTTATGTCATCGAACAGACGGGCAATGCGGAACGATCGTACGATATTTTTTCGCGGCTTTTAAAAGACCGTATTATCTTTGTGGACGGCGAAATTACCGATGTAACGGCCGACCTGGTCGTAGCGCAAATTCTTTTTTTGGAATCGCAAAACCCCGACAAAGATATCAGCATGTACATAAACAGCCCGGGCGGTTCGGTTACCGCAGGACTTGCGATTTACGACACAATGCAGTACGTTAAAAGCGATATTCAAACCATCTGCTTGGGGCAGGCGGCAAGTATGGGCGCAATCTTACTGGCCGGCGGAACAAAGAAAAAACGCTTTGCCCTTCCCTCTTCGCGCATTATGATCCATCAGCCTTGGGGCGGCGCTCAGGGACAGGCAGCCGATATTGCAATTCAGGCAAAAGAAATTATCCGTTTAAAAAAACTGACCATCGATTATTTTGCCTTTCATACGGGTAAAAAGCCGGCAAAAGTCGCCGAAGATATGGAGCGCGATTTTTACATGAGCGCGCAGGAAGCCCTCGAATACGGCATTGTAGACAATATTATGTCTTCGCGGAGGAAAACCAATGGCTAAATTTAAAAACGGATTTTCTCAAATATGTTCCTTTTGCGGCAAAAGCGCCTCTCCGACGCGCCGCCTCATAGCCGGTCCCAACGATATTTTCATCTGCGATCAGTGTATTGCCGTGTGCCAAACCGTTCTTGAAGAAGAAAAAACGGCACCCTTACCCATTCAGTTGAGCGAAGTTCCCACTCCGAAAGAATTTAAAGAATATTTGGATCAATACGTCGTCGGTCAGGATTATGCAAAAAAAGCCCTGTCGGTTGCCGTATACAATCACTACAAACGCATGTCGCAGCCGGCGCAAAAAAGAGACGACGACGATGTGCTTATAGAAAAGTCGAACATTTTGCTTATGGGGCCGACCGGTTCGGGCAAAACCCTTTTGGCAAAAACGCTTGCGCAAAAACTGAAAGTTCCCTTTGCAATCGCCGATGCGACAACCTTAACCGAAGCCGGCTACGTCGGCGAAGACGTTGAAAACGTTTTGCTTAAACTTATAAATGCGGCGAACGGCAATGTCGCCGCAGCCGAGCGCGGCATCGTCTTTATCGACGAAATCGATAAGATTTCGCGCCGCTCGGAAAACGTTTCGATAACGCGCGATGTTTCCGGTGAAGGCGTACAGCAAGCGCTTTTAAAGATTATCGAAGGCACGCGCGCAAGCGTTCCGCCGCAGGGGGGACGCAAGCACCCGAATCAGGAACTCATCGATATCGACACGACGAACATTTTGTTTATCTGCGGCGGCGCCTTTGTAGGGCTCGAAAAAATCGTTGAAGCGCGCATTCACCAGCACACGATGGGCTTCGGCGCCGATGTGGACGCATTTTCCGACGAACAGCGCTGCGAGCTTTTGAACCAAACCAATCCGGACGATTTAGTAAAATTCGGTCTTATTCCCGAACTTATCGGCCGCTTCCCGATCAACGTCGCCCTTAAAGAGCTGACAAAAGATGATTTGGTGCGCATCCTTACCGAACCGAAAAACGCGATTATAAAGCAGTTCCGCGCATCATTTGCTTTGGACGACTTGGATCTCGACTTTACGCCGGATGCGATCGAAGCCATTGCCGACCGCGCCTTTACGCAAAAAACGGGCGCACGCGGTCTTCGTTCCATCGTCGAAAAACTGCTGCTCGATACGATGTTTGAAGCGCCTTCGCTCCGCGGCCGCAAAAAATTGCTTATAACAAAAGACATCGTGGAAAAAAAGCACGTTCCGTCCATAAGCATGGTTACGGAACAAAAAACCGCATAAAAAGCACGCCGAAGTGTTTCCGCTCAGCTTTCGCGGCATTCCCCTTTCACCAAATCGATTGTCTTTTCGGCCGTTTTTTCCCACGAAAAGCGCTTAACCCATTCAAAACCGCTTTTTATAAGCCGCTCGCGCAATTTGCCGTCGGTTATAACCGATTCGATGGCAAGCGCGCATTCTTCCGTATCGTCGGGGTTAAAGTACAGGGCGCAGTCGCCGGCAATTTCCGGCAAAGAACCGGCTTTTGCGCAGGCAACCGGAATTCCGGAGGCCATGGCTTCAATAAGCGGAAGCCCTACCCCTTCTCCGACCGAAGGAAACACACATGCTTCCGAGCCGGAATACAGTTCGGGAAAATCCTTGTACGGAAAATAGCCGGTAATAAAAATATCGGACGCATATTCGCACGCGGCCGCTTCCCGGTGAATGCTTTCGGCATACGGATCTTCGCTTCCGGCCAAAACCAAACGGTGAGGCAAGCCCGTTTTCTTTTTAAAAACGGCGAACGCGCGTATCAATTCTATGTGTTTTTTTTCGGGCTTTGAAAGGCGCGAGGCATAAATGATATAGGGTTTTTTTATCGCAAAGGGCTGAATGTTTACCATCGCCGAATCCAAAACGGGGCGCGGATAAAACATGCTGTGGTCTATACCGTCGTAAATAACTTCGATTTTTTCGCTGCGGATGCCGAGCGAAACAAGGTCTTTGCGTATATATTGACTGACGGCGATAACTTTCGACGCGCTGCGCAACGCTTTCATTTGCAGCTTTAAAGCCCACACGTCGCTTGAAGCCTTGTAGGTTTCCGAAAGAACATCGTGTACGACGACGATCGCAGGAATTTTGCGGGTATAACGGATTAATCTCGAATCGATGGGAAAGAGGACCGCGTCGTATTTTTTTTTCGCGGCAAAATGCTCCAAGCGGAAAAGGTGCCACAGTCTTTCGGCGGTAATGCTGTCGGGAATCTGTATGCCGCTGTACGTGCTGCGCCCGTCGCCCGAATCGAAGGTGTACCGGTCGATTTCCGGGCCGAACAAATCATAGGTACAGTCTTTGTCCAAAGGCAGATTTTTTACGAGAGAAAGCACATACGAGCCTGAACCTGAACGGCCGTGATCGCAGCCGAACACATCTATTCCTATATTCATTTTTATAGTATAGCATAGATCGGGCGACTGTGCTATACTTTTTTTTATGGGACAATCTTCTTACGACACAGCCATTACCGACAAATTGACCGAAAAAGAAATTTCCGCTCCGACCGCCGTTCAAAAGGACGTTGCCCCGTTTATATACGCAGGCGCAAACTGCCTTTTCGAATCGGAAACGGGAACGGGAAAAACGCTTGCCTATGCGCTTCCCCTGTTTCAGCGTTTGCTTTTTGACGCGCCGGACAAAAACGAAGCGTCGCGCACACTTGCATTGCTTATCGCGGCGCCGACAAAAGAGCTGGCGGCTCAAATAAAAAACGAATTGAATTTCTTTTTGGGCGAATACGGAAAAGCCCTGCTGTGCTTCGGCGGTTCCCCTTTAAAACGGCAAATCGAAGCTTTAAAAGAAAAGCCCTTTGCCGCCGTCGGTTCTCCGAGCCGGCTTTTGGAGTTGATTCAGCTGAAAAAAATAAAAGCGGCGCAGGTTGAAGCCCTTGTGTTCGACGAAGCCGACCGTCTTTTATCGAAAGAAATGAGCGGCGAAAGCCTTGCGCTCATACAGGCGCTGCCCGATTCGATTCAGTTTTGCGCATGTTCGGCAACGCTTTCGCAGCAAACGCAAAGCCGTCTTGCCTCTGTTTTGCAGCGCGGCGGAACGGCAGCGCGCGAAACGCACATACGCATATTGCCGAAAGAAAACATTCTTACCAAACAGATAATGCATTGGGCCTTTTATGCCGAAGAGCGCGACAAAAACGATACGCTGCGCCGTTTTTTGGCGGCCGCAAAACCCGAAAAAACGCTTGTTTTTTGCGGCGGAACCGATGATGCCGAACGCACGGCGCAGTATTTGGCCTCAAAAAGCGTCGATTGCGGCGTCCTTCATTCTCAAGCGGATAAAATCGAACGCAAACAGGCGCTCGACCGGTTTAAAAGCGGTTCATGCCCCATACTCATTACAAGCGACCTTTGTGCGCGCGGTTTGGATATCGGCAGCATAAGCCACGTCGTTCAAATGGGGCTTCCGTCCGATGCCGACTTTTTTATCCACCGCGCGGGGCGCACGGGACGTTCGGGCAATACGGGAACGAACGTCGTTATCGGAACGGAGGCGGAACTGTTCGCGCTTGCCCACCTCGAAAAAAAACTCGGTTTTATTGTGTATCCGAAAGCGCTGCACGAAGGCACTGTTGTGTCGGCCGATGAGGATTGCTGAATTTCTATCCATACATTGACACACAGTGCCCTCCGTGATAAAATTATTGAATATTCAAATTACGTACAGCACAAGGATCTGATATGAAAAAAGAAGGGCATAAACCTGTTTTTAAAACGTTTCTTTCCGTAGGATCGGTCATTATACTGGTATTGGCTGCGGTATCTTTTATCGTCATTCCGGCCATGCTTCCCGGTTCGCAGCGGCAGCTGCCGCCGGTCGGTTCCTATCGGGGCACAAAAATCGAATACACAACCGGTTCTTATTTTGCCAACGCGGTCGATTATTATGACAAAGAGGAGCGGGAGCAGCTTAAGCGGCAAAATCAATCTTCAAACGGCGGCATTTCATTCAATACGTTCAATCAGGCGTTCCGCGATGCCGTTATGATGGCCGCCTTTACGGATGAGGTAAAACGAAGCGGGTATGTTGCCCCCGATTCGCTCGTAGAGCGTTCCATGCTGCGGTATTTTCAAAACGAAAATAACGAGTATTCGCCGCGGATATACCGCGACACGCCGGACAGCCGCAAAATCGAAATTCAAAACGAAACGGAAAAGCAGCTCATATTTAACCGTTATTCCGAAGACATCGGCAGCATCAAAGTTTCGGATGCCGAAGTTCAATTCGTTTTAAACATGAATTATCCTTCACGCTCGTTCGACGCGGCGTTTTTTTCCACAAGCGATTATCCCAAAGAAGAAGCGGCCGAGTTCGGTAAAAATCATGCCGAGCTTTTCAAAAAATACGATTTGTCCGTTATAACGGCCGCAACCGAAGCCGAAGCGAAAAAAGTTGCAAACAGGCTTCAGCACAACGAATTGGTATTTTCGGATGCGGTAAGCGAATATTCGACAAAGCAGTACAGCGACGAAAACGGTGTTTTGAACGGCCGCTATCATTACCAGCTTAAAAATATTATAAAAGCGGAAGACAAATTCAAAGAAATAACGGAACTTGCTCCGGGTACCATAAGCGACGCGGTTGAAACGACAACCGGCTGGTCGGTTTTTACGTGTACCGGCGCACCGGAAAACGCTGATTTTTCGAATCAAAGCGCCGTCGATACGGTATACAACTATATGACGGTATACGAAGCCGGCACTATTGAAGAATATTTTATCAATGTTGCAAAAGATTTTTCCGCACAAGCGGCGGTAAAAGACTTTTATGAGGCTGCCGAAGCTTTCAATGCGCAAACGGCGACGGTTCCCGCCTTCCCGATAAACTACGGCAATACGCAGCTTTTAAATTCGATTCAATTCGGCTTGGTGCCCCAGTTGACTGCGGCTCAGTCTAACGAAAAATTCCTCACAACCGCTTTTTCGCTTTCCGAAAAAGAGATTTCGGAGCCGCTGGTCGTTGAACGGAATATTGTCGTGCTGCGCCTTAAAAGCGTCGAAACGGGCGACACTGAAGCCAATATGATGCAGATGATTTATCCGCAATATTACAATAATTATGCGGCGCAATCGAACGCGCGCGCGGTTCAATCTTTTTTTATGGCAAGCCCGCACTTAAAGAACAATATGCTGAATGTCTTCTTTAAGTATTTTATGGCAAGCTGAAAAGGGCGATGACCGAAAATGACGCACCCCGTGCGGTAGACGCCGGACGGGGTGTTTCCGTTTTATACAAGGGCCGCTATTTATTTTCGCGCTACGATCCGTATAAAACGCTGCAAAACCGGCTTGAATCGTTCAGCGTACTGCCTGAAAGTTTAATCCTTTGTTTTTCCCCCGTTCTTCCTTTTGTAATCGATTCGATTCGTAACATGCTCATGCGCAAAAATATTTCCGGCTGTTTTATTCTCGGCGCGGAAGCGGACAAAGCATTGTACGATTTTTACCGTGCGCAAAAAAAAGCGGACGTTCAAGCGCCGCACGGAGATTTTCCGCGAACAACGGATCACACAGCCGATGCCGAAAAACTGCGGGACTTTTGCCCCGACGCTGCGATTTTGCTCAATCAGGTAAGCGACATCGCCCGGCTTTTGGAAGGTACGCCTTTCGGCGGACGGTACGAAGGCGCCAAACTGCCGGATATCGGCTTTTTTAAGCGGGTTCTCGTATTTGAAGCTTCCGGCGCCGCAGCTTTTTACAAAAACTTTTACGCACAAAGCGCGGCCTTTGCGCAAAACAGCATAAGCATGTTTTGGAAAAACACAATGACCTTGGTGCGCTTGGGGCGTCTTTTTTCGCGCAATGTACTGAAAAACGCGGCGCAAGCCGCCATGTCGCCGCCGCTTGCACAGGCGTCGGTACACCGCCCGATTTTGGTTGCGGGCGCAGGTCCTTCGCTCGATGAGCTTATTCCTTTTATGCGCAAGCACCGGAAAGATTTTTATCTTCTTGCCGTAGATGCCGCATTCCGTCCGCTTTTAGACAGCGGCATACGGCCCGACGCCGTCGTCGCGGTTGAAAGCCAATGCGTAAGCCGAAGAGCCTTTTTCGGCACAAAGGGAAGCGGCGTTCCTATCATCGCCGACCTGTGCGCACGAAGCACCAATCTGCGTGTAAGCGGCGGAACGGTTTCGTTTTTTATGTCCGAATATGCAAAGCTTCCCCTGCTCGGCCGCATAAAAAAAGCGCTGCCTGACGTACCGGTATTTCCGCCGCTCGGCTCGGTAGGCTTAGCCGCCGTGGAAGTCGCCCTTTTTTTGCGCCGCACACACGAAAGCGTCTTTGTCTGCGGCCTCGACTTTTCGTATCCTGCGGGATTAAGCCATTGCAAAGAAAGTCCTTCATACAAAGAAATGATGAATGAATTGAACCGGCTCTCCCCTGCGGGGAATCCTTCAGGCGCATTTAAAGCCGGCGCCTTTTTTATTGAAGGAAAAGACGGTTCGCAAGCTGCCTGCGACCCTGCTTTAAAATCCTATGCGGAACTTTTTTCGGCCCGCTATAAAAACACGGAAAATCTGTACGATCTTTCGCCTTCGGGCATCGATTTGGCTTTGCCGCGCATAAGCGAAGCGGACGCATGCAGTCTTATGGAAGCGTTCAGTGCCCGGACGAACCGTCGAGAACCGGCCGCGCGCGAGGGGAAAACAAGTTCCGCCGCAGCAAAAAAATCGAAATCGGAACAAAAATCGGAAAAAGAAAATGCAAACGGGCGGGAAAAAATCCCTGCGATTTCCGCTTTTTATGAAGAGGAAAAAAAACGATTACAAACGCTGCGCGCAGCCCTTACGGGCGAAAAGCCGCTGGATAAAGCCGATTTAAAAGCACTGCTTGAAGAATGCAGTTATGTATACGCACACTTCCCGGACGCACGGCACGGAGCCGTTTTATCGCAAAATTTTTTAAACCGCGTCAGAAGCGAAATAGACTTTTTTCTCAAAGACATTGAAAATACAGCGGCTGCGGCTTCTCTTGACGGATGAGAAGCCATAGCGTACAATTGCAAAACGCACTTCCCATACCAGAAATTTCCTTATAAATCAAGCTGTCGAAAACAGCCTCGAAGACCTTGAAGACATATACCTTGCAGAACAGGTTTTGGAAGAAATCAAAACGGGAAAGCAAAAAGTATATCTGCATCAAATCGAGAAACTTTCGGATCCCCGAAGCCGCGGAAAAGGTTTAACGGCAGACAAAGCCGTATACGGCGTATAAAATTATCCGAAAATCGCTTAATTTTATTCTTTTTGCCCGTTTTCAAAATACTCGAAGGCATCGATGATGTCGAGGTAGACTCCGTCGAAACCGGCATCGACTATTTTTTGCAAATAGGAATCTTCAGTGCCGAAGATGATGTTTTGCCATTCCGGATGCCAATAGGCGACCTTATAATTTCCTTTCCACAACGGATTTTCTTTTTTAAGCCATTCGGGCTTTGAGCGCTTCCAGCTTTCGTTCCAATAATACCGATAGGTTTCCGCTTCACCGATGCTCATATAGCAGATAACTTGACGGCGCGCGCCGTTCGGCTTAACTTTTAAACGCTGCACATCCGAAAAATCAAGCTTTTCATCGGCGCAAAACAAATCGACTATAAACATATCGTAATTCGTTTTGCAAAGTGCGGCGATAAAATCTTCCTTTGAAGAAAATCTTTCGGGGTTAATCAAATATAAAAAATTCTTTGCGTCGGCGACGGTCAAAACCGCATCGCCGTTTTCGTTAAAAGGTGCGCCGGGATACGCAGGAACGCTCGTTAAATTCCGCTCGTCGGCGGCAAAAGAAATATAGCCGTTTTTATAATTTTGCGTATACGAAAAATCAATAAAAGAAGGCGTGCTGCAATAATCGATAACGAAAACTTTTTTACCGGCTGCTCTGAACGCATCGCAAAAGTTTTTCATATAAGAAGAAACGGCTTCGGGCGTCGCCTTGTCGTCGTCTTCATACCCGAAATACAAGTCTTCCCTGCCCGTTCCGGAAACGGCGTCCATATACGATTCGATATCGGAACCGTCGAGCTCACCGGCGGCGGAAATATCCGCATCTTTATCCGCGCGTTCAATCAATTCCTGACCGTTTTGCGGAATCACGGCAAACGAAGGAGAAGAAAGGCGCGCCGCCCGTGCAATGGAAACGACGAATTTGCGCATTTCGCCGCGATAATCTACGGCCGAAGATTTCAGCGATGTGCGGCAAGCGCTCACCGACAGCACAAAGAACAACAGGGGAATCATAAGAATGACTTTTCCCCCTGCTTGCAGCACGTATTTTTTGAAAAAGGCTAAAACCGAAACGGGGCCGCGCATTGTAAAAAAAGGCGAAAGATAATTGTTCGGGATCATGTAAAGATTTTTATGTTTATTCTGCATGTTTTTTCCTTTATTCTTGCAATATTTTATAAAAGCGCATTCAACAGCGCAGCTCCTACAACGCCCGCCTTATCCTGTAATTTACCCGTGCAAATGAGCGGCAAAGCGGTGTTCGGTCCGCGAAGGCATTCTTTTTCGGCGATAGCGCGGAGCGGCTCAAGAAGCACCTCTCCTTCTTTACTTACGCCGCCTGAAAGCGTGATAATCTGCGGCTGAAATATGCTTACGGCGTTTACGATACAGGCCGCAAGTGTGCGGACATAAAAGTTTACGACTTGAACGGCGGCATCATCTCCCGTTTTTGCAGCACGAAAAGCCGTTTTTGCCGAAACGTTTTCAAGCTTTCCTTCCGCTTCGCGCCACAGCACACTGTCCGGATATCTTTCCATAAATTCCATCGTCGTTTGTTTTAGGCCGCTTGCCGAAGCATACATGTTTACGCAGCCTTTCCGCCCGCACGGGCAGGGCCGTCCGTCAAGCGCTATAACCGTGTGTCCCAATTCGCCTGCAAGCCCGTTGCTGCCGCGGAAGATTTTTCCGCCGATGATGATTCCCGAACCTATTCCCGTTCCGAGTGTAATCGATACCAAGTCGCTGCAGGTTTTTCCGTCGGACTTTCCCGTAAAGCTTTCTTTTCCCGTACCCGCAATAAACTCGCCCCAAGCGGCCGCGTTCGCATCGTTTTCAACGCAAACGGGAATGCGCAATTTTTCTTCCAAATATTCCTTTATAGGAACTCCGTAAAATCCCAAATTGGCGGCGGTTTCTATAACGCCGGTTTCGACGTTTACAATACCGGGAGTACCGATTCCCGCATACGAGAAGCTGCGCAAAGATAAAGCCGGAAGCTGTTCAAGCACATCGGACACGGAGGCGGCACAATCGTCAAGGATCTCGTTCCACGGACGCGGAAGCATAGTGCGCCTCACGGCCGAAGCGATAATGCGATAACGTTTATCGAGCACGGACGATTTAATCATCGTTCCGCCCAAATCTATTCCCAAATAATATTCCATACCGCACTATAATGTGCTATAATCGCATTCATGTCAATCAATACGGATAATCAACTTTATAAAATGCTTGAAGTATGCGCCGATTCTTCAGACAGCGCGCTCACGGCGCAAAAAGCGGGAGCTATGCGCATAGAACTGTGTGCAAACCTTATTATCGGCGGCACCACGCCGACGCTCGCCCTTGTAGAAGCGGTAAAAAAAGAACTGTCGATTCCCGTGCATGTGCTCATTCGGCCGCGCTTCGGCGACTTTTGCTACGACACAGCCGAAATAACGCAAATGGCGCGCGACATAGAGCTGTGCCGTAAAGCGGGAGCCGACGGCATCGTTATCGGCTGTTTGAAAACCGACGGCTCGCTCGACGAAAAAGCGCTGCGTACGCTTATGAGCGCAGCAGGCGCTAAAGACGGCACGGAAAAAGTTTCGTTTACGCTTCACCGCGCCTTCGATATGTGTAAAGATCCTTTTGAGGCCTGCGAAAAAGCAGCGGAACTCGGATTCGACACGATTTTAACGTCGGGGCAAAGCGCAAGCTGCTATGAAGGCCGCTTTCTTTTAAGAGAACTGCAAAAAAAACGCGGTGAAAAAGGCCCGGTCATTATGGCGGGAAGCGGCTTAAAGCCCGAACTGATTGTACCGCTTTTTGAAGAAACCGGCGTGCGCTGTTTTCACCTTTCGGGGAAAAAAATCGTTCAAAGCCCCATGCGCTATAAAAATCCGGCGGTCAGCATGTCGGTAAAAAGTTTCAGCGAATATGAATTGTGGAGCGCAGACGAAAACACCATACGCGAAGCGCGGCGGCAGCTGGAAGCGATTTAACATACCGCATTGCACGGCGCACCGTTTCGGTTTATTTTTGCTCAATTCTTATTCTTCTTATATCGATAATCATAGTATGGAAATATGTACAATTAAACGCAAACACGGCTTAGCCGTTTTATCCGCCGTTCTTATTTTATGCGCCGCACTGTTCGGCGGCTGTCTTACGACTTCGCCTGCCGGACAAGGCGGACAAATGAGCATACAGCAGCTGATTCTTGCCGGAAAAACCGACGAAGTACGCGCGCTGTTCCAATCGCAAACCGACATAAACATGACGGACGACAACGGGAACACGGCGCTTCACATAGCCGCGCAGGTAAACGATGCGCCGCTGGTTACCTTTTTGCTTTACAAGGGCGCCGATTCCGAAATCAAAAATTATGCGGGCGATACGCCTTTGCTCGTCGCGGTAAAAAACCGGGCGACGGATTCCGCCGCGGTTCTCGCCGAACTTAACGGAAACATTTTTGCAAAAGACGCCGAAGGCAATAGCGCCTTCGATATCGGCTTAAAGCAGGGAACGACTTTTTTCGATGCGCTGCTTACAACGCGTACGGGTGATATGCGGGACATCGAAGGGCAAAGCATTATTCATTATTTGGTCCGAAATAAAAACAAGCAGGCAATCGATTTTTGCATTAAAAAGAGCATTCCGCTTTCGGTAACGGATATAAGAGGCGTAAGCCCGCTGACACTCGCCTATTCGCAAAAAGACATCGATTCGGTCGATATAGCGGCAATGTTGATTTTGGCGAATGCGGAACCTGAACGCGGTTCTCATGCATATTTTGAAGACGCGGTAAAAACGCGCAATCTTTCCATGCGCTTTAACGACGGACAAAGTCCGCTGCATTTTGCCGTCATCGCGGGCGACAAAGCAATGGTACAGTATTTAATCCGTGAAAGAGCGTCCATTCAAGCAAAAGACATTTCAGGCTCGACGCCCCTGCACGAAGCGGTTCGCTACGGCAGGACGGAAATAGCCGTTATGCTGCTTGCTGCGGGCGCAAACGTCAACGCGCGCGACAGCATCGGAAAAACGCCTTTGCTCATTATCATGCCGGATAAAACCCGCCGGGAACTGTACGATATGCTTTTGGCGCACAAAGCGGACGCAAATATCGTTGATTCGTTCGGCGATAACTGCCTTCACGTTGCAACAATGACAAAAACCGATGTCGCCGTTTTGGAAGCGCTTGCTTCACGCGGAGCCGACGTCAACGGGCGCAATAAAAAAGGCGTTACTCCTTTGGCTCAAGCCGTCGAACATAAAAATACCGCTCACATCGCTTTTTTCGCATCGAAGGGAGCCGACATACATGCCGAAGACATAAACAGCAACACGCCCTTTACGCGCTCGCTCGAAATCGGCTTGGACATGACAAAGACGCTCATAAACCGTACTACGGCTAACACACGCGATTCCATCGGCAACACGCCCCTTCATGTTGCGGTATTCAACAAAGCGAGCGCCGATCAAATAAATTATTTGCTGAAAAACGGTGCCGAAATCAATGCGCGCAACCGAAGCGGAGATTCGCCTTTATACATGGCGGTACGCCAAAACAATAGGCTCATCGGTGAAATGCTTTTAGCGCGCGGAGCCGACGTATTTTCGACCAATACGGCAAACTATTCGCCGCTGCGTTTGGCGCTCAGCGCCGGCGGCGACGTACAAGATTGGCTTTTAACCTCCGAAGTTATACAGGCCGTCGACGGAATGGGAAACACGCCCCTTCACTATGCGGCCGAATGGCAGCTTAACGATTCGGCAGCCGTCATTATCGAAAAAGGCGCTTCGGTGAATACACAGAACACAAACGGCGAAACGCCCGTCTTCAGCGCCGTAAAATCGGACAATGTCGATGCAATAAAGCTGTTTGTAAAAAACGGCGCCGATCAAAACCTGCGCGACTATTTGGGCAACACGCCCCTTCATTCATGTGTAAGGTGGAACGCGGAAAAATCGGCTTTGGCGCTTTTGGGAAGTGCCGACGTAAACGCGAAAAACCTTGCGGGTAAAACGCCGCTGCATGAAGCCGCCCGCAGCGGAAACACCGCCATGGCCGAATTGCTCCTGCGCAGCAGGGCCGACATCAATTCGACCGATATTACCGGACGCACGCCGCTTATGG
The DNA here is from genome assembly GCA_905372025.1 of uncultured Treponema sp. Taxonomy (GTDB): domain Bacteria; phylum Spirochaetota; class Spirochaetia; order Treponematales; family Treponemataceae; genus Treponema_C. Next base: position 9,250 of record CAJPNP010000006.1, on the reverse strand, counting down.
ACGCGGTACAAAGTGAAAATATACGCATGGCCGACCTGCTTCTTAAAAACGGAGCAAGCCCTTCGATTCAGGAAATGTACGGACGCACCGCTTATCACGACGCGGCGGAAACGGCAAACATCGACTTGATTCGCCTGCTCAGAAAATCGGGCGGCAACCCGCTCGCGCGCGACATACACGGAAGAACGCCGCTGTCCCTCGTTTTGCACAAAGACATGGCGGTTATCCGCGCCGTGCTGGGAACCGATGTAAACCTCGCCGATTCGGACGGAAATACGCCCGCACACATAGCCGTAAACTCGTCGGTACCCGCCCGCGTATTCGAAGAATTGATTTCAGCCGGCTATCCGGTCGATCGGCGCAACAGGGAAGGCGTTACTCCCCTCTTGCTCGCCGTTAAGCAGGGTAAAACCGACCTTGCCCGCATAGCCTTGCAAAAAGGCGCCGATCCGTTCGCTAAAGACAATTCGTCCGAATGCGCCGTAAGCTACGCCTTAAAACACAGCGCCGACGTGCTGAATATGATTGTACAGATAGCGGGCGCAAAGCGCGACATCGCCGGCGAAACGGTCCTGCACTATGCGGCTCGTGAAGCCGATTCTCAAACCGTCCGCCGCCTTTTGTCGATGGGGCTCGAACGCACCGTAAAAAATATTTCCGGCGAAACCGCCTACGACACCGCCGTCCGCTGGAAACGGCCCGACATAGCCGATTTGCTTAAGTAATCTAGCCTCAGGGCTTTATACGGGGAATGTTATACGGGCGCGGCCGCAAAAACCCTTCGTTTTTTGCGGCCGCGGGCTGTCCAAAAACTTCAGTTTTTGGACAGCCTCCTTAATTTAATATACAGTATCCCGCCAAGCATTTAACATAAGTATTTTAAAAAAAACACTATTCACGGCCACCGATTATTGTTATATTAGTATTATTCGTTATTTTCCAATTATTGTTTACTTTATATCGGAGGATATATGGCCATAGTGCAAGTTAAGGATTTACGCAAAACCTACCCGCTCGGAAAGGTGCAGGTTGAAGCGGTAAAGGGTGTGGATTTTTCGATTGAACGGGGCGAATTCGTTTCGATTTCGGGTCCCTCGGGTTCGGGAAAATCCACCATTTTAAATATGATAGGTTTGATCGATACGCCTACAAGCGGTTCTCTTATCATCAACGACGAAAATATCTACGGCGAAGCTGATTTTACCTCGCTTTCGAAAAATCAAAATAAAAAGGTAAAAATTCCCGGCAGACTCGATAAAAAAATGACCTCTCTCCGCCACGAGTATTTGGGCTTTATTTTTCAATCGTTTAACCTGATTCCGGTGTTGAATGTGTATGAAAACATCGAGTTTCCGCTTTTATTCGGAGCGCCCAAAGGCACAAAGGAACAGATGAGCGAGTGGATAGACTATCTTATCGAAAAGGTCGGCCTTACTGAATGGAAGCATCACAAGTCGAACGAACTTTCAGGCGGTCAGCGCCAGCGTGTTGCAATTGCGCGCGCCCTCGTTACCAAGCCGCACATTGTGCTTGCGGACGAGCCCACGGCGAACCTCGATTCGAAAACGGGAAATCAGATTCTCGAATTGATGAAAGAAGTCAATAAAGAAATAAAAACCACCTTTATTTTTTCAACCCACGATGCAAAGATTGTCGATATGACAAACCACCGCATTAAAATTTTGGACGGTCTTGTCGTCGAAGATTCAAAGGCAAACGCATAAGAGGCACAAGCGGAATACAATGAATACGATAGTTTTAAAAATGGCGGCAAAAAATCTTTTTGCAAATAAGGCAAAGCTGATTATTACCCTGTCGCTCATAGGTTTGGGAACTTTTTTTGTTATATCGGGCTTGGGTATTTTGAATTTTGCGATGAAGCAAACCCGCGATGTTTGCATAAGCGATTTTACCGGCGATATTTTAATTACGGGAAAAAGCGATCAAAAGGGTGTCAATGTGGAGCTTTTGGGCGCGTATCAAAGCGTCAGTGTAAGCATGGATTTACCGAAAATGCCCTATGTACTGCCCTTTGAAAAAATTACGGACAAACTGCGCTCAATGCCGGAAATAGAGGCCTTTACCTCTTCCACGGTTGCCCTGAGCGTTCTTAAACCGGCCGATTTACCCGATTCGTGGAAACCTTCGGCCGCCGACATAAGGGAAAGACCCTATATGTACGCCTTGGGCATAGAGCCGCAAAAATACCGCAGTATTTTTCAAACCGCCCACATATATGAGGGCGCTTATCCTTCTTCCGATAATGAAAAATTCGTTTTGATTCCTTCGGAAGTAAAAGAAAAATACGAAAAATACTACGAAAAGGAATTAAAAGTCGGCGATGAAATTATTATGACGGCCCTTATGGGAAAAAAGGCAAAGCAGCAGCGGCTTTTTGTAACGGGCTTTTTTACTTACGCGCATCCGGATACGGCGATATCGGAAATAGCCTATACCGACACGGACACCGGCCGCATTCTTGCCGGCATGACACTCGGCGCACGCACCGCTTCGAGCATTCCCGATTCAATCGATTTAAGCCTTTCGGAAAAATCGGAAGACGAATTGTTCGGAAGCGACGATGCCTTTTCGCTTTTTGAAGCGGACGCTTCTGCCGAAAACAAAACCGACTTCGACAACCTTTTGGGAAGTACGGAACTGCGCGACAGGCTGAATCTTGCAGACAACGAAGCATGGCATCATATAGCAATCAAGCTTAAGGATTCGGCAAAAACTGCAAGTCTTGTAAAAAATTTAAATACATGGTTTACCGAAGAACATATCAATGCGCAAGCTTTGAATTGGAAGGGCGGCATGCATTCATATGTTCGGGCAATAGGAGCGACCCGCGTGTTGTTTATCACCATGCTGGTAATCCTTTCGGTTACGGTTTTAATCGTGATTATGAATACGCTGGTTGTCGCGGTTATGCAGCGCAATGCGGAAATCGGTACGATGCGGGCAATCGGGGCTAAAAAAAGTTTTGTACGCAAAATCTTTTTTACCGAATCCTTTTTTATGTCCATTGCAGGCGTATGTATCGGCGTGATTCTTGCGCTTATAGCCGCCCTCATTGTCAATTCGTTGGACATAGAATTGAACAGAACGCTTTCGGCTATGTTCGGCGGTAAAAAAATGCGCATACATATTTCCGTGCTGTCGGTTGCGGCAACTATGTTTTCGATGTTTGCGGCGGGAGTCGTTGCAAACTGGTATCCGGTTCGGCTGGCCCTGAAAATCAGCCCGCTTGAAGCGATAAACCGTTAAGGAACTACAGATGAATATATTGAAAATTGCATTCAAAAACTTAAACCGGCAAAAAAGGCGCAGTATTTTACTGCTTATCGCCGTTGCCTTTGCATTTTTAGTCGTTGTTTTTATGGACGGAATGACCGCCGGCGCTTTAAAAAGCATGACCGGAGAAATCGCAAAGGTTGTAGGCGGCCACGTATACATAATCGGCGCACAAAAAGCAGCCGACAAAGATGAGGACGATGAATCGCGTAAAACTTTAACCCGCGAAGAAACAGACATGATTGACGGCATTGTCAAAGAAATGGGCATAGAAGCCGAGTACGTTATCAAGCGTATGCGCAATGACGGCAAACTTATTTTCGAAGGGAAAGAAGCGAGTTCGCAAATCGACGGCTGCGACTTTGAAAACGAAAAATTTTTACACGATAGTATTTTATTCAAAGAAGGAAGCTGGGAGGGTATGAAAAAAGAAAACGCCCTTTTAATTTCCGAAACAACTGCAAAGGTGCTGAACGCCGGCTTGCATGACGTCGTCTTATATGAAACCGAAACCGCATCGGGGCAGTTGACGGTTGCCGAATTGCAAATTGAAGGCATTGCCGTAGACCGCTCGGCTTTCGGCGGTATTACGAATTATATCAATTTTGAATACGCACGCACTATAAGTCAGCTTCCTGAAGGGGTAGTCGAAATGTATGCACTTTTTCTTAAAAATCCCGATATGCAGGAAGCTCTTGCCGACAAAATTGAAAAAGAACTTGCAAAAAATGCAGAAGTCATCGACAGAGAGCTTGCAAAAAAAACAAGACCGGCAAATCCGGGAAACTATATGTTTTCACAGCTGGATGAGGGAAAATGGGAAGGCACCAAATACGCCGTTGTTACTTTTTCGGATTTTGCACCGCAAATGGCAACCCTTATGCGCACCTTACAGTTTATAAGCTTCGGCGTTTTAGCCGCCCTTTTGCTTATTACGATGATAGGTATTTCAAACACCTTTAAAATAATCGTACACGAACGAAAAGGCGAAATCGGTACTATGCGCTCCTGCGGCGTCGGACGCGGCAGTATAAGAGCCCTGTTTATCGCCGAAGCTTCGTTTTTATCGATTATCGGAGCCGCCGCGGGTTTTGTACTTGCCCTTATTATTATGCAGATCTTTGCCCTTATACCGATTGCAAAGGATTCTTCGTTTGCAGTTTTTACAAAAAACGGGCATTTTACATGGATTTTATCCTTTGTACCGGTTGTTATAAAATTCCTTACCGTGTGGATTTTAACATTGCTGACGGTAGCGGGTTCCGCCTCCCGGGCGGCAAACATGGTTCCTGCCGAAGCTTTGCGGACGGGAAAATAAAAATTATAATTAGGAGACGATATGTTCAAAAAAACAATAATTGTATTGTGCGCACTTTTGTACGCAGCCTTCGTTTTTGCGCAAGTACCCGATGCCGAAACGATGTACGGCATTATGGATAAGGCTTTTTTTAACAACAACTTTTTGGAAGACTTTACCTGTACCCTTTCGTTGATTATCGAAAAGCCGAACGAACCGAAAGAAGCCGCCCAATTCAAATTGTTCCGGCGCGACGTAAAAGATCAAACCTGCCTCGTGCAAATCGCCCCCGAAGCGGACAAGGGTGTCGGCTACCTTCAGGAAAAAAACAACCTGTGGGCATACGACCCCATATCGCGCAGTTTTACGCACTCGTCCCTTAAACGTAACTTGGGCAACAGCGATGCGAAAATATCGGATGTAAACAAAAAAGAAAAATTTAAAGATTCGTGGGAAATCCTTAACACAGAAGAAAGCAAACTCGGTAAATTCGACGTATACGTAGTAACCGCAAAAGCCCTTGATAAAGACGCTTCTTACGCACAGGAAAAGTTTTTTGTGCGAAAAGACGAGGGATTGATTTTAAAAATCGAAAGCTACGGCGCAAGCGGCCGCCACATGAGAACGACCCTCGCTCCCAAATACGCAAAGATAAACGGAGTGCCCTTTCCCGTCCACCAAATTCACATAAATGAATTGGTAAAGGGAGAAAAAACGACGCAGATTTTTGCGGATTTCGACAATTCGAAAATCCCCGACGTCGTCTTTACAAAGGCTTATTTGGAGAAAATAAACTGATATGAAAAAATCATTACGTTTGTCGCCGGCTCTTTTTTTATCGGCAGTCCTTTTGTTATTGCCCGCCCTTATGCCTCACAGTGAGTTTTTTTTACATGGCGGTTTGTATGCACAAGATACACAGCAAGCAAGCGAAAGTGCTTCTTTGGAAGATGAATTGTTCGGAGGCGATGAAGACCTTTTTGTTTCCCCCGATAAAGCGCACAGCTCATCGGGCAAAGCGGATTCCGATTCGTCAACAGACGACCGGCCGCTTAAATTTCAAGCCGATTTACAAAAGGCTATGCTTTCTCTTGAAGGGAACAAGCTGCGTATCGGCGGTTCGCTCGATTCGTCTTTAAAATTAAGCTGTAACTGGGCAGAGCCCTATGAACCGAAGCCCGATTCAACACTGAAGACAACCTTAAATGCAAATCTTTTTTTTGACGCGCGCCCTGTCGAAAATTTAAAAATCTACGGTAAATTCAGCTTCGGTTTTCCGTTTGAAAAATCTTTATCCGGACTAGCGGTTCTGCAAAAAAAACAGCTGCCGCTTTTACCAAACGATATAGCTGTTCCCATAGGTGTAAACGGTGCGGTAAATATTTCCATCCGCGAATTGTATACCGACTTTTCGCTTAAAGATATTGCCTTTTTCCGTTTCGGGAAACATGCGGTAAAATGGGGTACGGGGTATTTTTACAGTCCTGCGGATATTATCAATCTTTCACGAATTGACCCGCAGGACCCGGAAGCCGATAAAGAGGGCCCCCTATCGCTGCGCACACACATTGTGATTCCCCGAACCCAGCACAATCTGTGGTTCTATCTTTTACCGCCTACTGAAAGCGGCTTTAAAACCGAAGACACGGCTGTGGCGGCAAAGGCGGAATTCGTGTTCGGAAACTGGGAATGGGGAATCGGCGGACGCTACAGGTACGAGCAAGCGCCGAAGCTGGTTACAACCCTGTCAGGGAGCATTGCGGGAAAAGTTGCCGTATTTGCCGAAGGCGTTTTTGCATGGGGAAGCGATTATATCTATTACAAAAACGGCGACTACAACAACGAATACAAAGAAAAAAACAAAGCCTTTTTTCAGGCAACGGCCGGAGCTTCGTACAGTAATGCCAAAACACATACAAGCGTAGCGGCCCAGTATTTTTATAACGGCTTCGGCTATCGGAACACAAAAGAAGTGCAGTCAATTATAGAAGCCGGTTTTGCAGAAGCACAAAAAGGAAACTTATTACATAGCTCCGTTCGAGCGGCGGGAAACATAACCTCCATGGGAAACATCGGACAGCACTACATTGCCTGTACGCTTTCTCAAAACAAAATCGGAACGGAAAAACTGCGGGCTCAGCTGTTTCAGCAGTTTGCCGTTTCCGAACTTCAGGGTATGAGCGTTTTGACTTTTTCGTGGAATCCGAACCGCTTTATCGGTTTCAGTATAGGCCCGGCTTTTACCTACCCCCTGAGCACCGAATCGCAGGCAAAAAGCACCGCCGGCTTCAGCCTAAGCGTAAAGATGGGCGGCGGAAAGTTTTAATAAGACTTAGGGGGGAAAAGAGTACAGCGTTCAGGTCGGGTAAACTTGCCGGTCTGCTTTAGACTGTATTTTAACCCGAAGACCACGCTGCATGCTTCCGGGCATAAAAAGCCTGGCATCGAGCGCAAAGGCAAAAGTAAGCGACTTTTGCCTTTGCGCGTTGTCAAAAAATAACAAACTTTTGAAATAAGCCCGTTTTATTTAAGTTCTTCTATAACTGCGTCGGCTGCAATAGCGCCCGTATAGGCACTGATACCGACGCCGCTTCCCGAAGAAACATAGGCTCCGGAAAAAACGTTTCCGAAAATCAATTCGCCGCAGGCAAACAGATTTTTTATAGCCTGATTTTGCGCATCCAACACGCGGCAGTTTTCATCGACTTTTATGCCGGGAATAGAACCGATTAACAAGGGTTTAATAACAATACCGTAAAAGGGGCCGGTTTTAATATCTTTTGTTTCGGCGGTGCGCTTAAACTCCGCTTCATCGATACCGTAAGAAGAAGCCAAAGCTTCAAGCGTATCGAATTTTTTTGCAACTCCTGCTTCTAAAGCTTTTTCCAATCGTTCCGCCGTTTTTTCGGTAGATTCATAGATACCGATACTCATCGAATCGGTTTGGTCTATTATCAATTTCAATCCGTCGGCATAAAAGGCTTTTTTCAGACCGAAATCTTTACCTTCTTTATTCACAACCGCTTTTGCGGCAAAAACAAGGCTGCCTATTTGACCGTAATAACCGTAAGAAGGATTTGTTCCGCTCAGTCCCATCATGCCGTTCCCGACAATTTGAACACCGAGATTTTCAGTCAATATAAAACCGTCTCCGGTGCTGCCGGCACAGGTAAAGGGAAATGCCGCCGTATAGTCGGGCGCATATTTTTTTATCAGTTCCGAGTTGCGCGAAAAACCGCCGGAAGCTAAGATTACTTTTTTAGCATTCAACGTGTATTTTGAAGTTTCGTCTTCAACCTTTACTCCCGTAACAGCGCCGCCTTCGGTAACAAGTTCGGTTACTTTACTGTTTAAACGGATTTTAACTCCCAAACCTTCGGCTATTTTTTCAACCGCATGAAAAAGACCGCTGTCGCCGGTTTCCCACGGATATTTATTATTATTCAAAGAATCTAGGACGGGCAATTTGCTGTCGGGATGCGCCAAATACCAACGCTCTTCGGATACGGGCAGTCCGCCTTCAAGAAAATAATCGAACACATAGGCGGATTTATCGTAAATATTGGCGATCAATTTTTTGTTTAACGGGGCCCCCTTGCTCCGTTTTTCATAAAAGGCAATCAGCTCTTCTTTAGTACTGTCCAATTTTACTTTTTTATTCATTTCCGAATTGACGACCCACATACCGCCGCCGCATACACGTGCAGAGCCGCCCGTGTACGCTTCTTTTTCCAGCACAACGACAGATAAATTGCTGTTGCGCGCAAATTCGATTGCGGCGCTCACACCGGCAAGCCCTCCTCCGACAATAACGACATCAAAATCTTCCGCGGTCTTTTTTTCTTCTTTCTTTACCGCATCGCTGCCCTTTTTATACGGACCGAGTACCGCACCGGCTTCGGTCAAAGCGTTTGCAACGGCCGCTTTTATCGCAAAGCTCGTTATCGTCGCACCGCTTACCTTATCGACTTCAATATTTTGCTGAGCGCATATTCTTTGCGGAACCGAATTGACCGCGGCATCGCTTATTACGGGTGAGTCTTCGTTTTGTACAACGGTTACATCTTTTATTTCCCCTTTTTCAAGCGTAACATCTACGACAATCGGAGCACGCATCCCCTGCGCCGTACCGCGGAAAGTGCCGTTCAGCTTTTTGTTTGCGCCCGATTTTCCCACCGAACATCCTGAAAGTACCAAGAGAGCGGCACAAACAACCATTATGATTTTTTTCATAAAAACTCCTACTCGATACGAAATAAAAAATTATTTTAAGTTTGGAGCAGCTTCGTATCGGTTTAATTAATCGGTTAAAATTCTATCGGGTTTCAAATCAAAAGTCAAGATTAAGAAATAGGGGGAAAGTTCAAGCCGGCGGCATACAAACCGACAAGAAGGGTAGCACTCTTATGTTTAAGGTAAGCAAACTTGATAGGTTTCCTTAGACTGTATTTTTATTTTGAGCCGCCATACGCGGCTCAAAATAAAAAAAGCCTGGCATACCCGACTAAAGTCGGGCAGCAGTCTGCGTAACGACAAAAGCCGATTCATTTTGCCGTTACGCATCGAGTTTGACGATGCGGCGCCAAACTCGCATACATGCAAAACCGTGAAAAGCTGAAGTTTTTCACGGCCGTTTTAACAGCAGTTTGCCGTGCAAAG
>CAJPNP010000005.1 GCA_905372025.1 uncultured Treponema sp. | reverse complement strand
AAGTATTTTATAATGCAAGTGCATACGGCAAAGAAAAAGACGATGAATTGCATGCACTGTTGCGCTATCTTTGCAAACAGCAGGCAACAAGTCATTTTACACAGACCATTGATGGACTTGTTGAGAGTACCAAAAACAACGAAAAGTTCAGGAGTGTGTATATGTCATTGAATATTCATAGAGATGATTTACTCATGGCGGGCGAGAAAATCGGCTTTGAAAGAGGCGTTGTTGCCGGAATGAGCAAAGGCAGAAGACAAGGCATCGAACAAGGCTTTGCCGACGGTGCCCGCCAAAAAGCGCTCGAAACGGCACGTATACTAAAACAACTCGGTGATTCCGTGCAAAAGATTTCGCAAGCCACCGGCCTTTCCCAAGAAGAAGTGGAAAATGCATAATTAATAAGCAATGAATAATGTGTGATCGGTAATTTGCACGTGTACGGAAACCGGCCGATACCCATTGGATATACAATTTTTTATTAATACTTCAGCCTGTAAAACTTGTTTTTTGCTCGAATTATGTTATAATATTTAGTATGGAACAATACCGTAGCGCAAACAGTATTCCGCTCCGTAACATTGCACCCCTTGCGCACCAAAATATAAAACAAATTACACAAAAGACCGCACGAATACTTGACAAAGCTTTCGAACGGTGCATAATCGTTCGTTCGTTCGTTCGTTCGTTCGCGTAACTTATGCACAAAACTCAAAATCCGTAAACAACCAACAAATAGGGGCGAATGTGGAAACCCGTCCCGCTTTACGCGAAAGAACAAACAACGGCATCCATGCCGGTATGAGGATTGCACATCCTGAGTGCAATTCACAACCCGAGTTTGCTCCGCAAACTCGGAAACGGATGGCTTTTGCTGCCATCCGTGACAGACAGTCCCACATTGTTTGAGTGTTCAAAGTGAAGCTGCTTGTTCTCAGTGCGGGAAAGAGAGAGGGTTTGAAAATCGTACATCCGTGTACGGGAGGAGTGAAAGTGGACAGAATGCCCGTACTTTTCCCTTCTCTAAATAAAAAGTATTTTTTAAGGAGGATTACTATGAAAACACGTAATTCAAAGACTAAGGCATTTGCCTTTTTGGGAGCTGCTTTTGTGCTGCTCATCGCACTGGTCTTTACCGCCTGCCCGAACAACGCGGGCGGCGGCGGTTCGGGAGGCGGCAACATCGAAGGCGTATGGAAAGCTCTTTCCTCAAAAGTAAACGGCGGAACACCGGTACCGTATCCGATATCCAATCCTAATCCGGGCGGCGGTACTGGACAGCTGTATTACTGTTTTTCGGAAGGTAAAGCATATCTCGCATTCAAAATAGAGGGAAATTCAAATCCCGGAGGAAACGGTCTTTTTAAAGGCGATCCGTGGGAAGAAGAATATACCTTTGAAAACAATATGCTTAAGTTAGTCGGAGAATCTCTGCCGTTTGTCTTAACCGGAAACACGGCAGCACTGACCACAACCGAAGGTAGTAAGACCATTGTAACAATGCTTGAGCGGGTAAGCTTGCCCACCGTAGCCGAAATTAAAGCGGCAAAGGAACCGTAATAGGTTGGAAAACAGGAGTTATTTATGAAATACAGTAACAAGAAGACGAGAACCGCGGCGCTCATCACAGCCGCACTTATCGCACTGACGCTTGGTGCAGCACTGGTCTTTACCGCCTGCCCCAACAGCGCGGGCGGAGGTTCCGGGGGCGGCTCTACCGTCAACATCACCGTAAAAGGCGATGCGAACGTCAATGTGCCTGCCGAACCGGTTGGCGTACGTGCGGGGGCCAAGTGGTCGGAAGCGCAGTCAACGGTTAAAAGCAAGGTCAGCGCCAAGCCGAACTTTTTGATTGACTCGTGGCATTTGGGTGCTGACGAAAGCGCACCGGAACTGAAAGACACGGATACTTTTTACACGAACGCAACCGTGTTTGTTAAATCGCGGCCGGACTTACCCGACCTTTCAAGTATACAGGGCTCGGGCCCTCAGGTTAAAATAACTTTCGAGGTAACGCCTGAAGAAGGAGGTTCCATACTGGGGCCGAAGTCGATCAGCGTCAACAAGGGAACCCGTTGGAATTCGGTTCTTAAAACCTATGCCGCAGCTGCGCTCAAAGTGCACTACGGCTTTCAGTGTAACGGATGGAAAAAGAACGGCAATACGGTGAACGATACCTACACCTTCGACGACGACACAACCATCTTTGCAGAGCTGGAAGACCTGCGCATTAACATCACCGTAAAGGGCGACAGCAACGTTACCGTACCGGACAGCACGCCGCTTGTTGTTCTTGACGGGAGAAAGTGGAAGGACATAAAAGAGCAGGCCGCAAGCAGGATACAGGTCAGCGATCCTAGTAACATTGCCGTAACCGCATGGCATCGGGGAACGAGCGAAAGTGCTCCCGTGTTGACCGACGAGTACGAGTTTAAAAAAGACGACGGGCAAAACCGCACTGTCTTTGCCAAAACGGGCGACCGGCGCATTACGCTTACCGTTACGTACGGTTCAGGCTCGGGTACACCGGAGACCGCCGGCACTATCACCATATACGACGGCGATGAGTGGCACAACGTACAAAAGCAGGTTGAAAAACTGGTAACCGTTCCCGAAGACCATTCCATACACTGGTATTGGGATAATGCAGGCGGGGAGTTTATAGACTTTTTCTATACGTTTAAAGCGAGCGACGGGAATGCACGCACGGTGTATGCCAGAGTGTCGCCGCCCATAGAGCTTACCGTTACATACGGCAGGATTACGGGGGCAACGGTAACGCTCGGCACCGTAACCGCAAAGCACCGCGGGTTGTGGTACGGCGTACAAGACCGGCTTAAGTATAAGTATCCTCTTCTCAAAAATACGGAGGTGGAATGGCATTGGAATGATAAAAACGGAGAGCTTATAAGCGATACCTATGAGTTTGACGCCGGCAACGTGCCGTCGGACACGGTGTATGCGTTTGTCAGACCTCGAATAATTACGTATTACGGCGGACTGAGGTATCTTGCACCGATAGGCTCTGGCGGTTCGTATGAAGATTACAATATGAAAAAGATAGACGCGGTAACGGACGGCTATGTCGGAGGCGATGCCTACCACTACGTCTACAACGATCCGCATAAGGTCAGTTTAACCGCCTATCGGATAGGCACAACGGAAGTTACGCAAGAGTTGTATGAGCTGGTAATGGCACACAATCCGAGTTACTTTCAGGGCAGCTCACATCCGACTGCATCAGGCGAGAGCCAAGAAAAGCGCCCGGTAGAACAGGTAAGCTGGTTTGATGCGATAGCTTTTTGCAACGAGCTTACGCGCTGTTGTTACTCTTTGGGAGAAGCGCAATGCGTGTATACCTATAACGGGCATACCTACACGGTAGAAGATGCACAGGCACACAATGTGCCCGTCATGGATATGAGCAAAAAAGGCTTCCGCCTGCCGACCCAAGCCGAATGGGAGTGGGCTGCCCAAAGCGGCACTGCATGGCAGAAATGGGCGGGCACTGGCAACCGCGACAAACTTTCATACTACGCGTGGTACGATGCGAACGAATACGGCAGAACGCACCAAGCGGGACGTAAAAAGGCAAACCCGTTCGGTCTTTTTGACATGTCGGGCAACGTAAGCGAATGGTGCTGGGATTGGTGGATCCAGACTACGCCTGAGGGCGGTACCGATCCTGTCGGGCCGCTTTCGGGCACTAATCGCACCACCTGCGGCGGCGGTTATTCTTTCTTCGCCTCTGCGTGTTGTTGTGCGTCTCGCGGCCTTGAAGAGCCCGACAAGAACAAGGATACTACCGGCTTTCGCATAGTGTGCAGGTATGAGTTTTAAGCTTTCCGCCTAAAACATCGCACGCGTGGAACCGGGGATGTCTCAAAAGTTTGTTACTTTTTCGCCATCCCCGACGAGTTTTAAATTAAGTCTTTATACAGTAATGACTTAATTTAAAACATCGCATATAAAATCAAGGAAACTGTCCAAAAACTGAAGTTTTTGGACAGCCCCTAAGCCAAAAGCGGGCAGGATGTCTGCTCGGGAAAATGTCCGGCGCCTCGCCCGTAGAGGAAAAAGGTACGTCGAGTTTTTTGCGTAAGCAAAAATACTCGAAGCCCAAGAATGTACAGGACGTACATTCTTGGACACCTTTTCCCTTTTGTTCCGCTTTTTGTACCGTCTGTGCCTATAATTAGGGGTGGAGGTACGTATGAGAAAACATAACCGCCGCTATAAAGATTCCGTGTTCGTCGATTTATTCGGCGAAGACAAAGACGCGAAAGAAAACTTTTTGTCGCTGTATAACGCCCTGCACGGTACACACTTGGACGGTTCAACCGAACTTATACCCTTGCGCCTTGAGCATGTCATGTACATGAGCTTTTGTAACGATGTGTCCTGCCTCATCGATAACAAGATTATCGTGCTGGCCGAGCATCAGTCTACAATCAACGACAACATGCCGGTACGCTTTTTGGAATACGCTGCCCGATTATACGAGCAAATCCAAAACCCGCGCGACCGCTATTTGCGTAAACTCAAACAGATTCCGACACCTGAGTTCTATGTCTTTTACAACGGTGAGGAAAAATACCCGGCCGAGACGGAACTGAGGCTCTCTGATGCGTTCATGGTAAAATCCGCAAAACCGAGCCTTGAATTGCTTGTAAAAGTGATGAACATCAATTACAATAAAGCTGACGGTGTTTTGAAAAGATGTAAGCCGCTTCAGGAATACACCTTGTTCGTGGAAACGGTACGGCGTCACATCAGACTTGACGGCGAAAACGGCTTTAAGAATGCAATTAAAGAGTGTATTCAGAATGATATTTTGAGGGATTACTTGGAGCGAAAATCACGGGAGGTTATGAACATGTTGATAGCCGAATATGATTACGATACCGACATTGCAGTTCAGAGAGAAGAAGAGAGGGAAATGGCCTTTGCTGAGGGAGAAGCGAAAGGAATTGCGCAAGGTTTCTCCGACGGTGCTCGCCAAAAAGCCTTAGAAACGGCTAAGGCTTTTAAACAGCTTGGCTTTGATATTACTAAAATAGCTGAAGGAACAGGCCTTTCTGTTGAGGAAATCGAAAAGCTTTAGATTTTGCAGCTTTTCACGCGTCTGTTCGGGAACAGGTAATTTCTTTTACCGATTTTGTTCATGCCGAAATCTTGTTTTTTGCAGCTTCCCACTTGACTGAGAGCCCGAATTTGGTCATAATAGATACAGTTTTTGAATTTACATAAGGAGTGCTGTTGTGCCCTGCGGAAAAAAAAGAAAGCGTCAAAAAATAGCTACGCATAAGAGAAAGAAAAAACTCAGAAGAAATCGTCACAAAAACAAATAGATTTCTTTTTGTGTATACTATTGATTGTGCAATGAAAAGGCTGCAAGCCCGATATTGTATCGGCTGGCGGTCTTTTTTTTAAGGAGCTGACTTACGCTGCTGGAAAAGATAAACGGACCTCAAGATTTAAAACAGTTCGGCATACAGGATTTAAAACGCTTATCCGACGAAATACGGCAGCGCATTATACGGGTGGTCGCCGAAACGGGCGGACACCTTGCGAGCAATTTGGGCGTGGTGGAATTGACGGTCGCCTTGCACAAGGTATTCGACAGTCCGCGCGACGCTTTGATTTGGGATGTGAGCCATCAGTGTTACGCTCATAAAATCCTTACCGGCCGCAACGACCGCTTTGAAACGCTGCGGCAAAAAGACGGCCTTGCCGGTTTTACAAAGCACGAAGAAAGCGTTCACGATTGGTTCGATGCGGGGCACGCTTCAACTTCGATTTCTTCGGCTTTGGGCTTGCTGGTCGGTAGGCGGCTGCATAATGAAGACGGAAAAGTGATTGCCGTTATCGGCGACGGGGCGCTTACCGGCGGCATGGCGCTCGAAGCATTGTCGCACGCGGGGCAGCTTTCAAAAGATTTGATCATTATTTTAAACGATAACCAAATGTCGATAAACGGCAATACCGGAGCTTTATCCCGCTATTTGAGCCGTCTTACGATGACTGCGCACTATCAAACATTCCGTTACAACTTTGACCGCATAGCCGAAAAAATTCCGTTTATCGGCAAGCATTTTATGAACCTTGTATTCCGTTTAAAGCGCGCGGTAAAAGGGCTTGTTTTTCCGAGCAATTTTTTTTCCGATTTGGGTTTTGAATACGTGGGACCGCTGAACGGTCACAATTTGGAACAGATGATTACGGTTTTTAAGCGCATTCAAAAATTGCGCCGGCCCGTTGTCGTTCATTTGGTAACGCAAAAGGGAAGGGGATATGCGCCGGCCGAAAACGATCCGGTTTCCTATCACGGGGTTGCGCCCGCATCTTCTTCGAAGCGTCCGGTAACCTTTACCGACGTATTCGCTTCGGAGGTTGTACGGCGGGCACAAGAGGATGAGAGAGTCGTTGCGGTTACGGCGGCTATGACCGACGGCACCGGTCTTACCGAATTCCGCTGCCGGTTTCTCGATCGTTTTTTCGACGTCGGCATAGCCGAACAGCATGCGGTAACCTTTGCCGGAGGTTTGGCGCGTTCGGGTTTAAAGCCCGTTGTGGCGATTTATTCGACCTTTATTCAGCGCGCCGTCGATCAGCTTATTCACGATATCGCTTTGCAAAATCTTCCGGTTGTATGCATGCTCGACCGTTCGGGGCCCGTGCCCGGCGACGGCGAAACGCATCAGGGAATCTTCGATATTTCGCTTTTGCGCCCGGTTCCGAACGTATCGCTTTTGGCGCCGGCTTCTCAAAAGGAATTGGAACTGTGTTTTAACTGGGCGCTCGAACAAAACGCACCGGTTGTTATACGTTACCCGAAAGCGCCGTGCCCCGCCGAACAGGCCGAGTTTGCGCAAAGCGTACGGAGCGGACGCGGCGTTTTGCTTAAAAAGCCCGCCGAAAGAGATTCTGCAGCCGGCGGCTCTCCCGGTCAATCCGCCGGAAACGACAGCGGTGCGGCCGATATTTTGCTTGTCTGCACGGGCGGCATTTTTCCCGAAACGCTTGAAGCCGCGCGCGAACTGCAAAAAGAAGGAAAATCCGCCGATATTTACAACCTGCGCTTTTTAAAGCCGCTCGATAAAGAATATTTTTTATCGATTGCCGCGCAATACGACCGGGTACTCTTTGTCGAAGACGGCATACGTATAGGCGGTATCGGAACCTATTTGGAATCTCTGCTTGACCGTTACGTCGACGGCAAAAAAACGGGGGTAAGCGGCTTCCCCGACCGCTTTTTGGCGCAGGGGAACCGGAGCCAGATTTTGCGCGATGCGCATTTGGACGGCGCTTCTTTAGCGCGCAAAGCTTTAAAACTCTGGGACGCCGTATGATCAAACAGGGTATGAATGGCCATCGTATGAACGGCTGCCGTATGAGCGCGCTTCGTCTTCCTACTCCTTTACAACTTTCCGATCGGGTGCTTACAACAAGCAGAAGCGCCTACATCGTTTCGATCGTAAACTGTACGCCCGATTCCTTTTGGGCCGGTTCCCGCGCCTCTTCATCCGCTGCGGCCGAATGCGCTTTGGAACATTTTGCGAACGGCGCCGACATCGTCGACATCGGCGGAGAGTCGAGCCGCCCCGGTTCGGTTTACGTGAGCGCCGCCGAGCAGATAAAACGCATCGTTCCGGTTATAGAAGAAATCCGCCGCCACTGTTCGGGCGCTTTATCCGTCGATACCCGCCTTTTGCCGGTTATGCAGGCCGCCCGCAGCGCCGGAGCCGATATTTTAAACGATATATCGGCTTTGGAAGACGATGAAAACCTTGCCGCCTTTGCCGCAAAAGAAAAAATTCCGATTATTTTAATGCATAAAAGGGGTACCCCCCTTATCATGCAAAACAATACCCGTTATACTGATATAGTCGCTGAGGTTGCTTTGTACCTTGCACATCGGATACAATATGCCGTGTCGCAGGGAATAAGTGCCGATAAAATCATCGCCGATCCGGGAATCGGTTTTGCAAAAGATGTGCGTTCGAATATAGCGCTCGTTCAAAACGGCGCGGCGATTGCAGAGCTCATACAAAAACAAACCGGTTTCGGAGCGCCGCAACTGCTTGCAGGTTTGTCGCGCAAAAGTTTTATCGGTTCTCTTACGGGAAAGGATACGGCCGAGCGGCTTTCCGGTACCGTTGCGGCAAACCTTATCGCGGTGCAAAAGGGCTATACTTTTTTGCGCGTGCACGATACGGCGCAAACGGCCGACATGCTTGCCGTTTTGGACGCTTTCGGTTCGGTTTCCGGCGGCACGGAATAAAGGCGCGGAATAAAAAGGAAAAACTATGAGCGGTATGGGGAAAATTCTCGAAATATACGATTACATCCGTCCCGTTTTGGATATAGGCGTTCTTGCGTTTATTTTATACAAGATGTACGGCATTATCGTAAAAACGCAAAGTTTGCAAATCATCAAATTCGCTTTTACGATTTTAGTCGCCTATGTACTCGCTCTTTTTTTGAATTTATCGACCTTATTGTGGATTTTGAATTTATTTGCGCCCGGCGTTCTCATCGGCTTTGCGATTGTGTTCCAGCCGGAACTGCGCAAAATCGTTTTTAAGCTCGGGCAAACGCAGTGGTTTAAATTCCGTAACGGAACAAAGCACACGTATATCGATTCGGTGCTGATTGCGGCGGAAATGCTTTCCAAACAAAAGCGGGGAATGCTTGCCGTTTTTACGCGTAAAACCTCACTCAAAGATATTATGGACACGGGAACGTATTTGAACGCCGATCTTACTTCGAGCTTGTTGGTAACGATTTTCGGTCACGATACGCCGCTTCACGACGGGGCTTCGGTTATTCAAAACGGAAAAATCGTTGCTTCCGGATGCTTTTTGCCGCTTTCCGAACAATATGATATACGCAAAACCTTCGGCACACGCCACCGTGCGGCCTTAGGTCTGTCCGAAGAAACCGACGCGGTTATCCTTGTCGTATCTGAAGAAACCGGAGCAATCAGCTTGGCATACGATTCCCGTCTGCACTACGATTTGACGATGGAACAATTAAACGAAACGCTCGAAACCCTGTTGGACATTACGGCGGACTCCATT
The DNA here is from genome assembly GCA_905372025.1 of uncultured Treponema sp. Taxonomy (GTDB): domain Bacteria; phylum Spirochaetota; class Spirochaetia; order Treponematales; family Treponemataceae; genus Treponema_C. The sequence continues at coordinate 126,659 of CAJPNP010000005.1, read as the reverse complement.
ACTCCGGAGGAAGATTTATGAAAATGCCGGATTTTCTTGCTCGCTTGACCGATAATCTGCCGATTAAACTGCTTGCCGTTGCAGCCGCCGTTTTGTTGTTTTTTTCGTATCAAATCACTACCCTCGATTCCAAGTCGTTTTCGATTCCGCTTCAAGTGCGCGAAGGCGGCAGCTTCGCCCTTGCCGACGATCCGCCTAAATATGTGCGCGTGACGGTGAGGGCAAAGCCCGAACAAACCGCAGCTGTGCAAAAAAGCGACATAACGGCCTACATCGATACTTCGTCGGTAACTGCAAGCGGAGTAAGTTCCTTATCGGTTAAATTGGGACTGAAAGATTATTTTACGCTTATGGATCCGCTCGACGTGCAAGTTAAGCCGAATACGCTTTCGCTTCGTTTTGAACAAAATACGTATAAATCGGTACCCGTCAAAGCGTTTTTTTTAGGCAGTCTGCCTGAGGGATACGAAGTCGTTTCGCAAACCGTCGAGCCCGAAAACGTAAAAATCGCCGGCGCCAAATCGGCCGTCGATGCGGTCGAATCGGTGAATACGGTCGGTATCGATTTGCAAAATAAAACCGAATCTTTTACCTCCACAGTAAAAATCGGAAACGATTTAAGACGCGTACATGTAGCGGATGTTCGGGATGTTACGGTGCGAGTCGAAATTAAAGCGCAGGCTTTAAGCCGCAGATTTTCCGTTAGCGCTCAAGCATTGAACCTGCATGCGGGGCTTGAGATTGCAAAAGAATTGGGCGAAGTAACGCTGATTCTGTCCGGCGCAAAAAGCGCTTTAGCATCTTTTGTGCCGAACGAATCGACCATTCAAGCCGATTTTGCCGACGCGCATACCGCGGGAACCTATTCAGTGCAGCTGCGGGTAAATGTTCCCGATGAATTCTCGGTTGTCGCCGTCGATCCTCCCGTATTGGAAGTAGAGCTTGCGGAAAAATCTTCCGACTCCTTTTCGCCGGATTTTCAAGAGGACTTATGATAACGGGTTGCGGTATTGATATTGTAGATACGGAACGTTTTATGCCGTGGGTGCAAAAGGAACGCTTTATTCGGCGTTTTTTTCATGCGGACGAAGCTGCCTATATTTTTTCGCTTCCGCTGCAAAAAGGAGCGGAAAGTTTGGCTGCGCGCTTTGCCGCAAAAGAAGCATTCGGAAAAGCGCTGGGAACCGGTCTTGCGGGCCTTAATTTGAGCGACGTGTGCGTATGCAAAGATGAGGCCGGAAAGCCTTTTTTGCGCTTGTACGGTTCGGCCGAGCAATTACTGAAAAAAAACGGCGCGGTCCGCGTTCATCTTTCTTTGGCGCACGAAAAACATTATGCCGTTGCTCAGGTTATATTGGAAGGGGGAACGGTTGAAGCTCGCGGCTAAAGTGGCGCCGCTTGCTTCAACGTCGAGTTTGCCTTTCGGCAAACATCGTTTTATTTACTGCGCTTTCTCAACAGACGTTTGCGAAAGCGCGAAAAAACTTTTTCGAAAGCTTCAGCTTTCTGCAAAAGTTTTTATGGGGGAAGAATGGATCTGTACAAAAAAAAGGACGACACTAAGAATTTGGCCGTATCGTTTTATTCGAAACAGAAGATTCTGTGCCCTTTTTGCAAAAAACAGTTTGCACGGGAAGAAATGCTGACCGGCGGCGGCCGCATGATAGCCGGCGAGCTTACCGACGAGCTGAGACGAATTTTCGAGCCTTCGGTAAAATTCGGCCCGATTTACCCGCTTATTTATTCGATTGCGGCTTGCCCCGTGTGCCACGCCGCCTTGTTGTGGAACGATTTTGAACACTTTTCCGACGAACAGATTGTAGAAACGGTTATAGACAGTGAAGACGCGCGCAAAAAATCCGTAGAAGCGATTTTTCCCTTTTATGATTTGAAACGACCGCGTACGGTTTTCGACGGTGCGGCGGCTTATTATCTTGCGTTACTTTGCTATGAACATCTCCCTGCACAATATTCCCCGACGATAAAAAAAGCGCAAATATGCCTGCGTCTCGCATGGCTGTGCGGCGATTTGAATGCTTTGTGTCCCGGCCGCGGCTACGACTACATTCAGCAGCGATTTTACCGCAAAGCGCTGTTTTTGTATCATGAATCGCTCGATTACGAAATTCACCGCATAGAAAACATCACTGCGATCGGCCATTTCGGCCCCGATATCGATAAAAACTACGGTTACGACGGCGTTATTTATCTGTGCGCACTTTTGGAATACAAATACGGTCAAAAGGAAAATGTTCACGAACGGCTGCAAAAACTTGACGAACTTAAGCGCGCCATTGCCCGCATATTCGGCTTGGGAAAATCGTCGAAAAACAAACCGGGCCCGCTTTTGGAACATTCGCGCAGCTTATACGATAATTTAACCGCCGAGTTGAAAGAAGCAAATATGATTGATTTTGATGATGACGAGTAAACCGGGTACCTAACATCATGCGCAATATTTTGCTTACGCTTTCCTATGACGGAACTTTTTTTTGCGGATGGCAGCGCCAACAATGCAGGACTGACGCCGTATCGGCATCGAACGAAGCGCAAAAGCGCGCGCGTACGCTTACGCAAAAGCGCACCGTTCAGGAAGAAGTTGAAAAAGTTTTAACCCTTATTCATAAACAGCCTGTCGTCTTGTACGGTTCCGGGCGCACCGATTCGGGCGTACATGCGGCATCTCAAGCTGCAAATTTTATTTCTCCGATCGATTCCGTTCCGCTTGAAAATTATATTCCCGCTTTAAATAGCCGCCTTCCTTCGGATATACGCGTTCACAAAGCCGAAGAAAAACCGCTCGATTTTAACGCCCGCTTTAATGCGGTAAACCGTACCTACCGCTATTTTTTTTACTGCGGAAAAACGCCTGCCGCATGCGAAATGAACTATGTGTGGCCGCTGTACCGCTATCCCGATATCGCCAAGCTTAACGAGATGGCGTCCTGTCTGCACGGTGAAACCGATTGTTCGGCTTTCAGCGCCGCCGGCGACAAAAGTCTTTCTAAAAACCGGTTTATAGAACGCGCCGTTTTTTTTATGCAGGGCGAAAAACTCGTATTTGAAATTTGCGCAAACGCTTTTTTATGGAAAATGGTGCGTTCTCTTGCCGGCACGTTTATCGAGCTTGAAAAAAGAGGCGGCGGTGCACAAGAGTTCCGCCTTATACTTATGTCAAAGGACAGAAAAAACGCGGGATTGACGGCTCCCGCTCAAGGGCTTTTTTTATGGAATGTTTGCTTTGAAGGAATCAGGGTTCATCCGTAGAAGTCGCGCTTAATGAAGCGGCATTTTCCGGACAAAGAGCACAGGTTGTTTTGGCATTTTTTACGCAGGATTCTATCTTTTCAAGCGTTTCGTCGCTTAAAAAATGTTCCATTAAGCAGGCGTCTTTGTTTGCGTTTTCAGGCGATATGCCCAAATTCTTTTGTAAAAAGCTGCTTATGGTATCGTGTTTATGCTTTATTTCCAAATATTTTTGTCTTCCCAATTCGGTTATAATAATATCGCCGTAGGGTTCGTGCTCGATCATGCCCTTGTCTTCGAGTAAATGGAGGGCGACATGAACCGAAGGTTTCGACAGCTTCAGCGTTGCAGCTATGTCTTTGACGCGCGGCATATTGCCGCCCTGCGCAAGGTTCCCGATGGTTTCCAAATAATCTTCGAGGCTTTGTGTCATGTGTACATTATAACAGGCTTATCGGGTCTACGTCAACTTCAATATACACGCCCGAAGGGGTTTTGTATGAGGCTAAAAACGTGCGTACAAGCTGCTGCATATATGAAAGCCTTTTACCGCGCAGTAAAATGTGGCAGCGGAAATTGGCGGCGATTTTCGCAAGCGGGCATTCGGCCGGTCCCAGAATTTCGGTTATGTGCGGATCGGAAGAATCGGCGATAATGCGGGCAGCCGTTTCCGCCGCACCGCGCGTTTTCGTTTCGCTTGCCGATCTGAATACGAGTCTGACAAGGCGGCTGAAAGGCGGAAAATTCAGCTCACGGCGCGCGTTCAGTTCCTTTTCGTAAAATTCCTCTACACGGCCGCCGCATGCCAAGGCAACCGCGTCCCGTTGCGGATCGTAGGTTTGTACGATAACTTCGCCGTCGGGAAAAAATCTTCCCGCTCTTCCTGCAACCTGTACGATGAGCGCAAAGGTGCGCTCGGCCGCTCTGAAGTCTGGTAAATGCAAGCCCGTGTCTGCCATAACTACGCCGACAAGCCTCACGCCGGGAAAATTCAATCCCTTTGCGATCATTTGCGTTCCGAGCAAAATATCGGCTTTTTTTTCTTTAAACAGCGAAAGCTTTTCTTCAAGATCGCCGCGGCCGGTTAAGCTGTCGCTGTCCGCGCGCACAATGCGGGCTGCGGGAAATTTGGCGCGCACTTCTTCTTCGATAAATTCGGTACCGAAACCCGAATATTCTATGTCGAGCGAAGCGCACGACGGGCACGAAGAAGGCGGCTTTACCGACCAGCCGCAGTAATGACAGCGCAGGATTTTTTCGCGCTTGTGATAGGTGAGCGACACCGAACAGTTTTTGCATTTTAAGTCGAAGCCGCACGATTTGCACCTGAAAAAATGGGTAAAGCCGCGCCGGTTTAAAAATAAAATAACCTGCCTTTTGTCATTGAGCGTGTTGCTTATGCGCTCTTCTAAATACCGCGAAAGACAGCCGTTCGTTTGCGCTCTTTTTTCGCCGCTTGCCAAATCGATAAGTTCTATTGTCGGTTCTTTGCCGCCGGCCAGCCGCCTGCTCAAGCGGTACTCGCCGATTTTGTTTTGCTTCATCATGTGCCAGGCTTCGAGCGAAGGTGTTGCGCTTCCCATAACGAGGGGAATGTGCAGGTTCATGCAGCGCTTGATCGCAACCTGGCGCGCCGAATAGCGCGGCGAATTTCCCGACTTATACGAACCGTCATGTTCTTCGTCGATGATAATCAAGCCCAAATCGGGAACGGGAGCGAATACGGCGCTGCGCGCACCGATAACGACGCGCGCTTTTTTTTCGATGATTCTGCGCCACTGCGCAAGCTTTTGGCTCCCGGTAAGTGCCGAATGCAGCACGGCCGCCGTTTCGCCGAAGCGTGCCGTTACGGCCTGCACGACTTGCTTTGTCAAGCCTATTTCGGGCACCAGATAAATAACACCCCTTCCTTCGGCAAGTTTTTGCTCGGCTATGCGCAAAAACACTTCCGTTTTGCCCGAACCGGTCGTTCCGTACAGATAATGCATGAGGCGCTCTTTATCGGCAAGAATCGCGCTGACCGCATCGCTTTGTTCCTGCGAAAGCGTTTTCGGCACGAATTCTTCGGCGTCGGTGTCGAATGAAAAATCGGGATTCCGCGCTTCTTTTTTACCCAAAGGCAGCATTGCGCTCAAAGCTTCCCCGCGCGAGCACAGATAATAATCTTCCATCCATAAAGCAAGTTCGACTTGTTCCCGCGTAAAAAGCGGCACCTCGTCTATAATGCGCCCGAGCGGTTTTATCTTTTCGGCAGGAAAGTCGAGCGAAGAGGGAAGTTCGGTATGAATTTTGACGATAAAGGCCGTCATCTTCCTTTTGCCGAAGGTAACGTGGGCGCGCGTGCCGACTTGAGGAGGGACAGCGGCGGTTTGTTGTTCGGATTTCCGTTCGGTTTTGTGCCCGGAATTTTCGGCGGAATCCCGTTTTGCTTTATAATCGGAATCTTGCGCCGTCCAGCCGTAAAAAAACGAAGCGTGCAGGGGAATGTTTAAAAAAACTTCCGCCCATAACCGATCAGTCATGCCGCACGCTTCCCGCAATGCCGGTATAGCCGCTTGCCAATTCGGCAAGGCGCGCTCTGAACAGTTTTAAGTCTTCCCATGCCGGCTTTTTTAAAGAGGCGTCGCGCAAAAGGGCGCTCGGATGATAGGTTGCCATAAGCGGAATATCTTTGTACGTAAAAAAGCGTCCGTGCAGTTTTCCGATTCCTTCCGAAGTTTCCAAAAGATTTTGCGCGGCAATGCGCCCGACGGCCAAAATCATTTTAGGCTTTAAAACATGAATTTGCGCGTGCAAAAACGATGTGCATGCTTCGCGTTCTTCCGGAGCCGGATCCCGGTTGTGCGGCGGCCTGCATTTGACGATATTCCCGATAAAACAATTCGTATGGCGTGAAAGACAAATCGCTTCGAGCATTTTATCGAGCAATTTACCCGCGGCTCCCACAAAGGGAAGACCCGTTTCGTCTTCGTCGGCGCCCGGTCCTTCGCCTATAACCATAACCAGCGGCTGAAGGCTGCCGAAACCGGGAACGGTGTGCTTGCGCGTTTTTGCCAAAACGCAGCGCGAACAGCGGGCAATCTTTTGCGCTATGGCTTCCATCGTTTGTTTTGCGGCAACCGGAGCCGTTCCGCCTGCACAGGCGGTCTCCGCCGCGGACGGGGAGGCGGCGTGCGCGGTTTTTTCGGAAACGCGTATATCGGAAAGTTTTAAAGGTGCAAGCGGTTTTTTATAAATCCATGAAGCGGCCGTATTCAGCACATCGATAAGAAGCTCGCGGTCGGCTAAAGACAAATTCTGCATATGCTTTACTATACTCCGAGCCGGCCTTTTTTTCAAGATTGACGGCCGGATTGGCCGAGGAGTCTGTATTATAAAATTTTAAAAAAATATAGTATTTAAATCGGTAGATTCAAAAACGGTTATAAGTTTCATTAATGCACGCGGAATGTGGAATGCTGTTTTTACAACGGACCCCTTAAAGTTTTTTATTACTTTAAAATTTTCGTCGAGGGCATGGAACCAGTCTCCGTATTCCGTATCTACAAAATGGTTTTGAACTAAATTATGTATGTGTTTAAAACGTAGAATATATGTATCATTTTTTGTTAATGCGGCAAGATAACCGAATAAACATAAACTTTCGGCATAAGTCCAGCTTACATTGTCAAAAGGAGAAAAGGTTGCTTCATATTTCCATGTGGTATTTTTTTCGGCTTTTCCATCGAGCGCAAAAGAAAAAATAAGCGGTTTTGAGGTTTGTTTTATGTGTTCTTCCGTACTGTTCGCAATGGAGCATACGGTTTTTAACAAATCGGCGTTTTTTAAGGTTTTTGCGGCATCGAGTATAAACCACAGGCATTCATATGTATGACCGACGTTTACCAAGCGGCTATTATGACCGGTACAAAAAGTTCCGTCCGTCATTTTTTTTTCTACAATGCAGTTACGTTCTTTGTCCAAAAAAAGGTTTAGTATCTTGTCCAAACAATAATGTATAAGGCTTGAACAGTGCTCTGTGCCCAATACGGTACTTGCAGTTGTTACCGCATTTAAAGCAATCATAAAAACGGCATGATGTAAAACAGATTTTTCATACATATAGGGGGTTATATCTTTAAAATTTTCATTTGTTATGTTTTCTTCAAATTTTGCGTAAACCGTTTTTAACAAATCGAGTTCCGCCGTAGTATCGGTTACAAAAATATAATGTGAAAGACCTAAAATAAAAAAGGCATCGCTGAATATCGATATTGTTTTTTCCTTTATCTGCATACCGCTTCTATCGACCAAATAATAGAGGCGTCCGTTTCCGTCATACATACGATTTTTTATAAAATCGATACCGGTTTTTGCCAAATACAGCCATTTTTTTTCTTTACCGAACAATCTGTATGCTTCGGAAAAAGTGAAAATATGCCGTGCTTGTCCCCAAGCTCCTTTGTCGTATCCGGTTATATTCCATTTTCGATCAAAACAAGTAAGGTAGCCGCCGTAAGCGGAGTCGGCTGTTTTATCCGCCCAGTTTTTAAGAATATCGGATTGCAGATAGTTTCTGTAATATGAAGCGATTTGTAAAAGTTCTTTTTTTTCAAAACCGCTGCCGCTTAATAAAAACCGGTGTATCATTTTTTTTGCTTGTCCCAGTACATATGTATGGTTTGTTTAAAACTGCCGGTCCCGTCCGTTTTACGGACTCTTGCAGTTTGTCCCATTCCCTTCGGAAACTGGTACTTCCCATTGTGATTGTCAATGCTGTATTTTTCAAAAATACTGTTTATTTTATCGGTCATTTGTTGAATAACCGGCTTACAACTTTGCTCGTCGATACGGTTGATTTTTTCCTGCGGATCGATTTTTAAGTCGTAAAATCCGTCGCGGTTGTCGATATAATTTTTTATTAGTTTATAACGTTCCGTCCGCAGCATTCTGACGGCGCCGTATTCGCTTGCAATCGGAACCGAATCCCGTATGACCGGTTTTCCTTCAAAAAGCGGAATCAAAGATTTTCCCGGTAGTTTTGTTTGCCGAAGGGTTTTGCCGTTCTCCGTATCAATGTGCGCATAATCGAGAATAGTGTGAAAAATATCCAAATGACTTACCAAACTTGAATAGGTTGCGGGAAGTATCGTTCCTTTGTGATATAAAATTAAAGGTACTTTTACGGATTCTTCATAAAAATTCTGAGGATACGTTCCATTGCCTTTCCCCCAAATCCCGTGGTGTCCCAGATTCATGCCGTTGTCGCCGGTAAAGACAATCAAGGTGTTTTCAAGAAGATTCTGCCTTTTTAATTCCGCTAAAAGGCGCGCGATATTTTTATCCATAGCCGTTATCGCCGAAAAATAGCCGCGTATATATTCGAGGCGTTTTTCTTCGGTATCGCCGATAAAATCATGCAGAATACTGTCCCTGTGTATCGGAATGTCGAATTTCAGCTGCGGAAAATCGTCTTTTTCATACAGCCGCCAAATCTCATTTTTATGTTCGTTTTTATTCCACGGCGTATGCGGAGCGGTGTAATGAACGCCCAAATAAAAAGGGCTGTCTTTTCGGCGATTTTGTAAGTATTCGATTGCGTTATCGGTAATTTTATCGGTTATATATTGCGTATGCCGCTCAAAGTCGCCGTTATTGTACAGATCGTAATCTTTATAGCTGCAGCCGCCGCGTAGTATGACGTTCCAGTATGAAAATCCTTTGCGTTTTTTTGCGGTATCTCCCAAATGCCATTTACCGCTCAAGGCCATATCATAGCCGTTTTGTGCAAGAATATCCGTATAGGTTTCGAATTGCCCGATAAAATCGATTGCGGTTCGTTCGTTGTTTTTCAGCGCGCTGCGACTTTTTATCGTTTCCGGCAAATCGTCGTAATTAACGTTTCCCGAAACAATCCAATCGTGCACGCCGTGAGCGGACGGCAGCATTCCGGTCAGTATTGAAGCTCGCGCGGGAGAGCATACGGGACTGGCGCAAAAACAGTTTTTAAAATATGCTCCTTCATCGGCCAAATTATTCAGCGCGGGACTTATAATTGAAGAGCATTCTTTGTTTATGCCGAAATACGAATGGTCGTCCGATAATATAAAAACAATATTCGGTTTCATCTTATTCTTTTACCGCTCCGGCCGTAAGTCCCTTAATCATGTATCTTTGAAAAAAGAAAAATACGAAAACCATCGGCAACGCGCCCACGACCGAGATGCAGTTTACCAAAGACCAATCGTAGGAGAATTCTCCCAAATACCGCAGCTTAATACCGACGGACAAGGTTCGTAGCGCATCTTTTTGAATCAAGGTCAGCGCGTGAAGGTAATCGTCCCAAGTCAGCAAAAAAGAATAAATACCTACGGCCAATAAGCCCGAAACGACCAAAGGAACGACGACTTTTACGAGCGTGTACCATTTGCTTGCGCCGTCCATATAAGCCGCTTCTTCGAGTTCTTTCGGAACACTGTCGAAAAACGATGCCATGAGCATCGTCGAAAAAGGAATCTGCGCGGCGACGACGGCAAAAACCAAACCCGTTCTGGTATTTAAAAGATTTATGTGCCGCAAAATATCGTACAGCGAAATCAAGCGGCTTACGACCGGAAACATTTGCGAAAAAGTAAAGGCCGCAATAATATACTTATTCAGTTTAATATGCAGCCGTGAAAGCGCGTAGCCGGCCGTTATCGCCGTAAGACAGATAATAAACGCCGCCGCAAAAGAAACGATAAAATTGTTTTTATAGTATACGAAAAAATCGTTGTTTTTCGTAAATAAATCGACGTAGGGTTGCAAAGTCGGCTTTTCGGGAAGAATGGTCGGCGGATACGAGTACGATTCCATATTGGTTTTTAAAGACGATACCAGCATCCAAAAAACGGGAAAAAGCAAAAAAAGAAAGATAAGGATTATTATTATGTATTTTATTACACTGTATAAGATTGTTGACGTATGTTTCATGATTGTCCGCCTTAAAGCCGAATTAATCGTCGGTTTTGAATATTTTGTTGTAAATGAATACGACGATAATCATTAAAAGCATCCAAACGGTCGTTACCGCCGCACCGGATCCTAAATTGAAGTCGATAAAAGCTTCCTGATATGAAAGCACTGCCAGAGTCGTCGTCGCTCCGTTTGGGCCGCCTCCGGTCATTGTCCAAAAAAGCGGGAATTGTTTAAAGTTTTCGATAATCGACATGACGACGGCAATTTTTATAACGCTTTTCATGTGCGGTATGATGATTTTAAATAAACGCACTGCGGTGTTTGCGCCGTCTATTTTTGCGGCTTCCAGCGTATCTTCGGGAACGCCTTGCAAGCCCGCCAAAAGCAGCAGTGTCATAAGCGGAATCTGTTTCCATAAAGCCGCGATTTCAACGCCCTGCAAAGCGCTGCTTGTTCTGTTCAGTATTGCAAAGTCGGGGATTGCTCCTCCCGAAAAAAAGTTTATCAAATATCTGAACAATCCGTATTCGGGCTGAAAAATCCACATCCACAACAAGGCCGAGATAACGGTAGGAATTACCCACGGAATCATCATAATGCTCCGCAAAAAACGCGAGCCCGGAAGGCCGGAGTTTAAAAGCAGAGCCAAAGTCATGCCGAGTATCAGCTGCGCCGAAACGACGGAAACTACAAACAAAAAGGTTATAAAAACGGATTTCGGCAGAATCCCTCTTTCCCACAATGTTTGATAATTCAGAAAATGATTCCATTGCGCCGGAATTTTTTGGATGACGTTAATCATTTTAAAATCGAGAAAACTTTTCAAGATGGAATCGATTATCGGTATTAAAATAAAAATCGTCGTGATGAGCGTTGCAGGCAAAATTAAAATAAACCAAAACACCAGATCTTCCTGTTTTGTTTTTAAGCGTAATGTCTTTGCCATAAATGGTCCTTTAATACGAAAGTGTTGCGACAAGCAGGTATCCTGCGGCCTTAAAATGCAGCGATTAAGAGAATGTCGATTCTTGAAAACCGCTGCATTGTACCGTTTTGGCCTTATCTTAAAATAATAGTCGCCTGTTTTTCAAAATCTTTAATCGCCGTATTAACTTCCGTTTTGGAAATGGTGATCGCCTGAATCAATTTTGCCAATTCAAGGTGCAGCTTGTTTGTTGTGCCGATATTTGTCTGTTTGGCAAGCTTTAAGTTACTTCCTTTAAGCGGGTCTAAAATCGGAAACAGAGGTATCGTATCCATTGATTTTAACGCGGGAAATGCAGGAAACAAGTTGACCAGATAATCGCCCATAACTTCTTTGCTCATAATAAACTGCACAAGCGCCGCCGTTCCTTCCGCCGATTTTTTTCCGTTGTTTGCCAATAACAAACAGTGGGATTGAATGAGTGTCGAACCGTCACCCGTTCCGCCCGAAGCAGCCGCAGCTATAGCCGTAAAGTCCTTTGCAGCGGGGTTTATGTTTGATATGGGGGCATAGCCGCCTGCCTGATCATAGTACATGGCAAGGGATTCGGTTGCGAACATTTGCCGCAGATTTTTCGGCAGGCAGTTTTGCGGATTGTATTTGTTGTCGTCGAGGGTTTTATAAAATGTGATTGCATCTTTAAAACCTTGATTGTCAATACTGAGTTTCCCTTTTTCGTCTAAAAGCGTGCCGCCGAATGACATAATAACCGTGTTTATGGAATTTCCGGCTGCAACACCGCTTGCATAGGGTAAGCCGAATGCATATACTTTTTCCCCTTTATCCGTTGTCAATTTTGACAATTTTTCGGCATAACGAAGTATTTCGTCATATGTTTTCGGCGGTTTGTTGGGATCCAATCCGGCTTTTTTGAATAAGTTTTTGTTGTAAAACAAAACCGTTGGAGAATAATAACACGGTACACCGACTATTTTACCTTTGTATTCAAATGAATTAAGCGCAGTAGAATGAAAGTCGGCAAGGAAAGACTGCGGCAGTACTTGATCCACCGACGTAATTATTCCGCCGTCGGTCAAACCCGCCGCCCATGTTACTTCACCGAAAATAATGTCGACCTTATCTCCGCCGCCGACGCGGTTCGTTACAAAAGAAAGCATGTCGTTGTATCCGGCGGTAAGATATTCGACTTCATACTGCGGGTACTTCGATTCGAAATCTCTTTTAACCTTTTCCCAAAAAGCGGTATACGCTTTTTCCAAAACGGCGTAATTTGCAAAATAGATTTTCGTTTTGCCGCCTTGTCCGCCGCTTTCCGCATCTTTTTGTCCGTTTGCAAAAGCGTTGAAAGCAAACGCTGCGCCGAGAATCAAAACGGCTGCCGTTTTCAGTGTTCTTTTCATATGTTCCTCCTGTGAAAAGTTTTTTAAGATAAAAACGGCGCACAAACTCCACCGCCGCTTTTACCGTTTTTCCTTTTTTGTCCGTTGCGCCTATATGCTTTCGCGTAAAACAAGTTCCGTACTCAAGGTTATTTTGAGCTCTTCCGGCAACGGCGCCTTTTGCGTTCCGGCGCCCAACTTTTCTAGCATTTCCGCTGCGCATCGTCCCGCCTGTTTTCGGTCGATTCGTACGCTCGACAAGCGCGGCGACGTATATTCGCACATGCGTGAATTATTGAATCCTACGACCGATACGGTGCCGGGAACGGAAAATCCGGCTTGCTTTATTCCTTCCATCGCGGCACATGCTACCGAATCGGTTATGCCGAACACTCCGTCCGCAGGAAGCGAAGCGCCGCCTTTGTTGAAGTAGACGCGTACCTGTTCGGTCAGTTCGGCTTCGCTTTTACAGCCGCTGATAATGCACCCCGGATGAAAATCCAAGCCGTACGCTTTACATTGCGCCGCAAAGCCGCGGTACCGTTCGTCGTCATCGGTTTTCAGTTTTTTGCCTTCGTTCAACCTGTCTATAAAAAGCAATTTGCGCCGCCCCCGTTCGTACAGAGCTTTAACGCATAAACGCGCTCCGTCATACAAGCCGGTATCGATTTGCCCGTATGTGCTTTCAAACTTTTTATACTTTCGTATTGCAAACAGTACAACCGGAATATTCGTTTGTATAAGGCGCTGTATGTTTCGATCGGAAAATGAAAACGAAGCTATAACGATGCCGTCGAAAAAACGCTCGTAAATGCGTTGTACAAAAAGATCGTCGTTGCGATCCGAACAAAGCGAAATAAAATAGCCCTTATCGTACGCGTATGCATCCATTTCGCTGATAATTTCGCCGAAGTGTCCGCTCATAATATCGTCGGCGATGAATAAAATATGGTTTGTTTTTTTTCCTTTTAGTGCTCGCGCCATTGCGTTGGGACTATAGTGCAGTTTTTTGACTGCCGCTTCTACCCGCCGGCGCTTTGCGTCGTCTACGTAGCGATTGCCGTTTATAACGTATGAAACGATTGTTTCGCTGACATCGGCTTCGCGTGCCACGTCGGCACGGGTAACTCGATTAAGTTCCTTCCGCATATTTCTCCCGGTGCTATGTTTGTCCGGCAAGTTTCGTTATTTTTCTTTTATGCCGCACAAATTCGGTTATTTCCAAACCCGTATCGTAATCGAGCTGGTGAACTTCGTTTGCTCCTGTCGGCCTTTGCCTTGTGCATGCATCGACGTCCCAATCGGGTTTTTCGGTATCTTTATTCCACTCTCTGACCTTCCATTGGTAGCCGCGGTACGGATCGCGCGTATCGTTCATAAAATCCAAAATACGCTTGTGCAGGCAAGAGCGAATTTCCGCATGATCGGGCGAGTTGATCAGGTTTTTTATTTCGTCCGGATCCTCAACCGTATCGTATAATTCGTCGGTTTTATCCAAGAGGTGAATCGCCATTTTGTGCGTGTCGGTAACGGCCGCCCGCATAAACTGAATACCGCCGAAACCGTCGTGGTCCACTTCATACCGATGAAATTCTATAAATGCGGTATCCCTGAATGCACAGTTCGGTTTTTCTATAACCGGCCGCATACTTTTTCCCTGAAGCACCGGCGGAATATCGCAGCCGAAATAATCGAGAATGGTCGGTGTAATGTCGATATGACTCGCAACCGAATGATGCACTGCGCCTTCGGGAGAAGGACAGTACGCGCCGCCTTTTATGATAAGCGGAATGTGCGTAATCTCTTCGTAAACGGAAGCGCCTTTCATCGTTAAAGAGTGCGCGCCGAGCGCTTCGCCGTGGTCGGACGTAAATATAATCATTGCGTCGGGTGCGAGCTTTTTTGCCGCTGCGGTAATGCGTCCTATTTCATAGTCGGCAAACGAGTTGCAGCCCAAAAAGAGGCGCGGCCGTATATGAATATCGTCTTTGTTTTCGTGTAAGTGCTCTTTTGCCCATAATTTTTGATATTCGGGTTTGCCTTCCAGTGTATCGTAGAAATTCGGCTTTTTCGGCATTTCGTAATCTTTATACATCGACGCATACGGTTCGGGACACAAATACGGCTGGTGCGGTTCGTCGAAAGAAACGGTCAAAAAGAAATCATCGTTTTGATATTTTTCCAAAAAGGAAAGCGCTTTGTCGGTACAGCGGTGCGCAAATGTAAATTCCGCGTCGATGCCCTTAAGCGAAGCGTTTTCATCCCGCGAAAATCGGCGTTCGTCGGCCGTCATCTCGTCAAGATAGCAGCGCATGTCGTACCAATATTCGCTGTCGTAACCGGCGGGACAAATGCCGTCGCCGAAATAATCGCCGCCGTCCAAATGCCATTTGCCGATATATGCGCTGTGAATGCCTTTTTCCCGTACGTATTCGCCGGTCGTTTTCACGTTTGCGCCCAAGGGCATACAGTTTGTAATACTCGCATTCGAATGCGGGAACAGTCCCGTGAATATCGCGCTGCGGGCGGGACCGCATACCGGCTGGCATGAGTACGCCTTTTCGAAACGCACGCCTTCGGCTGCAAGGGCGTCTATGTTCGGCGTTTTCATGTCGGGAAAACCGTAACAGCCGACCATGTCGAAGCGCGTAGTATCGGTCATTATAAAAATAAGTTGTTTTTTTGCGTTCACGATAAAAATCCCTCCAGAGTGTATACACACCTGTGTATAATAATAAGTTGTAAAACGGCACCTGTCAAGGATTTTTATTGAAATTCGTTTCGGTTTTTACTCTATGTAAATCGGGTTGCTTAAACTGACGAGCATGTTGATTCCGATTAAATTGCGGTACAGTTCGAGCCGGTAAAAAGACGCTTTTTCTACGGCAAATTCCTGCGTGTAGACGCCTCTGAACGGAATGATTTGTTCGACAATTTGATTTTTCCCGTTTATAAGTTTAACGACGTCGCCGGTATTGCAGCCTTCCACCGAAAATTTTCCGGCAAGGCCGGCTTTCCACAAAGCGGTTTCGCCGAATATTTTCCCATCTATGGCCATGCTCAAGCGCGGCCCGTTCGGCGCTATGCTTATAAACGAATTGCCCTTTGCAAGCGCCGTTTTCAGTTCGTCGACCGAATTGCCGTCGGCGTACACAAAGGTTGTCGGGATGCCGTAGGTTCGCGCCAATTCGTGCCGGTGCGTGTCCGAACCGCCGACTGCGGGAATCTTTTTGCCTCCGCACAGCCATTGGTGCCAGCGCGCTATGGCCCGCATTTCCGATTCTTTCATCGGGCCGTTCCACACTTCCACCATGTCGTACGGAAAATCTTTATAGCCGAATTTCCATCCGCAAAAAGGACAATCCACATGATTCAGTGAAATCAGCGCGCCGCGTGCTTTTGCTTCAAGGAATATTTTTTTCATTTCATCAAAATTATTCGACAAAAGCGCCGAATCGAAGGTTTGAATTTTGTATTCGTTAAAGTAAAAATTCGCGTGCCCGCGATAGTTCGTATATTCCATACCGGGAATGACGGTGATGTTTTCGGCATGGCCGATTTCGGTGTTCTGCACGGTATTGTTGTGGTCGGTGAGGGCGATAAAGTCGAGGCCGCTTTTTTTGCAAAAGTCGATAACTTCGGCCGTCGTATATGCGCCGTCGCTGTTGATTGTGTGCATGTGAATGTCGCCCTTGTAAAGACGTTTTTGCTTGGGATAAAACCGTATGTGCAGTTTTACCTTTACTTCCGATTTTATTTTATATAAGCCGAGGGCGGCCGCCCATTGTCCTTCGCACAGGGTGCAGGGAATGTAGCCTGCGGTTGCTTCCGTTGCGCAAATAAAAATCGATTTTTTATCCGAACCGGACCAGCCCTTGAGTTCTCCGTCGGGGCTGTATAAGCCCAAATCGATTATATTTTCTTCGTCCGTTTTAACGCCGTTTTGATTTTGTTCTTTGCCGAAACGCCGATAATCATAGTCGATTTCCATTCGATCCGTTCCCGCAGGTACCGGAAACGGGTGTTTTACATAGGTGCGCTCTTGGTTTTGCCGAAAGCTAAGTTCAAAATGAAGTTCGGTCATAACATGTCCTTATTCTAAAAAAATACCGGCACCGTTTTTACAACGGGTGCCGGCGGTTTTTATCGTTATCGGCTTCAGTCGATCATGCCTTTGCTGCGCAATTCGTCGGCCGCGCCTTTCATAGCGGAAGCGGCGTCGATTTTGCCCATAATACAATCGCTCATCCATTTTGACATAATGTTGTAATATTGACGCACGTCCAATTCGCCGTTTGCAAATCCCATGGCGGCAATATCAACGTCATCGCGTTTGGCATAGGCAAGCGCTTCGGCAACGCCGGGGTTCATTTCGCCCAATAACGAAAAGTCGAATTTGGTTGAAATGGGGAAGGGCGCTCCGTGATCTTTTGCGTGCTTGATGCCCGTTTCGGTAAATACGAGTTTACCGTTTTCCATTGTGTAGTCGATACCTTCGATTCCCGCGGAAAGCAATAAACCGCCTTCTTTTGTCGCAAAATATTCGAGCACTTTAAATGCGCCGTCGGGATTTTTCGCATTAGACGGAATTCCCCACAAAGAAGCGCCGCCCTGTTCCAAAAGGTATTTCCCGTCGGGGCTTTTTGCGCCGAGGATGGCGACTATGTTTACTTTTTCG
The DNA here is from genome assembly GCA_905372025.1 of uncultured Treponema sp. Classification (GTDB taxonomy): domain Bacteria; phylum Spirochaetota; class Spirochaetia; order Treponematales; family Treponemataceae; genus Treponema_C. The sequence continues at coordinate 109,474 of CAJPNP010000005.1, read as the reverse complement.
GGGTAGGTGCCGGCGGCTCTGGCATTGTTGTTATAAAGTCCCGTCCATGCCGACCAATCGGAATCCAAAACGATATCCTGTGACTGCCACATTTTGTTGCGCATATCACCGGTTTTTCCCGTAAAGGACGCAGGATCGAGCAAGCCTTCTGCGTAAAGTTTTGCAAGCCATTCCCAAACAGGCAGAGCTGAAGATTGTACATAGGGTGAATATTTTTTACCCGCCTCGTCGATAAAGACGCCTCTGCGCGCTCCGACGGCGGAAAACCACGGCTGCAAGTCCCAAATGTCGTTCATGTATACGAAAAAAGGATAGTAGGGTTTTTTGCCTTCTTCGGTTTCCATATAATTTTTTACGGTTTTCAGCATATTGTAAAAATCGTCCAACGTAGTCAAATTGCTGATGTCGACGCCGGCTTTATCCGTTATGGCCTTATTGACGTTCGGCAGCGGATAGCCTTCAAACTTGTTGAAACCGGCATAGTATTTGCCGTTGAACTTGATTTTTTCCAATTCGCCGGCAGGATAATTTTCCTTTAAGACGTTCGACTTGTTGATTCTGTCCGTTAAATCCTGCAGAATGCCGTCTTTGGCAAACTTATACATAAGGAATTGGTTAAAATAAATAAGATCGTAGCTTTCTTCCGCGCTTAATTTTTGCATAAGCACGGTTTCGGCGTTTGCCGTAACTTTTTCAAGATCGATCTTATAGCCGGTCGCTTTGCCGATTGCTTCGGCAAAAGCCGCGTTTTCCGCATCGTCTTTTCCGCCGGTTACGCTGGAAAAAATCTTAACTTCTTTTCCCGCACCCGAAGCGCCGCCCTTTCCGGAACAGCCGATAAAGAGCGTCGGCACCGCAGCGGCTAAAACAGCCGTAACGATAAACATTCTTTTGAGCATACCTTTTCTCCTTTTAAAAACTTTTACAAGTTTTTAACCGTGTCCGCAAAACGCCCGTACGCGTTCACGAACAAACAATCTATAATTACGTTTGCAACGCAAACGGCTAATCGGTACTTTCTTTATTCCTTTACGGCTCCCAAAGTAACGCCGCTGTTGAAAAAGTCCTGCGTAAAAAAGTACAATATGACAAGCGGCACCGCGGTTAATACGACGGCAGCCATTTGAGCATTTGCAAAAACAAATTCCGAGCCGGCCGTATTGCTTTGCTCGAACAGGATTTCGCGCAAATAAACCGGCATTGTCCATAAGCTGCGCTTGGAAAGCAGCGAAACGGTAATCGTAATGTTGTTCCACCGGCGAATAAATTCCAGTGTGCCGATTGTTACGATCCCCGAACCGGAAAGCGGCAAGTATACGTTCATAAAAGTTCTCAGTTCGGAAGCTCCGTCGAGTTTCGATGCTTCCAAAAGGGATTTGGGAACGCTCGAAAAATAATTGCGCATAAGTAATATGCTTAAGCCGGAAGCCGCCCCGTTTATAATGATGGCCGACAGCGTATTGGTTAAGTGCAGCTGTTTATTTATTTCGTACAGCGAAACAAGCGTGAGTTCTCCCGGCACGGCCATCGTAAGCAAGATGAACGAAGTGAAAAACTTGCGGAACGGAAGATTTTCGTGAATAAGCACGTAGCCTGCCATGGACGAAAGAAAGATATGCAAAAGGGTTCCGACTACCGAAACATATACGGTAATTATAAAGGGGCGCCACAGGTTTATTCTGTTCCAAATAAAATCGTAGCCTTCGAAGGTGAATCCCTGCGGCAACAAAATCAAGCCCGGATAGTTTGACTTTGTTGCTTCAGACAAAGATACCGACAATACATTTATCATCGGGAAAATCATCGTAACCGCAACGGCGCCCAATAAAAACAATATAAACTTATGGGCAATCGGATGCAGTTTATCGACTTTGTTCGGTTGTATCGTATTCATAATCCGTTTTCCCTTCAAGCGTCGTATTTTATTACGTTTCTCGTCATAAACGCGAGCACTAAAGTTCCCACCATAACCAATGTTGCACCGGCAGTTGCCGTGCCCAATTTGAAGTTTGTGATACCGACTTCGTATACATAAATCAACAGGGTTTGGATGCTGCGCCTGTTTCCCGGATTTTGCATAACGTAGATTTCATCGAAGTGAGTAAGGACGCTTATGCTCAAGATGACCAAAATGACTTTCATCGTTCCGGTCAAAGACGGAATAATGATTCGCGTAATTTGCATAAAGCGGCCGGCGCCGTCGATTCTCGCCGCTTCATACAGCGAAGGATCTATCGCAAAAATCGAAACCGAATACAGCATCGCAAAATAACCGATAGAACGCCACACGCCCATACTGATAACCAACATACGCGCGTATTTGGCTTCGGCAAGAAAAAACAGCGGCTCGGCATCGAACCAGCCGCGTGCAATATTTACAATACCCTGATTATTGAATGCGAGCGCCCAAATACCGCCGATAACCGACCATGAAAACAAGTACGGCAAATAAGTTATTGTGCGCAGTCCTTTTTGAACGGGGCGCGAACCGACTTCGTTTATGCACAGCGCCAAAACAAGCGAAAGAGCGAAGTACAGTACCAAATCGACAAGACCTATTACCAAAGAATTGATAACGGCTTGAATATAATCGGGATCTTTAAGAACATACTTATAGTTTTCAAAGCCCGCAAAGGAACGGGCGCCCATAAGTTTGTTTTCTTCAAAACTCATCAAAATACCCTTAAAGAAAGGGTAATACGAAAACATTATAAAATAAACGAATGCCGGCAAGAACATCAGATATAAATACCTGAATTTCCAAAACCGTCCCGGCAAAGTCAAGTCTGTCTTTTTCACGGCAGCTCCTTTTCCGTTATGTTATTATTAACCGATTTTATGTGTTTGAAAATCGGGAATTCGGACGTTTTTTGGCAAAAAAAGACGTCTTGTTATGTCCGTTATTTCGAGTGTGTGCGGAAGAGTATGTTTTGAATGTTGTTTAATGTATTGTTTTGTAAATAAATAGGTGTATTTCGTTTTGTTTACCGATAAATGTCCAATTTGTTCTTTTGTGTGTTTTAGACATCATTGTGCGGGTTTTCGGGGACTTTCATGCTTGTTCTGAAAACGCCCGGCGGAACACCTTCGTGAATTTTAAAAACCGCGCTGAAATAGTATTCGTCCGAAAAGCCTAATTGTCCGGCGATTTGTTTTATGGAAATATCGCTCGATACCAACAGTTCTTTTGCGCGGTGCAGCTTTGTGCGCGTAATGAATTTTTTTGTCGAAAATCCTTTATACGCGTATACAATACGCGAAATCTGTTTTTCGCTTAAATTCAGGCGCTCGGCGATGTCCGACGGTCGTATGTTTTTCGAAATATTCGCTTCGATGAATTCTTCGATTTTTGTCATGCGGTAATTCGGCTCGTTAATCGAAACGTTTTTTACGCTGACGCCTTTGTGGTCGCATTCCATCGAGCGAGCTGCGGCGATCAGAATTTCGGCAACCTTGCTTTGCAGTTTCCATATGTATCCGCTTTGCTGCCGTTCGGCTTCTTCAAGCGATTCTTCAAAAAGCGAAAGAATGTTGCAGTGATCAGCGACCGGAAGGCAGGGCAGTTCGTTAAAAAGCGAAATGATTTTTTCGGCTTCTTTTCCTGCCTGTGTTTTCGGCACTGCGGTTTTCCGGATATTGCAGTTAAGACTGAACTCTATAAACTCATCCTGATTGTTCGAAAACTGTGCGTGGTATACGCCCGGCCCGCTTAAATAAAATTGTCCTTCTTTTATTAAAAATGACGCGGTGTCGGTTTCGACCCGGCATTCGCCTTTGCGGCAAAAGTGAAATTCGTAGGTGGAATGGGCGTGCCGCCGTATGAGCCAATTGCCTTCTTTTATCATCGCACGGAACCAAAACACGTCTATGCCGTATCCGTCGATAAAAGCGCATACGGGCGTCTCCGATAAGCGGTACGAAGCCCTGATAAGTCTGTAATCCATAACCCGCCTTTATTGTACGGCTATTCGCCCTTCTTGGCAACCATATCAGAATAGTTCCGTCAACCTCTTGACAAAGAAAGCGCTATCTCTAATATCTAACGCTATGAGTAAACAGCTTAAACGTATTCACGTCGTGTTTAAAACACATCTCGATATCGGTTTTACGGATTCGGCTTCCGTAATTACGGATAGTTACATTAACGATTTTATTCCCAAAGCCATGCAAACCGCAAAAGAATTGCGCGAACGGGGAGGTAAAGAGCGACTGGTATGGACAACCGGCTCTTGGCTTATTTACACGTATTGGAAAAAAGCCGACGCCCAAAAGCGCGCGGCTTTAAAAGAAGCCGTCGAAGCCGGCGACATCGTTTGGCATGCGCTTCCTTTTACAACGCACACCGAACTTATGGACGCCGGCCTGTGGGAATACGGCTTATCGTATTCGGCTTTTTTGGACAAACAATTCAATAAAAAAACGGTTGCCGCAAAGATGACCGATGTTCCCGGCCATACGCTTGGAATGGTGCCGTTTTTGGCAAAGCAGGGCGTAAAGTATCTGCATATCGGCGTAAACGACGGCTCTCATTTGCCCGAAGTACCGCGCATTTTCCGCTGGCGCGCCCCCGATTCGAGCGAAATAATCGTGCAGTACGACAAAAGCTACGGTGAAACCTTTATTCACCCGCAGCTGGATGAAGCGCTCGTCGTTATAAACAGTGCAGACAATCACGGAGCTCCGGGACCCGATTTTGTATGCCGCGCCTTTGCCGAACTGCAACAGCGTTTTCCCGGCGCCGAAATATGCGCGTCGAGCTTGGACGCTTTCGTTCCGAATCTGAAAAAAATCGAACAATCGCTTCCCGTTGTAACCGAAGAAATCGGCGATACGTGGATTCACGGCGTCGGAACGGATCCGAAAAAAGTTGCGATGTATAAAGAGCTTTTGCGTTTGCGCAAAAACTGGCTCGTAAAAAACAAAGCCCTTGCCGATTCGCCCGCTTACAGGGATTTTCTCGATTCGCTCATCATGATTCCCGAACACACGTGGGGTATGGACTTAAAAAAATATTTGGGCGATTATTCGAATTGGTCTATCGACGATTTTCACGCCGCGCGTAAACGCGACAAGGTAAACGCCGAAGATGTTCCGCCCGAGTTTAAAATCATCGCCGATCACGCAAAAAAGGAATTGGAAGAACTGTATCCGGACGATCCTGCAAAGCGCAATCGTTTTTCGTATTCGCTGTTCGAATCTTCGCATAAAGAGCAGCGCACGTATATCGATAATGCGATAGAAAGCCTTCCCCCCGCATTAAAAAAAGAAGCGGCTAAAGCGCTCGCTTCATTGGTTCCCGACAAACGCATAAAAAAAGGAAAAAGCATATTCGCGGGACAAATCTTTGCGCTCGGTTCTTTTAAAGCGGTTTTAGGTTCTGCAGGCGCTTTGCTGTCGTTACAAAGTAAGGATGGAAAAGAATTCGCCGGAGAAGGCGGCTTGGGACTTTATTCGTACCGCACATACTCGCACGAAGACTATGTGCGCTACTTTTTCACCTATAACCGGAACATGGATATAAACGCATGTTGGGTGTCAGCCGACTTCGGAAAGCCCGGTATGCAGTATGCAAAACCCTTTGCAAAACACGGCGTTTATACGCCGCTTCTTGCATCGGCAAGCCTCGAAAAAACCGACGGATACGACGAGCTTTCGGTTTTGCTGTACGCCGGAGCCGATTGCCCACGCGGCGCTCCGCAAAAAATCATCGTGCGTTATAAGGTGCAAAAAAAATCCTCGCAGCTTGAAGTTTCGTACGAGTTTTTCGATAAAGAAGCGAACCGTTTACCCGAATCAATGTGGGTAAGCTTTGCCCCCGCTGCGGCAACTCCCGCCCGATGGCGCTTTTCAAAAATGGGCACGCTCATAAATCCTTTGGACGTCGTCAAAGGCGGAAACCGCTCATATCATGCCGTCGAATTCGCCGAATATTGCGGCGCCGATATGCATTGCAAAATAACACCGCTCGATACGGTTTTAGCCGCCTTGGGAAAAGCGAAAATGCTTCAATTCGACGACCTTTTTGAAAATCCCGCAGGGGGCGTGCACTTTAACCTGTACAACAATCTGTGGGGTACCAACTTTCCGATGTGGTACGGCGAAGATATAAAAGCGCGCTTTATTGTCGAGCTGGACTAAGACGATTTAGTGGGAGGCTGTCAAAAACCGAAGTTTTTTGACAGCCTCCTTATTTTTTTATGACACCTCCGCATGTTTGGGAAATTCGGTAATTTTAAAATGTTGACGGAATAAAAATCCGGTGCTATACTCAAATTAATGACTTTTTACGAGTTTCGTAAAAAGTCATTAAAAGAGGCTGCATGTTGGACCAAATGAAAATAAAAAACCTTACCAATATTTTGGTTTGTCTTTTTTCAAGAAAATATGCAACAAAGGCCGAATTGGTCCGATATACGGGCTTAAGCAATTCCACCGTATCTTCCGCCGTAAACAGTTTGCTGAAGCTTGGGTTGCTGGTATGCGTCGGTATGCAGGATTCGATAGGCGGGAGGCGTTCGGTAATTTATCGCTTAAACAAAGAATACGGTAATTTTATCGGAATAGATTTGAACGGCGGAGCGGCCGATTTAGTCGTAACCGACTGTGAAAATAATTGCGTATATAAATTTACGCAAAAAATCGGAAGCGATACTCCCGTAATACATCAGCTCAATGCATTAATTGAACGCATATTGGTATCTTTTCCGAAGGTTCTCGGAATCGGCATAGGTTTATCGGGTGAAATCGAGTTCGAACGGCAAATTGTCGTTCAATGCGGAAAATTCGGCTGGCAACACGTTCACCTCAAAGAAATTGTCGAACGCCGTTTTATGATATTTACGTACATAGATCATCGGGTCAACGGCGCGGCCGTAAGAGAAGGCTTGATCGGGCAAGCTGCCCGTATGTGCAATTATTTATGCATATATGAATCGTGCGAAGAAAAATCCGCCCTCATTTTAAACGGGAATGTGTGCCGGGGCGAAAAAAACCGCACGGGGCTTATGCCGCTTGTATCGACTTTTTTTACTGCGGCGGATATGGTTTTTCAATTTTTGGATATATCGAAGGTTTTTATAGGATACAGCACTGAAAAGTTCAAAATAGAGGCACAGAATGCCGTAAGTTCCTTTAAAGAGCGCTTGCATTTTTTTCCCGAACCCGAATCGGTCTTCGCGTTGGGAATGGCCGCCGCTGCGGAAAAGGAATGGTTTCAGTCGATCTATTTTAGGCTTTAAGGTGTCCGTATAAAACATTTTAGGAGGATTGTATGGTAACCGCATTGATTGTGCTCATTTTTGTCGTGATGTGTACGCTTATGTACACAAAAAAATTATCCGCATTGTTTGCTCTTCCGCTGATGGCTTTTTTTATTGCGCTGGTTTCCGGTATCCCGTTTTTAAAAGACGGCGATAATCCCGGAATTTTAACGCTGATGTTTGTTGACGGTCCGGTACGTTTAGCCTCAGCAATGATGATGCTTATTTTCGGAGCGATTTTGGCGCAGTATGTAAAACATACGGGCATTGCCGAAACGATTGTCCGAAAAGTTTCCGAGCTTGCAGGTGACCGGCCGATTGTTTTGGGTATTTCTTTTATGGTCGTTTTAAGTGTACTGTTTACGACGCTCGGTGGCTTGGGTTCTGTCATCATGATCGGAAGTATCGTTTTGCCGATTATGACGTCGGTGGGAATAAGTTCGCTGACGGCCGGGTGCATTTTGCTGTTTGCGCTCAGTACCGGCGGTATTTTCAATCTTGCAAACTGGGGACTGTATACAAGTGCTTTCGGATTGAGCGTAGAAGAGATCCGTAAATTCGCATGGCCCTTGGGCGGCATTTTTCTCGCCTTCGGTATTTTATTCGTCGTCATCGAAACCAAATTCGGCGGGAAAATCTTCCGCAAAAGAAAGATCAGTTGGCCTTCGGCAAACGGTGTGCCTGAAGCTCCCGTAAAAAAGGTTAATGTTTTTGCACTGCTTACTCCCATTGTTCCGTTGATAATGGTTTTGGGATTAAAGCTCGATATTATTACCGGTTTTGTCGTCGCCATTTTATACTGCATGATTACGACGATAAATAAAAACTCTTTAAATGATTTGACAAAATCGGTTATTCAGGGAATCGGAGATTCAGCCGGAGCGATTTTCCTGATGATCGGCATCGGTATGCTTTTGAAAGTCGTTTTCGATCCGCGCGTAACCCAGCACATAGGACCGCAGCTTGCCGGTATTTTACCCGGTACGGCACTTATGTTTATACTTTTTTTCTCGATTTTAGCGCCTTTGGCTTTGTACCGCGGACCTTTAAATGTGTGGGGGCTGGGACTCGGTATCGGCGCCATTATGCTCTCTACGGGAAAACTTTCCGCCTTTGCATTAATGGCGGCTCTTATGTCTACCGGGCAGCTTCAGGGAATATGCGATCCGACCAATACGCATAACGTATGGACCGCAGCCACTACGGGAACCGATGTAAACGATATTTTGCGTAAAACGCTTCCGTATGTATGGGTTGCCGCCGTTATCGGCTTGATAATAGCGGGAATAATGTATTTTTAAAATAATGTAATAAATCAAAAAAGCGACGAAGACCGATTGCGTAAAAATGCAGCCGGTCTTCGGTATGGTACCGTTTTTTTTGAAAAAAATGTGTACAAAAAATTGTAAGTAAGGGAATTGAAATGGATAATCGGAGTTTGCGTATCGGTATTGATGTGGGCGGAACTTTTACGCATGCGGTTGCTGTCGAACAGCCGGGAAACCGCCTTGTCGCTCATGCGGTAACGCCGACTACTCATGCCGGATCCGAATCCGTGTCTCGGGGAATAATTACCGTTTTTCGGGAAATAATGGCGCAAACAAAGGCGGAACCGCGGGAAGTGTGCTTTGTCGCGCACAGTACGACTCAGGCGACAAACGCGCTGCTTGAAGGCGACGTTGCAAAAGTCGGTATCGTCGGTATGGGAAAGGGCTTGGAAGCTTTAAAGGCAAAATACGATACCCGCATAAAAAGTTTGGAGCTCAGTCCGGGAAAATTCCTGCAAACCGATCATGTTTTTTTGAATTCAAGTATCAAAGAATTTACCGAAGAAAAAACAGCCGATGCGGTTTTATATTTAAAAAAAAGCGGCTGCCGCGTTATTGTCGCAAGCGAAGCTTTCGGTGTGGATAACGATGTTTGCGAAAAGGCGGTAAGCGCCTGCGCCCTTGAAAATGAACTTCCGGCAGCCGCCGCTTGTGAAATCTCTCAGCTGTATGGTTTAAAAGTCAGAACCCGCACGGCCGTTATAAATGCGAGCATTTTGCCGAAAATGACTTCCACCGCCGATATAACCGACGAAAGCATAAAAAAAAGCGGCATAAGCGTTCCGCTTATGATTATGCGCAGCGACGGCGGCGTTATGGACTTGCCGCAAATGCGCCGCCGTCCGATTCAGACTCTGCTTTCCGGTCCCGCCGCGGGAATCGCCGCCGCATTGATGTTTGCCAAAGTTTCCGACGGCATATTTTTGGAAGTCGGCGGTACCAGTACGGATATTTCGGCGATTAAAGACGGAAAAGCCATGATTAAATCGGCTGAAATAGGCGGCCACATCACTTATTTAAAAACGCTCGATTCGCGGACAGTCGGAATAGGCGGCGGTTCAATGGTGCGTATGCAAAAAAATAAGGTTGTCGAAGTAGGGCCGAGAAGCGCGCATATTGCCGGTTTGAGCTACCTTGCATTTTGCGATGAAGCTGAAATTGCCTCCGTCCGTCCGGAATTCCGCCGTCCCGTGCATTCGGATCCCGATGACTATCTTACAGCGGTTAATGAAAACGGAAAAATTTTTGCCGTAACGCTTACCGATGCGGCTATTGCGGCAGGCTCGGTAAAAAAAGGCGATTATGCGTATTCCAATGAAAAAGCGGTAAAAAACGCCTTTGAACAATTGGCAAAGGCCTTCGGCACGGACGGGGAAACCTTAGCCGAAGAGATCCTCGATAAAGCGGTTTCGAAAATTATTCCTGTAGTAAAAGATTTGCTGGAAGAATACGGTCTTGATCCCGATTTGATTTCGCTTGTCGGCGGGGGAGGCGGCTGTACGGTTGTTGTTCCGTGGCTCAGTAAAAAACTCGGGGTAAAATACGCCATTACCGATAAAGCCGAAGTTATTTCGGCTATCGGAGCCGCAATAGCAATGCTTCGAGACAGCGTGGAACGTACCGTTATAAACCCTGATGAAAACGATATACTTTCCATCCGAAAGGAGGCTGCAAACCGCCTTGAAGCTATGGGGGCGGATGCGGCAACCGTCGATGTACAAACCGAATTTGACCGTACAAAAAATATATTGCGCGCTGTCGCCGTCGGTTCGCTGCACATGAATAAGGCTTCCGTTGAATTGGCAAAAAGCAGTGCGGACAATTTGCGCGCAAACGCGGCCGCATCGTTTAAAGCGGATCCCGCAGAACTCCGTATTGCCGCACAAACGGAGTTTCTTACCGTATTCGAATACCGTAAAAAAACGGCGCATTTTTTCGGCTTGCTGAAAAATTACGTCAGCCAGTACCGTGTGCTCGACGCGTACGGCGTTATAAAACTGCAAGTGAATGAAGGTTTTGCTATGCAAAGCCGGGCACTCGAAGCGTATGAGGCGATTGCACAATTTATAGACGAAAAGGTTCTTTACACGGACGCAGGAATGATTTTGCCGGAAGTTTTTATTTTATACAAAAGCAAAATCGGGGATTATTCGAGCATCCTTGATTTTAATCAACTGAAAAACCTTATTAAGACGGAATTGAACGGGTTGGATAAAGACGAACCCGTTGTCGCTCTTATACGGCGGCGAAAGTAAATGAGGAGAAAATTATGAAAAAAAACTATATCGATTTGTTGCGCAGCAAAAAAATGACTCTTATTATGAGCTTACCCGTAAACGATCCGGTTCTTGCCCGTGTCGCATGGGAAAACGGCGCGGATGTGGTTAAAGTGCATGTAAATGTGGAACACAGGGCAAGCAAAACGCTTTTTAAAAGCTTTGCCGAAGAAAAGGATAAACTGAATGAAATTCTTCAATCGGCGCAAGGTCCCTGCGGCATAGTATTGGGCGCCGATACCGTTTTCGCTCTGCGGGATTTCCCTTTTGCCGCCGAAGCCGGCTTCGATTTTTGGTCGCTGTACGCGCAGCACGTTCCGGCCGAACTTTTGCAAGATTCATCTTTAGCAAAAATGATCGCGTTGGATTCGAATTATACGGCGGAAGAAGTACGAACACTTGAAAAAATCGGCGCCGACGTATTGGAAGCATCGGTTATAAAACCGGAAACCTACGGTCAGCCCTTAACGGCAAAAGAAATCTTAACTTATACCGCTATTTGCAGCGGGACATCTTTGCCCGTTGTCGTTCCGACGCAGCGGTATATAAAACCGAACGAAGTTCTCGTGCTTTCGCGCTGTAAGGTCGCCGGCATTATGACCGGAGCCGTAGTAACCGGAAAAACAGCCGACACCATCGCAAAGGCTCTCGGCGCTTTCCGCAACGAAATCGATAAAATGCCGGTGACCGCATGAAAATCGCCCTGCTGCCGCTCGATTCGAGGCCGTGTAATTATGATTTTCCTCAAAAAATCGCTTTATTACGCGGAGTACGGATAAGGGTTCCGCCGAAAAATATAATGGATTTTTTCAAAACTCCGTCACGGCACAAGGCGGTACGTTTGTGGCTGCAAAAAGAAGCCGAACAATCCGATATATTGATTTTATCGGTAGAGCAGCTTATATTCGGCGGCCTTATAGCATCGCGCTCAAATACAAAAACGCAAAGCGATATCGAAAACGATTTTGCGTTTATCGGCGCTTTAAAGAAAAAGAACCCGCGCCTGCACATCTTTGCTTTTACGATACTAATGCGCACAACCGTCAGTACGCTCGATTCAAAAAGCAAGCTATGGTGGGAAAAAATTGCGGAATATTCAAAGCTCGTCTACGAGTATAAAAGCTCGGAGTCTTCCGATGCGAAACTGAAAGCGCAAATCGACCGTATCGTTACGGAAATTCCTGCGGAAGTGCTGAACGCTTTTTTGGCCGCCCGCAAAAAAAATCATCGCGTAAACATGCGGTGCATCGAGTTTGTTTCGCGCAATATATTTGAAAAACTTTTGATTTTGCAGGAAGACTGTTCGTCATCGGGTTTGCAAATCGACGAGCAAAAACAGATAGAAGCCGAGGTGCGTGAAAAAGAATTAAACGAAAAAGTGTTTTTGCACAACGGAACCGACGAAGCCGGAGCCGAACTGGTAAGTACGGCTGTTTCGAATTTCGTTCCGGCAACGCTTGCAATAGAATGGCTGTCCGATAATATTTTTTTTACTGCGAAATACGAGGATAGACCGTTTTTTAAAAACTTATACGGTCATGTACATGCGTGCGGCATTCATATACGTAAAAATGCAAAATGCCGTTTGTTTATTCTTCCGCCGAAAACTTCCCAGGGGGATTGTTGTTCGGATGTACAAAAAACGGGCGGTTATTCCGCCGGAGAATACGATCTTATGGCTGAAAAAATAGCTGCAGCGATAAAGGGCGGAAAAAGCTGTTATCTTTTGGATCTTGCATATGCAAACGGCGGCGATGTGTCTTTTTTAAAAACAGCGGCGTTAAAAACGGAACTTTTATCGTTGTGCGGATACGCTGCATGGAATACCGCAAGCAATTCTTTGGGGACGATTCTCGCGCAGATTATCGCGTCGAAGGGCCGGAATTCTTCGGAAAATCGGCGGTTTACGGCGGAACGCTTGCTCGATGATTTATTGTATCAAGGCTTGGTTCGCCAAAAACTCGGTGCGCTGCTTGCCGAAAAACAGGATGATCCGTGGTGTTTAAAAAATCCTGCGGATGCTCACAGTATGCTTGCCGTACTGTTCGGCAAGCAGCGTATTTTGCACGACGTATTCGGTAAAAGCGTTCCGGAATTTACCGCGGAGCTTCCATGGCCGAGAATATTTGAAGCCGCATTTACGGTAAAATAATACGGAGGTTAAAGTATGAAAAAAGTATACGACGTTATTGTAGCGGGGGCGGGGCCGAGCGGCATAACGGCATCTTTATCCGCCGCACGCAACGGTATGAAAGTTTTACTCATAGATAAAAACGCGTATCCGGGCGGTATGAATACGGCGGCAATGGTGTCGCCGCTTATGACCTTTCATGCCGGCGACAAACAAGTGATTAAGGGCATCGCGCAGGAAATTATAGACCGGCTTATGCAAAAAAATGCGACGCTCGGCCATCTTCCCGATCCTATCGGGGTAGTATCTACAATTACGCCCGTCGATACGGAAATGCTCCGCCTCGTTTATTTTGAAATGCTGGACGAACAGCAAAATATAAACCTTTTGCTGCATACCTTTATCGATTCCGCCGAAACCGAAAACGGAAGAATAAAAAGTATAAACGCAGTCAATAAAAGCGGCCGCTCCGTATTTACGGGAAAAGTTTTTATCGATGCTACGGGCGATGCCGATTTGGCTGCAATAAGCAAAGTCGAATGCAATTCGGGGCGGTCGCGCGACGGTTTGTCGCAGCCGATGACCCTCATGTTTACACTCGGCGGTGTGAATACGGATAAGGTTATCGATTATATAAACAAAAACCCCGAACAGTTTATATTAAATCAGCAATGCGATTTAAAAAAATATCTCGCAGTTTCCGGTTTTTTCGATTCGGTCAGCCAAGCCCGCGACAACGGCGATTTAACCTTGCCGAGGGACCGCGTATTGTTTTTTCAGGGAATACGGAAAAACGAAGTGTTGGTGAATATGACGCGTATCATCGGGCTATCCGGAGTAAATGCGGCGGATTTGTCCGCTGCCGAATGTGCCGCGCATAAACAGGTAACCGAACTTTTTTCTTTTTTCAAAAAATACATCCCCGGATTCGAACACTGCTTTTTGAACCGAATAGCTTCTGTAGCCGGGGTGCGCGAAAGCAGGCGAATTGAAGGAATAAAAACGCTTACTTCCAACGATGTTGTTCATAATGCGTGTCATTCCGACAGCGTTGCCGTATGCGCCTTCCCGATCGATATTCACGATCCTGCCGGCAAAGAATTGAATTGGGTGCGCAAAGAAAAAGATTGCTGCTACGATGTTCCGTACGGCGTTATGGTACCGGTAAAAATCAAAAATCTTTTGGCAACCGGTCGCTGTGTGTCCGCTTCCCATGAAGCTTTGGCTTCGGTACGGATTTCGGCGACTGCGATGGCACTCGGTCAAGCGGCGGGAACGGCTGCCGCCTTGTGCGTTCGAAAAGATATTGATTTTGCCGATGTCGATATTCAAGAACTGCAAGGTAAACTGTTTGAACAGGGCGCCGTTCCGGGGAAAAAATGGGTGTAAGCGCGGATAAAATCGATATAAAAAAGTTCGATTTTCTTTTGCGGTTTTCCTCTCCCGTTTTTAAAAGAGTTCCGCAAACTCGGTTGGAAACCTTGTATGCGCAAGCGGAAGCGTACGGCGCCGGCTTGGCTTTAAAGTATTCCTTTAATCCGTATAAAACCGAAGAAAATGCGCGCGAATTCGGCGTTTTAATTATTCCCTATAGCGAAGAAGAAAGACGCAAGTACGGCGATAAAGCGTATTACGATCCGGGCGCAAAAGAAATTCATTGGAATTCGCATTTCCCCGCGTATTTGCTTAAAGATGTGCAAGCGCGATGCTGTCTGAAAGATGAAAATACGGTTGCGGCTGCCGTTTTAACTCACGAATTCTTTCACCATATAGAGGAACATTCGGAGCTTCCCGCCGACGAATATTTGAGCAAGACGAACGGTGTGCATGTAAATCCCGTTTTTAGGGAAATTGCCGCCTTTTCGTTTACGAATGTAAAACTGTTTCCGTTCTGCAGTCAATATATAGACCTTTTCCAGCTTAAAATTGAAAATCCGAATCTATATGAAGTGTGGATACGATTGTGTGGATATTAAATGATTTAAGCTAAATTCGATTTAAAAGCTACTTTGCTTTTAGTAGGCAACGCTGCAATTCCTGTATTTTTTTTCTTGACAATCGAAATATCTGTGGTATACTCTTAATATATTTATAAAACATGTTTATAAATATAATTTGTAAAATTATTATACAAACATGTTTTGTATAACTTAGAGGTGAGAACAAAAATGAAAGCGCTTGTGTATAACGGGCCGAAAGATGTACGTCTTGCCGAAAAACCAATTCCCGCTGTAAGCGATACCGATGTTTTAATTAAAGTTTTATACTGCGGTGTGTGCGGTACCGACCATCATATTTATAACGGTGACGGCGGCGCTTTTGCCGTAAAACCGCCTTTGGTTATGGGACATGAATTTTCCGGGATTGTTGAAAAAATCGGCAGCAAGGTACATAAAGTTGTACCGGGAGATTTGGTAACCGTAGATCCAAACGATATGTGCGGCTCTTGTTACTTTTGCAAAAACGCACAGGAACAGTTTTGTACGCATAACAGCGGTTACGGTACTACCGTTGACGGCGGTTTTGCCGAATACTGTGCTGTAAACGAAAAACAAGTATTTAAATTAAAAAAAGAAACTTCGGCTTTAGCTGCTGCGATGACGGAACCCGTATCTTGTTGTCTGCACGGCATTGATTTGTGTAAAATCACTGCCGGATCGGAAATCCTTATTATAGGCGGCGGACCTATCGGAATGATTATGCTGCAGCTTGCACGTATGTCCGGCGCTTGCAAAATAATAGTATCAGAACCTGTTGCTTCAAAAAGAACTTTGGCTGAAAAACTTGGTGCCGATATAACAATCGACCCGATACACGAAAACCTTGAAGCTGTTTTAAAGGCACATACTCAAAATATCAGTACCGTTATAGAATGCGCCGGTACTGCAGGTACGGTTGAAAGCGCTGTCCGCGTTGCGGGAAAAGGAGCAACCGTTATGCTTTTCGGCTTAACGGGGCCCGATGTTTCCGTGCAAATAAAACCGGATGTTATTTTTAAAAAAGAATTAAAGATCACATCGTCATTTATTAATCCGTATACGTTTGCAAGAACCGTTGCCCTTATAGAATCGGGAAGAATAAATCTGAACGACATTATAACGGATGTAGTTGCTTTTGAAGATGCTGCACGGATTTTTAAAGATCCTGAATTGCGTAAAAAAGGAAAAACGGTTATTAAAATTTCCGGATAACGGTAAAACCGTTTTTCAAAAGGGGGTATTTTAATATGAAGCACGATATTTTTTCGCTAAAGGGTAAAGTGTGCGTGGTAACCGGAGGCAATCAGGGAATAGGAGAAACCGTTGCCGCTTATATTGCCGATGCCGGTGCGGATATTGCAATTTTTGATTTAAATGACGGGACTCAAACCGCACAAAAAATTGCACAAGAATACGGTGTAAAAACAAAAGCGTATATTTGTGATGTTACGGATCCTGCACAGGTTGAAAATTGTGTTGCCGAAGCGGCACGGGATTTCGGTACCTTAGATCTTTTATTCAACAATGCGGGCATTTGTTTGCATAAACCGGCTTTAGAGTGCACTGTCGATGATTGGAATAAAGTGATAAACGTCAATTTAAACGGCGTTTTTTATGTTGCGCAAGCTTTTGCCCGTTATTTGGTTGCAAACGGGAAAAAAGGAAGTATTGTTAATACCGCTTCTATGTCCGCAACTATTGTAAATGTTCCGCAAAGTCAGGCATCGTACAATGCTTCCAAAGCAGCTGTGGTACATTTAACAAAATCTCTTGCAGTGGAATGGGTGAATAAAGGAATCAGGGTAAACTGCATCAGTCCCGGATATATTAAAACGGCAATTACCGGTAATTCCAATCCCGAATGGCAAAAACTGTGGATACAATCCATTCCGTACGGGCGGATGGGGGTGCCGGAAGAACTTGCCGGTGCGGTTATTTATTTACTGTCCGATGCGGCCCCTTATACGTCGGGCTGCGATATTATAATCGACGGCTGTTTTACCGTCGTATAAACGTATGTGAGTTCATTTATAGGAGGAAAAAAATGAAACGAAAACTGACGGTATTGTTGCTTGTTGCGGCAATGATTGTAACGGGATTGAGCGGCTGCAAGGCAAAAGAAGCAGGTACAAAAAAGTTTAAAGTCGGTATTACCATTCAATCGCTTGAAAACAGTTATTGGGCGGGAGTATTCGGCGAAGTAAAAAAAATGCTGCAGGAAAAAGGCTGGGATTATACGATTTTGTCGTGCAATCTCAGTTCGGCTACACAAATCGAACAAATTGAAAATTTTATTACAAACGGTGTAAATCTTATTATGGTTCATCCTGCAGACCCGAATGCCATTGAAGATTACCTTAAAAAGGCTCGCGAAGCCAAAATTAAAGTAATGTGCTGGGACGACAAAATGAAAAATACCGATCTTAACTGGGTGTTGGATAATACACAATTAGGTTATACAATCGGTAAAGCGTGCGCCGATTTCGTCAATATACATTATTCGCAGGACAACAAAGCACAGATTGCGGTTATGAACCACCCGCAAACACCGGTTTTACTGGAACGTGAAAACGGTATTTTAAATGCATTAAAAGAAAATGCCGCCGGTAAATATACGATAGTTGCGCAGCAACCCGCTTTAGATGCCGCAACGGCGCTTGCCAATATGGAAACTATTTTACAGGCAAATCAAAACGTTAAAATAGTATGTTCCATCGGTGCGGGCGGCGATATTGGTGCAAACGAAGCTTTTATGACAAAAACCGGCGGTAAAATTCCTGCCGATATGGGGATTTTTTCTGCTGATGCTACCGAACAGCAATTGGAAGCGATCTCTCAAGGACAAGCAAGCAGGGCATCGGTCGGCTTTGAAGGTTCCAATAAAAAAACCGCAGCGGCTGTAGTCGATTTATACGAAAAACTGCTTACCGGTCAAAGTTTTGCAGAACAAAATGTGTTTAGGCCCTTGCTTGTAATCAATGCCGATAATGTTGCTCAATATTTAGCTGATTATAAGTAAAGCATACATATAAAATGCAGGCGGAACTGTAAACAGTTCCGCCGTCAAGGCGCAGGGTAAGATATGAATGATGAATATATAATGCAGTTGCAAAATATAAAAAAAGAATACCCCGGTGTTACGGCGCTTAAAGATGTTTCTCTGAGCGTAAAAAAAGGAGAAATCCTTGCCTTGATAGGAGAAAATGGAGCCGGAAAATCTACACTGATTAAAACCTGTTCGGGGGCGGTTATTCCGACTTCCGGAAAGATTATTATAAACGGCAAAACGTTTTCTTCCATGACGCCGCAGCTTGCCGCAGAAAACGGTATTGCAATAATTTATCAGGAATTCAACAATGTGGGAAACCTTTCCGCTGCGGAAAACTTGTTTTTGGGACGTCCTATAAAAAAAGGATTTGTGATAGATAAAAATGCAATGGAAAAAGAAGCTGAAAAAGCTTTTAAACAATTGAATATTCATATCAATCCGAAAACTTTGGTAAAGGATTTAAGCGTCGGCTATCAGCAAATGGTGGAAATTGCAAAAGCCGTACAGCAGGATGCTCAAGTTTTGATTATGGACGAGCCGTCTGCGCCTTTAACCGGTGCCGAAGTTGAAAGTATGTTTAAAGTTGTGCAGCTTCTAAAATCGAAAGGTGTTTCAATTATATACATATCGCACCGTCTTGAAGAAATTTTTCGTTTAGCCGACCGCATTGTGGTTTTACGTGACGGCGAATATATAAAAACGCTCAATACAAAAGATACCGATATGGAAGAGCTTATTAAGCTTATGGTCGGAAGAGAGTTGAATGCTACATATCCTGCAAGAAAAAACTGCATTCAAGATGAAATTGTGTTGGAATTAAAAAATATATGCGGCAACGGAGATAGCAATATTACTTTTAAACTGCACAAAGGAGAAGTACTTGGCTTCGGCGGACTTATCGGTTCGGGGCGCACGGAGCTTGCGCAGATTATTTTCGGCAGTGCAAAAAAAGAATCGGGTAAAATATTCTTTAAAAATAAAGAAATTACGCCTAAAAATCCCCGGGAAGCGATCGACATCGGTATTGCGCTGGTGCCGGAAGACAGAAAGCAGCACGGACTGCTTTTGCAAACTTCGGTAAAAAATAATATCAATATGCCCATATACAAAAAGATTTCCCAAATGGCGGTAATTAAGTCAAAAACGGAAATAAAAAATGCCGAACGCTATAAAGAAGAATTATTGATTAAAACGCCGTCATTGCACCAAGAGGTAAAAAATTTAAGCGGAGGAAATCAGCAAAAGGTTGTGCTTGCCAAATGGCTGGCTGCCAATTCCGAAGTGATTATTTTTGACGAACCTACGCGCGGTATCGACGTAGGCGCAAAGTATGAAATATATAAATTAATAAACCGTTTGGTTGAAAGCGGTAAGAGTGTTTTGTTGATTTCTTCGGAAATGGAAGAATTAATCGGTATGTCGGACCGGATATTAGTGTTGGCTGAAGGTGAAATTACCGGAGCTTTGGTAAAAGACGAATTTGATCAAACCGCTATTATGAAATTGGCGGCGGGTATGGAGATGGGGGAGTTTAAAATATGAATATAAGAATAAAACCGCAGCTGAATATCAGGCACATTAAAGATAAAGCCATATGGATTGTATTTATTGCTATTTTTATAGGCTTTGCCGTGGCAAACGACCGTTTTTTAACGGTAAGCAATATGGTAACCGTTGCGCGGCAGGTTTCCATGTACGGAATAGCTGCGGTGGGGATGACCTTTGTTATATTGATTGCAGGTATCGACCTTTCAACCGGTTCCGTTATTACGATTGTAAATGTCGTTTGCGCATATTTAATGGTACATAGCGGTTTTAGTATGACCTCTGCAGTGATATGTTCTTTGATTATGGCAACCCTTATCGGCATGCTCAACGGTTTTATGGTATCGACAATCGGAATACCGGCTATTATAGCAACTTTTGCAACCCAAACGATTTTTGAAGGCGCCGCTTATTTGTTGTCCGGCGGTGTTCCCATATACGGTTTTGACGAGCGTTTTAAAGTAATTGGGCAAGGGTATGTCGGTTTTATTCCAGTTCCCGTTATCATTATGATTTGCAGTTTAATTGCCGGAAGCTTTATTTTAAATAAAACGTATTTTGGACGATATTTTTATGCGGTAGGCGGCAACGAAGAAGCGTCCAGATTGTCGGGAATCAGAGTCGGCAGAATAAAATATTTAATATATTCTTTGTCCGGGTTTTTTGCCGGTTTGGCAGGTATTGTTATGTTGTCGCGGACCAATTCTGCACAGCCTACGGTCGGAAAAGGCTACGAATTCAGCGTTATTACTTGTGTCGTATTAGGCGGTGTATCGGTGTCCGGAGGCTACGGTAAAATTTCAAACGTAATTGCAGGTGTATTGATTATAGGCATTCTTACCAACGGTATGGTACTTTTAAATGTCAGTTCATATATGCAGTTGGTTATAAAAGGCATCGTTTTGGCTTGTGCAGTCGGGTTCGACTGCATACAACAAAAACGAAAAGTCAATTAAAAGTTTTTTAACGCTTTGGGAGAAAGTATGAAAGATACAATGATACAACAAGTGATGGAAAAACCGCACTGTATAACATTCCGTGAAATCCCGATTCCCGCAGTGCAAGACAATCAAGTGCTTGTTAAAATTAAGAGGATAGGGGTGTGCGGAAGCGACATTCACGTATTTCACGGTGAACATCCGTATGTATCGTATCCGCTGACACAGGGGCATGAAGTTTCCGGGCAAATTGTACAGCTCGGTCAAAACGTAAGCGATTTTCGAGTCGGACAAAAAGTAACGATTGAACCGCAAATATATTGCGGCTGCTGTTATCCGTGTACGCACGGTAAATATAACCTTTGTGAAAGTCTTAAAGTTATTGGCTTTCAGGCACCGGGAACGGCAAGCGAATATTTTGCCGTTGACGCCTCTAAGGTTACCGTTTTGCCCGATACGCTTACGTATGAAGAAGGTGCTATGATAGAACCCCTGTCCGTAGCCGTACATGCATGTAAACAAGCAGGAGACATTACAGGAAAAAACATTGCGGTATTGGGAGCAGGACCTATCGGTATTTTGGTAATGCAGGCGTTAAAAGCTTTCGGTGCCGGTAACGTTTTAATTACTGATATTTCCGATTACCGACTGAATCTTGCTCGGCAATGCGGAGCCGATTTTATATGCAACACAAAATCGCAGGATTTTGCAGAGCATATGGAAAAATGTTTCGGCAAAGATAAAGCCGACATAATCTATGATTGTGCCGGTAATGATATTACGATGAATCAAGCCATTCAAAACGCAAGAAAAGGCAGTATGATTGTTTTAGTTGCCGTATATGTCGGTCAAGCCCATGTCGATTTGGCAAAACTCAACGATTCCGAATTGGATTTAAATACATCGATGATGTACCGGCATGAAGATTATCTGGATGCAATTAAAATTACGGAACAGGGAAAAGTTAAGCTTAAGCCGCTTATGAGTAAACACTTTACATTTAAGGAGTATCAAAAAGCATATGAATATATTGATGCAAACCGTGAAATGACTATGAAAGTGTTTATAGATGTCGATACGGATTTTAGATAATCTTATATAGAGTTGTTTTTATCTAATTTTGGTTTTAAACCGAACTTTGTATTGAAGTGCGGATGATAAACAGATATAATACGGAGAACTTTGAAGGTACCGCCTGTCAATTCATGTTTGGATAATCGGTACGGTTTTTATTATTTTGTTTGATGCAAAAGGACTCGTTCTTCGGTATGGATATTGTTGATGTAAAACATAATAACCGGCGAAAAATATATTTTTATATTCGTAAACATAAAAGTACGACTAAGCAGAATATAGCATATGATCTTAAATTGAGTTTGCCGACCGTAACACAAAATTTGGAATATTTAATTGAACAAAATTTAATAAGCGGCGACGGTAAAGCAAAAAATCGAGGTTATGGAAGAACTCCCGTAGCATATTCTTATGTCAGCGATGTAAAAGTCGCTGTAGGTTTAGATATTACTGCACATCACCTTAAAACGGTTATTATCGACCTTGAAGGAAACATTGTAAAATATATCGATAAACGCCTTGTATATCAGCGAAACGATAAGTATTTGCATGCGCTTGGAGATGCCGTAGATTCGATTATTGCCGAATCCGGTATAAATCCGAAAAAAGTACTTGGGGTAGGTATTGCCGTGTCGGGATTAATCGATCAAACAAAAGGAAAAGTGGTATACGGTAAAATTGTTGATAACGAAGGCATGACTAAAGAAAATTTTTCAAAATATATCAAGTATCCGACAAAACTAATTCACGATTCAAATGCGGCAGGCTTTTTTGAAATATGGATGTTTCCCGAATATAAAAATGCGTATTATGTAAATCTTTCCAATACTATCGGTGGTTCCGTTCTTATTAACGGCGAAGTATATTTGGGCGACGGATTGTACAGCGGAGAAATAGGTCATCTTAATTTGGTACCCGGCGGAAAAACGTGTTATTGCGGCAACCGCGGCTGTGCCGATGCATATTGCGGTACCGAACAGCTGTCTGCTAAAACCGACGGAGATTTGGAAGCTTTTTTTAATTCTTTAAAACAAGGTGATAAAAATCTTATAAAAATTTGGGATGAATATTTGGAATACCTTGCCGTTTTAATAAACGACATCAGAATGATGTTCGGTTGCACCATTATATTAGGCGGTTCGATTAATAAGTATATAAAAGATTATATGAATATATTGTATAAAAAAGTTGATGCAAAAAATCCTTTTTCCGAAGACGCCGCGCAGTACTTGATGCCTGGCAAATGCGATATGGAAGTGGTGGCATCGGGAGCCGCTTTGTATTTTGTAAAAGACTTTTTAGACGAGATATAATTTGTGAATCTGCGTGTACGCCGCGCCCTGCAACATACCTTTCGTCGTGGTTGACACGCTGCGCTTGACTGCCTGTAATGTTTTGTGTTACTCTGTACCACAAGTATTTTTAAACTGTTAAGGAAGGATATTCGTATGTACATGGTGCCGGTGTTGCAGGCTGCTGCTCAGCAGGGCGGTATTGTAAGCATGGTTTTGCCCATCGCTTTGATTTTTGTTATTTTTTATGTTTTTATAATCAGGCCGCAAAATAAAAAGCAAAAAGAAACTCAAAAGATGATTGATGCTTTGAAAAAAGGCGACAAGGTCGTTACGATCGGCGGCATTCACGGCGTTATCAGTTCCGTAAAAGATCAAACGGTTATCGTAAAAGTGGACGACGATGCGAAAATCGAATTTACGCGTTCGGCTATCGCATCCGTTATCGTCGATAAACCGGCAAAAGAAAAAGAAGAAGAAAAACCTGCCGAAAAGCCTTCGTTTTTTAGCCGCTTTAAAAAGAGCGACGATGGCGAAACGAAAACCGATTCGGTAAAAAATTAATTTAAAGTGCGGAGTTCAAGTAAATGATGAACAAAAGAAGCCGCTTTTTACTCATCCTTGCGGTTATTGCCCTGTGTTTTGTTTTTTTGTGGCCCTCTGTAGCTTGGTACATGGGTACCCCGAAAGAGGTTCAAGCGCTGGCATTAAGTTCGTTGGAAAAAATAAAGGATTATTCGAGTGTTATGGCGGCACAGGAAGTAAACACTCTGAAAAACATACAGCGTGCGGACCGCAGCGCCGTGTTGGGGGCCGAATACGCGTGGTTTAAAAAGCAGGCAAAAAAGCTGTATAAAAAAAGCGGCACAAAGCCGTCTTCGCCGATGACCGTGCGCGACGCGCTTTTGATATTTGCCGATAAAGGCGATGACGCGGCAAAGGCCGAAAGCGAAGTGCGTTCGGTTTTTGAAACGCGCTACCGTCAGCAGATACTGAAAGCTAAAAACCGCTACAACCGCGCGGTAAAGCTCGGTTTGGACTTGTCCGGCGGTATGAGCATTATCGTAAAGGCCGATTTGGACGCCGCAGTCGCCGCGCAAAAAGGTTCCGTTTCGGTAGATAACGAAGCCGAATTCAGAGAGCAGGCGATGAACCAGGCGATTGAAACCCTGCGCAGCCGCATCGATAAATTCGGTCTTTCCGAACCGGTTATCCGCAAGCAGGGCGAAGACCGCATTTATATTGAACTTCCCGGCGCAGCCGAAGCCGACCGCATCAATACGATTATACTCGGAAAGGGGATTTTGAACATCCGTCTGGTCGATCCCGCGGCAACCGCCGCCTTTACCGAATATTACCGTACGCATATTGCCGATACCTTTACGGCTTCCGGTCAGCTTTTGGATCCTTCGGTTATTCCTTCCGATACCGAAGTGCTCGGCTTGTACGAAAAAGACAATTACGGTTTGGACGAGCGCAAAGGGTATTTGGTCGTAAAAAAAGAAGCGGTGCTCGACGGAAAGCATATTAAAGCTGCGAGCGTCGGTTCCGGCCGGCTCGGAAAACCTGAAGTACATCTTACGCTCGATACCGAAGGCGCCGTTATTTTCGGCGATTTTACGGCCGCTCATGTCGGCGAATCTTTAGCAATCGTATCCGACGACAAGGTAAAATCCTACGCGGTTATAAACGAAGCGATTCCGGGCGGCAATGTTGCCATTTCGGGTTTCGGTTTGGAAGAAGCGAACAATCTGCAAAAGGTTTTGCAAACCGCATGGCTGAACGTGCCGCTTACGGTTGAAAGTCAACAGGTTGTCGGCGCTTCTTTGGGAGAACAGACCATAAAGCAGGGCGAAAAAGCCGTTGCACTCGGTTTGGCTTTTGTGCTTGTGTTTATGCTTTTGTGGTATACGGGCGCCGGCGTAAATGCCGTCGTTGCGCAAATATTAAACCTTTTTATGATGTTCAGTATTTTGTCCGCATTCGGTCTTACGATAACGCTGCCAAGTATTGCCGGTATGATTTTGACGATCGGAATGGCGGTAGACGCGAACGTTATTATTTTCGAACGCATACGCGACGAACTGCGCTTGGGCAAAAGCCGCGAAGCTTCCGTAAACGCCGGTTTTGAACACGCATTTTGGGCGGTTATGGACTCGAATATTACGACCTTTATTGCGGCGCTGTTTTTGTCGCAGTTGGGTACGGGGCCCATCCAAGGTTTTGCCGTCAGTCTTGCCATCGGCGTTCTTTCGTCGGTATTTACCGCGCTGTTTGTATCCCGCCTCATATTCGATTTCGGTACGCAAACGCTGCATCGGGAAAAAATCAGTATCGGTTGGGGGCTTAAAAAATGAGTAAAAAAGTAATACATTTCAGCAAGGGTTTTGTTCCCTGCGTCATTCTCAGCGTTTTGCTTATTTTATCGGGAATTTTTGTTTTAATCACAAAAGGCTTAAATCTCGGCATCGAATTTAAAGCCGGCTTACTCGAAGATATCCGTATTGCGCCGACCGCTTTAGAACTCACGTATTCCGGTCCCGCGAACGTTTCGGTACAGGTTACCGGCATAGGTATGACCGTCATAGTCAGCGGCGTGGGTGCCGAAAACGCTTCGTACGAAATCCCCTATGTGCGCTACCGCACCGTCGCGGAAGTCGCTTCCGCACTTAACGATATAGCGGGTGTCAATGCGGTTGTGCGTTCGGCTCCCGATCAAACGGCCGTCGATTTATTTGCAAACTCCGAATCTTCAAGCTTGTTGGGAACTTCGCCTTTCAGACTGCACTATATCGGAGCGGCAACCCGCGATTACAGTGCCGAAGACGTGCGCAGTGCGCTTTCGTCGATGAACGACGTTTCGGTAAAAATGGTCGGCGATTCGAAAAGCAATTCGTTTCAAATCCGCGCAGGCGATGACGGAAGCGATCCGGAAGCAAGCAAAAAAATTCAGCAGGCAATCGCTTCCCGCTTAAGCAGCGCTTTCGGCGAAGATATGATTGCGGTTATAAAAACGGATTTTATCGGTTCGCAGTTTTCTTCATCGCTTGTACTGCAATCGATTATTTTGGTTGCGGCAACCTTGCTGCTCATTTGGCTGTATTCGACAATCCGCTTCCGCTGGGACTTTGCGCTCGGTGCCGTTTTGGCAATTACGCATGACGCGCTTATTATGATTGCCTTTATTGCATGGACGGGTCTTGAAATGAACTCCACGATGATCGCCGCAATTTTGACGATTATCGGTTACTCGATAAACGATACGATCGTCGTATTGGACCGCGTGCGCGAAAATATGAAAACGGTTAAGGTAACGAAATTTACCGAATTGCTGAACCTTTCGCAAACCGAGATTTTAGGACGCACGGTTATAACGACCGTTACGACGCTGTTGGCGGTTTTTGCCCTGTATATTTTTACGTCGGGCAGTATGAAAGAATTCGCGCTTGCGCTCATTGTCGGTATGATTTCCGGCGTATATTCGACGATTATGATCGCCAGCGCCTTTATCGCCTTGGTGCGCCGTAACTGGAAACCTTCCGATGAAGAAAAAAAGTCTGCCGCCTTTTCGGCGGTGCGCGTATAATTTTTTACGCGTAATCCTTTAACTGAAAAGGACGGGGCATGCGGTGCCGCTTTACGGCGCTTGCAGGCGGCCGTCCTTTTTTTTGCGCATACATACAAAATACCACATAATTTTAAAATCAAGCTAAAAAAACAAAATCAGGCAAGTGTTGATTTTTTTCGGACAAATGCGTTATAATCAAAGGCGATATAATTGTACAAAAAGGAGCAAAAATGTCCCGAACTGTAAAAAAAGCCGAATACCGAAGCGCCGCCCGTTCGCGCCGTCTTATCCGCGATGCGTATGTGAATTTGATGCAGGAAAAACCGATCGATAAAATCTCCATTTCCGACATCGTGCGCGAAGCAGATTTGAACCGGGGTACCTTTTACGCCCATTATTCAAATCCGATGGATGTGCTTATGGAAATTGCCGATGAAATTCTCGGCGATGTGCAGGGCTTTTTTGCGGATTTCAGTTTTACGGATTTTTTGAAAAATCCGATGCCGCTTTTACTCCGCGTGGAAAAACTGGTTATGGATAATCTTGATTTTTACCGCCGCATCAATTTGAATACCGCGTCGATAGGTTTTACCGATCAAATAAAAAAAATTCTGATTGAATATATTTCGTCGAATAAAAGCGTTCCCGAACATTTGCGGAACAATCCGCATTTTACGGTTGCGCTGGAATTGTTTGCAGGCGGCCTTATTTCAGTCTATTTGGGTTTTGTGATGGGCACCATACGGGTAAATGCGCGTGAAATCACCGAAACGATAAGCATTCTTATAAGTCAATCGGCGTTGCTGCTTTTTGTAAAATAAATTTAAGTGAAAAATTAAAGACTCCGATAATTATACTGTGAGGCAGTATGATTAGAGGATGGTATACGGGCGCCAGCGGCATGACGGCGCAGCAAAACCGGTTAAACGTGATTTCCAACAATTTGGCAAACGTCGATACGACCGGCTTTAAAAAAGATACGGCGGTAAGCCGCAATTTTTCCGAATTGCTTATACGGCGCACGAGCGACGACGGCGTGTATAAAACTCCCTTCGGTTCCGCCGATGTGGCGCCCATTATCGGCCGGCTCGGACTCGGTGTGGAAACGAACGAATCCTTTACCGATTTTTCGCAGGGTTCGTATAAAGAAACCGCAAGCAAAAACGACATGGCCCTTTCCGCTTCCGGCTTTTTTACCGTACAAACTCCCGCCGGCGAACGCTATACGCGTAACGGCAATTTTATGATCGGCAAAGAAGGCTTACTCGAAACAAAGGACGGTTATCCGGTTTTGGGCGAAAAAGGCGTCATCTATGTTGCCGATACCGAATTCTTTGTCGACAAAGACGGTGTCATATACGATGCCGACGGTATGAACGAAATAGACCGCTTTAAAACCGTTCGCTTCGACAACGAACGCTATTTGAAAAAACAGGGCGCAAGTTTGTATGCGCAAACCGATATTTCCGGCCCCGCCCATATTGCCGAAGGAGAAGAGCGTCCCGCGTTTTTGCAGGGATTTATCGAAACTTCAAACGTCAATATCGTAAACGAAATGGTACAAATGATAGAAGTGAACCGCGCGTACGAGGCAAACCAAAAAACGGTGCAGGCGGGCGACACGATGATGAGCGTGCTGTGGGGCAAAACGGCTTCTTTGCGCGGATAAAAGGAATTGAATTAAGGAACTGAATTATGGTACGGAGTTTATGGACAGCCGCAACCGGCATGAACGGACAGCAGTTACAAATAGATACGATTTCGAATAACCTTTCGAACGTCAATACGACCGGTTTCAAAAAAAAGCGCGTCGAATTTGAAGATTTGGTGTACCAAAACTTAAAGCTTGCCGGAACGCCCGCAACGGAAGACACGGTAACGCCGGTCGGCGTTCAAATGGGCAACGGCGTGCGCTTGGGTGCAACGCAAAGAATGTTTCAGCAAGGATCCTTGCAAAATACCGAAAACATTACCGACGTTGCGATTACCGGCGAGGGGTTTTTCCGCGTTCAACAATACGACGGAACGTACGCGTATACGCGCGACGGTTCTTTTAAAGTCGATTCTTCCGGTCAGCTTGTAACGAACGACGGGCTTCGCGTTATGCCCGAAATCATCATGCCGGAAAACTTCATCATTGACACGCTCACCGTTACCAAAACCGGACGCGTAAGCGTTAAAGTTTCGGGCAATGACGATCCGATCGATATAGGACAAATTGAACTGTACCGCTTTCCGAATCAGGTGGGACTGCAAGCCGAAGGCGACAACCTGTTCATCGTAACAAATGCATCGGGCGAGGCTATTCCCGGCCGCCCCGGATTAGACGGCTTCGGCGCGGTCAGACACAAGTTTTTGGAAATGTCGAACGTGTCGGTCGTAAACGAATTGGTGCAAATGATTGTCGCGCAGCGCGCGTACGAGTTCAATTCAAAGGCCATTCAAACAAGCGATTCGATGCTTGCGACGGCTGTCGGCTTAAAGCGGTAACAAGGACTAAATCGCTAAGCGCGGTAAAATAATAAGGAACGGACAATGACGGGAATTGAAAAGGCGGGATTTGCACACGGTTTGGGCACCTACGCGGCAAAAAATCTTTTGCCGGCGGGTAAACTGAACGGTGATTATACTTCAGGCTTTGAAAAAACATTCCGCGCTTTAAGCGATAAAACCGCATTGCCGTCCGGAGCCGCAGCAAACGATGTACCCGTGTCGGGCACAAAAACCGAAAAGAAAATCGATAAAACAAGTGTTTTGTACGAAAAATCGCTTGAACTTGAATCGTATATAATAAAAATCATGCTTTCTTCGATGCGGGGAACTTTAACGGGTGCTTCCGTATACGGCGAAGAACCGAGCTACGCACAAAAAATGTACGAAGATATGCTCTACGATGAACTTGCCGTTACGATGACAAAGCACGCAGGCTTCGGCTTGGCTGACCAAATCTACTTGCAGCTTGCATAAAACAGTATAAAAATCGATTATTTTTCTCGGCACCTTTGACTCCAGGTGTGCAAATATGCATAATTATACCTTTTCGCCCGTAGAGATAAAATACATGCATGAATATCGGCAAAACTCTGCGCTCCCTTCGTATAAAAAAAGGTATATCAAAAAATGAATTGTGTGCAAAAACCGGATTGAATAAGGGCTATGTGTACCGCCTTGAAAACGATCTTATCAGTCCGACCCTTGTTACGCTTGAAAAAATTGCCTGCGCCATCGACGAAATGCTTTCAACTATCATAAAAATTGCCGAACGCGAAAATGCCGCATTATATCCCGATATCGAAGCTTATCCCGCACCTTGGGGCAAAACCGCCGAAGATCATCGGGACGATACGGACAAAAATACGACCTCTTAAGCCGGAACTGTGCGGTTGCCCTGGATCGCACTTCAGGGCTTCAGCATGACTAGGGGCTAAAAGAAAACACGCTTATGAGAAATGCGTGAAAAAAACGGAATGATAAAAAACAGCTTCTAAAATAATGCCTGTGTTTTTTATCCCGAGTTTGCACCGCAAACTCGCTAGCGAGGCGAAGCCGAGCGACAATTGCCTGAACGGTCTCTTTTTTTTCACGCGTCTGTTCGGAAACAGATAGTTTCTTTTACCGATTTTTATTCATACCGATGTCCTGTCATAAAAATGCGGCGCCTTGCACAGCAGGACAAAAATCGATACAATAGTAGGATAAACGCGAAAAAGAATCGGTGAGGAGTGAGCGATGAAAGGTATTGAGCTTGAAAAAGCCTATAATCCCAAAGATTTTGAAGAACGATTATACAATCGGTGGGAAACCGAAGGCTGTTTTAGGCCCGCACAAAACAATGCGCAAAAGCCTTTTACCGTCGTTATTCCGCCGCCGAACGTAACCGGCATTTTGCACATGGGGCATGCGCTCAACAATATTTTGCAGGATATTATTGTCCGCTATCAGCGCATGAACGGCCGTCCGACGCTGTGGGTTCCGGGCACCGACCATGCGGGAATTGCGACGCAAAACGTGGTGGAACGCCGGCTTAAAAAGGAAGGTTCCGATCGCCACAAATTGGGGCGCGAAAAATTCCTTGAACGTACGTGGCAGGTAAAAAACGAACACCATGCAATTATTACGCATCAGTTGAAAAAACTCGGCGCGTCGGTCGATTGGAGCCGCGAGCGCTTTACGATGGACGAAGGTCTTTCCAAAGCGGTGCGTCATGTGTTCGTGAGCCTTTACGAGCGCGGCTTGATTTACCGCGGCAATTATTTGGTAAACTGGTGCCCCTCGTGTACGACCGCCCTTGCCGACGACGAAGTCGAGCACGAAGATACCGCCGGCGCGATGTATCATATTTACTATGAGGTTGACAATCCGAAAAGCGGGATGCCCGAGCGTATCGAAATCGCGACAACCCGTCCCGAAACCCTTTTGGGCGATACGGCGATTGCCGTTCATCCCGACGACGAACGCTATACAAACATGGTCGGCGCAAAGGTAAAACTGCCGCTTACCGACCGCCTTATTCCCGTTGTTGCCGATGCTTATGTAGACAAAGAATTCGGTACGGGCGTCGTTAAAATTACGCCGGCACACGATCCGAACGACTGGGAACTGGGCAAACGGCACAATCTTGAAGTTATAAACATATTGAATGCGGACGGAACCTTAAACGGCAATTGTCCGGCAAAATACCGCGGCATGAACGTAAAAAGTGCCAGAGCCGCCGTCATAGCCGATTTAAAAGAGGCGGGGCTTTTCAAAGACGAAGAAAAAATAAGCCATTCGGTCGGTCACTGTTACCGCTGCCATACCGTCGTCGAACCCTACGTGAGCGACCAGTGGTTTGTAAAAATGAAGCCCTTGGCCGAAAAAGCTTTAAAAGCGTGGAAAGACGGCGACATTGTGTTTTATCCGAAAAAGTGGGAAAACACCTACACCCATTGGATGGAAAACATCCGCGATTGGTGCATAAGCCGTCAATTGTGGTGGGGACACCGTATTCCCGTGTGGTACTGTGACTGCTGCGGCGAAATGATTGTGTTGGAAACGGATCCTGAATACTGTCCCAAATGCGGTGCGAAAGCCGTTGAGGGAAAACTGCACCAAGACCCCGATGTGCTTGACACGTGGTTTTCGAGCTGGCTGTGGCCGTTTTCAACGCTGGGATGGCCGGAAAAAGAAGCGCAGGGCTTTACCGACGATTTTAAAACCTTTTATCCGACCAGCGCCCTCGTTACCGCCTACGATATTATTTTCTTTTGGGTCAGCCGCATGGTTATGGCCGGCCTGGAGTTTACGGGAACGGCGCCTTTTAAAGACATTTACATTCACGGTTTGGTACGCGACAAGCAAGGGCGTAAAATGAGTAAGTCGCTCGGCAACGGAATCGACCCGATCGAAATCATAGACGAATACGGCTCCGACGCCCTTAAATTCACCCTCGCATTTATGTGCGCTCAGGGACAGGACGTTTTGGTCGATAAAGAATCGTTCAAAATGGGCAGCCGCTTTGCAAACAAAATATGGAACGCAAGCCGCTATATTTTGGGCAATTTGGAAGGCCGCACCCTTGTGCCGGTAAACGACGATGATTTAACCGAATTGGACAGGTGGATTTACGGGCGCTTGAATGCGGCGATTGCCTCTTCGCGTTCGGCGCTTGAAAATTACCGTTACAACGAAGGCTCTCAAGCCGTATATGAATATTTTTGGAACGACTTTTGCGATTGGTATGTTGAAGGTACCAAGCTGTCCTTCCGCAATACCGATGACGCGGAAAAAGACCGCGCCGTATCCGTTTTGCTGAACGTGCTCGAAGAAAGTCTTCGCTTGCTGCATCCGTATTTGCCCTTTGTAACCGAAGAAATCTATTCGAAACTTCCGGTTGCGTCCATCGTACAAACGCGAAAAGCGCTCGATGCGGCAAAGGCGAAAATTATTCCGTCCGCCGTACACTACGACGGACTGCTTATTAAAGCACCGTATCCGGTGCATGTTCCTTCGCGCGAAAACGAACACACGGCCGAGCGTTTCGGCGTGCTGCAAAACCTTATCCGTTCGGTGCGCTCTCTCAGAATCGAGTGCGGCATTGCGCCCGATGTAAAGCTCGATCTTGCCCTGCTTATACTGCCGGATTCTCCCGCACAAGTATGTCTTGAAAAAACCGATTTAATCAAGCTTTTGGCCGGCATAAAAAACATCGAGTTTGTGAGTGAAAAGCCTTCGGGTGCGGTCGGTACGGTAGGCGAGGGCTATGAAGCTTTTATTTTGGTACAGGGCGCAGTCGATAAGGCGCAGCTGAAAGCCCGTTTCGAAAAGGAACTTGTTTCCGAACGCGAAGCGATTGCGCGACTCGATGCGAAACTTGCCGGGAAATTTGCCGCTCATGCGCCTGCCGAAGTCGTCGAAGCGGAGAAAGAAAAGCGCCGGCTTGCCGTTCGCAGAACGGAAAAACTGACCGAATACATACAAAGTTTGTAAGGACGGCACTCATGCAAACCGAAAAACCGGACAGAATGAATACGCAGGCGATGCTCCAGCTGAAAAGCATTTATCTTGCCCCGTATTTGCAGCTTGCAACCGTCCTTATCGGAAAATCACGCTATGCCGGCGGCAACATGTTCCGTCATCAAATCGATACGATGGGCATTTTGATCGACTACGGCTACATAGACAGCGTTTTGCTCAAAGCGTCGGTTATTCACGATTTGCTCGAAGACGTGCCC
The DNA here is from genome assembly GCA_905372025.1 of uncultured Treponema sp. Lineage (GTDB taxonomy): Bacteria > Spirochaetota > Spirochaetia > Treponematales > Treponemataceae > Treponema_C. The sequence continues at coordinate 76,322 of CAJPNP010000005.1, read as the reverse complement.
GGTTTTGACCCGAACCTTATTTTGGAAATCGATTCCGAATCGCGTCAAGTGTACGATCTTGTTATGGAAGTAACCAAAAAGGAAGGGCAGCAAAAGGCCGATTATTTGCGCGGTATTATCGAACACGGAAGCGAAAAGGCAAAAATCCTTAAATGCGCCGACCGCATAAGCAATATGATAAGCTTGGGCTTTGTAAGCAACCCCGCGTTTATCGAGCGTTATTGCGACGAAACCGAATACTTTATTTTTCCCATTGCGCTCGAAGTCGACTATAATATGTATCAGGAATTGATTTCCCTCGTCATCACGCGCCGCCGCTATCTTGAAGACTGCGGCTATTTGGACAAAAAGCGCGAGGAAAATCGGTAGTTTGGAGAAACTTTTGCGGAAAGGCGACCGGAATAATCGGGCTATTCTGCGGCCGCCTTTTTTATTTTAAAGATTTATTTCTATCGGCACTCCGCCTTTGTCTGCCGATTCCAAAAGTGCAAGTATTGCCAATGCCGTATTCTTTGCATCTTCCATGCTAACCCGGAACGGCTTGCCGTCGATCAATCTGTCGATAAAATCTCTAATGCTTTCGTATGCCAAGCCTTTGCATCGATCAAAAACATAATGAGAAACCAAAAAATCCGGCGTAGTCGTTTTTTCTTCGGTTGCCATTTGAATAACGTTATGGCTCGATAAGTTGGCACTGATCATTCCTTTTGTGCACAATACGCTGAAATTAAAATCGTTAATATTCATATTGCCGTTTGGGGTAACCCATCCGTTTTCCATGTGGGCTATACCGCCTTTTTTGAATTCAATAGTACTCAAAAAAATATCATCCGTATCGACCCCTAAAGAACTCAAAATGCCTTTTCTTTTTACCGAATATACCCGTTTTACTTCATCATTCATTAACCAGCGCAAGCTGTCCAAACTGTGCGACCCTAAAAACCACATAATAGACGATTTTGCCGCCCATGAAAGCATATCGGTTGCTACCCATTTAATATCGCTGTGGCGTATGTATGCGGTATAGGGATCCCCCAGAATACCCGAATTGATTTTTTGTTTTGCAACGTTAAAAGGCGGATTCCATCTATTGTGCAAATCAACCATAGCTCTGATATTATTTCTTTTAACCGTATCGTAAATGGCATGAATGTCGTCAGATGTTGTTGCCAGCGGTTTTTCGATCAAAAGATGTTTTTTCTTTTCCGCAAAACAACAGGCAATATCTCTGTGGGAAAAATCCGGAGTAACGACGGCAACCGCATCGCACAAAGATTTTTCAGCCATCTCCCGATAATCCGTGTACGTTTCTTTAATTGAAGGATATTTTCGTTTCATTTTTTCCAATGCCTGTTCGTCTTTGTCGCATACGGCAACGACTTCGGCATAAGGATGTTCGTTATAGATGGAAGCATGCGTTTGTCCCCAAACGCCCAGCCCTACGATACCCATTTTTATTTTTTCCATATTTTTCCTCCTAAATATGCTGATTATATTATTGTTTTACAGCTCCTGCTGTCATGCCGCTTACCAAGTGTTTTTGCAAAAATAAAAAAAGTAATACAATCGGAACCGTTATCATAACGGCCCCTGCCATTATATTTGTCCAGTTTGTACTGTATTGCCCGACAGAGGTCGAAATCCCTACCGGTAATGTCCATTTGCCGTATCTTTGTATGAAAATGCTGGCAAATTGAAATTCGTTCCATCCTGCTATAAATGAAAAAAGTCCGGTTGCAATTAACCCCGGTGCAGTCAAGGGTAAAACGATAGTAAAAAATGTTTTAAATCTTGAACATCCGTCCACATATGCGGCTTCGTCCAAAGAACGGGGAATAGTATCGAAATAGCCTTTCATTGTCCACGTACAAAAGGGGACGGCAAAAGTGGTATAGGCGAAAATCAAAACGATTAAAGTATTTATCAGATGCAATTTAGTAAAAATAATATAGAGGGGAACAATAAGCAGGGATCCGGGTAAAACTTGCGTTACGATTAATATATACCCGAGTGCGGTTCTTCCTTTAAATTTGAAGCGCGACAGTCCGTAACCGCCCAAAGATGCAATGCTTAATGAAAATAAAGTTGTTAAACTTGATACGATGATGCTGTTTTTTGTCCAAAGCAGCATATTGAAATTCTTTGATTTTGAAGTAAGCATTGCCATATAGCCGTCCAAAGTCGGTTCTTTGGGAATAAAACGGGGCGGTATCATATATACTTCCCGATTCGGCTTAAATGATGTTGAAATCATCCAGAGAAACGGAAAGACGGCAAAAAGGCATATGACAATAATAAAAAAAACGATAACTATATGATTTATTCGAATGTTCTTTCTTTTCATATTGCATTCTCTTTATTTAAAAGTTTCAAATACACATAGGTGAATATCAATGATATTGCCAACATTATCATTCCCGTCGCGGCGGCTTTACCGAAGTCAAAAAATTTAAAAGCGGTTTGATAAATATAAATGGTTAATATTTCGGTTGCGTTTGAGGGACCGCCGCGTGCCAGTAAAAATGCTATTCCGAAATCTTTAATCGTCCAGATTATGAGTAATAAAAAAACAACCAAAGAAACCGGTTTTAACATCGGAAGCGTTATTTTAAAAAATTGCTGATAGGATTTTGCACCATCGACATTTGCCGCTTCATATAATTCAGCCGGAATACTTTGCAAGCCTGCCAAAAGCATAATTGCAACAAAGGGAAAGCCTTTCCAAATATTTACCGCCATTGCCGAATATAATGCGATGGAAGGATTCGTTAAGAAACCGAAAGGCTGAGAAAAAATATGCAAGTTCAGAGCCAAGAAATTTATAATGCCGAAATCAGTATCATACATTAATATCCAGATCAAACATGCTACAACTTCCGGTACGGCCCATGGAATAACTATTAAAGCTCTGGCAATACCTCTTCCTTTAATTCCTTTGTTAAAGAGGATGCTTGTTATGAGACCGAGTATAAAGCGCAGTATAACCGTAATCACTATATACAAGGTTGTAATTAATACTGAATTGGTGAATTTGGGATCGGCAAAAACATTATAGTAATTTTGAAAACCGACAAAATAATTTTTTTCAGGTTTCGGAGAGGGCATATACCAATATTGAAAACTCATAAGTGCGGCTTTTGCAATCGGGTAAGCTAAAAATAGCAACAAAACCGCCACTAAGGGAAAGACAAATATATAACCTATTGCTTGTGTATTTCTTTTTATATACATATCGGTATCTTGTAAACTTATTGATCGATTGGGAGATGCTTAATTTACAATTTTTCAAACATCTCCCAATACAATTATTTTTTATTCATAACGGCTTTAATTCTTGCTGCGGCATTGTCCAATACTTTTTGAGGATCTTGTCCTGCGGCAAATATCTTTTGGGTTTCTTCAATCATGATTTGATTTAATTCACCTTGTTGGGGAATAAAAGGATCGGCAATTTGAGGCCCGTAATTTTTAAAATATTCTGCAAAGGTTGCCGACATCGGGTATTTTGCTTTATATTCCGCACTTGTGGAATACGCAATACTTGCCGGAATCATACCGCAGGATGCAATAATTTTTTGTGCTTCTGCAGAAGTCATCCATTGCATAAATGTCCATGCAGCTTCCGGATTTTTGCAATTTTTTGACAAACAGGTGACTAAAGGATAATTGGTCGGATTTGCCGGATAGGTTTTTCCGTTGTAGACGACAGCAGGGGAAGGAATCAAGCCTATATCGTTAAGCAATTTGGGATCACGTGATTCGCACATGCCTATAAACCAAGGTCCGTCATAATTGAATGCTGCCAAACTGTTCCAAAAATATTCACGCGAATCTTTTTTATCCGGTGCGGCTTTACCCAATGCTTCTTTTAATAAATAATTTTGCCACTCTTTTGCAGCCCATACGTTTGCAGCATTATTAACTTGAACATTTCCTGCATTAAAAGGTCCTTTTTCGGCATTCGGAAAATATAAACCGTTCGACACTTCTCTGGCAAGCATGCGCGCCCATTCGGATACGACAAATCCGTGTGAGCTGTTTACAACACCCATACCGATAATGCCCTTTGCTTTCAGTTTTCTTGAAGCTTCAACAAAATCCTGCCATGTTTTTATTGATTGCGGATCTATACCGCTGGCTTTCAGTAATGATTTCCTATAGAAAATCGCTGTTGTGCCCCATGCATAATTGGAAAGGGCTAAGACCTTCCCGTTAAATTCGCACATATCCTGGCCGGCAAGCATTGTTTTATAATCTTTTCCTTGCATGTATTGACTTAGATCGACGAATACGCCGCCTGTTCTGAGGGAATCATATGAAGCGACATTTTCGGGATACACCTGCAAAATATCGGCTTCATTACCACCCATTATTTCCGTTGTTGCATTATCCCAAAAATTTGCATAGCCTGCACCGTATACTTCAACTTCAATATTCGGATGGGCTTTATTAAAAGCCGCAATTAAACCGTCAATTGCTTTTTGATGAGGTTCCTCAACATAGACAGATGTTGCAAAGGTGAGTTTTACTTTATCGGTTGAATCTTTTGCACCTCCAGCAAACGCATACATAAAAACGAGCAAGAAAACACACAGTAACGCTTGTACTCTTATTCTCATACCAACCTCCTTAACTATGAGAAATTTATTACTTAAATTATCATAACCCTGTTTTTTTTATACGTCTTTGTCTTTTTAGCCCCTGTATTTGTGTTTTTAGCTTGCTTTTTTATCTGTTAGGATATACTATTCGCCGATGGATTATGTTAAGAAAAAACGTTTTGATGTTATTCGAATTAAAAGTTTAATTTCCGTGCACTACTTTGAGTATTATAAGGATTTTAAATTTGCCGGCGAGTATCATGATTTTTGGGAATTTTTGTATGTGGATAAAGGGGAGGTAAACGTACAAGCCGATTCGGTTTGGCATTCATTAAAACAGGGAGAAATCATTTTTCATAAACCGAATGAATTTCATAATGTACAGGCAAATGGAGTTACGGCGCCGAATTTGGTTGTCGTCGGTTTTGATTCTTCGTCAAAGGCGATGAGTTGGTTTTCTAACAAAATATTTAAAGTTTCTTCAACGACAAGAAAGTTTATCGCCGATATCGTTTTTGAAGCAAAACAGGCCTTTTCGTCCTCTCAAAACGATCCTTATTTAAAGTATTTAACTCGGCGTAAAAGAGCCGTTTTAGGAAGCGAACAAATGGTATATTTGAATTTGGAACAATTATTGATTAGTCTTCGCCGTGAGCAACCCCCCGTTTCCGCTAAGCTGCCCGGCATTATGAAGCAAAGTGCAGAAACAAATTTATTCGAAAAAATACTGCACTTTTTTGAAACAAATCTTGATTCTCAAATCACTTTAACGGACTTATGTACAATTTTTCCTGTAGGCCAAAGCACAATAAAAAAACTGTTTTATAAAAAAGCCCAATGCGGAGTTATTGAATACCACAGAAAATTGCGAATTAATGAAGCAAAACGACTTATTCGGGAAAAAAATATGAATTTTACGGTAATCAGTGAAGAATTGGATTTTTCATCATTACATTATTTCTCGCGCTGTTTTAAGAAAATTACCGGTATGTCGCCTTCCGAATATGCGCGCTCGGTAAAATCGATAACGGAGATATAAATCGTGCGCTTGACGTATTGTAATATATATATTACAGTTATGTTGTGATAGAAATATTTAAGACCGATGTGTATTTAAAATGGTTTAATTCTCTGAAAAGTAAAAAGATACAAGCCATACTGGATATGCATATTGAAAGAATGCGTTTTGGTAATTTCGGAAATTCCAAACCGATAGGAAAAGGCTTATCCGAATTAAAAATAAGTTATCAAGCGGGTTTTAGAATCTATTATAAAAATCAAAACGGCAAAATAGTAATTCTTTTATGTGGAGGGGATAAATCGACACAAAAAGAAGATATTTTGAAGGCACACAAAATCGCACAGGAGATATTAGGATGAAAGTTAGTAAATGGGATATGGCCGATAATATTAAAAGCGCAGAAGATGTGATGATTTATTTATCTACGGTTTTGGAAATGGGAGAACCTGCGGATGTTATCAATGTAATAGGTGCAATAGCCCGTTCGAAAGGAATGACAAAACTTGCAAAAGAAGCCGGCGTGAGCCGAGAAGCATTATATACTTCGCTTTCTGAAAACGGTAATCCGTCTTTTATAACGGTTTTAAATATTTTGCGGTCAATGGGAATTGTATTAAAAGCGGAAAAAACAACCGAACGTGCACGGCCGGTTACGGCGTAAGCCTATCCGCATTCATTAATCCGCATTCATCTTCTTTTTGGCGATGCTTTTTGCAATTTCCAGCAGCTTTTCTTTTGTGTTGCATGCCGGATCGTCCAAAACGGTTTGCAGCAGTTCCTGCAGTAAACAACCGAGCGTTTTACCGGCGGGAATGCCCGCAGTTATAAGATCCGTGCCGCTTACCGCCAAGTCTTTAAGACCGACCGCATTTTTATTGTTCAATTCTTTTTGTATGCGGTCGCGGAATTCGATTAAATTGGCGCTCCACGGACCCGAATGCAAAAGCGCGCTTGAGTTTGTCATGCCGCTTACATCGGCAATGCGCAAATCGAACAGATCGGCAATGGTTTGCTCGAGCGTTCCCAATCCTGCAGGAGGGGAAACGCGCGCCATAAAGCGGCGCACGGCCGCATCGGTCCATGAGCTTTCGTAGTGGAACATGTGCTGTTCAACCAAATGGCTTACGTAGCGCACGGTCTTTGCGGGAAAGCGCAAGCGTTCCAAAACGGCAGTACAAATGCGCGCGCTTTCTTTTTCGTGAGAATAAAAGGTAATGCGCGTATCATCCCCGCGTATTTCTTCGGAGCGCACACGCGGTTTTCCGATATCGTGAAAAAGAGCTGCAAGGCGGATGATCAGCAGACGGTTTTCGGAAGGATTCCCGGTACACGAGCGACCGCCGCAATCCTTGGTGCTGCAATCTTCATCAGAGTGTTCGGCACCGGCTGAACGGCCGCTTTCGGTGCAGCTTCGGCATTGCGCGTGATCGCACGCGTAAAACAAGTGGTCGAGCACGTCGAAGCGGTGAAAGCCCCTGCCGTCATCTTGCGTAACATTTCGGCATGCGCACAATTCCGGTATAAAAAGATTCAGTACTCCCGTTTGTTCGAGCAGTTTAAGCCCGTACGAAGGCTTTTCGCCGGTAATGATTTTTATAAACTCGTCGCGGAACCGTTCGATACTGACGTGCCGTATGTTATCCAGCGAAAAGGGAATCGCCGCCAAAGTGTCGCGTTCTATCGTAAAGTGCAGGGTTGAAGCAAAGCGGATTGCCCGTACCGGACGCAGCCCGTCTTCTGCAAAGCGGTCTTCGGCTTTACCCACCGTACGGATAATTTTTGAACGTATGTCTTTTTTACCGTCGAACGGGTCGCAGAGTTGTCCGGTAGAAAGCTTTACGGCGACGGCGTTCATCGTAAAGTCGCGGCGCGAAAGGTCCTGTTCAATCGAAGCTTCGTAACTTACTTTGTCCGGTCTTCTTCCGTCGCTGTAGCCGTGTTCGCTTCTGAATGTGGTAACTTCAATATGGTGTCCCATAAAAATGACGGTGAGCGTTCCGTGTTCTATGCCGGTCGGAATTACGCGGCGGAAAAGGCTTTGCACCTGCTCGGGACGCGCGTTTGTTGCGATGTCCCAATCGGAGGCGTTTTTGCCCCTGAGCATATCGCGCACGGCACCGCCGACAAGATAGGCTTCAAAACCTGCGCGCTCAAAAAAGCCGTTCATTTTTTTTAATACGGGTGGTACGGATACGGTTTTTATCATAGAATATCAGTATACTGTATTGCGCTTTTTTGTAAAGTTTTTGTAAAAGAAAAAGCGCGAATTTATCGGTTCGGGAGGTTCGAAAATGTCGGCAGCCAAAAAAAGTATACAATCCGTTTTGATTTTTACCGGCGGTTTGCATCCGCTGAAGGCCGATTTTAAGCGCTTTATAAAGCGTTTTGCGCCTCCCGACTTTGTAATTGCCGCCGATTCCGGCCTTGCCTGCGCTCATCGGTTCGGCTATACGGCCGATTTGATCGTCGGCGATATGGACAGCCTTGTTCCTGCAAGCGTCCTTGACGCTTATCCGGATGAAAAGATTGTACGCTTCGAACGCGACAAGGACGACAGCGATACGGTTATCGCATTAAAGGAAGCGATCGCTTATGCGCAGAGCGCTCCGGACAAAAGTGCGCAGTGCGCGCAGGGGAACGGCATGCCGTATCGACGGGAAGAGCTTTTTATTATTTTGTGCGGGGGCGATGGCGGAAGGCTCGATCATCTTTTGGGAATCGTAAAGCAGTTCGAAACGCCCGTGTACCCCGACGTGTGGCTGTGTCGAAAACAAGCCGTCTATAATCTGCGTTCCGGCGCGGACGGTTCGCCCCGCGTTTTGCACCTTGATTCGCAGCAGTGCAAAGAACACATGTCGGTGTTTCCCGTACACGGTCTTTGCAGCAGCGCAATTCTTAGATCCGAAGGCCTTATGTGGCCACTGAATAAGGTCGATTGGCGCAACGGCGCTTTCAGTTTAAGCAACCGAGCATGCGACGACTATGTGCGTCACAAAAAAGATATCGTGCTGACCGCCGAAAAGGGCGCTTTTATCGTTATCGTGCCGTGTACTGTAACGGGATAGCTGCCTGTTTTACATCACAGCGGCTATAAGCATTGCCGCGTTATATGCGGCATGAACGGCGCAAAGGCCGAATATCGGCGCTTTTTTCCAAAAGGCGGCGCGCAGTATAATCGCTGCGCACAGGGCGTTGCATACGGCGTATACGCCGAGGTAGCGGTGTGCGAGCGCGAAAAGGCAAATCGGAATAAGTTCGGCTAAAGCGTAAAACATACGCGAAATGCGCGTGGGCTCGGGATTGGCGAAAACAAGTGATACAATCCTGCGCGCTTTTTCGGGCAAAAAAAAGCGGTACAGCATTTCTTCATAGCAGGCAAGGACGATTATTCCCGAAAAAAACAAAAACCTGCGGCCCGTCTCATCGGGGAGCGCCGCGTGTACGGCATTTTCGCCTACAAAGGCTGCGATACGGTTCCACAGAGCGGCCGAACACGCGAGGGCGCAAAAGCATAGGAGCAGCCAGGCGGCAGCGCAAAAACCGGATAACGCTTTTTGCGTACTCCGGGCACGAAGGTATAAAAAGAGCGATGCAAGCGCGTAAAATAAAAGCGCGCCTGCAGAGGGTACGCGCAATACGGCGCCCGCTTGCTGCGGCACAAAAAGAGGCGGCAGCGCCAAAACGGCCGTTATAATAAAATATTCGGAAATTTCGGTTATCAGCTGATGAAAATTCTTCACTTGTATGATACTATACCATAAGGTCGTTTATGTACACTGCGGTAATTATCGTCGCCTGCATATTGATTCTCATCATTCTTTTGCGCGTAGTCTTTGTGATTTCGCCCTGCATAAGCTTTTTTGTAAAGGGTTCTAATGCGGGTTTCGGTTTTAAAGAATTGCGCTTTTTGTGGCCGATTGCCGATGACGGAAACCCCGATTCTCCTGCCGCCTTATTCGAATCGGTTGCACTTCTCGATAAAAGCATTGCCGCCCTTTTGAAAAAGGCCGAAAAAGATAAAACGACGAATTCGCAAAACGTGCAAAGTTTTTTAAAGCGTTTATACGATTGCCGCACAAAGGTTGAATTGGATCCGAACGCTAAAAACGGCATAAACGATACGCGCTATATATCGAAGGGGCAGGAACTTCGGATTTTGGTTCGCGGCGTCGGCGTTTTTTACGCGCACGTTATGCAAAACGGCCGTCAACTTATCATTTCGCTGCCATTGGAAAACGGAGAGTTGACCGTATCGGGCGACAAGTGGATACGCAAAAAAATCGTTGTGTATTTTCATCGGGAAAACGACGCTTTTTACATATTCGATACGACTGTGCTCCGCAATTTATTGTTCAATGGGCGCAATGCGCTCGCTCTTGCACACAGCTCTTCGCTGCTGCGTTCGCAAAAGCGCCGGTCTGTGCGCTGCAAGTGCCGTATTCCCGCGCAGCTTTTTCTCGGCGCTAAAAAGCCGGAAGACAGAGTAAAGTTCGAATCGGAACCCGGCTTTAAATGCATACTCGAAGACCTTTCCGAAGACGGCTCTCTTATCCGCATCGGCGGCAAAGCTAAGGCCGGCATGCCGATAAAACTGCAATTCGCTTTAGACGGGAAGCGTGTCGTCATGTACGGTCTTGTAAAATCCGTTTCGTACGATAAAAAGACCGAAGAATCGTGCATACATTTTCAGTGCGCGGAAACGACTCCGATGTTTAAAAATATTGTTTTGGGATACGTATATAAAAACGTGCCGGAAAAAGAGGCATTGTTTTAGTCAATCGAATCGATATGGAGAATTACATGAATTTTATAAAAAAACTATATTCCGTGTGCGCCGTGAGCCTTGCGCTTCTTTGTTCCGTTTCCGCCGCCTTTTCGCAGGAAGGTAAAAATGCCGTAAAAGATTTCGTTAAAGAAAACATAAGCGGTAAAACGCACATAGTTAAAAATCTTAACGGCGCTTCGAAAAACTTTGCCGAAACTTCGCTGTACGCTTTAAACTTTCTGTATGAAAATTACGATTTGTTAAGTTCAGACGAGGATTTTATCGCTTTTGCCCTCGAAACGGTTAAATCGGTTCCCGCATCGTCGAGCCCGGAAGCTGCGCATCTTCTCGAAAAAATATTCGCCGTAAATAAAAACGCCGCTTTGCAAAACGCCGTTTTGGAAAACTTTACACGTGCGGCGCGTTCGTCCGCCGAAGCTTTTTCGCCGGATGAAGCGACCGTAGCCCTTGTCAATTCGTATGCGGCGGATCTTTTAAAAGCTCCTCCTTCCTCCGATTCTCGCGGTCGGTTTATAAGCGTAATAGACGCTTTGGCACAGTTCCGCCGAAGCTCTTCTTTTCCCGTTTTGTTTTCGTGTTATTCTTCTTCCGATACGGCCGTTTCCGAAAAGGCCGCCGAAGCGTTAAACAATTTTTCAGGCGTCTATGAAAATTCCGTCCGCTCCCTTATTACGGGCGGAAGCCTGCATGAAAAAAAACTCGCCCTCGATTTGGTGCTGCAAAATCCTCAAAATTCGGACTTTTTTAAAGCGGAAATGTCCGAAAATGTACTGTCTTCGACTATATATAAGGCAGGGGATGTTGAGCTTCGTGATAAAGAATATGCGGCGCTAAAAATGCAGGCCGTTCGCGAGCTGTACCGCGTGTCGTGGACACGATCTGCTCCGCTTATGCGCGACGTGTTTGTTTCTTCGCGCAAAGAATACCAGGCGGGCTTGCTGACCGACAATCAGTTTGTCGAAATCATCTATGCGTTTACGCGCCTCGCTCCGGCGGAAGCTGCGGAAAACTTAACGAATTATCTGAAAGCGCTCAATAAAAATCAGGAAGAAAACAAACCCTCCGGCACCCCGATAGTGCTTGCCGTAATTCAATCTTTGCAGCTTTTGAGGGATAAAATCGCTTTCGATGATTTATTGTACGCAACATACCAAAATTACCCGGACGAAGTTATCTCGGCTGCAAGGGATGCGCTGAGTAAACTGAAGTGGTAACACAAAAAACATTTTTTACACATCCTCCCGTGCGTATTGCCGCCGTAATCCTTGCGCTTGCCTTATACGCGCGGACGGTAAAGCCCGCGGATCCGCACGCATTCAGGTGCTGTATGCCGCTCGACAAGCTGGGTAGCATTTCCGGCTTTGTCGCGTCGAATCCTTCAAAAACGTCTTCGGGACGTTTTTATTCGCTTTTATTGGACGCCGAGCGGGCGGGTTCGGCCGATATGAGTTGTTCGGCAAGGGGGCGCGTACGGCTGCTCGTTCCTTGCGAACTTGTTGAAGCTTTGTATCCGGGAAAACTTTTTTCGCTTTCGAAAAAGGACGTGCCGGTGGAGCAGGGTGCCCGCCTTGTGTGTACCGTCCGCCGCGTTAAAGAAAGTTCCGCCTCCGGTATGCTGCCGACGTCGAGCGCAGGCGGTGCAATGTCCGCATCGGTCGCAACGACCGCGTGCGGCGCAAAATCGGACACGCCGGCGGTACCGGTTTTTATCGCCGAAACGACGGTTTTTGCCGGCTGGAAAAACGGTATTTGCCGTTTGCGTGCGCTTTCCCGCCTGTATTTAAAGCGCGTGTTGTACGCGTGGGGCGATGCCGGCGGTCTTTTGCTTGCCCTTGTTTCAGGTTCGCACGAATATACGGACGAAAAGCTCGCTCAAGCTTTTCAAAATGCGGGCTTGGCGCATATTTTGGCTTTGTCGGGCATGCACTTGTCGCTGTTTATTTCGGCAGCGTCCTTTTCGAAATTCCTTGTCGGCAAAAAAACGGCGTCCGTTTTATCGCTTATTCTCATGTGCGCGTTTATGTGGTTTGCGGGTGCAAGTCCTTCGCTCGTGCGCGCTTTTTTGTGCGTACTCGTCGCCCTTATAGCACGATTTTTGTTTATCGAATTGTCCGAAAAGGGAAGTTTTGACTGTTTATGCGCGGCCTTTATCGTGCAAACGGCCTTTTTGCATGCCGACATTTATTCGGCAGCCTTTATGCTTTCGTATGCGGCGATTGCGGGCATCTTGCTTATAAGCCCGTTTGTTCGCCCGTTTTTGTGTACGTTTTTGCCGCAAAAACTTGCCGAAAGCGCTTCCGCAACCGCAGGCGCATGGCTTGCAACAACGCCGCTTACCGCAGTGCTTTTCGGGCACATTGCGCCGGTCGGTCTTATCTCGTCGATTATCGTAACGCCGCTTGCTTCAGTCTTTTTTATTGCCGGATGTATCGGCGTGTTTTTTTGCCTGATTTTGCCTTTTCTTTTATACCCGCTTAATGGTATAATACAGGTGCTGTATGCCGCGCTTAAATATGCGGTACTGTTTTTTGCGCGCTTTAAGCCGATTGACTTTTTGTGAGGAGTGTGCGTGATTCAAGCGATCGATTACGATTCCCCGTCGTTTTTAAAAACCTTTATGGATGCGCGGGGTATGGCCATGCAAAAAAAATTCGGGCAGAATTTTTTGGTGAATCCGAGCGCGCGCGCAAAAATCGCCGACGGCATGAATTTGGAACGGGGAATGCGCGTATGGGAAATCGGGCCGGGCTTGGGCGCGCTGACGTTCGAGCTTTTAAAACGCGGCGCCTTTGTAACGGCATTCGAAATCGACCGCGGCTTTATTCAGGTTCTTGAAACGGTTTTCCCCGACGAAATCGCGCAAAACCGCTTGAAAATCGTCGCGGGCGACGTTCTTAAAACGTGGAAGAACGAATATGATTCCGGTGCAAAAGCCGATTGCCTGTGCGGGAATCTTCCGTACAATATCGCCGCAAAAATTGTTGCCGATACCGTATCGGAAAGCGTGCGTTTTAACCGCTGCGTGTTTACCGTACAAAAAGAAGTGGGTCAGCGCATGACGGCAAAAACGGGGTCGCCCCTGTATTCTTCGTTTTCGGTGCTGTGCCGGTGGGCCTACGATATAAAGCCGCTTATGGATTTGGCTGCCGGAAGTTTTTGGCCGCGTCCGAACGTCGCCTCGCAAGTGTTGACCTTTACTCCCGCAGCCGATTTTCCCGCATGCAAAAGCACCGAGCGCTTTCTTACGCTGCAGCGGGCTTTGTTTTCTTCGCGGCGAAAAACGGTAAAAAACAACTTAACCGCCTTGTATAAAGACGCTGAAAAAGCCGAACTGATTTTAAAACGGGCCGGCATACATCCTGCCGATCGGGCGGAAAACTTAAGCGTAGCCGACATTCTCGGCCTTGCGGACAACGCATACGAATACGAATCGAAAGGACATACTGATGAATAACACGGATAAAATCATACGGGAAAACATCGAACACATCCGCGACAAAATAGACAGGGCGGCTGTAAAAAGCGGCCGCTCAAGTTCCGCCGTAAAACTTATGGCCGTAACGAAGTTCCGCTCGATAGAAGAAATCAGGGCGGCTTACGGAGCGGGCATACGCTTGTTCGGCGAAAACCGCGTTCAGGAAGCCGTCGAAAAATTTTCGGATCCCGCTTTACGCATGGATGATGCCCGCCTGCACATGATAGGCGTTTTGCAGCGGAACAAGGTAAAATCGATTTTGCCCTATGTGAGCTGCATACATTCGGTGGACAGAATCGAACTTATGGAAGAAATCGCAAAACGCCTTCAAGCGGAAAATCCGTCTTTGTGCCCCGCGTTCAGGCCGCTTATGCTGCTGATCGAAGTGCATACGGGCGAAGAATCCAAATCGGGTTTTACGAGCGAAGACGGCATTGTACGCGCTTTGGAGTACGCCCAAGAGGCGAATCTGAACGTCGGCGGTTTTATGACGATGGCGCCGCTGAGCGCCTCTCCAGAATCGCCCGAGGTGCGCCGTTCATTCGTTACGCTGCGCGAAATTAAAGAGCGTATGCAAAAGCGCTTTCCCTCTTTTTCGCTGACCGAACTTTCGATGGGAATGTCTTCGGATTTTGAAACGGCAATTGAAGAGGGTTCCACTCTGGTGCGCATCGGAACCGCCGTGTTCCGCAATTCCGGAGCGGAGGCGCAGGCGTGAAAAAAGTCGCAAAAAAAATACCGTGGATTTTGTGCCTGTTCTGTTTGTGCGCACCGCTTGCCGCCGACGAGGATGCGCTTCAGATTGAAGGCTATCAAAAAAACAAACCGCTGCCGTCGTGGGTAAAAGACGTGCGCCGTGCCGAAATCATTACCTTCGGCTCGCTTCCTTTTACGACGCTCGGCGTTACGCTCGCGTATTCGCTGTACCGCTACGCGGCGAACGATTTTAAGGCAGCCTATATTCCGAATCCGTTTCCGCTTTCTTCAAGCGAAGCGAGGCTCAATACAAGCGAACAGATAGGCATTGTATCCGCAGCGGCCGCGCTCAGCGTCGCTATAGGCCTTACCGATTTTATCGTTATAAAAGTAAACGAAAACCGCAAAAAAAATGCCGAACGGATCGACGCCGATCGGGAAGGTCTTATCACCGTTGAAAGCATTCCGCCGCAAAACGATACTGACGCGCCTGCCGAAAATACTGCCGACGGTTCCGATGCGCCCGCTAAAAATAATATTGACGCGCCCGAAGAGCCGGGCGAAAGCGGGCTGTGATGCCGTCAATATGTTTTAATGCGGACACAAGTCTTTGTCCCATGCGTTTGGATGTGTATGCAAGTTCGGTGCAAAATATAAGCCGCTCGCGCTTAAAATCGGGAATAAAGCGCGTCGCCGTAAACGGAAAAGATGCGAAACTTTCTTTGCGTCTTAAAGGCGGCGAAAAAGTGTGCATTGAATGGGAAGATCCCGTGCCGGAGAATATCGAGCCCGAAAATCTTCCCTTGGATATTTTATTTGAAAACGAAGTGGTAACGGTCGTCAATAAGGCTTCGGGCATGGTAACGCATCCGGGGGCGGGAAATCGCCGGCACACGCTGGTCAATGCGCTTTTGTATCATTGGGGGCGCGGTTGTGTGTGCGGCGCTTCGCTGAGGCCGGGAATCGTTCACCGCCTCGATAAAGATACGTCGGGCGTTTTGATTGCGGCGAAAAACAGGGATGCCGAAGTGTTTTTGCAAAGCGAATTTAAAAACCGCAGGGTAAAAAAAGAATATATCGCGATCGTAAGCGGACATCCGCCTGCGCTTGAGGGCGAAATCAAAAATCATCTGTGCCGCTCTTCTTCGAACCGCAAACGTTTTACCGTGTCGTCCGATGACGAAACGGGAAAATTCGCCCACACACGCTACCGCTGCGTCGGCATATACGGCCCGTATTCTCTTATGCGCATACGCATTAAAACGGGGCGCACGCATCAAATCCGCGTGCATATGAAATATTTGGGCTGTCCGGTTTTAGGCGACTGCGTGTACGGCAAAAAAGACGCGCGCTTTTCCGACGCCGCTTTGATGCTCCATGCATATAAGTTGGCAGTGCACCTTCCGCCGCATACTTCCGATTCGGCTCCGATTAACCCCGGCTGCGGCTCTCTTAAGATCGCCTGCAGTCGGGATATGCCCACCGTTTTTACCGCTCCGGTACCCGACCGTTTTAAAAAAGTGCTTAAAGTGCTTCATGCCGAATTCAGTCCTGAGCATCTTGCATCCGTTTCCTTAAAAAATTAAAAAGGCCGCGCATATGGACGTAAAGGAACTTTCGATTTCACTCATCGCGCGCGAAACCGATTTTATCGTTATCGATAAACCCGCGGCTCTTCCGTCGGCGCCGCTTGCCGAAAACGAAGATACCGCTTTTTCGCAAATCGTTCGCCTTGCGCCCGAAGCCGCCCTCGTGTGCGGTAAAAAGAAAAGCGAAGGCGGACTTGTACACCGTTTGGATACGGCGACACGGGGCTTGCTTCTTGCAGCCTGTACGCAAAACGCTTTTGACGATTTTGTGCGCCAACAGGAACAAGGCCGCTTTATAAAATATTATTGTGCGTATTGCGATTGCCGAAAACCGGACCTTTTGAGCCGTCTTGTGCCGCCGCTGAGCATCGAAAGCCGCTTCCGTGCGTACGGCGAGGGCGGCAAAAAAGTAAAGCCCGTCTTTGCCGATTCCGGAAGAGCCGATTTGAAAAAAGCCGGAAGTAAAATCTACCGCACGGAAATCGTATCGGTGCGGGAAGTAAAAACGGAAGACGGAATTCCGGCCGTGCAGGTTATGTGCAAAATCGCAAGCGGCTTCCGCCATCAAGTGCGCTCACATCTTGCGTCCTACGGTTTGCCGGTTATCGGCGATTTTTTATATAACGAAAACAGCGATAAAAACGATGAAGCGTGCGCTTCCTTGCGCTTTACGGCCTGCGCATTGGAATTCGATCATCCGGCAAACGGCCGGCATCTGCGCTTTGTTTTGGAAGGATTTACATTGCCGGATTGAGTTTCCGTATCGCGTTTTTTACTTCGCCGGCTAAATAAAAGGAACCGGCGCACAACAGCGTTTTATTTTCTTTTGCGGCGCAATCGATCGCTTGCCGTATTGCGCGGCCGAAGTCTTTGTCCGGATGCACGACAGCGGCACTTGCGCTTTCGGAATACGAAGAAAACGCGCGCACGGTTTTTTCGTAATCGGAGCGTTTGGCGCTTCCCGGAACGGTAAGCGCAATGCGGCTGAAAGAGCAGGGAGAATCTTTTATGAGGCGCGCCATCGATTCGACGTTTTTATCGGCCGCGCAGGCAAAGAGCAAGTGGCATCCTGCGCCGAAATGTGCATAAAAGGTTTCCAGCGTTCCTTTTATGCTGTTTGCCGTGTGACAGCCGTCAATGACGATTGTAAGCGTGCGGTTTTGCATGGGAAGGCGTACCGTTTCGAAACGTGCGGGCAAAAAGGCTTTTTCCAAGCCCCGTTCGATTATTCTTTCATCGATAGCGGGAAGGGCAAGCTTTACGGCCGCAGCGGCTGCCGCCGCGTTTTCCGCTTGAAATTTTCCCTGTAGTTTAAGGTGCGCTGTGAGTGGCCGCGAAAACGACAGGCGCCGCCCGTAGGCTTTTTCGAATTGCCGAAGTTTTTCGGCGCTGAACGAAATTTCCGCGGCCGAACCGAAATTGCCGCCGACATCATCGCCGCCCCGGGGGGCGCCGCTAAGGTTGCCGCTTTTATAACTTATACTTGCGGCCTCGCCGATATATAAAATCGGAGCTTGCATTTCGTGCGCTTTATGTTCAAATACGTTTTTTACTGCGTTTTTTTGCGGCGCAATGCATACGGGAATTCCCTGTTTTATAATGCCCGCCTTTTCGCCCGCAACAGCTTGCAGCGTTGTTCCCAAATATTCGGTGTGTTCCAATTCAATTTGCGTTATCGCGCATACTTGAGGCAGCAGAACGTTTGTTGCGTCGAGCCGGCCGCCCAAGCCCGTTTCAAAGACAACCCATTCCATGCCGCAGCTGCGGAAACAAAAAAAAGCGAAAAGCGTCATAAGTTCAAACCATGTCGGCTTTGTTTTTTCATCGCCGGCTTCTTTAATAAAAGACTCGGCTGCGGGAATAAAAGCGTCCACGGCCTTTTCGTATTCCGTTTCCGGCAAAAAAGAAAAAGGGCCGCTTACGCGTTCGCGGATATCGGCGACATGGGGCGACAGGTACAAACCCGTTTTAAAGCCCGCTTCTTCCAAAACGGAAGCGCAAAAAACCGATACGGAACCCTTGCCCTTGGAGCCTGCAACGTGAATCGATTTATACGCGTTTTGCGGATTTCCGAATCGTTCGCACAGATACCGCATTGTGTCGAGACGGAAAAAATCTTTTTCGGGATTTTTTTCAAAGTTCCGGTATTGTTCGAGCCATTGCTCGAAGCGCTGCATCGCCGATTGTTGTGTCATACGGGCACTATATCATAAAGCCGAAAAAAAAACGACAGGGTCGATATTCCCATTATTTTTATTTTATCCGCTTGACCGAAATGCGCAAAACTGATATGATTTATCCATTCTTTACGGGCGCTTAGCTCAGCTGGTACGAGCGTTTGGTTTACACCCAAAATGTCGGCGGTTCGATCCCGTCAGCGCCCAATAGTTACTTGTAGTCTGGTCTATGCTCTTTAAACGAAGTAAGTTTGAAAGAAACTCTTAGTTTTTTATAATTAATTAACTTTACCAGGTACTTCATAAGGAATAAAAAAAGCACCGATTAATTTGCTTGCAAATCGATCGGTGCCGAATTTTAAACTTTAGTTATAAAGCTTTATTTACCTTTAATAAAATTGGGCAGGGTACCCGTTGCGGCGTACTGACCGGCAATATAGCCGTTTGCACAGCAGTCGGCAACGGCGTTAGAACCCAGACGGTTGGTTCCGTGGATACCGCCGACAACTTCACCTGCGGCGAATAAGCCGGGAATTACGTTGCCGTAAATATCGCGCACTTCGGTTTTCGGGGTAATCGTTAAACCGCCCATCGTATGGTGAACGGACGGCCATTGCGGGATCGCATAATAGGGGCCGCTTTCGATAGTCATCATAATGCCCTTATCGATTCTTTTGCCGAAGTCGGGATCAGAACCGTTTTTAACATAGCCGTTGTGTTTGGCGATAGTTGCGGCAAGGTTTGCACCGGGGATCGAAACTTTTTTGCCTTCATAGGTGCGTTTGTTGATTTCCGCTGCCAATGCTTCGAGCGTATCGGCTTTGAAAATTCTGTCGGCAGCCATCCCGCTTTTGAGCTGTTCGGGAGTAACAAAGCCGCCTTTTTTTACGATTTCTTCGTTCATGATACAGAATGTGGGAAATCCGCCGGAATTTTTAGCGGCATTTGAGCATACATCGCGACGTTCGCCTTCATTTACGTAGCGTTCGCCTTTGTAGTCTACATACACGACACCGGAACTGGGGCCCGAAAAGGGGATAACCGCCCATGCGTCCAAAACACCGCCGTTCGGGTTTGCGAACGGATACAGCTGAATGTAAGACATATGCATAATTTCGGCACCGATTGCCTGAGCTTGCGTAATGCTTTCACCGGTTGCACCGACGTGGTTTGTTGTGGGTAATTCTTTGGTCAGCATGGGAACATAGCGCGAACGCATTGGAACGTCGGCACTGAAACCGCCGGTCGCTAAAATAATGCCTTTAGTCGCTTTCATGGTTTTAAAGCCGTCTTTTGTTTCAACACCGATACCGACGACTTTGCCGGAAAGCGGCTGCTCGCGGTAAATCGTTACCATTTTAGTGTTTACCAAAATGGGCACGCCGGCTTTTTCAACCATCTTTTTTTGCACCTGCACGATGTCGGAGCCCTGTCCGTTGATCGTCGTATAGGTTCTGTAACCGTAGTGTCCGCCCGGGCGGGTTAAGCTTTTGCGTACTTGCAATCCGTTATCCAAAAGCATATTCAGATAAAAAGGGGAGCCGTATACCATGTTTTTTACCAGCGCTTCATCGCCCATGTAGTCTCCGCCTTTAAGCGTGTCGGCGATGTGTTTTTCGGCCGTATCGGGCGGCAGGTTCATGTCTTTTTGGAATTGCGCGGCAATTTTGCTTGTATAAGCGGCGTAAACACCGCCGTTTATTTGAGAGTTTCCGCCGACAAAGGGCATTTTTTCGACCAACACAACGTCTTTTGCACCGTTTGTCTTGGCGCTGTGAGCGGCCGCAAGACCTGCAAAGCCGCCGCCTACGACGATAATGTCGTGAGTTTCGTCCCATTTTGCAGGCGGTGTGCTGCCGTACTGTTTATCCTTCATTGCTGCAGCGGCCATCTTTTTTGCAGTTTTAAAATCGGCCGGATTTCCGCCGGCTTTTTTGATCGCCGCTTCAACTGCACTTAAAATTCCGTTACTGGTCATCGTCGCGCCGGAAACGGTGTCTACCGAAAGGCTTTGCTGTTTAACGATTGCTGCGGGAACGGAACTTATCGCGGCATCGGAAATGCCGGGAGTTTCGCTGTGCGATTTTACCGTAACGCTTTCAATTTTTGTTTTTGAAAGTTTTACTTCAACAGTCAATCCGTCCCTCATACCTTTTACCGTCTCGGTATAGGTGCCTGCTTTCATGTTGCTTCCCTTTGCGAAAAGCATTGTCGTGATACAGGCGGCTGCAATGAAAAATACAAATAATTTTTTTGCGGTTTTCATTTTTCCTCCTAAAAATGAATACAAGGTTATCTATAAAAATATAGATATTCAATGAACAATACCATAATTTACATACTTTGTCAAATAAACTTGCTTTTGATTTTTGCAAACATGGCGGCGGCATCTTCACCGCTTAATTCCTGCGGCGGTTCGTGATATTCGACGAGGTTTTGCGGAATTTCGTCCAAAAAGGGCGAGGGAGCGCATTCGACAACCGTTTGCATTTTGCGCCGCCTTCTGCACGACGAAATAAACAGTTTGTCCCGCGCGCGCGTAATCGCAACGTAAAACAGGCGCCTTTCTTCTTCGATCCCGCCTTCGCCGTCTTCAAGGCTGCGCGCATGCGGTATAAGACCGTCTTCGCAGCCTGCGATAAACACAACCGGAAATTCCAAACCTTTTGAAGCGTGAATCGTCATGAGGTTGACTTTGCCCAAAAGCGAATCTTCTTCCATGTCGTCGCGCGACAAAAGGGTAATGCGGTTCAGCCATGCGTACAAGCCCGAGTCGGTTGTGTCGGGGTTATTTTCCCATGTTTCTATGGAATCGATAAGATATTCTATATTTAAAAATTTGTAACGCGCGGCTTTTTCGTTTTTCGGATATTCGCTTACCAAATAGCTCCAATAATCGAGCGTTTCGACAAAGGCGCGCACCTTTTTTGAAAGGCTGCCGCTTCCCAACAAAGCGCTTCGTTGTGCAACGATAAAATCGTAAAATTCTTCAAGCGCGCCGTAATTTTTATCCGTTTCTTTTTCCGTTTTTCCTTCGCGTGCTGCGGCAAAACCTTCGCCCTGCACTTTGACCGAAGCTGTGTCTTCGCCGTCGAAAAGCAGGTTTTCGCGTTCATCCGCCGGATTGCCGCTTTTACCGGGACGGGATGCGCCCGGCGTTTTTGTGTGCGCGATGTATGTTTCGATCGCTTCCCACAGCGGACACTCTTTTTCCGCGGCGATTGCGTTGAGCTTTTCGATCGTTTTTCTGCCGATGCCGCGCCGGGGCGTATTTATAATGCGCAAAAGATTTATGTCGTCGTTGTAGTTTGTGCACACGCGAAGATAGCTTATAATGTCTTTAATTTCTTTGCGCTGAAAAAAGCTTGTGCCGCCGCTCATCGTGTACGGAATACCCGATGCCAAAAACGCTTCTTCGATGGCGCGGCTTTGCGTGTTTGCGCGCAGCAAAACGCCGAAGTCGCCGTAGGTTCTCCGTTCGTTTGCGCACAAACCCTGTATGCTTTCGGCTATAAAATCCGCTTCGGCCGCTTCGTTTTCGGGAAGATAAATTTCAATCGGTTTTCCGCTGCCGTTGCCCGACCACAGCTCCTTATCTTTGCGGTTCGTATTGTGCGAAATAACGCCGTTTGCAGCCGCCAAAATGGTTTCGGTGGAGCGGTAGTTTTGTTCCAAACGGATTTCTTCAACGTGGGGAAAATCCTTTTCAAACATGCGTATGTTTTCGTAGTTTGCACCGCGCCAGCTGTATATCGACTGATCGTCGTCGCCGACAACCGCAACGTTTTTATCGGCAATCAGGCGCATAAGGCAATATTGCTGAAAGGACGTGTCCTGAAACTCATCGACCATAACGTATTTATACCGCTGCCGGTAGCGTTCGAGCACGTCCGGATGTTCTTTAAACAGTTTTATCGGCAGCACGATTAAGTCGTCAAAGTCAACCGCATTGTACAGCTTGAGCCCTTTTTGGTATTCTTCGTAGAGCGGACGGTACATATCGTTTGCGCTTTTCCAATCGGCGCGCCCCGTTTTTATGTTCGAAAATAAATTGGCGGTTTTATATGCATCCAAGGCATCGACGGAAAACTTTAATTCGCGCGCCGTTTCTTTAATGAGCTGAACCTTATCGGTTTCGTCGTAAATGGAAAAATTGTCGCGCCAGCCGAGCTTGTCTATGTCGCCGCGCAAAATGCGCACGCCGAATGCGTGAAAGGTCGAAACGGTTAAGTTTTGCAATTTTTTGCCCGTTTGTTCTTTTATGCGTTCGGCCATTTCTTTTGCGGCTTTGTTTGTAAAGGTGAGGGCAAGAATTTGGCTTTGCGGAATCCCGCGTTCAAGCATCCACGCGATGCGGTAGGTAATGACGCGCGTTTTGCCGCTTCCCGCTCCGGCTATAATCAAAAGCGCGCCTTCGGTTTTTTGTACCGCTTTCAGCTGCTCGCCGTTCAGTTCCCGTTTCAGTTCGTCTTCATGCATACGCGGTATTGTACGTAAAAACGGAGCGCTGTGCAATATTTTACGCTCATCTTAGTTAAAATAAACTCCGATATAATAGTAAGGCGGTTTTTTATCCCGAAAATTGCGGTAAAATACCCTTAAGTACTTGACTGTCGGGGAGTTAGCGTAGAAAATAGTATGATAGAAGTTATGCGTTTGGATGGGAGCCCGTATTGGATAAATCCGCATCAAATCGAATACATGGAAAAAAATCCCGATGTAACGCTGGTTATGCTGTCCGGTAAAAAGCTGGTTGTGCGTAACAGCGCCGAGGATATGATTGAAAAAATCATTGCATACCGCCGCCTTATCGGCGCATTTAAAAACGAATTGTAATAACGGGAGGAACTGATAAAAAGCGCTGCCTGAAATAGCGTCATCGCTTTTTATCGCGAGTTTGCACGGCAAACCTCGCATATTATATGTGCGTGCATGCGCACGCACGGATAAAAACTTTTTCGGAAGCTGACGCTTTCTGCAAAAGTTTTTATGGGAGGAATTGATGGATATAGCGAGTATTTTAGGAATTGCGGGAGGTCTTGCAGCCCTCGTTTTTTCGGTGCTTTCTTCGGGCGGCGGTTTGGGCGGCATATGGGACGTGCCTTCTCTTATATTCGTTATTATCGGTTCGTTTTTCGCAATGCTCCTAAGCTTTCCGATGAACAGAGTTTTTGCAATGTTCAAAATTATGGGAAGAATTTTTAAAACTCCCGATTTCGGCGGAAAAGCGCTCGTGCAAAACATGGTCGCCTTATCCGAAAAGGCGCGCCGCGAAGGTATTCTTGCGCTGGAAGAAGGCTTGGAGGATTTGGAAGATCCGTTTATGAAGTCGGGCTTGCGCCTCGTCGTAGACGGAACCGACGGGGCCGTTATCCGCACCATTATGGAAAACGAATTGAACCGCATAGAAGGGCGCCACATGGATTGGATCGGCATGGTTGTGCAGTGGGCGGGCTTGGGACCCTCGTACGGAATGATGGGTACGGTTATCGGACTTATCGGTATGTTGGGCAAACTTGAAGATAAAAGTTCTATCGGACCGAATATGGCCATTGCCTTGGTTACGACGCTGTACGGCTCTTTATTGGCAAACATGTTTTTAACGCCTATTTCGAATAAACTGGCACATCAAAACGGTTTGGAAATTCAAACGAAAGAAATGGTTATCGAAGGCGTTCTTTCCATTCAAGCCGGAGACAACCCGCGTATTTTGGCGATGAAGCTGCTTACCTATCTTGATCCGCAAACGAGAAAGTCGGTTGAAGCGGATGTGCTGAAGGATTGAGCATGGCAAAAAAGGAGAGAAAGCAGACGCCCAAAGCGTCTAAAGCGTGGCTCGAAACATACGGCGATATGATTACGCTGATGCTGTGTTTTTTCGTTGCGCTTTTTAACCCTACCGAAATAGACGAAATCCAGCTTGCTCAGCTGACCGTCGCGCTGCAGGGGGACCCGACTTCAGGTGGTATGTCGCTTTCTTCGGGCCGGCTTGCCGATTTGGGAAATGCGGTTACTTCTTTGCCCGCTTTGGAAAAGGGGAAGGTGCTCGGTCTTGCGGTAAAAAAAGCGACCAGCGTTTTTGCCCCCGAAATTCATAGCAATAGAATTCTGGTTACGGCCGATGAGCGCGGTCTTGTTATAACGCTCGCGTCCGACGCTTTTTTCAGAGAAAACAGCGCCGAATTGCTTATAGACGAAACACGGGATACATTGCTGCGCTTGGCGCAATTTTTCAGTTTAAGCGAGTTGAAAGACCGCAAATTCAGAATAGAAGGGCATACCGATTCGATCGCGCCCGATCCGGCTTTATGGCCGAGCAATTGGGAACTTTCGGCTGCGCGTGCGGTAAACGTGCTGCATTATTTGGCCGATTTCGGAGCGGACGAAAACCGCTTTTATGTTGCCGGTTACGGCGACACACAGCCTAAGGCGGCCGAAGATACGCCCGAAGGCCGCGCGTATAATAGGCGCGTCGATATAATAATTCTGGACGAAGGTCATTTTTAATGATACTATATTAAGCGAGGTTACTGCTATGGCTGATGACGATTTAAACTTTGAAGACGGCGAGAGCACCGGTAGCGCATCTTCCCAAAAAGGCGGAAAGATGGGCGGTTTGCTGCCGACCATCTTAAAATGGGCGGCGATTGCCGTCGGTGCCATTATTCTTATAGTAACGGTTGTCGTTATTACCATGTCGATTATCAATTCCAATTCTCCGTCAACGACGGCGGTTCCCGTATCGCAGGAATATCAGCCTAAACGGCCCGAATACGAATGGTACCGCTCTTTGCCGGATGTGCGCGCAAAAACCGTCGATACCATGCCTGCAAGCGTTATAGTCAATGTCGTATTGGGCTACAAAAAAGACGATAAGGTCGCTTCGAACGAAATTACGGCGCGCACGGTCGAAATTCAGGATTACCTGCGCAAATATTTTTCGAGCAAAAAAGCGGCGGAATTGCGCCCCCAAAACGAAGATATGCTTAAACTCGAAATAAAAAACGACATCAACGATATATTGACTTCGTCTTCCATACGCGACGTGCGTTTTTTAAAATTCGAAGTGGTAGAGCAATGAAAAGGTGTTAGGCAATGAATGAAGTTTTATCGCAGGATGAGATTGATCAGCTGCTGATGGCTATCAGTTCCGGTGATTCCGAAACGGAGGAATTCAAGCCGGTCAACGATACGCGTAAAATCAAAATATACGACTTTAAGCGCCCGGATAAATTCTCTAAAGAACAAATCCGCACCGTTTCGATTATGCACGAAACCTTTGCGCGTCTTACGACAACGGCGCTTTCGGCCCAGCTGCGGAGTATGGCGCACGTTCACGTCGCTTCCGTCGATCAGCTTACATACGAAGAATTCATCCGCTCGATTCCGACTCCGACGACTTTGGCCGTCATCAATATGGATCCCTTAAAGGGAAACGCCATATTGGAAATCGACCCTGCGATTACTTTTTCGATTATAGACCGCTTGTTCGGCGGACAGGGGCAAGCTTCGAAAGTGCAGCGCGACCTTACCGATATAGAACAGTCGGTTATGGAAGGCATTATCGTGCGCATTTTGGCGAATATGCGCGAAGCGTGGACCCAGGTTATCGATTTGCGCCCGCGCTTGGGACAAATCGAAACGAACCCGCAGTTTGCGCAAATAGTTCCGCCTTCGGAAATGGTCGTTTTGGTAACGCTCGAAACAAAAATCGGCGAAGAAGAAGGCATGATGAACTTTTGTATTCCGTACATTACGATTGAGCCGATTATTTCCAAGCTGTCGTCGCAGTTTTGGTTTTCGTCCGTGCGCAGAAGTTCGACCACGCAGTATTTGGGCGTGTTAAAAGAAAAGCTGTCGTCGGTCGATATGGATGTGGTCGCCGAAATCGGTTCGATCGACCTTCCGATCCGCGACGTTTTGACTTTAAAAACGGGCGATATCGTCCGATTATCAAATATAAGGGTAGGCGATCCGCTTACGCTTAATGTAGGCAATAAAAAGAAGTTTTACTGTCAGCCCGGTGTTATCGGCAAAAAAATGGCCGTACAGGTTATCGGGAAAATAGACCAAAGCGAAACCGAAGAGTTTGAAGAATTATCGGTGGAAGGAGAAGAAGCATATGAGTGACGGCGCCATTTCTCAAGATGAAATAGATGCTTTGTTGGCAGGTGTAGATATGAGCGGCGGAGGAAGTGCTCCGGCTGCTGCTGTCCCCCCCGCATCGCTTGATACGGCGACTCTCGGCAATTTTGCGGCGGAAACCGTCGGAACTTTTTCGAATTCGCTTAAAACGATGACCGGAGCGGATTTTAAAATCCAAAAACCGATTGTAGAAGTGCTGACCCGCGACGATGTTTTGAAAAAGCTGCCGGAAATGGTTGTCGCCGTTATGGCCGATTTTTCTTCGGGGCTTACCGGCGACCATTTGTTTTTAATGGATCCCGAGCTGGCAAAAAAAATAACCTCGCTCGTCAATAAGGAAACCGCTCTCGAATTGGACGAAATGGCTTTGTCGGTTATTTCCGAAGCCGTAGCTCAGCAAGTAGGTACGCAAATTACGCACTTAAGCTCGACGGGAAAAGTACCCGGTTTGGCATCGCGCCCGGCCGAAGCTTTGCATGTGCCCAAGGCGATGGTACGCTTTCCGCAGGATACCTTTCCCGTTTTTTCGTACCCCGTTTCGGTTGACGGTACCGATTACACGATATGGGAAGCTTTTTCGACTGAAGCCGCCGCAGGTGTGGTAAGAGCCTTAAATCCTTCGGCCTCATCTCCGGTTGCGGCAACCCTTTCGCCTTCCGAGCTTGCCGGTTTGGGCGGCATGGGGGCAGGTATTTCAGCTCCCGATATGGGAGGTGTGCAGGCCGGCGTGCCGGGCATGAATATTCCGAACGTTCAATCGGTTCAGTATCCTTCTTTGCAGCAAACCGTAAGTACAATGGAGCAGGGTAATATTGGTCTTATCATGGACGTATACATGGAAATGACCGTAGAGCTCGGCCGTACGAAAAAACAGATAAAAGAAATTCTCGGTATGGGCGAAGGTACGATTATAGAGCTTGATAAACTTGCCGGCGAACCGGTCGACATTTTGGTAAACCATAAACCGATCGCAAAGGGCGAAGTTGTCGTTATCGATGAAAACTTCGGCGTGCGCGTTACCGAAATTCTTTCACCGATTGAAAGGGTGAGCGATTTGCGCTAAAATATACAGGGTGGGGGGCTGATTACGAATATCTCAAAAAAAACGTATAAAACGTTCTGCGTTTTTATGTGTGCACTTTTTATCTTGGTTATGCCTTTGTGCGCGCAAAACGGCGGCGTTCAAGGCGGCGGTAATGCGACCGCTGAAAACAATGCTGCGGCCAATGTTCAAGACGGTCAATTCCTTAAAGATTCCGAAAAAGATTTGCTTATCAATACCGAAAGCGCTCCCGATTCCGTTTCGGGCGGCGGAATGAATACGCTGTGGCTTTTTATCCGCATGATTTTTGTCCTCGCCCTCGTTATCGTTTGTATCTATGTACTCGTATACTTTTTGAAAAAAGGTTTTACGCAGCGTTCGCCTGAAAATCCGTTTTTAAAAAGGGCGGTTTCACTCACGCTTGCTCCGGGCAAAGCCGTTCACGTTATTACGATGCCGGGCAAAGCGTGGCTTATCGGCACGGGCGAATCGTCGGTAAACCTTATCGGCGAAATTACCGACAAAGAGCTGGTTGACCGGTTGATTTTGGAAGCCGATAAAGTTCCTTCGGAAAAACCGAAAGATTTTGCGGGCATTTTGGCGGCTTTTACGGCGACTGCAAAACAAACCGAAAGCGTGCTGAAAAAGCAACGGGAGCGTTTTGAAAAGGGGGGCGGCAATGAATAAGTTTTGCCGCGTCTGCGTGTTCGCTGCCGTCTTTTTTGCCTGTACGGCGCTCTATGCGCAGCAAGCGGCGGGAAGTCAAAACTTTCCGGAACGGAGCGTACAGGGAAGGGCGCAAATGTCGTCCGGCGTAACTCCCGTTCAGCTTCCCGCAATAGACGTGCAAATACGGCGCGCGCAAACGGGACAGGAAGTGTCGTTTTACGTGCAGCTTTTACTTTTGCTTACGGTTTTAACCCTCGCGCCGAGCATTTTGCTGCTTGTTACCTGTTTTTTGCGCTTTTCGATTGTCCTTGATTTTATAAAGCGCGCGCTTTCGCTTCAGCAAGTGCCGCCGACTTCGGTGCTGAACGGCATTGCGTTTTTTTTAACGCTCTTCGTTATGTGGCCGACGTTTACGCAAATATACAACAATTCGTTTAAGCCGCTTTCCGACGGACAGATTCCGATAGAGCGCGCATTCGGCGAAGCCGAAGCTCCTTTGCGCATTTTTATGTATAAGCAAATGGCGAACAATACCGAATATATTTCGCTTTTTATGTCGATGGGAAAACTCGAAAAGCCCGAAACGCTTGCCGATGTGCCCACCTATGCGCTTATTCCGGCTTTTATTTTACACGAATTAACCGTCGCATTCCGTATCGGTATACTTTTATATATTCCATTTATCGTAATCGACATGGTTGTGGCAAGCATTCTTATGTCCATGGGTATGATTATGCTTCCGCCGGTACAAATTTCGATGCCGTTTAAATTGATTTTATTTATCCTTGTTGACGGTTGGGGCTTGCTGACTCAGCAGCTGTTCAATTCGATTATACCGTAAAATTTTTAGGAGGGGATTTTGTCTTTAGGAGCGGTTGTTACACTGCTGCGCGACGGTGTTTTTCAGATTTTATTGCTCGCTTCTCCCGTATTGGGAGCGGCGCTTATTGTCGGACTTATCGTTGCGATTTTTCAGGCGACGACGTCGATTCAAGAGCAAACGCTGACCTTTGTGCCCAAATTGACGGCGATCTTGGTTGTGCTCGCCCTGCTCGGCGGATGGATGTTTTCTTCCATGCGGCAGTATACGATAAATATTTTTACAATGATAGGCCGCATAACGCAGTGATATGCTGAACGAAATTGTTGCCAAAGCGCCGTCTTTTTTGCTTGTTGCAGGCCGCTGCATGGCCCTGTTTTTAACGCTTCCTCTCGTTGCATCCGGAGCCGTTCCGCGCCCGGCGCGCGTTGCCTTGGCGTTTTACGCGGCTTTTTTGGTGCTTCCCTTTGCCTATGCTCAAGGCTGGAACGTCGATCCGTTCGGCTTGGAGTATCTGTTTATCTTAATCGGCGAAATTATGCTCGGCGTTATAAGCGGTTTTTATATTTCCATGCTGTTTGCCGCGTTCAGTTCGGCCGGACAGTTTTTTACCTACCAAATGGGTTTCGGCGCTTCGGAAGTGTACGATGCGCTTTCGCAAATAGAAAACCCCTTGATGGGACAGTATTTGAACCTCATTGCGCTTGTACTGTTTTTGCAAACGGGCGGTTTTCAAAAGCTGTTTTTAACCGGTATTTTAAACAGTTTTCAAAGTTTAAACGCTTTTACCCTTGTCGCGCACCGCGGCGATTTTTTAACATTTTTGTTGCGCGGCCTTTCAAAACTTTTTTTTGACGCCATGGTTATCGCGCTGCCGATGGTCGGCACGCTTTTTTTGGTTGCCGTATGTATGGGAATTTTATCGAAGGCCGCTCCCCAAATGAACCTTTTGTCGGAAGGCCTTCCCATTACGATTTTGGTCGCCTTCTTTTTATTGACGGTGCTTTTGCCGTACATGGCCGACTTTTTTATACGGTTGTTCGATGCGGCTTTTGCGAACCTCGAACGTTTGTTTGCTGCCACGGGGCAAAGCATATGAGTGCCGACTTATTCCGAATAGACTTGCAGTGGTTTGCCGCTGAAGATGAGGGACGCACCGAACAGCCTTCCGAATACAAACTGCGCAAAGCCCGCGAAGAGGGACGCGTTGCAAAAAGTCAGGAATTGAACGGAGCCCTTGTTATGCTTTTGCCCGTTTTAACCGTCATCATTCTCGCGCCCTGGCTTTTTAAGCAAAGTATCGGCATAATCCGTTTTTATTTCGACCGCTGCACCGAAGCGGAGCTTAGGCCCGTACTCGTGCGCACTTTTTTTTACTATTTTATTAAAATGGTGCTGCCGATTTCTTTAAGCGCTTTGATCGCCGGCCTTGCGTCGAACCTTATTCAAAACAAGGGCTTTATTTTTTCGACCAAACCGATTGGGCCTAAATTTTCAAAAGTGCTGCCGCACTTCGGCGAGTATTTCCGCAAAACGCTTTTTTCGGTTGAAGGCGCATTCAACGTATTCAAATCGCTTTTAAAAGTCGTCGTGATTTTTGTCGCCGCGTATATGACGATAAAAAACGATTTGCCGAACCTG
The DNA here is from genome assembly GCA_905372025.1 of uncultured Treponema sp. Lineage (GTDB taxonomy): Bacteria > Spirochaetota > Spirochaetia > Treponematales > Treponemataceae > Treponema_C. Next base: position 45,660 of record CAJPNP010000005.1, on the reverse strand, counting down.
CTTGCAATGCTCAATATCAATTTGTGGAGCGGCATTACGCACATCGCGTTTATGGCGGCAAAAATTCTGATTATCGCCGCCCTTATTTTTTTGGCGATTGCCGTTCCCGATTATCTGGTACAGCGCCGTCAGTTTATCGAATCGATGAAAATGACGAAGCAGGAAGTTAAAGAAGAATTCAAAACGATGGAAGGAGATCCGCTGGTTAAAAGCCGATTGCGTCAGTTTATGCGCAGCCTTATGCAGGGCAATATTCGGGACAATGTTGCGAAAGCCGATGTGGTTATAACAAACCCGACCCACTTTGCCGTCGCCGTTTTATACGATAAAGAAGTTATGCAGGGGCCGATGGTAACGGCGAAGGGGCAGGATTTACTCGCACAGCGCATAAAAGAAGTAGCGCGCGAAAATGATGTTCCCATGGTCGAAAACCGGCCGCTTGCGCGTGCCCTCTATGCGGAAGCCGAAATCGGTGATATAATACCGGAGGCGTATTATACCGTTCTTGCAACGATACTCGGAAAAATATATGCTATGAAGGGGAAAAAGATTTAACGGGTGGGGAAATGGCGGAAAGAAGAAGTTTTTTTAAAGATATTCCCGATGTTGCGATAGCCGTTGCCGTTGTCGCCATCGTTTTTATGCTTATTATCCCCATGCCGACGATGCTTTTGGACGTGCTTATGGCAGCAAACTTTTTGCTGTCGCTGCTTATTTTGCTTATCGTCATGTATACGCCGCGCGCCATCGATTTTTCGTCTTTCCCGATGATGCTGCTTATTTCCACCGTGTACAGCCTTGCGCTGAACGTTTCTTCGACGCGGCTCATATTAACCCGGGGCGCAAGATTCGACGGCCGACTTATAACGGCGTTCGGAACCTTTGTCGTCGGTACGGGCGGCATGCAGGGGCTCGTTATCGGCTTGGTTATATTCATCGTATTGATTGCGGTTCAAGCCCTCGTTATTACAAAGGGTGCGACTCGTATCGCCGAAGTTGCCGCCCGGTTTACGCTGGACGCCATGCCGATGAAACAGGCTGCGGTGGAATCCGAATACAATCAGGGTGCCATAACCGAAGATGAAGCGCGCATAAAAAAGCTTGAAATACAGCGCGAAGCCGACTTTTACGGTTCGATGGACGGTGCAACCAAATTCGTGTCGGGTAATGTAAAAGTCGGTATTTTTATAACGATTATAAATCTTTTTGTCGGCATTATTATCGGTACGGCATTGCACAGCGAGCCGTTCAGCCAAGCCATACAAACCTATGCGAAATTCACAATCGGCGACGGCCTGCTTTCCCAGATTCCTTCCTTGTTTATTTCCGTTGCGACGGGTCTTATCGTTGCCCGCACGGCATCGGACGGAAAGTCGTCCATGGGGCAGGAATTAAGCAGGCAGTTTTCGCAAAATGCGTGGATTTATTATGTCGCAAGCATTACGATGGCCTTTATAGGTTTTTTACCCGGTTTTCCGTGGTATGTACTTGTTCCGATGGGAGCGGCGCTCTTTTACATTGCCCGTAAATTGCAGTTAAAACAGGCAAAAGCGTTTGCGGCAAAACTTGCAAAAGAAACCGAGCGCCGCCAAACGCAGGGCGGCCCCGTCGCCGACATAAGTCCAGTGGTTCCGCTCGACCCGCTGTCGCTGGAATTGGGTTTTGCCCTTATTCCGCTCGTCGATAAAGAAAAGGGAGCCGAACTTTTGGAACGCATTACGCGCATACGGCGCGAGTCCGCATTGGATATGGGCTTGGTTGTACCGCCCATACGCATCATCGACAATATGCAGCTCAGCCCGAACGAATATTGCTTTAAAATAAAAGGGGCGGCCGTCGGTTCGAGCCGCATCCGTATGGGCTGGTACATGTGCATGAATACCGGCTCGGTAACCGAAGAAATAGCGGGTGAGCCTACGACGGATCCCGCATTCGGCCTTCCGGCAATTTGGGTTTCCGAAGTCGACCGCGAAAGGGCCGAAAGGGCAGGTTATGCGGTTGTCGATCCGCCGACGATAATCGCAACGCATTTAACCGAACTTATAAAATCGCATGCGGCCGAAATCCTCGGCAGGCAGGAAATTCAGTCTATTGTCGATACGCTTAAAAAAGAGTATCCTGCCGTTGTTGAAGAAGTTACCAAACTCTTTAACATGGGCGAAATTCAAAAAGTCATGCAGGGGCTTTTGCGCGAGCAAGTGTCCATCCGCAATATGGTTGCGATTTTTGAAACCCTCGCCGATTTCGGTCCGGTAACGAAAAAGACGGACATACTCGTGGAAAAAGTTCGGCAGGCTTTGGCGCGGCAAATCTGTCTGCAGTACGCCGACGAAAACCGCACGATGCACGTGCTTACGATTGCTCCGGATTTTTTGCAAAAACTTGTCGCAAGCCGCGTAGACACGGTGAACGGTCCTCTTGCCGCATTGGAACCGGCATTGCAGCACGAATGGATTGCAGCCGTAAGCGCTTCGGTTGCGGCCGCACAGGGCAAGGGGTTTATGCCCGTTATTTTGTGTCCGGAAGAAGCGCGCATATTGGTAAAAGTCGGTACGGAGCGCGAAATGCCTAACCTTGTTGTGCTGTCGGTTCCCGAAATCGTAAACGATATAAAACTTGACAATTTAGGAGAGATAAAAGTTGGCGTTTAACAGTGCTTCGCAAATGCCGTCGGTTATGCGCGGAGAGTCATATGAGGATTGTGTAAAAAAAATACGCGACATTTACGGCAGGGACTATCAAATTATCCGCCGTGAAGAAGTTGCACCGGAAGGTTTTTTCGGCTTTTTGAAAAAAAAGCAGTACGCGGTAACGTATACGCCCGTGCCTCCGTCGATGTACCGCGCGCCAGCCGCTTCCGCACCTTTAAATTTTGAAGAAGAACGGCGCAAGATTCTCGAAGCGGGCAAAGATTTTTCGAATCCGCAAATGAAACTTGTTTTGGACGAAATACGTTCTTTGCGCCGCGACCTCGATGAAAAAACGGCCGCGCAAAACGACGAACATCCGACCGTAAGCAAAATTCAGGAATTGATGCGTAAAAACGAATTTACCGGTGCGTACATAAAGAATATAACCGAAAAAATCCGTAAAGAATATTCTTTGGAAGATTTGGACGACTTTGAAAAAGTGCAAAAGTCCACGGTCGATTGGATAGGCGAAAGCATTAAAATCGCCGACACCGACTACACTTCGTTCCCGCAGGTTATCGTGCTTGTCGGACCTACAGGCGTAGGAAAAACAACGTCGGTGGCAAAACTTGCGGCAAGCTATATTGTCGACCGGGGAACGGTGGATTCTTCCGTACAGCGCGTGCGCATTATTACGACCGATGTCTTCCGCATCGGCGGCCACAATCAGCTTGAAACATACGGCGGCATTATGCACATTCCCGTTTCGGTTGCGGATTCGACCGAAGATATGCAAAAACTGTTGCGCTTATACTCAAACGATGTCGATATTATCTTTATAGACACAACCGGACACAGTCCGAAAGACTACGAAGGGCTTGCAAGAATGCGCAAAGTGCTCGACTTTAAAGGAATCCGACCGCACGTGTTTTTAACCGTCTCGGCATCGACGAAGGTCAGCGATTTGCGCACAATTTTGCAGCAGTACGAGATTTTCGGCTACGATGCGCTTATTATAACCAAAATGGACGAAACCGATTGCATAGGAAGCATTATCAGCGTTATGGATGAAAAGGGCAAATCGTTGGCGTATTTTACCGACGGACAGCGCGTACCGCGGGATCTCGAAAAAGCGAATCCCGTGCGCATGCTTATACAGCTGGCAGATTTTAAAATAGACCGGGAACACATAGACAGAAAATTTTTGCCGAAAGGTTAGGAAAGTGGATTATGGAAGATCAAGCATCCGAATTACGGGCAATGATGCAGCGCCGCTTGGAAACGGGCGCCCCGTATCAAAACGAAAGAGTCGTTAACGGAAACAAAACGCGCATTATCGCCGTTACGAGTGGGAAGGGCGGCGTCGGAAAAACAAACATTGCCGTCAATATGGCAATCGCCTATGCGCAAAACGGCAAACGCGTTATTCTTATCGACGGCGATTTGGGCATGGCAAACGTAAACGTTTTGTTGGGTATATCGCCTAAAGCAAACCTTTTGGATGTTATAAACAACCGCCGCCGCATAGCCGAAATCATCACCGATACGGAATTCGGCTTTCAGTTTATTCCCGGTGCAAACGGATTTTCGCGCATAGCGAACCTTACGAATGCGGAAATGGATTTTTTCGCTTCCGAATTCACGACGCTGTCGAGCGCCGACATTATCATTATCGACACGGGCGCGGGCATCGCGCAAAACGTTTTGGGCTTACTTACGGCCGCCGATGAAGTGTATGTCGTTACAACCCCCGAACCCACCTCGATTACCGATGCTTACGGCATTATAAAAATCATTGCAACCGAAATGCTCGACAACAGACCGAACTTAAAGCTATTGGTAAACCGCGCCCATTCGGCCTCCGAAGGCAAGCGGGTTGCCGAACGCATTATAACGATTGTGGGTCAATTTTTGAATTATCAAATAGATTATTTGGGTTTTATCTACGACGATCCGGCCGTTTCTTCTTCCGTGCTGCGGCAAAAACCTTTTTTTGTCGCCCAGCCGAATGCCAAATGTTCCATGTGCATAAAACACATTGTCGGCCGCATCGAAAAAACAAAACTGGATACCGAAGAGGGCTTTGCGCGCTTTTTTAGAAAAATACGGCGCAAATGGTAGCCGAAAGCCGCGCGATTTAAAACAAGGTCTTGACCTTACGGCTTTTTTGGCTTAATCTAGTATCGGAGGGGACAGTGTTTAACCTAAAGACCGCAGTAATCGGCGCGGCGGCGGGTTTTGCCGTATCGTTTATTGCGGGAATAATCGGCCGGGTCGATTTTTTGTTTGTTTTGCTGCGGGCTTTACTGTCGGCCGCTTTTTCCGCTCTTTTAATAAGCGGTGTCAGGTTTTTATATCTGCGGTTTCTCGGCGAAGAACAAAACGAAGCTCCCTCTTCCGCAGTAAAATCTTCGCCGACCGGAAGCGTCGTCGATATAACGCTTGACGATGCGGAACTTCCCGACACCGATTCCGCCCCCGATTTTATCGTCGGGAACGCCATAAAGAATTCGTATAAAGAGGACGGCGGCGGAAGGACGGCAAAAACCGGATCTGAAGCGGCTACAGCAGCCGGTGCAGCCGAAAAAGAAAGCCCTTCCCGAAGCGATGCCCAAACCTTGCCGCACGAGGCCGTTCAAGACGGGTTTGTTCCGTATTCTTTGGGAAAAGCGCCGGCGGAAGATGCGACATCTGCCGAAAGCGATACAGCTGAGCTTGCTCCCGCCGAACCTTCCGCCGATGCGGCAAACGGACAAGCGGGTGTGGATGCTTCCGCTACAGTTGAAAATGAGCCGGATGAAACCGCCGTCGGTGAAGACGATACCGTACTCGATACGCTTCCCGATTTGGAGGGCTTTACGCCGCAGGAACAATACGCCGACGACTCGGACGGCGATTTTATGCTGAAAAACTCTTCCGGCGATTTTCAGCCCCGCTCGATGCAAGGGAACGCTTCGGTCGATTTAAGCGATGCGAAAAACATAGCCTCCGCCATACGGACGGCTTTGAATAACGAAACATAAAAGCGTATAGTATGATAATAAAGGGTGTGGAAAATGGGGATGTCGCTTTTTGAGCAAAAAACGGAAGAAGAGCTTTGGGTTGAATTCAGAAAAACCGAATCGATTCAACTGCGCGACGCTTTTATACGGCAGTACATGCCGCTCGTGAAATACGTTGCCGGTAAGGTTGCCGTCGGCATGCCCGGAAATGTCGAATTCGACGATTTGGTCGGATTCGGACAATTCGGCCTGCTCGACGCCATCAATAAATTCGACCCGGAAAAAAACGTCAAATTTAAAACCTATGCCGTAACCCGCATACGCGGCGCCATTTTCGACGAATTGCGGCAAATGGACTGGGTGCCCCGTTCCGTACGGCAAAAGTCGCGCGAAATCGAAGATACGATTGTCGAGCTTGAATCGCGTTTGGGCCGTACCGCCAGCGACGAAGAAATTGCATCGGCGATGAATATGAGCCTCGACGATTTTCATCATGCAATGCTCAAAGTGTCGGGTACGAGTGTGCTTTCGCTGAATGACGTGTGGTATTCGGGTGAAGATTCCGATAAAATGTCCATCGGCGACAGCATAGAATCTCCTTCGAGCTTAAACCCCGATGTTATCGTGGAGCGCGAAGAAATAAAGCGCGTTATTACCGAAGCGATAAATGAACTTCCCGAAAAAGAAAAAATGGTTCTTGTTTTGTACTACCACGAAGATCTTACGTTTAAGGAAATAGGGCAGGTTTTGCAGGTAAGCGAATCGCGCATATCGCAGCTGCATGCGAGCGCGAACACCCGCTTACGTGCAAAACTTACAAATATTCGCAAGGGAATTATGTAAAGCGAGGTTGCCGTGATTACGCTTGAAACCATCAGAACCGATATGGAGCAGCTGCTTGCGCAGGAAAAAAATCTGCACTATGTTGACGTGCGTGCCGACACCTTGGATGAAGCTTTAGCCGACGCGGCTTCTCAGCTGGAAACCCGTCCCATGTTTTTGGAATATGAAGTTTTGGAGCAGGGCTTTAAAGGTGTCGCAGGCTTAATGAAAAAACCGTGGTTTATCCGCGCGTATGAAAACGCTTCGCTGACGCATAAAAACGCAAAAAAGAAAAAAGGCAAAGACATTCTTGCCGGCGCATTCGAGGATTCGGGCAAGCCGAAAGATGCGGACGGAATTTTCTACGTGCATTATTTCGGTTCGCAAATTAGCTTAAAAGTTATTCCGCCGGTCGGCAGGGGAGCGCCTGTCAATATCGAAAGCGTTATGGCGAAAATTAAAAGATCGGATACGCTTTCGGTTGAAGAAAGCGTCATTAAAAAAGCGGTCGCCAACGGCTCCGGCGGCGAGTATATTCCCGTCGGTTTGTATTCACACAATCAGGCGGGAGACGCGACTTTTTACGTGGACGTGAGCGCCGACGAAATGAAAGCGTCCATCGTCGCGGCGGCTCCGGCTATCGGCGGAGCCGAAATTTCGGCAGAACGCATACTAAAAATGCTCGACAACCAGCGTATCGTCGTCGGCATAAACAAAGAATATATCGATTCGTTTGTCGACAATCCCGTGTATGGAACGCCGTATGTTGTCGCCGAAGGTATACCGCCCGTCGACGGAAGGGATGCCTACATTGCATACAATTTTGAAACGGACCGTTCAAAGCTTAGAATTAAAGAAAGCGAATCCGGCCAAGTCGATTTTAAAGAACTGAATCTTATTCAAAACGTTATCGAAGGGCAAACGCTTGCTCAAAAGATTCCCGCCGAACGCGGAAAGGGCGGCAAAACGCTTTTCGGCCGTTATTTGGAAGCCAAAAACGGCAAAGACATTCACATTCCGCTCGGAAAAAATGTTACGCTCGATATGGACGGACGGACGGTGATTGCCGCGGTCAACGGACAGGTTCTTTTGGTAAACGATAAAATAACCGTCGAGCCGGTTATGGAACTGGAAGCCGTCAATATAAAAACCGGCAATATTACCTTTTTGGGAACCGTTATCGTCAAACACAACGTCGAAGACGGTTTCGACGTGCATGCCTCCGGTAATATCGAAGTGCGCGGCAGCGTCGGAAGCTGTCGGCTCGAAGCCGATAACGGCGATATTGTCATATCGCAGGGTATTATGGGCAAAGACAAGGGCTTTGTAAAAGCGGGTAAATCCCTGTGGGCGAAATTCATTCAAAACAGCACGGTTGAAGCGGAAGAATTTATCATCGTGCAGGACGGCATTATCAATTCAACCGTTACGGCAAACAAAAAAGTACTCGTGCAGGGAAAACGCGCAAGCATTATCGGCGGACACATATTCGCTACCGAAGAAATATACGCTAAAAATATCGGAAACAGCACGGGCGGAAGCGAAACGATTCTCGAAGTCGGCTTCGACCCGAAGGCAAAAAAACGGCTTGACGAATTGATTGCAACACAGGATGCGCGTGCAAAAGAATTGGACGAAGTTGAATTGAACATTCAAACGCTGCAAAACCAAAAGAAGGTGCGCAGAACCCTTTCACACGAAAAGGAAGAAAACCTGAACGCGCTTATCGCACGCCAAAACGATATACACGCCGAAACCGAAGTAATGACGAAAGAAATTCAAGACTTGCAAACGCGCTTGCGCGAACTGAAGGTTGTGGGAAAGGTTTCCGTTTCGGGCATGGTATATGCCGGCGTAAAAATTCTTATTCGCGACGTAAAAGAAGAGGTGCGCAATGAATCGAAGGCGGTAACCTTTTTTTACGAAAACGGCTTTATCCGCTACGGCAAATACGAACCGCCGTCGGAAGCCGACGCAAAGCGGAGTCCTGATGGCTATTCAACCAATTGACTTGCAAACACTCTATTCTCAATTGGGTAACGTGTCGAAAACCGTCGCCTTTCAACAGCAGGGAGTTCCGCTGCAAAATGCGATTCAGCAGGAAGAACAAACCAAGCGTTTGCAGCAAAAACGTGAAGCGGTCGAAGCCGCCTCCGGTTATGACGAAGGCCCTGCCGGCGTAAAAAACGATAAGGAAAGCTCTGCCGGCGATCAGGAAAAAAAAGACAAAAAAAAGCGCGGCGAAAACGAAGCGGAAGGCGAAGATAAAAGCAAGGTAGTCGAAGTGATTAAAGATCCCCGCCTCGGACAACATATCGATATTTCCGGGTAAAAATATGGCGCAAACGGTATTGCTGATTATCATAACGGTTATCAATTTAACGCTGTGGCTCGTTTTTTTTGCGCGCTTTAAAAAGACCTTTTCGGCCGACGTTATGCTGCACGACATTAAAGATGAAGTCAATAAACTGCTTATCGAAATAAACCGGACGACCGATCAAAATATTACGCTCATAGACAGCCGTATCCGCGATTTAAAGACGCTTACGGACGCGGCCGACAAACGGTTGAACTTTTTGCAAAAAGATCAAAAAGAGCGTGCACGCGAAGAGCGGGTTTTGCAAAAACTTTCGGGCAATGTTCCATCCGATCCGAAAGCAAAACAAGCCGCAAAAAAATATCAAAGTATGCAAAAAAGCGCAGGTGATGAAAACGGCGTTCAGCTTTCGATCGATTTTGATGCGTACCGCGCCGCCGAAGAACCTACAGAGCAGAAAGAACCCGTAGAGCCGCCAGAGCCTGAAGTTATTCCGCGCGTAAAAGACGAGGCGCCTCTAAAAGACGGCGTTATGCGGCTGTATACGGACGGCATGTCGGTCGATGATATTTCAAAACGCCTCAAACTGCCCATCGCACAGGTTCAATTTATCGTAGACTTTTATTTGCACGCTTGACACAAATAAAGCAACAGTGTATTATGTTCAGCGTTACGCCGCTGTAGCTCAGTCGGTAGAGCAATGGACTGAAAATCCATGTGTCGACAGTTCGATTCTGTCCGGCGGCATTTTAAAGACTTTATAAAGGCCCTATCTTTGTAAGGTCTTTTTTTTGCCTTTGCTTGTCGGCCATTATAAAATGTTGTATACTGTGTTTTATGAATTGGTTAATATTTACGGGCAAAGAAGATAAAAAAGAAACGGAAGCGCTTGCCGCCTTTTTAAAATCGAAAAAAATTTCTTACAGTATCATCGAAGCGAACGCTGAATATTTTTCGCACGCGCATAAAGCGAACAAAGACGATACGAAAAAACTATACGCGCAACTGCATAAAACAACTCACTGTATTTGCACGGGCATGGACGATATTTCTCCGTCGCCGCTCTTTTTGTATGTGGCAGGCTTGTTTTCGGGCAAACAGCTTCCCGTTTTTTTAGTTCCGTCTAAAGGAAACTTGCCGGAACGTATCGCCGATTCGCTCGGAAAAACCTTTGCCGATGTGCCGGCTTTGCTTAAATCGCTCAAAAAGAATTTTCCCGAATACATAAAGCAGGAAGTGCAAAATTCGATAAAAAAGAAACTTTTTAACCTGGGCGTTCCGCTTACTCCCGATTCTTTTTCAAATTATATTGCGCGCGGCGATTTGGATATTTCAAAATTATTCGTTAAAGCCGGTATGGATGCGAGCATTTGCGATTCGGCGGGAACTCCGATGCTGTGCATTGCGACCCGGAGCAATAAGCTGCCTCTTGTTTCGTGGCTTATAAAAATCGGCGCAAATATAAACGCCGCATCGGAAGACCGCGGCTACACGGCGCTTATGGACGCCGTGTGGAAAAACAATTACGAAATAGCCGACCTTTTGGTTAAAGCGGGTGCCGACATAAATACCATTGCAAAGGACGGTCAGCCGCTCATGGTTATTGCGGCCGGTATTTGCAATATAAAAATCTGCAAATTGCTTTTTGAGAACGGCGGCGATATCGATTTAAAAGACCGCATGGGAATGTCTGCCCGCGATTATGCAAAACTGTTTAGAAAGCAGGTTCTTATAGATTTATTTGAAGCGAAGCGCCGATGAAAACAGTTGTTTTTGCCGGCGGCGGGACAGGCGGTCATATTTACCCGGGGCTGGCGGTTGCGGACGAATTAAAAACGCTCGACCCGGATGTGCGCGTCGTATGGTTCGGCTCTTCTTCCGGCCGCGACAAAGAAATGGTATGCTCAAATAAAAATGAGTTCGGCCTTCCGTCCGCCGATTCTTTTGTCGGGATTCCGTCCGGAAAGCTGCGCCGCTATTTTTCGCTGAACAATGTGCTCGATTTATTCAAAGTGATTGCGGGTTTTTTTGTTTCGCTTTTTTATTTGGCGAAAATAAAGCCTGCCGCCCTTTTTTCCAAGGGCGGCTTTGTAAGCGTTCCGCCCTGTGCTGCGGCACGGTTTTTGCATATTCCCGTCTATACCCATGAATGCGATTTTTCGCCCGGCCTTGCGACGCGTATAAACAGCCGCTTTGCTTCGCGTATATTGCTTTCGTACGAAGAATCGCGCCGATTTTTCCCCGAACGCATGCAGTCCTCTCTTTTGGTTACGGGGAACCCCGTGCGTCCCGTTTTTTATACGGCGGATGCGCAAAAGGGACTTTTATTTTTAGGCTTGGCACATACGAAACATAAGCCGATTTTGCTTGTGCTCGGCGGCTCAAGCGGCGCGCACCAAATAAACAATCTGGTATTTGAAAACCTCGATTGGCTGTGCGAACGTTTTACGGTCGTTCATCAAACCGGGCGAGGCGACGATTTCGAAAAAGCGCGTGCTCTGGCAGAAGGTGCCGCACCGTGCCGGTATATGCCCTATGATTTTATCTATAGCGATATGCCGGATGTGCTTTGCGCCTGCGACATTGTGTTTTCGCGCTCGGGAGCAAATACGCTGTGGGAAAGCGCCGTGTGCGCAAAGCCCATGTTGCTTTTGCCGCTTGCAGGCTCCGGCACGAGGGGCGATCAGACGGAAAATGCGACACGGTTCGAAAAACGCGGAGCCGCCTTAGTGTGCGATTCGCTAAAGGACGGGCGTTCCTTATCGGCTGACATAAAAAGTGCGCTTGAAAAAATGTGCGATGCACAATTCAGGCTTTCGATGGGCAAATGCGCATTAAAAGCGGTCGGAACGGAAAAGAGCGCGCGAAAAATTGCCGATATGTTATATGGGAGTATCAATAAAAAATGACCTTTAATTTTCTTGATATTATTTTTATAGCGCTTATATTGGTGTGTGGCATTCAGGCTGCGGTAAACGGTCTTATAAAAGAATTTTTCGGCAAAGCCGCCTTTGTGCTCGGTATCTTTGTCGCGGTAATGTTTTATGCGAAACTGACGCCGTATGTAAACCGTCATATAAAATCGGCTTTCGTATCGCAGGTTCTTGCGTTTTTGCTCATATTTATTTTGATTTACCTGATAGTCCGCCTTATCCAGCAATTGGTCGGCAATTTTTTTTCCGGCGATATACTGTCGGGCTTGGACCGCGCGCTCGGCTTTTTTTTCGGAGTCGCCGAAGGCCTTCTTTTAATCAGCGTCGTGCTGATTATCTTATATGCGCAGCCGTGGTTCGGTATAGGTCCCTTAGTACAAGGCAGCTTTTTTCATAAAATGCTCGAAAATTTATTGGCAAAGCCGGTGAGCAGAGTGCAGGATTTTATCGCCTGCGTTTTTATTACGGGAGAGCGCTTCCGTGTTTGAAAACCTTTTGTATCAAAGTGCCGCCGATTTTCTTGCGAACGATATTGCGCATGGGAATCTTCCGCAAGCCCTGCTCTTGGCAGGACCTGCGATGTCGGGAAAGCTCACCGCCGCTTTGGAGCTTGCGCGCGTTCTTTCATGCAGCGGGGAACCGAAGGGCGCTTGGCAGTGTTCGTGCCCCTCGTGCATAAAACATAAAAGTTTGACGAGCCCTTCCGTGCTTTTGTCCGGAAGCCGCGACTGTACCTTGGAAATAAGTGCAGCGGCAAAAACGCTTGTGCGCGCCGTTCGCGAACAAACTTCTTATCTTGCGGCCGCACGCTATCTTTTTGTGCGCAGCGTACGCAAATTAACCGGCCGCTTTAATCAAGTGCTTTGGGAAGGCGATGAAAAAGTTTCGAAAATCGCCGCTCTTACTTCGATTATAGACGAAATGCTTGAGGAACTGGATCCTGTACGGCCGCTTCCCGAACTTTCCGCATTGGAAAAATCTGCAGAAGCCCTTGTTGCGCAGTGTATCAAACTCGAATCGTCTTTTATGTACGATTCCGTTCCCGTATCGCAGATACGGCGTGCGGCCTCTTGGGCGCGCTTAACCGCAACAGAGGGCAAACGCGTTATGATATTCGAGCGCGCCGACCGTATGCAGGACAGCGTGCGCAACGCTTTGTTAAAAATTCTTGAAGAGCCGCCGAGCGACACCTTTTTTATTTTGACTGCCGAGCGGAAAAACGCCGTACTGCCCACCATCCTTTCGCGCGTGCGAACCTATGCCTTTATCGAGCGCAGTCCCGACCGGCAGCGCGAAGTCGTTCAGCGCATATTCCATGAGGACGGCTATAATTCGGTCGCAGCGTATTTAAACGGATTTTTGCCTGTCGGCACCGAAGACATTCAAACTGCGGCACAAACTTTTACCGGCGAGCTTAAAAAAGGAGATGTTCCGGACATCGACTCCTTGGTTAAACGGATGAAAAACTTTGAGCCGCGCATTATGCTTTCGCTCTTTTTCAACGCCGTGCTGGATACCGTTAAAAAAGACTGTAGTGCCCAAAACGGCTGCGGCCTTTCTTCGACCGTGTACAAAACGCGCATAACCGAAGAAGTCAAACGTTCATATGAAGACATCATCGTGTATAATCAAACGCCCCTTGCCGCATTGGAAAGTTTGGCGTATGCTTTTTTGGAAGAAGGAGCGCGATGAGGAACTTTGTAAAGCGGGTAACGAGCAAGGTTTCAAAATTAACGCCCGATCAAATACAGCAGCTTTTGGATTCTTTAAATGAAGAAAGCGAAGTGCTGGATGCGGTTTTCGAATCGCTGAGCGTCGGGCTTATAATCTGCGATTCGCATTGGCAGCCCGTTTTAATCAACAAAATGGCGTTCAGCTGCATTCCGCTTGCGGTGCAAAATCCCGCCGGCAAGCTTGTGTGGGAACTGGTCGAAGACGAAGCCGTCGCCGATTTTTTAAAAACGAACGGCGATACGCAAAAAAAATATATCAGTGAAGAATTTACGCTTGCAACTCCGGGCGGTTCGGCGCGCTTTGTGAATATAGCGATTTTGCCCTTGGTCCGCGCAAAAAAGCTTTCAGGTTATATCGTGCAGATAGACGACATAACCGAAAAACGCAATCAGGAAACGCTTATGCGCCGCATGGAAAATTTGGCAAGCTTAACCAATTTGGCGGCAAGCGTCGCGCATGAAATAAAAAATCCGCTCGGCGCCATAAGCATTCATATTCAGCTTATACAAAAATCGTTAAAAAAAGCACGAAAAAGCGGCGGAAAACTTCCCGACGAAAAATACGCGGAAAAATATCTTGAAACCGTAAACGAAGAAATAGACCGGCTTAATCAAATTATCGTCGATTTTTTATTTGCAGTCCGTCCCGTTCATGCCGAACCGGAAGCCGCCGATCCTTCGGAGCTGCTTCGTTCGTTTATCGATTTTATACAAGCGGAGCTTGAAGAAAAACACATTAAACTGCAAACCGAATGTATCGAAAAAGCGCCGCGCATTATGCTCGACCCGAAACTCTTCCGTCAGGTTTTGAATAATTTGGTGCAAAATTCGATTGCCGCAATGCCTTCCGGCGGTATATTGTGGCTGAGTACGGCGGTGAAGGGGGAGCACTTTGTGCTGAGCATTGCCGATTCGGGAACGGGCATGGACGAACAAACCGTCAGCCGCATATTCGAGCCGTATTTTACGACAAAGGCTCAGGGCACGGGATTGGGTTTGACTATGGTGTATAAAATCATAAAAGAATTCGGCGGCGACATCAGCGTAAAATCTTTTCCGGGTGAAGGAACCGTTTTTACGCTGAGTTTTCCGATTCCGCAAAAAGAAAAACGGCTTTTGGAATACGGCAAAGACGACGCAGGCGGGAGCTGAACATGCAGTACACGATATTGATTATAGATGACGAAAAAAATATCCGCGAAGGATTGGGCGCCGCGCTCGAAATGGAAGGCTATAAAATCGCCTTGGCCTCCGACGGCAAGGCGGGCTTGGAGCGGCTCGTAAAAGGCGATATCGATTTGGTTATAACCGATTTGCGCATGCCGGAAGTGAGCGGTGAGCACGTGCTTGCAAAGGTTTCGGCCGAAAATCCCGGAGTGCCGGTCATCGTGCTTACCGGACACGGAAGCATAGACAGCGCGGTCGACGCGATGCGTAACGGCGCCTACGATTTTTTAACGAAGCCGCTCAATTTGGATCAGCTGGTACTTATCGTAAAACGCGCGCTGCAGGGCAGGGAACTTGTTTTAAAACACAAAGAACTGCAAGAAGAATTGAACAGCCGCAAGTCTTTCGAATCGATTATCGGCAAAAGCGCCGAAATGCAAAAAATATTCGAAATTGTGCGCAAAGCTGCCGGCTCAAAGGCCTCGGTTTTGATAACCGGCGAAAGCGGCGTCGGCAAAGAACTCATTGCAAACGCGCTGCATAATTTATCGCCCCGGCGCGACAATTCGCTTATAAAAGTTCACTGTGCCGCTTTGTCGGAAAATCTTTTGGAAAGCGAATTGTTCGGTCACGAAAAAGGCGCCTTTACCGGCGCGACTTCGCTCAAACGGGGCCGCTTCGAACTTGCAAACGGCGGTACCATTTTTTTGGATGAAATCGGCGAAATAGATCAAAACGTTCAGATAAAGATTTTGCGCGTGCTGCAGGACAAGCGCTTTGAACGAGTAGGCGGCGAAGAAACGCTGGAAGTCGACGTGCGCGTTATAGCGGCAACCAACCGCGATTTGGAAGCCGAAATCGCAGCCGGACGTTTCCGCGAAGATTTGTATTACCGGCTCAATGTCGTTCACATTCACGTGCCGCCGCTTCGCGACCGCCGCGACGATATTCCCCTGCTTATTACCGCTTTTTTGCAGGAGTTTGCAAAAGAAAACGGAAAAACGATTGAAGGCATAGATTCGCGCGCGCGCTCGGCTTTGTATAAATTCGATTGGCCGGGCAATATACGCCAGCTTCGCAACTGTTTGGAAAGCGCCGTCGTAATGAGTTCGGGTCCGATAATAAAACTTGAAGATTTGCCCCCGTCGATTGCCGGAAGCAGCCAAGCCGATATTATCGAAGTGCCGGCCGGCATTCCGATGGCCGAAGCCGAAAAAATGCTTATATTGCAAAACCTCGCGATTAATAAGGGCAATAAAACAAAAACCGCCGATATACTCGGCATCGGCCGTAAAACACTCCACCGTAAACTGGACGAATATGCCGGGAAGACGGCGCCGGAAGATAAAGCCGCACCCTAGCGGTTTTGTTTAAACCATTGTTCAATATTTTTAAAAGCGTTGTGGATTTTTATCGTTATGTCCGCGGCCTTTTTTTGTTCCTCCGCGGACGAAGCGTATTTATCGGGATGATACTTTTGCAGCAAATTTTTATACCGTTTTTTGCACGATGAAAAATCCGCGGGACTTGCGAATCCCAAAGTTGTAAAATCTTCAAGCAATCGTGCCGGTACCGCCTTGTACACAAAGCCGCGCGCTTTTTTGTCGGTAAAGCGCTTTCCGGTTTCGGTGTGAACAGTACCGTGCATGTTTTTTGTACCGTTTTCGCCGCCCGGAACTTTATGTGCGGCTTCTTCGTGTGTATCCGTATCTTTTGCTTTGTCTTTGGTTTCTTGCGATTGGTGTGCCTGTGCCGTTTGCACGCGGTGAGCGTTTTGAAAACCTTCATCTTCTATGTAATCTTTCAGCACCGAGCCGAATCGCTCAAATAGATTTTCCATAGCATGTACAGTATAAAGGACTGACCGCTCTTTGTCAGCTGCAAAAACGCCGTTGCAGCTTTTCTATATGAATAAAAAGTCAGCCGATAAAAATTGCCTAATCCGTGCTGCTATGCTATAATATTCGAAAAGAAACGTACAAGGAACATCTCATGAAAGTATCGAAATGCCGGTTCGGCGTCTTGTCCGACGGCACAAAGGTTAGGCTTTATACGGCGGACAACGGTGCGATGTCGTTTTCGGTTACCGATTACGGCTGCATTATCACGAACATATCGGTCCCCGACAAAAAAGGGGACAGGAGCGATATCGTGTTGGGCTATTCGACATTCGAAGGCTATTTGAACGATACGAAAACCTATTTCGGCGCGTGCATAGGCCGCTACGCGAACAGAATTGCGAATGCCCGTTTTTCGCTGAACGGCGCCGAATTTTCTTTGGATGCGAACGACGGCACGTCCTGCCTTCACGGCGGATTTAATGGCTACAACCGCACGGTATGGAAGGCAAAGCCGATTGAAGGCGAAAACGAAGCCGGCGTACGCTTTACGCGCACAAGTCCCGCAGGCGAACAGGGTTTTCCGGGCAAGCTGAAGCTTGAAATCGAATACATACTTACAAAGGCGAATGAATTGATTTTCCGCTATAAGGCGGCCGCCAAAGAAGATACGGTCGTTTCGCTTACAAACCATTCGTACTATAATTTAGCCGGAGAAGGAAGCGGCGATATTTTATCCCACAAACTGCGTTTGAACGCTTCAAAATATCTGCCGGTTGACGCGCGCTTAATTCCGACGGGAAAACAGCTTGAAGTCGAAAAATCCGCCTTCGATTTCCGTGCCGCAAAAACAATCGGCTGCGATATAAAAAAAGCCGGCGGCTACGACCACTGTTTTTGCATAGATCAAAATCGAAAAGAATATGCAAAAGGCGCTGCGAGCGGACTTTATTTTTGTGCCGAAGCCGAAGACGAAAAAAGCGGCCGTAAAATGTCCGTTTATACCGATTGTCCGGGCGTGCAGTTTTATTCGGGCAATTTTTTGGATGTGCCGGCCGGAAAAAACGGCATGCCGTATAAAAAATACGCAGGATTTTGCCTCGAAACCGAGCAGTACCCCGATTCGCCGAACCGTCCGGAGTTTCCGTCCGCTCTCGTAAAGGCCGGAGAAACCTTCGAGAGCCTTACCGTTCATATTTTCAACGCTTGATTTATTTTCGGTAAAACGGTATTGTATAGCAAGATATTTTACGAGGGGTTGTATGGACGTCCAGTTACAAGAGTTGATCGACAAAATCAAAAAAGACGGAGTTGCTTCTGCAGAAGCGGCTGCATCCGATATTATCGCACAAGCCGAAAAAAAAGCGGCTGCTTTAATTGCCGAAGCCGAAGATAAGGCGGCGTCCGTTATAAAAAATGCAAAAGCCGAAACGGAACGGCTCGAAAAAGCCGCTACCGACGCAGTGCGCCAAGCCGGACGCAATTTGCTTATTTCATTCCGCGACGGAATAAATGCGCAGCTTGACGCTTTTATCAAAGCCGAAACGGCAAAATCATATTCTTCCGACATACTGAAAACCTTAATTCCCGAAACCGTAAAACTGTGGGCGTCAAAAAGCGAAGCCGAATCCGTGGCCGTACTGCTTCCTGAAAAAGATCTTAAGGTTTTGGAAACGTCCGTGCGCAGCGCGCTTAAAGACCGCTTTGCAGGCGGTATCGAAATAAAGCCCGATTCGGGTTTAACTGCCGGTTTTAGAATCGGCACAAAAGATGGGAGCGCCTATTACGATTTTTCCGCCGAAGCGGTTGCAGAACTTTTTGCCGCCTATCTTAATCCGCGTACCGCGCAGATCCTTAAAGAAGCGGCATCCTCGATACGGGAAGGGAATGCATAGTGTCGAGCCGATATTATCTTGCTTCCCAGCTTCCGTCCTTTTCGGTGCATGCATCTTCGTCTTTGCCCGTAACGGAAGACTATTTTATCGATCTGTGTTCACGCTGTTTGGACGGTCGTTCAGTGAATATTTTGCGGAGCCTGTCGCTTGAGCCGCCGAAAGAGTGCGCGAAAACGGGTTCCGCTCTGGTTGATTCATGGTACGAATGGGAACGAGGCTTACGCTTTGCCCTTGCGCAAGTGCGCGCCGCAAAGCTGAAAAAAGAATTTTCCGTAAACACGCAAAACCTTTCGGCGGACATTGTGCAAATCGCCCGTACCGCATCGGGAATGTCAAGTCCGCTTGAAGCCGAAGAATTTTTAAATAACGAACGTTTTGCAGCGCTCGAATCTCTTCGTCCTATAGACGAGTTTTCAACCGACGCGTTTTTTTATTACGCTTTAAAACTTAAACTTGCGCTGCGCATACGAAAATTCAATACTGAGGCGGGTATGCACGCATATCGCGCCATTTACGATAGAATACTTGGAGAAGCAACATGACGGATACAAAAGGAAAGGTCATCGGCGTCAACGGCAACATGATCAGTGTTCAATTTGACGGAATCGTAGCCTTAAACGAAGTCGGCTATGTTAAAGTCGCGGGTAAAAGCCTTAAAAGCGAAGTTATCCGCATTCGGGGCAATCAGGCCCAAATGCAGGTTTTTGAAATGACGAAGGGTATCCAAACCGGCGACGAAGTTACCTTTACCGGCGACATGCTTTCGGTTGAACTGGGACCGGGCCTTTTAGGGCAGGTATTCGACGGTTTGCAAAACCCGCTTCCTCAGCTTGCCGAAAAAGCGGGCTTTTTTTTGGAACGCGGCGTCTACCTTGACGCTCTGCCCGATGAAACGCTGTGGGACTTTACGCCGACGGTAAAGGCCGGCACAACCGTCCGCAAAGGCGATCCCTTGGGGTCCGTTCCCGAAGGCCCTTTTGTGCATAAAATCATGGTGCCGTTTTATATGAACGGAACTTACACGGTAAAATCGATAATCAATGCCGGCCGCAAACGGCTCAAAGACGAAATCGCCGTTTTAACCGACGAAAAAGGCAAAGAGTATCCGGTTACGATGAGCTTTAATTGGCCGGTAAAACGCGCGATCGACTGTTATGCCGAGCGCTTAAAGCCCGAAGAAACGATGGTTACGAAGGTACGGCTTATCGATACTTTTTTCCCCGTTGCAAAGGGCGGAACCTATTGTATTCCCGGCCCCTTCGGCGCGGGTAAAACCGTTTTGCAGCATACGACGAGCCGCAATGCCGACGTCGACATCGTTATCGTAGCCGCCTGCGGCGAGCGCGCAGGCGAAGTAGTCGAAATCTTAAAAGAATTCCCCGAATTGACCGACCCGCGCACCGGACGCTCTCTTATGGAACGGACAATCATCATTTGCAATACCTCTTCCATGCCGGTTGCGGCGCGCGAAGCCTCCGTTTACACGGGTGTTACCCTGGCCGAATATTACCGGCAAATGGGGCTGCACGTATTGCTTTTGGCCGACTCCACAAGCCGCTGGGCGCAAGCGCTGCGCGAAATGTCCGGCCGCTTGGAAGAAATACCGGGCGAAGAAGCTTTTCCCGCTTATTTGGAATCGTACATTGCAGCCTTTTACGAGCGCGCAGGTATCGTGCGCTTGAGCGACGGTGCTTTAGGCTCGGTTACGATCGGCGGAACGGTTTCTCCCGCCGGCGGAAACTTTGAAGAGCCGGTAACGCAGGCAACGCTGAAAGTCGTCGGCGCTTTCCACGGGCTGTCGCGCGAGAGATCCGATGCGCGTAAATATCCGGCGATCAATCCCTTGGATTCGTGGTCGAAGTACAAAAGCGTTATCCGCGAAGATTGGGTAAACTTTGCCCGCCGCCTGTTCCGGCGCGGGACGGATGTCGAATCGATGATGAAGGTTGTCGGCGAAGAAGGCACGAGTTTGGCCGACTTTACCGAGTATCTGAAAGCGGAGTTTTTGGACGCCGTATATTTTCAGCAAAACTCTTTCGACGAAATCGATTCGTCCCCGGAAGTCGAACGGCAAACCTATGTGTTTGAACGCTTGCTGAAAGTGCTCGGCTCGAATTTCGAACTTCCCGGCAAAGACGAAGCGCGCGCGTTTTTTAACCGCTTGCGCCAGCAGTTTATCGACTGGAACTATACGGTATGGCAAAGCGCCGAATTTATGAAAAAAGAAAAAGATATTGCACAATTATACGAATCGGCAAAGGGCACGCTGACTGCCGAAGCCGCACTTTTGTTTAAGGACGGTGAATAATGAATAAGGTATACAGCAAAATAGAATCAATCAACGGAAGCGTTATCACTGTCCGTGCCGAAGGCGTAAAAAACGGAGAGCTTGCGCAAATAGAAACCGCGTTCGGCACTTCGTTGGCCGAAGTAACGCGTATTGCGGGCGATACGGTTTCGCTGCAGGTTTTTGCCGGCGGACGCGGCGTTTCCACGGGAGATCAAATCCGCTTTTTGGGACACGAAATGCAGGTGAGCTTTTCGGAAAATCTTTTGGGCCGCATCTTTAACGGTTCCGGAGAACCGCGCGACAAGGGACCCGCATTGCACGAAAACCTTGTGGAAATCGGCGGCCCGTCGGTAAATCCGTCCAAGCGCATTATGGCGCGCCGCATGATCCGTACCGGTATTCCGATGATCGACGTATTCAATTCGCTCGTTGTTTCGCAAAAACTGCCCATATTCAGTATTTCCGGCGAGCCGTACAATCAGCTTTTGGCGCGCATTGCCATGCAGGCCGAAGTAGACGTTATCGTTTTGGGCGGCATGGGCTTAAAGTACGACGATTATCTGTATTTTAAGAGCGAACTTGAAAACGGAGGCGCTTTAAGCCGCACCGTTATGTTCGTTCACACCGCCGCCGACCCGACCGTCGAATGTTTAAAAATTCCCGATATGTCGCTCGCCGTCGCCGAACAGTTCGCCCTGCAGGGTAAGGACGTGCTTGTTCTTTTAACCGACATGACGAACTTTGCCGACTCCATGAAAGAAATCGCCATCACGCAGGAACAGGTTCCGTCGAACCGCGGTTATCCGGGCGACTTGTACAGTCAGCTTGCCGCACGCTACGAAAAGGCGGTCGACTTCGATTCGGCAGGTTCCGTTACGATTTTGGCGGTTACGACAATGCCCGGCGACGACGTAACGCACCCCGTTCCCGACAATACCGGTTACATTACCGAAGGCCAGTATTACCTGAAAGGCGGCCGCATTGAACCTTTCGGAAGTTTGTCGCGCTTAAAGCAAAACGTCAACAACAAAACCCGCGACGACCACCGTACGCTCATGGACAGTATGATCCGTCTGTACGCATCCTATAAGGATACGCTCGAAAAAAAATCCATGGGATTTATGATGTCGGAATGGGACGAAAAACTTTTAAAATACGGCACGATGTTCGAAAAAGAAATGATGGACTTATCGATCAACGTTCCGCTCGAAAGCGCGCTTGATATGGGATGGAAGATTCTTGCATCCTGCTTTAAAAGCGAAGAAACCGGTATTAAGTCCGAATTGATTGCGAAGTATTGGCGCGAGGCGTAAGCGATGGCTGCAATTAAGCTGACGAAAAACGAATTGAAGGCTCAAAAAGATGCGCTGAAAATGTATCAGCGTTATTTGCCGACTTTGACTTTAAAAAAACAGCAGCTTCAAACCGAAATCCGTACGATAGATGCGCGCGCAAAAGAAGTGCGCGAACGGCGCAAAGCCCTCGATGCCGAATTTAAAGCGTGGATCGCCGTATTCGGCGAAAGCGAAGCGTTTAAAAAAGATACGGTAACCGTGCGCAATATACGCAAAGGCATCGGGAACATTGCAGGCGTCGTTATTCCCATTTATGAAGGTGCAGACTTTTCGCGCGGTGATTACGATTTGTATTCCCAGCCCTTGTGGATAGACCTCGCTTCCGTAAAAATGGAGCAGGCGCTTTCTTTGGATTTGGAAGCCGACGTTTTGGAAGAACAAGTGCGTCTTTTAATGCGCGAACTTCGCACGACGACTCAGCGCGTCAACTTGTTCGAAAAAGTAAAGATTCCCGAAACCAAAGCGAATATAAAGGCTATTTCGGTGTATTTGGGCGACCAGCAGGTTGCCGCCGTCGTGCGCGGAAAAATCTCCAAAAAGAATTTGGAACTTGCGGCCGCAAAAGAAAAAGACGCACAGGAGATGCACCGATGATTGTTCCCATGAAAAAAATATCGCTTGTCGTACTTGATTCGGAGCGGAAAACCGCTTTGCAAAAACTGCGCAAGCTCGGTCTTGTTCACGTCGAGCCTATTGAAGGGAAGGGCGAGAATTTTACAAATCTCAAAAACGATTGCGAAAAACTGCGTCTCGCTCATGCGGCCGTTTCCGAAGTAAAAACGAAATCGGCAAAATCCGCGCAAAAACCTTTAACGCTTGACGACGCGCTTGTGCAGGCTTCTTCTATCGTAAGCATGAGCGCCGAGCATAAAGATCTTGAAGATAAAATTCTTGCGGCAAAAACCGAACTTGAACGGCTTAAGCTGTGGGGCGGCGTAAATCCTTCCGATTTGGCGTTTTTAAAAAGCAAGGGGATCGATCTTGCTTTATACGAAATCGCAACCGATAAATATACCTCGCTTGACGAAAACGTTAAAACGATTTTTGTAAACCGCGATAAAAACATCACACGCTTTTTGCTTATCGAAAGCGATGCTCCGAACAACGCTTCCGTTGCCGTCGATACGGAAAGCGCGGAAGCCGCAAAAACTGCGGACAATTCCGCGCAAAAAAACTTACTGCCGCCTGAAGCCTATGCCGTGCCGATGCCGCCTTCTTCTACGAACGAACTCGAAGACGATATAGAGCGTTTCGGTGCGCAAAAAAAACGGATAGCCGAGCAAATAGCTTCGGCTGCCGTTTATGCGGATGCGCTCAAGAACAGCGGAGCGCTCCTTGAAAAAACACTCGAATTCGAAAATCTGTATTCGGGTATGGAGCGCGAACAAGAAGGAGAGCATGCTTTGTCGTGGCTTTCGGGCTTTATTCCCTCTTCCGATCTTGCAAAGCTGCAGTCCGCCGCAAAAGAAGAACACTGGGCGCTTGCGATTGACGATCCTGCCGAAGACGATGCGGTTCCCACAAAGCTTAAAAACAATAAGCTGGTCGGCTTAATCTATCCGCTTTCGGACTTTTTGGATGTCGTTCCCGGCTACCGCGAATACGACATATCCGGCTGGTTCCTGCTCTTTTTCTCGATATTTTTCGGCATGATTTTCGGCGATGCCGGTTACGGCGCTTTAATGGTACTCATGTCCGTCATCATGCTTATTGCAGGCTTAATAAAGCGCAAAGCGCCGAAAAGCGAAACGGGCTTGCTCTTTGTTTTGGGGCTGGCGACCATGGTATGGGGAACTCTTACGTGCAGCTGGTTCGGCATTCCCGTCGATAAGCTGCCTCCGGTTTTGGTGTCGCTTGCATTTAAGCCGTTTTCAAGCGCATATGCGGCTCAATCCGAAGAAAACAATGCCCTTGTCGTACAAAACCTGCAGATATTTTGTTTTACGCTGGCTTTAATACATCTAAGCATTGCTCACATAAAAAGCATCGTACGCAACAGACGCTCTTTAAAGCTTTTAGGGGACGCGGGTTCTTTGTTTATGCTGTGGGGAATGTTTTATGTTGTATTGAATTTGATTATCGGAAACGCCAGATTTTCGTTTGACGCTCCCATACCGATCGGTTTTTTGTCGGGCTACTCTTTTATGCACCTTGTGATAGTCTTGCTTGTCGGCGGTTTCGTTCTTAATTTTATATTCGCAAATTATGAAGGTTCCGTAAAACAATCGATTTTTGCAAGTTTGCAAAACATTATTTCCGTTTTATTGGGCATTGTAAATGTATTTTCCGATATCGTATCGTACATACGTTTGTGGGCGGTCGGCTTGGCCGGAGCGGCGATTGCTTCGACCGTAAACACTATGGCAAGCCCCTTGTTGCGTACATTTATTTTGTTTGTGTTCGGCATACTGCTTTTGGTTTTCGGGCACGGATTAAACCTTATTTTAAATGCACTGTCCGTTATCGTTCATGGGGTGCGCTTGAATACGCTGGAATTTTCAGGTCATTTGGGGATGTCTTGGACGGGCTTCAAATACAAGCCGTTTAAAGAATAAATTTAAGGGGGAGAACCTTTAAAGGTTCTCTGATATTTGATTTTACCGTCGGAATTGACGGATGACAGGAGATGAATATGATTGGATTGTTCGGAGCGGCATGTGTTCTCGGTATTGCAGCGACAGGTTCTGCAATTGGTATCGGTATAGCCGGGCAGGCGACGATCGGTGCGTGGAAACGCTGTTATGTAAACAATAAACCGGCACCCGCTACTTTGATTGCTTTTGCCGGCGCTCCGCTTACGCAAACCATTTACGGATTTTTGCTTATGCGTATTATGGTTAATTCACAAAAAGACGGTATGTTTCTTTTGGCTCTTGGGTTATTTTCCGGTCTTGCGATGGCCGCCTCTGCCGTATTTCAGGGAAAAGCGGGAGCCGCCGGTTCCGATGCATTGGGAGAAACGGGTAAGGGCTTTGTGCAGTATCTTACCGTCGTAGGACTTGCCGAAAGCGTCGCGCTTTTTGCAACCGTTCTTTCAATCCTTATGCTGCTGTAATATTTATTCCGAATGAACGATATAAAACCCCGTGCCGTCGTTATCGGCGGTACGGGTAAAACAAAAAGGATTGTCATCGGTTCGGATTCTCCGGTGAGCATTCAAACTATGTGGAAAGAGGGCATTGTTCCGGTTTTAACCGACAAACAAGCCCTTTTTTCGCTTTTGGATAAAATCGAAGCGCTGCAGTCTGTCGGCTGTTCTATCTTGCGTTTTGCCGTTCCCGACACGGAAAGCGCGGATGCGCTGTGCCGTATCGCCGAACAAAGCGCAATGCCCCTTGTCGCCGACATCCACTTTGACTGGCGTCTTGCCCTGAGGTGTCTGAAAGGGAATGTCGCCAAAATACGCATCAATCCCGGCAACATAGGCTCAAAAGAGCGCGTAAAAGAAGTTGTCGATGCGTGCAAGGCGGGGGGCAGGGCAATACGAATCGGTGTTAATGCGGGAAGTTTTCCGAAAGATATTGCCGAACGCGTTCAAAGCGGCACCATGTCGCGCTCGGAAGGACTTTCGCAGACCGCTTTGCGCGAAGCGGAAGTCTTCGACGACTTGGGCTTCGATCAGTATGTCGTATCGCTGAAAGCATCGACAATACACGAAACGATCGAAGCGAATGAACATTTTTATAAAAGCCGCCCCGACATTCCCTTGCATATCGGCGTTACCGAAGCCGGTCCCTTAATCGGCGGCATTGTAAAAAGCGCGCTTGCGTTCAGCCATCTTTTAAAAGAGGGCATCGGATCGACAATTCGGGTGAGCCTTTCTTCCGATGTAGAAGATGAAGTTATAGCCGCCCGCGAAATATTGTGTGCGTGCGGTTTGTACAAGGGCGGCATAAACATAGTGTCCTGCCCGCGCTGCGGACGCAACGGTTTCGACGTTCACGGTTTTGTAAAGCGCTGGCAGCATAAACTCTTGGCTATGGATAAAAATATAACGGTTGCGGTTATGGGATGCGCCGTAAACGGCCCCGGAGAAGGAAAACACGCCGATATCGGCATTACCGGAGCCGGCGATTCGGTCATTATATTCAAAAAAGGCAAGCCCGTGCGGACAATCCGCAGCGACGATATAAATATTCTTACCGAAAATGCCGATATTGCTTTTAGTGAGGAATTAAAATCTTTGTGAAAAAATCAGCCTTTGTCGTACTGTTATGTATTTTTTCGCTGCTTGCACCTGTGCAAAATCTCGCCGCTCAAATGCCGCCGGAACAGGATTTCGACAATTCTTCGCGGCGTATTTTGCAGCAGGCGAACGAAGCCTTTGACGCTAAAGATTTCGGTACGGCATTCCGCCTTGCCGAAACGGCAAAAGAACGGTGGAAAACGGAAAAGGAGCACTCGGTCGCGGCTCTTGAGACTGCGCTGTCGCAGCCGGCGCTCATGAGGGCGGGCGACAATTTGGAAACCGTGTTGGCACTTTTACGCGAGCGCAATAACACCGAAGCGGTTCGCATTATAGAATCCAAGCTTGTGCGGTTCGGCTTTCAGGATTTCGACTATTCCGTTAAAAACTTTACCGCATATATTAAAAATACGGCGTACCCTGAAGCGGATTTTTTGCTGGGCAAACTGTACATGATCGAAGGCGAATACGCTCTTGCCGAACATTTTTACGCCTTAGCCTACGAGGGCCGCCGCTACCTTGATATTCCCGATGTTCAGTTCGATATATTGGCCGATTTTGCCGAATTATATAAGCTGACGGGAGACAGCGAAAAATACGAATCCGTGTTATTGATTCTCGCTTCGCAGGACGATAAGTACCGGCAAAACAACAATCCTTCCGCTTTTATAAGCGCAGTTGCCTCGGCTGTCAAAAGGGGCATGGACGCGGATAAACTCTTCTTTTTATACCGCAGCGATAATTACAAAACGCTTTCCGTGTGGTACCGGCTTACGGCATACTATGACTCATTTGATTTGAACGACCGCGCTTTTGAAACGGCATTATTGTTTTGTATAACCGCCGTAAGCCGCGCCGATTCCATAATAAAGTCCCGCGATATGGATTACACATATGCCGGCGTACGAGCGCTTTTGCATAAAATTCAGCTGTACGGCGACATAAACGAGTGGGCGGCAAAATACAAGCTTTGGGAAAGCTTGTATCTTTTGGGAAAAACCGCGCAAAAAGCAGGCTATGCATCTTTTGCCGCCGAAATCTTTTCCGCCGTTGCCGCCGAAAGCCCCGAGCGCACGTGGAACGTTTTGGCGCAAAAGGCACTGTCGGCCGCAGCCGGCTCGAATTAGTAATTAAGGGTTAGTACAGTTTAAGCGATAAGCTCAGATAGTTTCCGAAACGGTTCCGGTATTCGCTGCTTCCGGCTTGTTGAAATTTACCGTCGATAAATTCGGTATGATGCGTAAACGACAGGGTATAGCCTAAACGTATTTTAAGCGGAATTTCTTTTACAAAACGCAAATCCATATCCGCAGAAACGCCCAGAGAATGTATCCATTCGTATACACCGTCTTTTAGAAAATCCTTGTAGTAGTAATCGCCGGGCTTTGCGGAAGACGCTCCTACATGATAAACCATTCTTTCGCCGTATGAACTGCCGTGCACGATGCCCGAACCGTAGTCCGCACCGTGCTGAACAAGCGTGTATTGGGCGTTTGCATGCAAAAACCAAAACGGAGCGGTTCTGAGTCCTATTTTTAATTCCGCCGAATTCGGTTTTAATTTATAACCGAGCGGTTCTCCGTGATTAATGTAATTCGTGTTCATTTTTTCCGTATAACCGGGCGTATCGGTAAGCGGGTGAGTATATGTATAGGGTTCTATTTTTGTATATTGGAGAATAAAGGTCATAAAGGGCATATCGGGGATTGCGATTTTGGATCCTAACTGATATGCCCACATGCTGGCGCCGGCTTGATGAAAAATATCGGTAGCACTAAAATCGCCTTCATCCAAAAAAAAGTTGTAATAAATATGTGCATATCGAGGAATCTTTATGCCGAAAGATAATTCCATTTGTAAATTATCGAAATCACCGACCATATTTTGGTAAAGGAAGGGGAGCATACCCGGATTTAAATATCCCGGTTCAAACCGTTTTACCCATACGGAAGAAGATTTCAAGCCTAAATAAACAGAATCTCTTATAAAAATTTCGGCCATTAAAATGCTTATATTATTTTGAAAATTTGCCGCCGATACCTTTATACCGTCGGAGCGAAAGTATTCCAACGAGCCGGACAGGGCGGTCAAAGAAAGCCACGGAAACGGTTGCATGCATATATCGAGTGCTGCAAACGGCCGTGCGGTTTTGGAAAGTGTGAGGTTGCCGTCGCCCGTTCCCCAATCGCGGCGTATGCGCGAAAAATTAATATTGAGTTTTCCGTCCCATAAGCGTACGCCGAATTCAGGAAGAATTCTTATGCCGGCCGCCGGAGAATTTGACAAACCGTCAAAGGTTGCAAGGTTGTTCATTAAATACTGAAAGCCGTCCCAACTTTGCGTAAAGGTGTTCGGCGCATACGAATCTATCTGCGGTGTGTCCGCAACGTCCAGCTTCATAATGCCCATGCCGAGATTTACATTATATGAAAAATATTGCGAAATATCGCCCTTTATATACGCGTCAAACCATTGCAGGGCCGAAATATTCGGCGCATTGAAATTGGTGTAAAGGTTTGTTTCCGCTGAGGCGCCCGCATTGACTCGTATGGGAACGGTGTCGTTTTTTTCCCATGTATAGCTTCCGTTTTTTAAAATCGAATTTGGAGTACCCGAAGCGGGTTGGGGCTGCAGGCGTTCAAACGTTTCCTGCGCAAGAACTTTTTCCTGCATGGACGAAGCGGGATTGTCCTGTATTTGGCGCAAAACGTTCAAAACCGTTTTAAGCGTATACGGGCGCGCATTCGGAAGATTTTCACAATAATTGCGTAATAACGCATAGTCAATCATGTTATATACCGGATCATCCAACGGAACCGATATGTTTTGCTGGGTAAAGCCGAAAAAAATTGCTGCGGAAAATAAAGCGATCAATATATATTTCTTAAAATGCATTTGCGTATCCTGTGCTAATAATGTAAACCGATACCGATCGATAATTCATACCATTCTTCCTTACGCCAATCGGTTGTAAAGATTTTTTTTACGGCAGTATCGATGGAGCGTATATACTTGCCGGCTTCTTGGGCAAAACGTACGGTATCGACACCGAAACTTATGCGTCCCTGTATGCTGCGCATTTTATTCGGGAATCCGATAATTTCAAGCCCCGCGGCATACCATCCGTCTTTCGGGTTGTAATTGCGATGCGCCGCTTCGTTGTTTCCCAGAGCGATATCGATAAACGGAGAAAGCTGCATTTCAAAATCCAGCCAGCTCATCCATGAAGGAGCGCCCCAGCCGACCCAATCCGTTTGCAAAACCTTTATAGGGACATCGATATTCAGTAGAAGAGCCGAATCGGTTTTGATGTAAGTATCCCGAACACCGCGGATTCGGGAACCTTCTTCGGATTGTGAGCCGAAGTTCTTAAATATATAGAGGCGGGAAGCAAAACCCGCGTATTTAAATGCACGGTAATATTCTCCGCTTACGGAAAAAGACGTCGAATACGTGCTTGAGTAAATATCGTATGAAAGCGACTGGGACATATTTGCAGAATATCCCCGTCTGTAATTGTGTATCCAGTCTACTCGTCCCATGCTTAAACTATGGCCGATTGTAATATCGGGTCCCTTTAGATCGGTATAGCTGATGCCGTCCCAACGAGTTGTTATATCGGTCGGATCCCAATTCCACGATAGGGATGCGGCCGGAACCCAGACAATATCTCCCCATTTTTCCATTTTTGCGAGCGTAATCGGAAAATTCACATAAGTCGATTCCGTAAGATATAGGGCATCGCCATATATTTGATAGTCGGGATTATACTTTACGGCTTGAGAAACCCCGAAATTCAGCGACATTAATTTATGTATGGGCAGACTGAAACCGACACCGGTCGTAAAATCGAATGCGGGAGCTTTTTCACCGATTGTATAATTAAGGTTGAGGCTGTTTTCCCAATTCGAATGCAGCGACCTGAATTTAAAAGGAATATCGAATGAAATGCCGCCGCCGATTTTGTGCTTTGACGCTTTACCTTCTTCCATTTTGTATTCGTAGGATAATTCCCCGTTCAGCGTACGCATTGTGCCGAAAAAATTATAGTCTTTTATTTTGAGTTTAAAAACAAAGCCGGTATTCGAATTGTACTTAGGGTAGGGAAGCCCGATAATATTCCACGTATCTTTTGTTTTAATAAGTAAATCGACGGGAATAATGCCCGTTTCATTTTCCTCACCGTATGACGGGAAAATATACGCTTCTTCCAAAATGCGCTGATTTTTCAACTGAACGAGCTTATCCTGCAAATATGCTTCAAATTCCGCCCTGTTGTTAAAAATTCTGTTTGTATCTATCTTTACCGCTTGTGAAAGCGGATATTTGCGTGTTATGCCCGTTATTTCATATACTACCGAACGTATCCGATATTGTTCCGAAACTGCCGAAGTTAAAATCAAAAAAAAGAAAGCAAAAAAACAAGCGGTCGTACGTAATTTGTGCGAACTCATACTCATATAGTTTATCACATATCCCGGAAAATGACAATCGTGCCTTACTGTGCGTCTTAATATGCACCTTTTCGTGTTATGACAACTAAAGCTGTTTGTAAAATTATCCAAATATCGAGCCAGATAGACCAGTTTTGAATATAATACGTGTCAAGCATGACGCGTTCTTCGTAGCCGGTGGAAGACCGCCCCGAAATTTGCCACATGCCGGAAAGCCCGGGCGTGACGGAAAAAATATAGCGGAATTTATCGCCGTATTTTTTCTTTTCGTCTTCGACAATCGGACGCGGACCGACAAAACTCATGGAACCGGTCAGAATATTAAAAAGCTGGGGCAATTCGTCCAAACTCGTTTTGCGTAAAAATCGGCCGATTTTTGTAACACGCGGGTCGTGCTCGAGTTTTTGATTTTCGTTCCATTCGCGCCGCAATTCGGGATTCTTTTCCAACAAATCTTTTAAGCGCTTGTCCGCATCGACAACCATCGAACGGAATTTCCATGTCGTTATGTGTTTGCCGTTTTTGCCGATTCGCTTGTGTCCGTAAAAAACGGGCCCTTTTGAAGAAAGCTTTACGAGAACGCAAAGCACCAGCATAACGGGAACGGTCAGCGGGGAAGATAAAATCAACAGGGCCAGATCCAAAAAACGCTTGAGTAAAAGATTCAGCGAGCGCGTTAAGCGGTTTGCCGCCGAAAATCCTAAGATACCGCCGAAGTCGCGCACCGAAAGAGATACGCCTTTTAACGATTGGTGATAGGGAATGGTAATAATATAGCGGTAATCGGAAAGCAAAGAGCCGTGCGGACTTTTCGCGAAGGATGTGTCGCGCTGCTCCATAACGATTGCCGTGGTGATTTTGCATTCATACAGCCGTTTTTCAATTTCTTGCGAATAAGGGAAAACGGGAATGCCTCTGTATTCGGAATATCCGGTATCGATGTCGGTAATAATTGCGGCGGGTTTATAACCGAACGAAGGTTTGTTTAAAAGTTTATCGATTATGATATGTTTGTTTTTGTCCTGTGCGTAAAGAACGACGGGAATTCCCCACCAGCTGAAAGAAGCGAAAAAAGCCCGCACGGCTTCTCTCATAAGCGGAAGAATAAAGGTTGCAAAGGGAACTGCTAAAAGAAGGGCGACGCTCAGCGCATTGCGATCATCGGTTTCAACGGCGATGGAAAGCGCAATGCCGCTAAAACAAAAAAAAGAGGTAAGAGAAAATCGACGCACTTCTTCGGCCGGCTGGAGCATAATGCCCGGGTACAGATGTGCGGCAAAAAAAGCGGCGGCAAAGGCGGGAAGATAAATCCAATAGTGGACGAAGTCGCGGAATACGATAAACGAGCGGTCTACGGCGTTGACTGTAAAAAAGCCCGCGCCGACGCACAGCATAACCCCGATACAATCGAAGATCATAAAAGTTATGCCCGTTGCAAACGAACTGGTGTGTGTAAAATGCGATTTAAACCAAACCGGAAATTCCTGCACCGTCATGCATGTATGCTATCATATTTTTCTAAAATAAGCAAATCGTATTTTACGCATGTTTTACAACGCGAGCTTTTGCAGATTTTCGTACCACGAACACAGGCTTTCCGCGGCAGAAACTATATCGAATCCCGCATTCCGTATTGCTTCAGGGTAGGCTTTTTTCGGAACCTGCTCGTAAGACAGCAGTTTTTGCGCCCACTCGTTAATGCCGGCGCTCAGCGGAAAAAAGGACACAAGCGGCGTAATTGCCGTATCGGCCGGCACCGCGTCGCTCATGAGGCAGGGAAGGCCTACGGCTTGGGCTTCTATGCCGACAACAGGCATTCCTTCGTAGCGGCTCGGTAAAAAAAACACATCGAATGCGTTTAAAAAATCGGGAATATCGCGCCGTAAACCCGCAAAAAAAACGGCCTGCTCTATGCCCAACTCTTTTACAAGAGAGCGTATATGATTTTCAAGTTCTCCGGTTCCGACTAAAAGCAGCGCGGCGTTTTTATTGAGCCGGTACGCTTCGGCAAAAACGCGCACGATAAATTCGTGATTTTTAGGAAATACAAAGCGCCCGACGTGTCCGACGATAAAACGGTTTTCCAAGCCGAATTCTTTTCGTATGCGCTCAGCTCCCGCAAGGTTCGGATAAAACCGTTCGGTGTCCACCGCGTTTTTAATCAAGCGCACTTTTCCGTTGCGCACGGCCTTATTGCCGAACAACCAGCGGGCAGGGTATTCGGCGCAAGCGGCATAGTGCGTTGCGAATGTTTTTGCAAAGGGACGCAGCATCTGTTTCATCATATTGCGTTTAAATTCGCCGCGGCTTGTCGTGCTGTGGTTGTGCGCTATGCGTACCGGAACTTTTGCGCGGTATGCCGCATACAACGGAAAAACGCTCAGCGTATTCAAATGCGAATGAACTATCGAATACCCGTTTTTTCCAAAAGCGGTGCGGCATTGGCGCATATTGGTGTGCATCGATTTTTCGTAGGGTTCAAGTTTTATGATGCGGCCGCCCAAATCGAGAATTTCTTCGTCGATAAGCGTCTTATTATAGCCGTCCATAAAAAAATCGAACTGAACGCGGCTGCGGTCGATGTGCCGGTAATAATTCATGACGACCGAGTCAACGCCGCTGATAACGGCTTTGCCGATAATTTGAGCAACTCTGATAGGCGTTTTATTTTTTACTGCGTGTTTCTGTTCCATAATAATCGCTCCATTGCAAACTGCTTTTGTGCGGTTTCGGACCTGCGTCGGTTATGTGGATGCCTTGAATATTGTGACTGTGCCTTTTGCTCACAGGAGGCAGCTTCCTCCAATCTCCGAAATAAATTGTTAAATAACGATCCGTATCCGCAGGGGCTGAAAATTCATAGCCTTCAAATTGAATTTTCGATACGGGCAAAACAACGTTTTCCGGAAAAAACTGGAACCACGGGAGCAGGGGGTTATAGCAAAATCCTTTTACGCCGTGCGCCCCCCATTTTTGCAAAGTTTTTGCTATAGGCGGAATACGCACAAGGGGGCGCAAAAAAAACTGAATAAAACCCCACACCGTAAAATATGCATTGCGTTTCCATGAATTGCGCTTCGAGGGTTTAAGCGGAGCGTTGCTAAACGGCGGTAAAAGTCCGAACAGGTTGCGCCGTTTGAATTGACGCTCCGTTTGCAGATAACCGGGAAAAATATCTATCGGAATGCCTTGACTGTAATTGTACGGTCCTCCCGGATCGTCCATATAGCTGAAGCGGTCGCGGATTTTTGCCCAGCAAATATCGTGTTCCGGATCGGTGTGCACAGTTTGAAAAAACATATCGAAGGGAAGTTCTTTTTCCGCAAGGGCGCAAAATTTCTCATAATCGGCAAGCGGCATCATAACGTCTATATCGTCGTCCCAGGGAATAAAGCCGCCGTGCCGCGCAGCGCCTAAAAGTGTTCCCGCATCCAGCCAATAGGTAAGCGAATGTTTTTTGCATATTGCATCGAACACGCGCAGTATGCGCAGCATTACAAGCTGGGCTTGGCGCAATACGGTGTTGCCCCGTAAACGTTCGTCGGGTATATGTAAAAATTTATTCATATCGGTATACGTGTCCATGTTTCGGGAATCACATCCGAATAATCGTAGCCGTAATACCGATCCGCATATTCAAGCTGCCGTCTGTTCCAAATTGCAGGGGCTAAAACGATTTTATCGGAAACGGCGTTCAGCCATGCCGCCCACCAGCTGAATGAGCTGTTTGCAATAATATTGCAGCGGCACATGCTCATCAGCGCCATATCCTGCCAACTGTCGCCTTCCGTGTTCCAATCGATAAAAACGGAGCGCGCGCCGCAAAAGTTTAAGTGGCTGCGGCACCACTGTATGTCATCGGAGAAAACGTAAAACGCCGAGACCGCATGCTTTTTTGCCGCATATTCGATTGCATTGTTGTAGTATGTTTCCGTACATACGTTCAGCGTTTTTGTGTGCAAAAAATCGCCGCGGCGCACGTGAATCGACGCGGATAAAACAGCCGCCTGTTGCGCTTGCAGTGCGCTTTGTACGGCCGCGGATTTTTCGCTCAATGTCGGACGGAAGGTAAAAAGACGCCGTATATCCTTTTCTATCGGTAAAAAATACTTTTCGGTTTGCCAAAAACCTTCAAGATAGCGATCGCTTTTATCCGATAAGATTTCCGGTGTATATTTAAAGACGGTATCGATGTAGTGCGTTTTTTTTGTAAAGTACTTGCGCCGTATGCGGTTCAACAAACCTTCCGCGCTCGTAGACAAGCGGCGCACATCGGTTTTGTCCGCTTCGTCAAACTTTATGCCGAACAGATGTTCGATTTCCAAACCGTTATGGCAAAAGTCGATGCCCGACCGTACTGTTCCTTTACCGTACAGTGAGGTATCGACGAAAACTTTCTGTCCTGCATGTTTTAAAGCTTGAACAAAGGCCACGCAAAACATTTGATTGCCCAGTCCGCCCGCTATTTTTACGATTTTAATGGTTGTGCTCCGATTTTATATTTTGATTTATGCAAAAAAGTCCGCAGCCGTGCCGGCAAAAGTGCCAAAATAATAGGGCGCATAACATAGGGCAATGCCAGCGGAAAAAGATGCAGTGCTTTAAATCCTTCAAAACGGATTTTTGCTTCCGTAAACAGATATTTTGCTTTACGTTTTATGAATCCGTTTCTGTCTTCACGGTATATAAGTAAAAAATCCTGAAAATTATAACCGATAAAGCCTTTTGCATACAAGCGCATAAAAAGTTCGTAATCTTCGGAACGGCCGACGTTTTTTGTTTTGTATAAGCCTACATTGAGGAGCGCTTCTTTACGGAACATTGTAGAAGGGTGAATAAAGGGGGATACCGATAAAAAATCTTTCGGCTTAGGCCTTTCTATACATCTGCGTAAACCCCACACTCCGGTGTCGTCAAATAATTCCGCCGAAGTTCCGCAAAAAGCGTATGCTTGGTGCGTTTCTAAAAAATCAACCTGTTTTTGAATGCGCTCTTTTTTACTTATATCGTCGCCGTCCATACGGGCAAGATAGGTACCGCGTGCATATTCTATACATTTATTCAAGGTGGGGGCAAGACCGCTGTTCATTTGATTGCGCAACACGCGTATACGCGTATCTTTTTGTGCGCACCTTAAGACGGTTTCGAGAGTTTTATCGGAAGAAGCGTCGTCGCAAATGATAAATTCAAGGTTGTCAAAGCTTTGATTTAATATTGAATTGATAGAATCTTCCACCGTCGTTTCGCAATTATACACCCCCATAATAACCGAAACGAGGGGGCTCGTATTGTTTGTGTTATCGGTCATTCGGCCTTGAATTCTTTGTTCCACTGTACTTTTCCGTTTGTTCACGTATTTTATGCTGCTTTTGTATTAAAAAGTCGGCAATGCGCTCTCCGCTTTGCCCGCGATACATCCACGCCGTTTCTTTTGCTTTCTTTTGTCCCGCCTTATAATCGGCGTTATTTATACAGTCCGAAATAACCGTACCTATATCGGTAAAATCCGCTTCACTCAGTTTTTTCCCGATTGTCGGCAGCACCGAAAACTGCCACGCTTCGATCGGAGGCTCCGTTTCGGCTAAATCACCGGCATCGTAGGGGCGGATATCGATATCTTCATTTATGTATAAAAAAGGTTTTTCTCGCAAAAACGCATAGTCGAAGATAATACCTGAAAAGTCGGAAATCATTATATCGGCGCGCGATAGGGCGTTAATGTTATCGCTTTCGTAATTCCATTCAATATTTGCCGCATCCTTGTAGCGTTTTTCCAAACCTTCCAGCAGGGCAGCTTCGGACTTTTTAGACTGCGGATGGGGACGCACTATGATACGGAAACCGGTTTTAACGAGCGGATCCAACAGTTTTTCTCCGTAACGGCTTAACAAAGCGCTTTTTCCCCAACTGGGTGATACGAGGACGGTAAGGTTTTGCGCTTTGTTTTTGGTCTCATGCGCAACGGCTTTGTGCTGCTTAAGCGCTTCAATCTTTTGCTGCAGTACGTCCAAATACGGACAACCGACGGTTACCAGCTCTTTTTCCGGTATATGCCGCAAGTGTTCGAGCACATGAATATCTTTTTTTTGATAATCGCCCGTCAGCAGCACTGAGTCAAAATAATCAAGACCGAACAGGCGGTACATCGTTGCATCGCTGGGGGCATGTAAAATATGAGAATAATGTTTTACGCCTTTTGAGCGCTTAAGCTGATACACATCCAAGCCGGGAGTAGTCATTAAGCAAATGTCGGCTTGTAAAAAATTTAAGCGGGCTATGGCCGTATTCCCCTGTCCTATATATTCGCTTTTTATATATTTATAGGATGCGTGTAAGGCGGGATCCTGTTCCGCACCGGTGTAATATGTTATCGGAATTTTCCGATTTTCGCATGTTTGCAGTATAGGTAAAAATACGTTTATATACTGAGCACCTTCGCAAAAAAGAACTATACCTGCATTTGAATTTGTAACTTGTGCGCCGTTTTTTTTACCGCCGATTAAAAATTTCAGCTTGATAAAGGCTGTTTTACCGACGAAATATAAAGTTGCCGAAAGTCCCAATAATACCGAAAACAGCATGCTGCCCGTTCCCGGATCTATGTAGAGCGGAAGTAATACATTCATTGTACTTTTCTCCAATTTTCCGGTTTGAAAAGATCCGTTTCCACATGCCATGCTTCATCGTCTAAAATAAAAGTATTTTTGCGGTGAGCTTCGGGTACAAAGCGATGAGTGGTATAATATGTTATACCGCTGTTTTTTTCATTGTCGCTCAAGGGGTTACCTGTAAACGGATTAACAGGATTTTCAATAAGGCTTGTAGTTGCCAAAAAGGGAACATCGGCCGTTGTCATAAACGACATATCCGTTTTTACCGGAAAATTTGCATTAAAATCCTTAACCATTAACAGGGAGTTTGCCTGTGCGGGAAAAAGTTTTCCCGTATCGGGAAAACTTTCGAATACGGGAAAGCGCTCTGCCGCACCGTGGTCGGAAATGATAATAATTCTGGTATTGTCATAGACACCGGTTTTACGTAAATATGCAAACCATTTACCGACAAGTTTTAATGCTGCCGCATTAACGTGGTATATTTGCTGCTGTGTCGGAGTCGAAAAGGGGTTGGGACCGACATTTGTAATTTTTATCGCCGGTTGATATTCCGGATACTGCAAATATTCATTTTCATGCGTCAGTTCGTTGACGATACAGGAAAAGGTATTTTGTTTTGCATCGGTTGCCGTCAATTCCGGCAAATAATCCAAAACCGAATACAAACCTATAATTTTATTACTTTGTGAATTCCGTAATTCGGGATTCCACCAATTTCCGTCATCATATAATGCACCGCGCAAAGAAGAGGCAAGCATTCTAAAAAAAGAAAAGAAAATAAAGTTGCGTTTTAGGATTTCACTTTGCGGGAATAAGGCAATATTGTGTTCTTTTGCCCACAAAGAAGTGTACATTCCGTTGAGATTTTTTGCCTTGACATTTTTCCATTGCCAAAAAATTCTATTGTCCGGTACCCAACTGTAATTTGCCCATGAGGCATCCGTTATAATTGCGGAAAAGCCGTTTTCGGCAAAAAGGCGCGGCATAACACACAGCGCTTCGTTGTGTTTTTTTACCAAAGGTTCATCATCGCGCGCATTTATTTTTTCAGGCGTATATTCGTAACCGCCGTATAGGGGCGGTGAGCCCATCATTGTATGCCCGTTATAGGTAGCCGTATTGGGATACCATATAAATCCGTTAAACTCTGCAGCTGTTTCCGGCAATTCATTAAAAATAAGCGGGACAAAAGAGCTTATGGCGCGGTCAAGCATGAGCACAACGACATTTTTGCCTGTTTTTGACAGATGAAATACCGGCTCAATGATATTGCTTTGTACTTGTTGTTTACCGGTTGTAGCGGCATAGCTTTTATATGTTTTTTGAATTTTGATGCTGTCTGAAATACCGATTCCCGCCAGTGAGATATTAATGCATAAAAAAACGGAAAAAATAATTTTAGCCTGCAGATATTTTAAAGCAAACAGTACGGCTGTTGCACACAGTACAAAAATCAAACTATCGATAATAAATATTCTCAACGACGGCGTTTTTAAAATATTTGTGTCAAAATGTAAATTCGATAAAATTCCGCCGTAATCGCCTTTTAAAATAAATGTATTTACCAATGCGCAAAGGAAAAATACGCACAATGCATACGTCAGCGAATTTTTTACTTTAGTGGAAAATAATGCATAAATCAATACACACCAAACTAAAAAAATACCTGCCGAATGCATCAACGGATAAGCAAGTATTCCTACGGGATTGGTATACGAATCAATAAAAGAAAATTCCTGTGCGGAAGTGGATACGAGCGCTGAAGGTATAAAAAATCCGCCGAGTAAAAAAAAGCCGGTGGCAACACATAAAAAAATCGATAAACGTCTTTTAGGCATTTTATCGAGCATTTCCAAATGCGGATAAAAA
Organism: uncultured Treponema sp.; assembly: GCA_905372025.1. GTDB lineage: Bacteria > Spirochaetota > Spirochaetia > Treponematales > Treponemataceae > Treponema_C. The sequence continues at coordinate 6,555 of CAJPNP010000005.1, read as the reverse complement.
AAGCCCTGCATAAAACGTACAAAAAAGGGTACCAGTACTATAACTACGGCAATACAGCTTATTGTAAGTTTTTTTATCGGTGTTTTATCAGTGAAAAACAGTACGAAAAGAGCGGCGGCACCAACTGCAACGGCGCACATAACATAAAAAACAAAGGCGGGATGTTTTGTTTTTTTTATACAATGTTTTATAAGCGAAAAAATATTGTTCAGTGTCCAGTAAAATACCAACCCCGCAGGCGAATTATACAACAATATTAAAAAGAGTGCCGCCATTGCATATAATTGCAGTTTTTCTTTTAGCGGAAAACCTTTAGTATATACGGCTCCTGCCGTAATATTTATAAGTGTCATCGCTATGGGTAAAAAATTAACGGTTATGCCGCCGAACTTTATAAGCGCATCCTGTTTACCTAAATCGGCTATTGCATAGAACGCGGCTCCTTGTAAAACGGATAAGTGCGATAAAAAATGATACGCGGCAATAAAAAAAGGCACTTGAATCAACAAGCTGAAAGAACTTCTAAGCGCGAACACCGGATGATAATGCTGCTGGCGGTAGTAGGTTGACAATATCATGTAACGTTCATCGCCTTTAAAAACCGTTTTGATTTTATTGATTTTCGGCTGCATGGCAAGCTGCGTATCCCGTTCCGTTTTTTGCCATTTTTCCGTGATATTATATAAGGGGAGAGTAAATACGGTAACGGCAATGCTTACACCGGCTATAGCAAAACCGGGATTACCCAAATAGAGCATAAAAAAAGTATAAAATGTTTGGAGCAACAACTCTATCGGATAAATGAATAATTGGTAAAGCATAGAAATCTCCGTTTTTATCTAAAAAACTCGCCCTTTAAAAACCGTTTTGCATATGACGCCCACTTATTAAGCGGGTAGGGAAGCCTTTTTTCTTCTTTTGCACGTGCTTTATTTTCATACTTTGTATATAACGGATTTCCCATAACAAACTGAGGGTGGACAAGCGGAAAAGTCATCGGCATACGAGGCGCATCGGCAAATAAACTTTTACTGTTACCGTGAGTTGCTTCTTTTGAATCGGTTCCTATGTTTGAAACAAGATTTACAGCCGGTGCAATTGAAAATGCACTTTCTTTCAAAATTGAATATGTCCACATCGAATCCCATGTTATTATCTCTTTTTTATATCGTTTATCGAATAAACGCGTCCAGTAGTAGTATTCCGATTTTTGCGGCAATACGCTTCTCAGCATTTTTTGTTTTTTTATTTTTGGCCACATTTTCATATCGTGGTCTGCTTTTTCCCATGCTCTTTTCCATGTTGCCCAGCCCCAAATCTCTATGTTTTTAGTAAAATAATAACTTTCTTCGCAGTTTAAAGGGACAAGTGTTTTACATTCTCCCGAGATTTGCATAATGCGACCATCGTCTTTATAGCGTTCGAGTAATTCATCGCAAAAACGAAAAAAACTTTGTTCCGGCAAGCAATCATCTTCAAAAATAATTGCTCTATCGGTTTTAGAAAAAACCCAATTAAGTCCGGATACAACTCTGGAGTCGCAGCCGAGATTTATATCCGAAAAATTTTTATAAACCGTACACGGCCAATCGACTTTTTCGATAAGCGAACGAACTCGTGCGCATTTTTCCGCTTCTCCGGATTTGTTTGAACGCGGTCCGTCCGCAATGACGAACAGTTTTTTCGGTTTTGCTTGAGCTATTGCATTAAAAACGCGCTCTGCCGTATCGAAACGATTAAAAATAATAAAGACAACCGGCGCCTTTAACTCAGTTTGTTTTTCCATAAATCCCACAAAATTATTTTTTTTATTATTTTTTTAGTGTAATAAATAACCCCTCGTTTTACCCAGCTGACTTCCCAGTAATGTATGCCGTATGTATGGGGTTTGCGATACTTTTTTTTAATTTCGTCGGGGCTGAGTTTTTCATTCCGACAGAAATTCGGGAAGGGATAAAAATAATGCGAAGGGAAAAAAACATCCGTTTCCAGTACCTTATCTTTATGTTCCAGGATTGTGCGGGTTAAAAAAGCCGGACCGGTTGTATTTAAAATTGTATCGGTATGAGTGGAAGTAACGGGAGTCTTTAAATAAGTCAAAATAGTATGTACCAGCGGATGGTCGGGAACAGCGCCGAAAATACCGTTTGCAATTTCAGGCTTTTCGGAGAAAATAAAACCTGAAAAAAGGGTACACGTGTTAGTAAGCTCATCGAGCGGCTTTGTGCATTCAAAGTCGGTATCGCAGTATACGCCACCTTCTTTTTGTAAAATCGCATAACGGGCAATGTCGCTTTTTGCTCCGGGATTTTTTGACTCTAAAAATACCTGTCGTATTGTATCATTTAATATGGGAAGAATATCCTGCTCCCCCCACAGTTTATATTCCCAAGCGGGATTTAACTTTTTCCAACTTGCACACCAATTTTTATATTTTTGCGGAAGATCGCTTCCGATCCATATTTGGTGGATTTTATGCGGAATGGCAGGTTCGATTTTTTTACCGCGATAGTTTTTGAGCCATACGTCAAAGCGTTTGCTAAAATATTCCCAATCATCGGCGTCGAGCATCTTTTTTTGAAAATCGGGAATAAAATCCGAATGTCTAAAAAAAGCGGTTTGTGAGAATTCGGTATAAGTCATTTTCAGTTCCTTACAAATCGCTTAATAATTTACGCGGAAGCGCAAAAAGATTTTGTCCGTCCAGGTGTTTAAAACTTCCGCCATAAGAAAGTGTTGCGGTTTTAAAACCGCACTTTTTTGCCAAGCCATATTCGCGCTCCGATACTTCGGCAGACGAACCGTACGGATATGCCATATGTAAAACGGGTTTACCTATTTTATTTTCCAATTCTTCTTTGCCGCATGTTATTTCATCCAGAGCCGTTTTTTCATCGAGCTTATTCAATGCCAAGTGGTTTTTTGTGTGAGCGCCGATAGTGCACAACCGGGAAGTCGTCATTGTACGAATATCGTCCCAAGAAAGCAAAAGTTCGTTCAAATCCAAAAACGTTTTATCTTTATAGTTTGACAATAATGAGGAAAATACTTCTTTAAATTCTTTTTGCGTATTTTCCAGCAAAACCGATCTTATTGCGATAAAAGCTTCTTCTTTTTCATCTTTATTTTTTGCAGAAAAAATCTTGCCGTTTGAAAGCTTTATATTCGAATTGTTTTGTATGATTTTCTCCAAAGTGAGCCACCATAAAAATGCCTTTTGGTCGGGAAAACACGTGGTTACATAGATTGTATACGGAACCTTGTATTTTTCAAAAATAGGCACGGCGTATTTCAAATTATCTTTGTAGCCGTCATCCAGCGTAAAGCAAATAAAGGGACGTTCGGGTTTTATACCGGAATGAATAATTTCGGCAAGCGAATCCAAACTTATAAAATTATATTTTGTTTGTTTTTTTATTATGAGACGTTCAAGAAATTCGGGAGCGATTTTCAAATTTTCATTGGGATACAAGCCTTCCGGATTATGAGGACATACCCTGTGAAGCATATACACGATTCCGTATCCGGGGCGCTCATATCTTAAGAGAGGTTTTACGCCTGGAATCCTTTTTATCAGCCTTTTTATTTTTTGCAGGATAGTCATCTTCAGTTCCATAGTAAAAAGACAGAGGACAAATCTGATTCAATATAGTAATCCCGAAGTCCGTGATTTTGTAAAAGCGGTATAAGTTCGTATAGAATATCGAAATTCATATTAATCGTTGAGCTCATAGCAGTAAAAGCCGATACCGGTTTTAAAACTATTTTTGCAGCATTTTTTATACGCATAAAAAGACCGTTATTAATGCGGTTTCCCAATAAGAGTTTTATAAACCTTTCTTTTCGCGTATTCAGTATAAAGTCAGCCGTTTCCCAAGAGCTCAATTCGCTGTTTTGTAATTCAATTATTTTCGGTTTACCATTGCGCAGCTCTTTTAATATCGGTCTATCTTTTTCGGTAAGCGTTTTACCCCAGTCCTGTTTTATGACGGGGTTTAATTGATTTTCCCATGCATATTTTAAGGTATTGACGGTCGCAGTTTGAGGACGCCTGCAATTTGCCTCGCTTACCGGATGCCACTGATGATAGAGTCTAAAAGTATCCGGAAGCCATATTTGTGTGTATCCGATTTTTTTTAATCGATCGGGAAAATCAAGGTCTTCAACTCCCCAATACAGCATTCGCTCATCATAGCCGCCGATTTCTTCAAAGGCCGATTTTGCAATAAATTGAAAACCTCCGGAATTCCCGTGGCCCGCATACTTGGCTTTTTTTTTGTCGCCGTTTTTAGGCAGCCAATAGGTTTCCATATGATACATGGTTTTATCTTCATAATTGTCGAGGCAGTATTTGAATGGATTGCTTTCGTAAAGCATATCGGCATCCGTTGTTACAATAAAAGGCGTATCGGCGGTTTTTGCACCGTAATTTAACGCCCTGCACTTATTCCACGGTAAGCCTTCGGTATAGATATGCGTATATTGCAAATTATATTTTATACAAAGTGTGCAATATTGTTTTGCATAAGATTCCTGTGAACCGTAATCGACAATATGAAAGGCGGGATCCGCGCCCGCACTGCGTATTGATGCAATTTGTTTTTCTATACGCAGGGTATCTCTGTTTCGGATAGTTATAATAACCGTTATTTTATTTTGCATAATTTAACTGAAAACATTATTCCAATATGAGGTTGATATTACTTTTAGTAAATTTAAAAATTGTATACGAAAATTCAATACATTGCCAAAAAATTACTTTTGCAATTCCATACAGTTTTTTTACAATTTTATGATTATTCTGTACATAGGCTATTGCCGATACTTTTTTCGCATAAGATAAACTTTTAAAAAAGAATGTTAATTTTTTTTTGCCAGTATAAGGAAAAAACGAAAACAATAAGCTGTCATATATTTTTTCCATATTTAAGTCTTTGTTATTTAGTTTTAATGTTTGGAGACCTATAATAATTATTTGCGTATACTGCAAATGTATAATTTTTTTATTTTTTTGTGTGTATGCGTTTTTTTCTTTTAATAAATTGACAAGAGCAGTAAAAAAGATATTTTGAATTTCAAAATAGTTATCGTGGAGTTTCTTTGTCAACCTATTATTGTCAGTATGATCAATACAAATATATAGCGGTTGCGGTATAACTGTAATTGAGTTTATATGAGGATAAAAAATCACATTAAATAATGCATCTTCCGCAATACTAAAATCGGAATTGAAAGTAAGTTTATGCGCATCGATAATACGTTTTTTATATAATTTATTTACAGGTGACCGTAATAAATTCTGTTGTAACAATAATCCGAATTTAGCATAAAATTCATCTAAAACATATACCGGTTTATCTGTTGATTCATAAAACAGATGTTTACCGTTTATATCAGTATTATCAAAGCCGCATATAACAAGATCCGCATCATTTTTTTGCTGTTCTTCCATTAATATTTGACACATATGCGGTTTTATCATATCGTCGCTGTCTACAAACTGGATAAAATCACCTTTTGCATACTGTATGCCGGTATTACGTGCGATACTCACTCCGCTGTTGGGAATACTTATAACTCTAATTCGTTTATCATTTTGTGCATATTGGTTACAAATATCCAATGAATTATCGCTCGAACCGTCATTTACAAGAATAATATCCAAATGAGAGTATGATTGATTTATTATACTTGTTATACATCTTGGTAAAAAAGTACCGCGATTATAAATAGGGACGATAATTGAGATAATTTTATTGTTTTGCATATATTTGTCCGTATGGATATAATTTTTTTTCTTCAGCCTTTTTTTGGAATAACATAAACATATCTTGCATCGTATTATATATCCAATCGACGGAGGAGTCATTAAATTTTTTAGCCTTTTTAAAATTATTGTATGCTTTGTGGTCGTTATGTAAAAATCTAATTTTTTCCAGAGCTTCTTCTGGATTATCGGGATCAAATAAAATTATCGCATTCGGATTAATCACTACAGGTTCCGGCGGCCTGTCCCCTCCCCAATAAATTGGGATACAGTCGGATACTAGTGCATCAAAAACTTTCTCGGTTACATATCCTTTATATGGATCATTTTCAGGACAAATATTAAATTCAAACTGTCTTAAGTATTCTCGCTTGTTGTCATTAAACAAGGTTTGTAAAATCGAATCATTGTGTGCAAAACTGCCGGCGCACATCACAGGTGCTATGGTATTTACCTGTTCAAGTATTTTTGTACGGATACCGGTAATATCATGACCCGCAACAAGGGCGCAAAATTGTGTTTTAGGATACTGCCGTTCATTAAATTCTTTAATTAATCGTGCAATATCATCTTTGTTTTTTGCGGGAGGAAAAAACTGTAATAACCAAAAAGGAAAACGTATATAATGTTCTTCATTGATATAATCAAAGCCGAGAGAAATATCGACACAGGAGATACAGTTATCCTCATAGTATTTTGCGTTTGGTACTACGGAAGAATGTACGCATTCCCCCGTACTGAAAACCGTCAGTGTATTCGGAGTCTTTTTTATTTTTTTTCTTTTTTTT
>CAJPNP010000004.1 GCA_905372025.1 uncultured Treponema sp. | reverse complement strand
ACTTTTTACCGCCGAACTACAAGATACGCGGCATTTTACGGCCGGCAAGCCAAGCGAAAACCGATGCCTTCGCGGCGGTTTCTCGGACCGGTTGCCGCTGACCCCGGCGGCCTACAGTGCAGCCGTCCGCTTTTCTTTTTCGGATAAAACCGTTATACTTGCATCATGAAACTTTTTATTGCCCGGCACGGCGAAACCGATTGGAACGTCGCGCACCGCACATGCGGCTGGTCGGAATCGAACCTCACCGAAAAAGGGCGCGCTCAAGCCCAAGCCTTGGCCGCGCACCTTGCGGAAGAACAAAGTAAAAACGACATTCGGCGTATATTCGTGTCGCCGCTTAGACGCGCGCGCGATACGGCGTCTTATATTGAAAAAGCCTTGGGGTTGACGGCGGCAGTCGATGCGCGCATCAAAGAAGTCAATTTCGGCAAATTTGAAAATCTGCCGTGGGAAAAATCCGACGAGTTTTTTCACGTACGGGAAAATCCGTTTGTAAAATTTCCTGCCGGCGAGTCGCTCGTATCGGCCTCGCACCGCGCTTACGGCCTTATCGATGAAATCGCTTCGGCGGGCGGCGAAGGCAATGTTCTTTTTGTTTGCCACGGTATGATTATGGCGCTTATGAGCACGTATTTTCAGAATATTACGCAGGAAGAATTCCGCAACTTTCACGTGGACAACTGTCAGCTTTTCGAATTCGATTTTGAAAAACACTGATTGCCGCTTTTCGGAGGAAAGATGAATATCGCTATTTTGTGGGACATAGAAAACGTTACGCCTCCGCGCGGAACGAATTATATTCAGCTCATCGTGGATACGATTTCCGAAGAAGGAAAAATATCGTACGCGACGGCTTTCGGCGATTGGAACCGCAGCCACATAAAAAATATCGCGGCCGAATTGGCGGCAAACAGTTTTGAACTTATTCACGTGCCGGCGGCGCGCAAAGACAGTTCGGATATGTCGATGGTCGCTCATGGCGTCGAACTGATTTTTCAATATCCGCATATCGATAAATTCGTATTGATTACCGGCGATGCGGATTTTCGGCCGCTTTTGTTGAGCTTGCGCAAGTACGGCAAACAAACGCAGATTATCTGCGACGTTACAAACAACGCGTCCGAAGACCTTTTAAAAATGGCCGACGACTTTAAAGATTACCGCGACATTATCGACGATGCGGATTCGGCCGACAACGGTTCGGACGAAGATAGCGGAAGCGAAAAACTGACGCGCGAGCGTGCATTCGAACTGCTCGAGGACACAGTCGATATTATGCAAAAAGAAAAGAAAACGCCGCATTTGGGCGCCGTAAAAATACGAATGAAACTGCTCAATTCGGGCTTTAACGAAAAAAAGCTCGGCTACCGCACGTGGAAGGCTTTTATAAACGATGCGATTAAGGTAATGGGGCTGCGTTATGCCGATGAAGACGGCAATATTTTGGAATTGACCGAGCGCGCGCAAAAGGGTTTGCCGGAAGTATTCAACAAACTTTTGTCGGTTTTGGACAACGGCAAGCCCGTTTTATTCAACGAAGCGGCTAAAAAAATCAATTACCGCGATTACGGGTACGGACGTTTTAAGCAGCTTGCCCTCGATGCGGAAAAGCGCGGAATCGTCAAATTGGAAAAACGCGGACTTTCGTGGTCGTTGAGTAAGGTATAATTCGAGAAAGCAATAGTATGAAAAAATTCAACATTACCGATTTTGACGGCGCCGTTTTCGATATGGACGGCACGCTGGTCGATTCCATGCAAGTATGGCAATCGATGGGCAGTACGTATATTCGCAGCAAGGGACTCGTTCCCGAGCCGGGCTTGGACAGAACGCTGTACCCGCTGACGATAATCGATGTTGCCGATTATTTGAATACGCATTATAATTTGGGTTTGGAGCGCGAAACGGTTATAAAAGAATGCAACAGCGTTGTCGAAGAACGCTATAAAACGACGGTGCTTTTAAAGCCGGGCGTGCGCGAATTTTTACCGCTGTTAAAAGCGCACCGTATACCGGCGGCGATCGCTACGGCAACCGACCGCTATTTGGTGGAAATCGTTCTTGAACGTTTGCAAATTGCCGAATTTTTTACGGGCATTGTAACGTCTACCGAAGCCGGAAGCGCAAAGGCCGAATCTCCGGCAATCTTCCATGCGGCGCGCAAACTTTTGGGCAGCACGATCGAAAAGACCGTTGTGTTCGAAGACGCGTTTTTTGCGGTGCGCACCGCAAAAAACGCGGGCTATCCGGTCGCGGCGCTCTACGATGAAACGGCGCGCTGTCCCGCCGAAGAAATGAAAAAATACTGCGATTGGTACGCCGAAAGCTTTTTTGACTATTTGCCCGACGGTTCGGCGGAAGGCACGGAAGCGTAAGAACTTTCTTTTTCGGCCGCGACCGAACCGTCTTGCGCGCCGCCTTTCAGTGCGAGATGCGCAAGCTGTGCGGCATAGTCGGTGCCTGCGGACGCTGCGCCGGAAACCGATGTGCCGGGAGCGGCGGCAGCCGCAAGTGCCGTATCCGCTGAAAGTGCGTTTCGGCGCTCCGCCGCCTGCGCGGCGAGCAAAACGGCGGCTTTATGCACGTCTTCGGCCGGGCCGGCGCCCAGCGTTAAAACATCGGCAAGTTCCTGAACGCTTGCCGCGCTCAATTCGGCCATGGTCGGCCATTTTTCCGTAATAAGCGCCGCACGCTTTTCTCCGATATGCGGCAGTTTTGTAAAAAGGCTTACGGTATTTTCTTTCGTGCGCAGGTTTTGATTGCGGCTCGTCGCAAATCGGTGCGTTTCATCGCGCACACGCTGCAAAAGGCGCAGCGCATCGCTTCTTTTCGGCAATCGCAGCGGCGTGCTGTTTCCGGGCACATACAGCTCTTCGTCGCGTTTTGCCAAGCCGACAATCGGAATATTCAGTCCGAGCGCATCGAGGACGCCCTTTACCGCATTCACTTGCCCGATGCCGCCGTCTATCATAATGAGGTCGGGCATTTCCGCCTGTTCGTTTAAAAGTCTCGTGTAGCGGCGGCTTGTCGCTTCGCGCATGGACTCAAAATCGTCTATCCTGCCGTCCAGCGATTTTAAGCGGAATATGCGGTAATTCTTTTTGTCCGGATTCCCGTTATAAAAGCTGATAAGACTTGCAATCGGAAATTTGCCCGCAAGGTGGGCTATGTCGAAGCCTTCTATGCGCATGGGCAGCGAATCCAAATTAAGCAGCTTTTTCAATTCTTCCAAAGCCGGCGTATCGCCGCGTTCCCTCATTCGGCGGATAATGTCTTCTTTTGCGTTGTGAACGGCCATGTTCAAAGCCGCGTCGTGCCGGGCGAACGAGTCCGTTTCTTCGGGAACGGTTATAACCGTGCGCACGCCGAAGGTTTCAAAAAGCCATTTTTCCATCAATTCCGTTCCGCTTTTATTGCGTACGAAAATCCTCGGCGGGATCATTGCCGCTTCCGTATAATACGCGCTCATAAACTCGCCGATAAGTTCGTCATCGTCTTTTAAACTGCGCGTCCGGTATAAATCGCGCATAACCAGTTTGCCGGAGCGCATTTTTAAAACCGCAAAGCTTACGAGGGTTCCTTCCGAATAAAAGCCGATATAGTCTCTGCTTTCGGGGTTAAAATCGACGACGGCGTTTTGCCGGCGTAAAGTCCGCAGCGCCCCGAGGCAATCGCGGCAGCGTCCGGCCTTTTCGAATTCGAGATTTTTAGCCGCTTCTTTCATTTTCTCTTCGAGTTTCCGTGCGGCCGTTTCGACATTTTCTTCAAGAAAACCCTTAATTTCATCGATAATAGAGATATAGGATTGTTTGTCGATTTTACCGCAGCAGGGAGCGGCACAGCGTCCTATATGATAGTACATACAGGGATTTTTCCTGTCGGGCATTCTTTTGCACTGACGCAGCGGATATATGGCGGACAAAGTGTCGATAAAGGTACTTAAAGCGCCTGCGTTGGGAAAAGGGCCGTAATACAGCGAACCGTCCTGTATAATTCTGCGGGTTTTTATAATCCGCGGAAATGCTTCATTCGTAATGCGGGCAACCGGATACGATTTATCGTCCTTGAGGTCTATATTGTATCGGGGATGGTACTGCTTTATCAGGGTGTTTTCCAAAATAAGCGCTTCGTATTCGTTGTCCGTCGTGATATATTCTATAGAAAACGCTTTTGATACTAAAACGCGGGTTTTTATGTCTTTATGCCCGGAAAAATAGGAGGATAAACGGTTTTTCAGATTTTTAGCCTTGCCTACATACAGAATATGAGCGTCCGCGTCTTTCCATAAATACACGCCGCTCGACTGCGGCGCCGAAAGAGCCGTTCGGTGCAAAATTTCGTATTGTGTGTTTTGAACTTCCATTCCGATCCGTTAATTCGAAAAATGCGTATAAAAATAAAACATATAACAAGCCTCTTGTTTTTTTCTTTTGCGGTACCGCTTCTTTTTGCGGCCGAAAAAAAACTGGTGCTGGGCGGCGACCATGCTTGGCCGGAATTCTCCCGAGCCGAAAATATTGCAAAAACTGCCGGCCGATTCGGCAAAGAAGCCGTTTGCGTAGCCGGGGCCGGTCTTTCGCCAGCAGCCGACACCGACCTCTTGCTGAATTTCGAAACGGGCGCCGTTTCCGACCGCACGGGAAATTATACGCTTTTATCTTCCTCTCTTACGCCCGTGTCCGATTCCATTATGGGCAAATATGCCGCGCTTGGCAAGGGGGCAGCCAAAGGGCTTGAATTGAAAGGCGGGCCTCAAAGCATTTTCGGACGTCCGGGACAAACGGGTTCTTTTACGATTTCGTTTTGGCTGAATCCTTCCCTTGCCGAAAACGGCGAAACGGTTTTTTCGTGGCGTTCGTCGCGGATTGTTGACGGCGTTCCCGTCTACCAAATGATTGCTGCCGCGTTTTTTAACAATAAACTCGAGTGGACGTTTACGAACGTGTTTGCGTCCGCACATATGCTGAAAAATGTAACGCTTTCGGGAAAAAACTTAACCATTCCCGGTACGTGGGCGCTTCATTCGTTGAGTTTTGACGAAGAAACGGGTTTGATCGAATACTGCGTAAACGGGAAAACCGAAGACTTAGCTTATACGACGGCAAATTCGCGCGCACGGGGAACCGTGTTTTTGCCCGTTTTGGGTGTTCCCGCCGAACTTGCAATCTGCCCCGGTTTTACCGGTAAAATCGACGATTTTTGCATACAAAAAAAAGCCGTGCGCTTCGATTACCGGCAGCCGCTGTTCAATCCGTCCGGTGCGTATTTTGAAACGAAACCCGTCGGCCCCTTTCCTCCCGGAACGGTTATAACGGGTATCGAAGCGATTGTCGATACGCCGAAAGAAACGGGCATTCAGTTTTTTGTACGCGCGGGCGGCAACTTTCACGCATGGACGGACTCCGATCCGGCGTGGGTGCCCGTAACGGAACGTACAAAAATAGAAAACGTCGGCGGAATATGGCTGCAGGCGGCGGCCGCTCTTTATACCGACGGCTTGGGCGAAAAAACGCCGTCCATAACGGAGCTGACTTTAAAATACACGGAAAAAGATCCCCCGCTCGCGCCCGTGCGCGTATTTGCGCAGGCCGGCGACGGCAGCGTAGACCTTTCGTGGCTTGCATCCGCCGGTATTTCCGCGGACGGCTATATCGTCTACTACGGCGAAAGTCCCGGCGAATATTTGGGCACGGACGCGCTTGAAGGCCGCTCGCCGCTAAATGTGGGAAACACGCTTTCGCTTCGTCTTACGGGCTTAAAAAACGGTAAAATATATTATTTTGCCGTGTCCGCTTATGAAGATTCGGAGCCGACTCTTGAAGGCGCGCTGTCGGCGGAAGTTTTTGCGCGCCCGTTAAGGGGACGGCGATGAAAAAAAATAGGTTTTCAAAAGAATTTTTAATAATGCAGCGCGCCGAAAAAGCCGTTCTTGCCCGCGATTATGCGTCCGCCGTTCGCCTATACGTCCGTCTTTTAAAATCAGATCCGAACAATATCGACTTGCTTTCAAAACTGGGCTCCGTCTATGTGCGTTCGGGCGACGATGTAAGTGCGTTAAAAATATACAAAACCGTTATTCAAAACGATCCGTCTAATCTTTCGGCTTTGAATAATTTAAGCGGCATATACCGCCGGCTGGGGCAATACGACGAATCCATCAAACTTATCGAAAAAAGCAGACAAGTCAGTGTGAATCCCGATGAAATGGCTTACAACGAAGGTTATACATATAAGCTGATGGGAAAATACGAGGAAGCCGTTTCGTGTTTTTTGAATGCAATCGAACTGAACCCGAACGATGTGCTTGCGTACAATCACTTGGGAACGATAGAAGATTTGCTTGGAAAGCCGGACCAAGCGCTTGCCGCCTTTTCGCGCGGCCTTCAAATCGATCCGAATCATCCTATTCTGCATTATAATTTAGCGCTTCATTTTGCCGACTTGAATGAAACGGAAAAGGCAATAACGCATTTTGAAGCAGCACTTCGCGTCAGACCGAATTGGGACGAAGCTTTGGATGCGTATTCCGAATTATTGATAAAAATAAATCAGCAAAGCCGCGCCGAAGAAATCTTACTGCAAAGCATACGCTTAAATCCGAAAAGCATAAACGCGTACAATAAGCTCGGCAAGCTGTATGCCGGACAAAACGATTTTGAAAAAGCGGAAAATACGTATTTAAAAGCACTGGAGCTCGACGGCGAAAACATGTGCGCGTTGGCCGGCCTGGGCAAGGTTTACGACAAACAAAAAAAATATTTCGATGCGGCCGCCATTATGGAACGACTGGGAAAATTGCAGGCGAACGATATGAAAACATCTCTGCGCTATGCAAAAATTCTTATTGAACTGGACCGATTCAACGAAGCCGGCATATTGATTAAAAAGATTTACGATGCGTCGCCTCATAACATTCAAACATTGAATGTGCTGGCCCAATATTTTGTGCGCCTGAACGCAATCAAAAAAGCCTATATCTGTTATCAGCGTATTTTGCACATCGATCGCAATGCCGCGGATTTTTTAAAAGACAATGCCGAACAGTTTATGCATACGGGAAAATTCAAATATGCGGAACAGCTTTTAAAAGAATATTTAAGGCGCAAAACAGGCGATGCCGACATGTGGGCTTGCTTGGGAAAATGCTATCGCGAGCTCGGCCGGTATAAAAAAGCCTTAAAGGCATTAAGCTGCAGTTTGAATATCGACAGCAGCAATTATTACGCAATAGAAGAACTCGGAATTTTAACTCAATTTTTAAACGAAGATGCCGCATCCATGAATTTTATTGCGGAACTGCTGAATAAAAACAACGACTCCGATCCCGATTTGGATACTTTGCGCAGTTCGATGACGGTGCGGGAAAATGCACTCGACGCTATCGAAAAAGACGAAAATATAGGCGGCGACGATGTGCTCGGCAGCGATACGGACGAAGATAAAGATGAAGACGGCTTCCCCTTGAACGCAGACATGTGTTTTGAAAATCTTAGTCCGGAAGAAAATGAAGACGCCGTACTTAAACTTGACGAAACTTCCGATGATGCGCTTGTTCACGACGAATACGATCCGCTGATTTTTCCGGATTCTTTTTTTTCGGATACCGAAACCGGAAGCGGTTCCGAAAAGCGGGACAAAGAACCGTTCGATCTTTCAAATCTCTTTCCTATCGACAGTCCCTTGGAATTTGCTCCAACCGATAAAGACGAACTGTTCGATGATTTTTTCGATAAAAAAAGCTCGCAGCATTACGACCCTATCGAAGAAGAGGAATTGCTGACGGTTGACGGAAGCGGCTTCGAACCGGATGATTTGGAAGACGAGCGTGTTCCGGCCATTGAAAATCTTTCTCCGCCGATAGCGGCAGTACCGCAAAGCCCGGTGATACCGCAATTTATACCGCCGGTATCGCAATCGCCCGTTCCCGCTGCGGAGCCGATTGCCTCTGCACAAACCGTTCCGCCTGTACAAAGCACTCCGCAGCAAAGTGCGCCTTCTCCTCTTCGGGACATGCCGCTTGACGATATGCCGTTCGAGCCCGAATTCTTAGAGCCCGAAAGTCAACCGGAAACGGAGAACCCCGAGCCCTTTGTTCCGGCGGCGCCAAGACCTGAAAAAAACGGGGGCTTTGAAGACGAAAATCCGCTGCCGGAGGAAATGCCTATCGATACGGAACCGCCGCTTTTTGATGAAGACTTACCTGTCGGGGACGACCGGCCCTTGGAAGTGCTCGATTCGGCTGAAGAACCGGTTGCGGAAGAGGAACAAAATACACAAAATGAAGAAGTCAAAGCACCCGAAGAACCGGAAGAATCCAAAGAACCCGAAGAAGATGTCGAATCTTCCATTGACTTGGCTGAACCGGAAGAAGACGAAGACTTTGACGAAATGCTTATGAATCAAGTGCGCAAGGTTCTTAACGATGTATTCGACACTTCGCCGATAGAAGAATTTTCACGCACCTTCGAAATGTTCAATTCGCTGCGCGGTCTGTGTTCGTATTTGCCGGATGATAAAAAAGATGAATTTTTCTCGGATTTGAACCGGGTTAAACTGGATTACGTAATCGACCGTTTGGAAGGAAAGCCCGGACTTTTAGCTGCAGCGCAAGCGCTTCATTCGAGCGGCTTGGTAAAGCCCTATGCGGGATCGCCGAAAAGGGAATTCTTGCAAAGAACACTTTCGTATATGGATTCGCTTGCAAACACACTTTCAGACAAGGGTCATGCGCGGGCTTTGCGAAAAGAGATTCATCGGGTTATAAACCGACTCAAGAAAAACCGGCGCTAAAACCCTGTGGTTTCGGAAGCGTTTATTTTTTGATAAAACCGATTAAAGAACACAAGCCGAATCCGATTAAATTTGCCGTAACGATGCTTGCTCCGGCCGGCGTTGACCATACAAAACTTGCAATAATTCCGATAAAAAAACAGATGAGAGAAAATGCCGCCGAAAAAATGACAACCGGCCGATAAGTTTTAAAAACGCGCATTGCGCTCAAAGCCGGAAAAATGATGAGGCTTGAAATCATCATAACGCCGACAAAGCGCATACCCGCAACAACCGTGAGCGCGGTAAGAACCGCAAGGAGCGAATTGTAGCGTCGCGTGTGCATTCCCGCTGCGGCCGAAAACGTTTCGTCGAAGGTAACGGCGAAGATGCGATTGTATAAAAAAATATATAAACTTATAACGACGATACCCAGACAAATGCTTATGTACACGTCGGATTTGCTCATCGCCAAAATACTGCCGAACATGTAGGCCGTTACGTCGGTATTTAAGCCCGATGTTATCGAAGTGATTAAAATACCCAAAGCGAGCGCACTGCTCGAAAAGAGCGCGACGGCCGCATCGCCTTTTATGTCGGAATTCGTACTGATGCGCAGCAGTAAAAAAGCCGCAATAACGACGACGGGAATCGATACGATAAGGGGCGATAAATTAAGCGCCATAGCGATGGCCAAGGTTCCGAACCCCACGTGCGACAGTCCGTCGCCTATCATCGAAAAGCGTTTTAAAACAAGATTTACGCCGAGCAGCGCCGCGCACAGTGCGATGAGGCTGCCGCCTATGAGCGCACGTATAATAAACGAATACGAAAATAAATCGCGAAGTAATTGAATCATCGGCAGCAAGTCTCCACGGCGGTCATCGTACGATACAAGTCGGTTTTTTTATAGTCTTCCGTACTTCCGTAAAATAAGGCAGCCGTATTCATATGTAAAATGCACGATGCGTTTGCAACCGCGCGGCGCACGTCGTGCGACACCATAAGCACGGCCGTTTTTTCTTTTTGATTAAGCGCGCGTATTACCGCATACAATTCATCGGTAACGGACGGATCCAAGCCCGTAACGGGTTCGTCCAGCACCAATAAATCGCTCCCCGCGCACAACGCGCGCGCCAAAAGCACGCGCTGCTGCTGGCCGCCTGAAAGATTTTTGTAAGGAAGCTTTCCCAGCTCTTGTATACCCAGCTGTTCCAACCTCTCGGCCGCAGCAGCGCGGTCGGCTTTAGAATAAAAAGGCATCAGACTATTTTGCCGTAACCGCCCCGACAATACGACTTCGTTTACCGACGCGGGAAAATCCCGCTGAACGGCATTTTGCTGGCTCAGATACCCGATCGCGCAATTTCCGCGGTTTACCTGTCCCGATTTGGGACGGATAAAACCGAGCAGTGTTTTTACCAAAGTCGTTTTGCCCGAACCGTTTGCTCCGACGATGCAAAGGTAGTCGCCCCTTTCTATAGTAAGCGACACGTTTTCAACCGCTTTGCGGCTGCCGTAGGATACGCAAATGTTTTCGGCGGACAGTATAGCCATTTTTAGTTCCCGTTTTTAAACCGGCGGCGCAATATCAGCGCAAGCCCTTTTTAAGGCTTTCCGCATTGCGTTTCATAAGCGAAACCCATGTTTCGCCCGCTTTAAAGTCGTCGCGCGATACGTTGTGGATTGTATGCAATTCCAACACCTGTACGCTGCCGGCGCTTTTTTTTGCCGCGCCTTCGGCAACGGTTTTTGCGATTTTTTGATTGCTCAGTTCAATGGCAAAAACCGCCGAAACTTTTTTTTCGGCCGCCTTATCGATAAGATAGGCGATAGTCGCCGTACTCGCTTCGACGGCGGTGCTGCAGCCGTTAAAGGCCGCGCTGTAGCCCAGTCCGTAATAGTCGGTAAAATAACGCAGCGGGAAACGGTCGCCCATCAATATGAATTTGTCGGAAGCTGAGGCTACCGTTTTTTGAATTTGAGCGTCAACCGCGCGTATCTGCGCATTGTATGCGGCCGCATTTTCCGTAAATGCGCGGGCGTTTTTGCCGCCGTATTTTTGCGTATCGGTTTTCACGAGCGCATCCCTGATCGCGTTGAGCATTTTCACGGCGTTTGCAGGCGACGTCCAAATATGTTCGTCCGCCTCATGCTCGTTTTCTTCGTGATCGTGGTCCTC
Source organism: uncultured Treponema sp. (assembly GCA_905372025.1). Classification (GTDB taxonomy): domain Bacteria; phylum Spirochaetota; class Spirochaetia; order Treponematales; family Treponemataceae; genus Treponema_C. The sequence goes on along the minus strand of CAJPNP010000004.1, from coordinate 134,917 downwards.
ATGGGCTTCACCTGCCGCGTGTTCATGGTCATGGCCGTGTTCGTGTTCTTCTTCGGCTTCCATTCCTTCAACGATTTCTTCGTCTACGAGCTCGACGTAGTCCATCAAGCGCACAATCGTTTTATCGGACGTATCGATCGATTTTAAAACGTCTTCGACCCATTCGTCGCTTTCTCCGCCGATATAGACAAAGATGTCGGCATTGTGAATTGCGGCAATGTCGGCAGGAGAAGGATCGAATGAATGGATTTCCATTCCCGGTTTAACCAAAAGCTTTAAGTTTTTGTCGTTTACGACAGCGGAGGTTTTTCCCGTTTGTGCATTGCCCGCCCCGTACATAACTGCGCGCGCAAAATCGTATACGGGAAAAATCGTTGCGACAACGCTCGGCATGTCGCTTTGCGCACCGCTTTTTGCGTTGTCTTTAGAACCCGACGCAAACAAAAACGCCGAACAGGCGAGCGCGCATAAAACCGCGGTCGCCGAAACAATAAATTTTTTCATGATAAATTCTCCCCAGAATTGATCGGTGTATTTTTACTGCATTTCGCACATAGTCCGTAAAGTACTGTCCGGCTCGTATCTAGAATGAACCGGTGCTTTTGCCGTATATGCGAAACAAGCATTCCCATTTGAGAGCAGTCAAGGTGAATCAATACACCGCAGCCGGTGCATTTTAAGTGATAGTGTTCACCGCAGTCGGCACCGTCGCTTATGTACTGAAAGCAGGCTTTTTCGCCTTCGCCGGAACTGTACTTGCGTAGGCAGCCATCTTTTACGAGCTTATCCAGCGTGCGGTACACCGTCGCGAGCGCGGGGGCGGTTGCCTTGTCGGCTTTGCTCAGTGCATAGAAAAGCTCTTCGGCGGTAAAATGCCGTTCATGCGCGTCTTTCAAACAGCGGATAATACGCTCGCGTTGTTTGGTATTGTACGATTCCCTTGTTTTATCTGCCATATATGAAAATGATAATCATTCTCATATGTAAAGTCAAGAGGGAGGCTTCGGCAAAACGAAATAAAGACGGCCTCCTATCCCAATCGCGGTTTAATTTGTGAACAAAATGTACATGAAATGGAGCGGATGTTTATTAAAAAATTTCCAATAAAGTTTAGCCCCTCGGCGTTTTGCGCCGGGGGCTTTGTTTTTTTGCTTATTTTTTTGTGCGTACTACGCGGATACCGTAAGACCAGCCGCCGGCATAATAGCGATAATCGGCACCGGCATAACTGCGAGCGGTTACGGAACAATCGCTGGAATACAAATAATAAGTGCCGCCTCTTACAACTCTGTCTCCTGCCGATGTTACCGAATCTCCCGTATTGGGATCCTCTTGCGCCGCATTCGGATAAGAAGCATATTTGTCCCAGCACCATTCGGCAACGTTGCCCGACATATCGTACAAGCCCCATGCATTCGGTTGCAGCATCTTAACTTCGTGAGTTGCGTTTGTAAGATTATCAAAAGACCACGTATATTTACACAGTTCTTTACAGAATTCCACAAAAATAGCTTTATCGGGAGCGCTGCTGTGTGTTTTATATTTAGCCGGTTCTATTTCCGCACCGCCTGCAATAACCAATTTATCGGTATTCGTATTTCCCGCCCGCGCGGCGAATTCCCATTCGGCTTCCGTAGGCAGGCGATAGCCGGGTGCATCAAAATCACACTTGATTTCTCCGCTAAGAGTATTGCCTTCATTCGGTATGTAATTCCATTCTGCAGGATCGGGTTTGCCGTTCACCGTGTAGCACGGTTTCAATCCTTCTTTTAGAGAACGTTTATTGCAATACATAATCGCATCGTACCACGAACACATTTCTACCGGCAAAACTTTTTTATCGGCTACGGTATCGGGAGTTTTAAATTCGCTTTCATTTTTACCCATTAAAGCTTCGTATTCGTCCTGAGTTGTTTCGTGCCTGCACATATAAAAATCCCGTTTCAGCGTTACCGTGTGAACGGGTTTTTCGCTGTAAGAACCGGGACTCGAAGAATTTCCCATTTGAAAGGTTTTATCTTTTGCTTCTATAACGACAAAATTTTCTTGCCCGCCGATGTTCACACCATACGGAGCGGAAACTGCATTTTCGGGAAATACACTGGGGGCTTTGTAATATGCGGTGCTGTCCATATCAAGGATTACCTTTGCATCCTTGTAACCCTCTTTATTTTTTTCCGTACCGAGCACATCATACATACCCCATAGATCTTCTCTTTTATATGAGTTGCTGTGGGATTCCGTTTTGTTGCCGTTATAACCGCCGTCTTTTGTTATTACTTTATCGGCCGGATATATAAGACCATTTTGGTATTCATAGCTTAATGTCGGAACTATGTCGGACGTATCTGCAAACCGAACGGCCCTTCCTTCGCACCTTACGGACCCTACCGGCGGAGAACCGAATGTAAGGACGGTACGCACGTTATAATTTCTTTTTATAAATGCATACCCTGCTGCCTGTTGAGCAATCATTCCTCCAAGGCTGTGTCCTGCAAATATCAGATTGGAGCCGTTCGGAACGTTTGTTCGGATTGTTCGTAATACGGATCGCAAATAATTGGTGCTTCTGTCGCCGTATGCATTTTTGTCGGTACTGGTAACATTTGTGTCTTGCCCTTCCACATCTTCCGTGCCGGACAGCCATACAAGATACACATCTTGTGTTTCCGTATTTGTTTTCAAAACACCCTTTGTAACCAGTATAGGCCCTTTTGTGCCGCCGTTATAACCTTTTTCATAAAAAGTGTTGTATACATCATGGACGGCGGAAATAGTTTTATAATTTTTGGGGGTGGGAGAGGGCAACAGAGGTTTCTCCGCCGCGTTCGGACAGCCGGTATTCAATAGCGCAACAAGTATAACAGCCGCAATCGCCGTCCACGTAAGGAATTTTGCGCCGTATTTTTTCATCTTAATCCTCCTTAAAAATATGTTTTCTCTCTTTGCTTTGTTGATATAAGGCAATATGAAGCCGTACTTTGGCTTCGGTTTCGGGCAGAACATTCCCCCCGGAAAGACCATGCAGCACAAAAATATTTCGGGGAGAGAAATAGCTGTAGTAGAAATGCTGCAGCCGTATCATAATAATATATTATACATAAATTTTGAAGAAAAACAAGGTTTTGGCAGACATTTTTATAATTTTTGTCTATGCTTGAATCTCAAGAGGCGGTTTAGAGAGCAGGGATGAGTGAGGGGGCGGAACTCCGTGCTTTGTGTTTGTTCGGCGGCGGTCGGAGAGCGGCTGCCGCCGAACAACAGAATCGTTATTTATAACCTTTCGGCTGTTTAAGCGATTTTTTAATTGCCGAAGCGAATGATGCGACTTCTTTGAATTTATCGTGCTGCTTCAGTTCCGCTCCGAGCTGGTAGACGAACGGCAGCTTTGACCGGTCTTTTGCGGCCACCTTGCTCGGGAAAAGTATTTCGTCGTAGTAAGTGTATTGATCCTGATTATACGGCTGGGCGTTATAGGGTGCCGCACGTCCTATTTGCTGTGCCCACGTGTCGAGCATGTTTTGCGGGGCATCTTCCCGCGGATTGAGCTGGCGCGTAATGCCGAAATACTTGTAGTTATCGCTGCGGGTATTTGTAAACGCTTCAAAGCCGCGCACTTCAAAATCGGTTTTTCCGTCTTTTGAGAAAAAGCCCAAGATCAGCCGCATGATAGCATCTTCGTCGGCCGGAAAGTTTTTTTGCGAAACGGTTAAATCGTATTCGGCATTTTTGAATGATGTGCCGCTTGAACCGAAGCCGAACTGTATGGGGCCGAGCAGCGGATCGATCGGGTAGCTTTGTGCCGGGATGCTTAAAAATTCCTTCCACTCTTTAAACGATGCCCCGTAGCGGGGAATTACGTAATCGGTCATAAACGCCATGTCCAAATTGTGTCCGCTGCGTATGGAAGAAGTGGAATCTGTTTTCGTTATGACATACAAACCGCCCGGAAGCGGCAAGGCGAAACATACGGCCTCGGCGTCGGCAAAGGGCAGGCTCCAATAGTTGACGAGCCAGGTGCGGCCGTAGATGTCCTTGTGCGTGTTCGAGCGGGAAGGCTGTCCGTAAGAGGTTACGGCAACGCGTTCCGTTCCGACCGTCCGGTACATGCGCGATGCGCTCAAAAGATAATCCATGTACAGCTTCGGGGAAGAAATCAATTCTTCTATACCGACATTATCCGGCTTTTGTATAAATGCCATGGTAAAATTCAGCATGCGTCCGTACGAAACGGTGCCGTTTTGCGGCAATTTATAATCGCTTATTTCGTTCGGCTTGTAAGCGCCCCACTTTTTATTATCCGTTCTCACAAGAGTAAGGGGAAAGCGGGCCATCCACGGCGTGTACAGAATTTCGGCCGAGCCGTCGGCTTTGTTAAAGCCTTCTTCGCCGGCAAAATCGAAGCGTTTTTGAATGTCTTTTATAATGCCCGCAGTGAACGCGTTGTAATCGGCAAGCAGCGTGCGGCGTACGTCGGTCAGTTTTGCAGGGAGCTTTTGCTTATAATCGTATATGTAAAAGAATTTTTCCGCAATGATATTCGGCATAACATAATGGAGCGGGGTGTGAACGGTTCCCGATTCGCGCGGAACCTTTTTCGTTTCGTCAAAGGGCAGCGCGTAATTCAGATTTTCGTTCGCGCTTTTCATCGTAATAATGCCCAATACATCGCCTTCGGGTGTAATGAGCGGCCCGCCCGAATTACCGGGACTTGCCGCTGCGGAAAAGCGCAGCCACTTCCATGCACCGTTTTCTTCTTCAAAAGTTTGGCTCGTTAAAAGACCGTTGCGGATAATGATTCCTTCTCCGAGCGCGTTGCCGACCGAAAAGGTTTGCGTGTTTAAAGCCGCATCGGTTTTTGCCGAAAGCCCCTTGCCTTTTTGCGCATATTCTTCTACTGTAAAAACGATAAAGTCCCTGTCCGTTGCAAACGACAAAAGCGAGTCAACTTTATAGACGCTGCCGTCGTGTGCGCGCAGGTAATAATCCATATACTGACTTTCTTCGGTTAATCCGAATACGTGGGCGGCCGAATAAAACAAGCCGTCATCCATTAAAAACGCCGTTCCTATCGGCAGGTATTTGTCGTTGCGGATTGCGAACGGAATCCGTTCTAGGGGAAGCGGCTTTTCGTATTCGATTGCCCCTTCTTCGGGTTTAAGAACGACGACTTCAAAGACGGCATCATTCAGCTTTGCCAATACTTCGGGTTTTAGTACGGCTTGTGCGGTCAAAAGCGGCATAAAAATCATGCACGCGATAAAAGCGAAAAAACGCTGCACTTTCATACAATCTCCTATTAAAAAGTTTTGGGGAAGCGTCAGCTTCGGATAAAACTTTTTAGCCGTGCGGGCGCCGAAAATCGGCGGCGAGCACATATAATCTGCGAGTTTGCTACGCAAACTCGGCGTTGAAGCGAACGGCGCTATTTCAGCCGCGAGCTTCAACCAATCTCCTATTAAAAAGTTTTTAAGGAAGCGTCAGCCCTCATATACAGAATACCCTATTGCGCGCTATTCTGCAAGGACAGGGAGTAATACTTGTGTAACAACCGAATATCGGATATAATAAATAATATGGAATCCGATACTCTCGGTTTTATGAATCAAAAGATACTCGCAAGCATTGAAGGTAAAAAAAAGGCTTTGGATACGCATCGGCCTTTGTCTAAAGGTCTCGTGCAAAAACTCCGGGAACAATTTTTATTGGAATGGACGTATAACTCAAACGCCATAGAAGGAAATACCTTAACGCTGCAAGAAACGGAAATGGTAATAAACAGAGGGCTGACCATCGGAAACAAGTCTTTAAAAGAACACTTTGAAGTAATAAATCATAAGGAATGCATCGGTACGATTGAAAAATATATTCAAAACAAAACGGATTTATCGATTGAAGTTATAAAAGAATTGCATAAGATAATACTCAAGAATATAGACGATTCGCAGGCCGGCATATTGCGGCGGACAAATGTACGAATTTTAGGGGCGGCTCATATTCCTCCCGATGCGGTTAAACTCGAGCGTTTGCTGGACGAATTCATAGGCTGGTATTATGAATCGAAGCACCGTATTCCGATTCCCGAATTGGCGGCACTGGTTCAATACAAACTCGTATGTATTCACCCCTTTATTGACGGAAACGGAAGAACCGCAAGACTGCTGATGAATCTGGTACTCATGCAAGGCGGCTATCCTCCGGCGGTAATATTGAATCTTGACAGGAAAAAATATTATCGGGTGTTGCGGCTTGCCGATTTGGGTAAACCGCAGGAATATGTGAATTTCGTCGGAAAAGCCGTCGAGCGTTCGCTCATAATATATTTGAACGCGGTTGTGCCGAGTGAAGGACGAACGGAAAAACAGGGGTATATAAGTTTAAAAGAAGCAACGAAGTATTGCGACTATTCAATGGAATATTTATCGCTTTTGGCCCGGACGGGGAGAATCTCGGCAGTGAAAATTCAGCGTAACTGGCTTACAACGATAGAAGCGATAGAGGACTATTTGAAATCAATAAAAAGGCGCCAATCAGAATCGAACTGATGCATCGCGGTTTTGCAGACCGCTCCCTTACCGCTTGGGTATGGCGCCGTGCAATCAAACGCATGCGTTTAATCGTACACATAGTATATGTTTTTTCGGTGCACTTGTCTAGTATTAAAACGGTGCTTTGTGTATAATGCTTTTTGTCTATATGCATTTTCCCGTTTTTTTTCGTACCAGTTTATGCTGTTTCTTTTCGGCCCTTTGCCTCGCTCTTTCGGCCGTGCCCGACAACCAACCGATTACTTTTTGGAGCGATTATCCGAACGAAGAATTGGCGGATGCCATTTGTTCGCGAATGACCGACGAAGAGTTGTTTGCGCAAATTCTTATGTTCGGCTGGGCGGGGCAGGAGCCCTCGCCGCTTTTAATCGAGTGGGTTTCGCAGCGGGAGTTGGGAAGCGTTAAAGTGTTCGGCTGGAATACCGACGACATCATCCTTGTCGCAAAATCGATTACCCTGCTGCAGCAAAAAGCTCAGTCGGGCAGGTTTAAAATACCGCTGTATGTTGCGACCGACCAGGAAGGCGGGCAAATTCGGCACGTTAAGGGCAAAACCAGCGAAACGCCCGGCAATTTGGCGATCGGGGCTTCGTCGTACCCGGCCGATGCGTGGTACAGCGGATTTTACATTGCCAAAGAACTTAAAGCGCTCGGCATAAATATGAATTTTGCCCCGACGGTCGATTTGTACACAAACCTTGATTCAAGTGTAATCGGCAGCCGCGCCTTCGATTACGATCCCGATTTTGCAGGCGTTATGGGCGCATCGTTTGCGGCAGGCACCATGGCCGCAGGCGTTATTCCGACGGCAAAGCATTTTCCCGGCCACGGCGACACGGGAGCCGATTCGCACGGAAAGCTGCCGGTTATCGACATCGATTTGAAAACGCTTGAAGAACGCGAGCTTATTCCTTTTAAATACTTAGTGCAGGAAAACATTCCGGCGGTTATGTCGGGGCATTTAAGCTTTCCGCACATTCTTCCGGGAAACAGGCCGGCTTCTCTTTCGAGCTTTTTTTTAACCGATTTATTGCGTAATAAAATGGGTTTTAAAGGATTGATAATAACCGACGATATGATGATGAACGGGGCGACCTCTTATACCGGTGCCGCTTCGGCTTCGGTTGCTCTTGCCGTGGAAGCGGGGAACGATATCATTATTTCGTCGACGACGGCGCAATGGGAAGAACCTTTATGGCGCGCCAATATCGACAAAATGAAACGCGATGCGGGTTTTAAAAAAGCGGTGTTCCGCGCCGCTCGCCGCGTTGTGCTTTCCAAGCTGAATTATTTTAAAGGCGGCAATGCGGTGCCGCTTTTCCCCGATATAAACGCCGTCAAAAAAAACGTTCCCGATCCGGGAGCGGACGCCTTTTTTACGACATTGGCTGCGCGCGCGATAACCTTGTATAGGGGCGGAATTTTTCCGTATGCGCCGGAAAAAGCCGCAGCCGAGCGCATTCTTGCGGCCGGACAGTTTCAGGATTTTTTTCTTGAAACGTCGCGGCGCTACGAGCAAACGCGCTATTTCTTTTTCGGTTATACGCTCGATGCCGAACAAATACGCGAAAAAGCAGAAGAGCTTGCTTTTGCAGCAAAAAACAGCGATACGGTTATTTTTTGCGTCGCAAACGACGTGTCGCGCAGGGTTGCACGGAATGCGGCCGCTATTTTAAAAGGAAGCGGCAAAAAACTGATCGTCATTTCGGTTTTGGAACCGGTTCACGTTCTCGACTTCGATTGGGCCGATACGATTTTGTTGGCGTACAGCTATTCGCCGTTTTCGTTCCGGGCGGCGCTTTCGGCTCTTGCAGGCGATTATACGCCGCATGGCAGACTGCCGCTCGATATCCGGAAATCGCAGTGAAACCGTTTGATTTGGACCCCGTTACGGAAGGCGATCTGGGCGATGTGCGAGAATTTTTACTTCCCCGCGAACGGTTTTGCACCGCGCTGACAAGCCTTTTTGCCGGCCGCCCTGAGGCGGAATCCCCCGCGCGGTTTTCACTTCCCGCTTCGGGCTTATGCGGCATACTCAGACACCGCACGGAAATTATCGGCGTGTTGTATATATCGCCTTCGGGTCTTGTGTACCATTGCCTGCCGCTTTCGGCATTCTCTCCGGACGAACGTGAACAAATCGCCGCGCTGTGTGCCGCTTTTGCACAGGAAAGCGCCGTTTCGAAAGGGGGCGCGGTTTCGAGCATTGTCGGAAGTTTTGAGGCTGGCCGTTTTTTGGAGCGCTGTTTTAAACTATGCCCGAAAGAAGTGCGCTCCTATAAACTGATGTGCGCGGACTCAAAAGAAGATGCCGCCGGCTGTACAAACCGGAACGCACATCGGTACGAAGAAGCGTTCCGTTCCTTTCCGAACGGACTTTCCGTCCGCCGCTGCCGCAGCGAACATGCACCGTTTTTGTTTCCGCTTGTAAAAGCATACTACGAAGAAGAAGTGCTGCCGTCTTGGATGAGCGTTGACGACGATATGCTCAAACTGCTTACGGCGGGAAGATTGCGTACGCAATTTATGTTCGGCTTGGAACTGCCGGACGGCTCTTTTGCCGCAACCGCCGGAACGAACAACATCGGCATATACTGCGCCCAGCTCGGAGGCGTTTACACTCTGCCTTCATTCCGCCGCAGAGGCTGCGCATCTTTTTTACTGCGCCGGGTCTGTGAGGAATTGCAGTCGCGCGACTATAGTCCCGTACTTTTTGTCCGCAGCGAAAACAAGGCGGCGCAAGCCTTGTACGAAGGCTGCGGCTTTTCCGTTTGCGGCGACTACGCAATTTCGTATTATTGCATATAAGCGACAATTATTGTAGAATACGGCTACAATTATGGATAAAAAAATTATCAGCGGTACTATCAAGGACCAAGTATATAAATATCTAAAAGATGAAATATGCAACCGTAATTTTACTCCGGGGTATTGGCTTCAAGAACTGGAAATTGCACAAAAATTGGGCGTAAGCCGCTCTCCCGTCCGAGAAGCAATAAAGCATCTTGCTATGGACGGTTTAGTTATTGAAATTCCCAATAAAGGTTCTTATGTACGCGAATTTACGCAAAAAGATGTTCTCGATGCATGCGATTTACGTTTAATGATGGAAACTTATGCTTTATCGCAATGTAAGGACAATTTAACGGAAGCAAATCTCAATTCGCTTCGTGAATTTCTTAAAGAATTCGACTATCATTACAAAAAAGACAATATAAAAGAATATATCAACACGGATACCGACTTTCATCAATTTATGGTATCTCTCAGTACCAACGGTATGATTAGTGTTGCCTATAACCGTATTCAGCCGCTTTTTCAGCCTTTCCGTATTTATTCATTATTGGAACGACGCCGTTTTGATGATTCGATCGGCGAACACAAAAGAATTATCGGGGCCTTGCTGAAGAAAGATATCGAAAAGGCTATAGAAGAAAATACAAAACATTTGGAACTCGTCAGAAATCAAACTCTTGAAATGTATAAAACCCGCTATCATGAAAGTATAGAAAAAGATTTTTCATAAAACAAGAAAACTGTCCAAAAACTTCAATTTTTGGACAGTCCCTGCGGATAATTCCGTTTTGCCGCATGTTTGTTTTACATTATAAAATTCAAAATAATTAAAAGGATAAAGCCTGTTGTGGAAAGCGTTAAAACAGCTCCGAACCAATTTAAAAACATGTCTTTCATTTCCGTTAATCCGGTCGTTTTGTTTACAACCCAAAAATAGCTGTCATGTATGTTTGTAATACCGATGGAACCGATACAACAGGCAAGCCCTGCCAAGTACGGATTTACGCTTGCCATCGATAGAATAATAGGCGCAGTAATGGAACCGGCCGTTAGCATACCGACGGTAGCCGAACCGCTGACGATACGCAAAAGATAAGCAATCACAAACGGCAACAATATACCGGGGATTTTTGCGTTTACGAGTATTTGTGCGATTACCGTACCCGCTCCGCTGTCTTTTAAAACCTGCCCGAGTGCCCCTCCGGCTCCGGTAACGAAAACAATGACACCTGCTTGCTGAATGGATGTTTCCAAAAGTGAAACAACCTTTTTACGGTCGGTTTTTCCGGCCAAACCGTATATAGCAAGCAATACTCCTAAGCCGACGGCAACAACAGGATCTCCTACCAAACCGATAAAGGTTTTAGCCGGTCCCTTTAAGCCTAATGCATTTGCAACCGTATTCAACAGAATTAAAAAAATCGGTGCCAATAGCGGTATGAATGAAATAAAGGTTCTTGGTAAACCTTCTTCGGAAATACCTGTCGTCGTTGTCATTTCTTCCTGCGTGTAGGCGCGATCGATTAAAACGGAAGAATCTTTCGGATCCGGTCGTTTGTTTATTTTTTTACCGACCCATTTTGCATACAGTAATCCGGCGACGGAAATAGGAATGGAAAACAGCAAGCTGATGAGGATAAATTTTCCGATATCAAGTTCAAAAAACTGAACTATAGCTAAAGGGCCGGGAGTCGGCGGAACCAAAGAGTGCGTTACCAAAAGCGCCGCACCCAATGCACAACTGATGGTTACGACGCTCTTTCCCGTGTTGCGAGACAGCGATTTTGAGAGGGGGGAGAGAATTACAAATGCCGAATCGCAAAAAACGGGAATGGAAACTAAAAACCCCGTAATAGCCATTGCTATTTCTTCTTTCCCTTTGCCAAGCAGTTTAATAAAAGTAATGGCCATTCGCTTTGCGGCCCCGCTTTCTTCAAAAATAGCACCCATCATTACGCCGAAGCCTATGATAATACCGATACTGCCTAAAGTTCCTCCGAATCCCGTTTTGATTGCCGAAACAATGCTGTTTGTGGGTAGACCGACAATCAAGCCGGCGATAACCGATCCGATAATCATTGCGAGAAAAACATGGATTTTCGTTTTTGTAACAAAATAGAAAATCAACCCGATCGATACCGCCAACCCGATGAGAACGCGTACAACGTTTACATCACCCATTTTTGCCTCCTTAAATTATTGATCCGGAATTTCTTTGCTCCTTAAATTACGGGCCCGAGCATGTAGAAATCCATGGATTTCGAGTATTTTATCGCTTCGCCTTTTGACGTTTCTCCGTCGGCGACTCGAAGCAGCTTTGCAAATGTTTCTTCGCCCACTTCCTCTATAGAGCGTGTTCCGAGTGTAATCAATCCGGCATTGATATCCATATCATTTTTCATGTTTTCATATGTCAGCGGGTTGCCGCAGATTTTTATAACAGGTACGACGGGAAAACCCTGCGGTGCACCGCGTCCCGTAGAAAATAAAATAATTTGCGCGCCGCCGACCGCCATTCCGCTCAAAAGTTCGATTTCGCGGCCGGGCGAATCTTTAATCCATAACCCTTTGCCGCGCGGTGCTTCGGTATATCCGATGACGCCCTCTATCGGCTTTGTACCCGATTTGACAATGGCGCCCAGCGACTTTTCTTCAATCGTACTTAACCCGCCTTTAATGTTACCCGGAGTCGGCTGGCCCCTGCGCATATCGACGCCGATCGCTTTAACGCGGTTTTCCATTTCCGTTACAATACGCGTAATATCTTTTGCAACGGTTTCGTTTTTTGCTCTTCTTTGTAAAATATGCTCGGCCCCGATAAATTCGGTTGTTTCCCCGAACATAACGGTTCCGCCCATATCAATTACTTTGTCGGCGACATATCCGATAACGGGGTTTGCCGCTATGCCGGACGTTGTATCGGAAGCGCCGCATTTTATTCCCATAACAAAATGCGACATATCGACTTTTGTTCGCTGTATGTTTGCGATTTGCATTATCAGACTCTGTGCTTTATCCAAACCGACTTTTATTGCCGCGCTGGTGCCGCCCAGTTCCTGTACGTTTATTCGTTCTACCGGTTTTCCGGTAGCTCTGATTGCCGCTTCAAGGCGGTCGGTATCGACGCCTTCGCATCCGAGGCTGACGATCAAAACCGCGCCGACATTGGGGTTCTCACCTATTTTTATTAAACAGTCGGTCGTCCGCTCCAAATCGGGCGGCGTTTGGCAGCAACCTTGGTGATGGATAATACCTTGCGTCATTACGGTATTTGCAACGATCGCCTCAACGACTTCATTAACACAAACAACAGCGGGAAGAATAGCGACGTAATTGCGTACGCCTACTTTTCCGTCCTTCCGTACATAACCATTAAATACGATTTTTTTATCCATTTTATTTCTTTTCCTCTTTTATAGCGTCTGTAACTTGCTTTGTTTTTTCCGCATTCCAATCTCCGCGTCCTCGAATGCTTTCTATATTGTGTACGTGTACATGTTCTCCGATCCGTATCGGGGCCGATGCAATTCCGATTTCTTCCCCGTATTTCGTTACTTGTTCGCCGACTTTATGTTCTTTTATTGCGATTTTATGACCGTAAGGAATGTCCTGTACAACTTTTAAAGGATATGATTTACCTTTTTTATCCAAAATCAAAACTTCATCTCCTGCTTTTGCCTGCTCGAAAACCGATGCAACCGTGTCGGCGTCGTGCAGTTTAATTGCTTTTACCATATTGATTCCTCCTGTTTTTCTTTTACAATGACGGATACTCCGTCGGGAATGATTGTCGTTTTTGCGTCTTTCCCTTTAATTTCGTATGCTTGTTGTAATGCGTTGTCTACGGTATCCGCATACAAAAACCCCATCGCCGTTACGAGAGATTTTTCCAAGGAAGAAACTAAAATGATTTTGTAAGAGAGAAGGGCTTCGGCAAAGCGCTGCACACACCACTGCTCGGAAACGGTTTGTTCGGGCGGCGTTGCAAGAATGCGTTTTAATAAAACAGACGCGCTTGCCTCTTGCATCATTCTTCCGAAATTTTCACCGCCCAATCCGTCTTCGCATGCCGTCGCTAAAATGATAACGGCATCTTTCTTTGCACACATCAAAGCGGATGACAGGCACTTCGGACACTGATAGAGATTTTGGTCTAAGGGATAGCCGCCGTTTGTTGTAATGACGATATCGGCTTTTACCGCTTCGATTCCCGCGTCCGCAAGCAGTTTTGCACAGCCCGCGCGGTGCGCTTTATCCGTATCGCCCGCAAAAGCTCCGATAATTTCCTTTTTTTCATTGAGCAGTACATTGAGAATAAAAGTGAGATTTGCCATTCGAGCGGCTTTGATCATGTCTTCGTGAATCGGATTTCCGTCCAAAACGCCGGTAATAGACCTCGGATCGGCAATAGCCTTTGCACTGTGATTGATGTTGACGCAGGCTTGTGAAGCGATTCCCGGAAACACACTTTTTCTGCCGCCCGAAAAACCCGCAAAAAAATGCGGTTCTATAAAACCTTCTGCTATCAATAAATCCGCATTAAGCGCGAGTGTGTTTACTTCGCACTTGCTCCCGGACGGGAGTGTGCCGAGTTTTGTCAGCGATGCCGTATCGTATGCGTTGTGATTGACAAAACGTTCTTTTTCAAAAAGTTCTTCCCCGAACCTCGCACGCATTTCTTCAAGCGTCATGCCGCGGTGCAAACCTGTTGCAATGACAACGGTAATGTCGGCATGAGGATTTCCTCGTCTGATCTCAGCGAGGAGCAAAGGAAGCGTTATTTTGCTGGGAACGGCTCTTGTGTGGTCGCTGGTGATGATCACGACTTTTTGTTTGTTTTGCGCCAACCGGTAAAGCGGCGGACTGCCGATAGGTTCTGCAAGGGCTTTTATAACAATGTCTTTTTCGTTGATTTTTGTGCTGTCTGCGGGTTTCGGAAGCCTTAAAATTCCTGCAATATTATTTGATTCAATACTTAACTCTACAGATTTTTGTCCGTAGGGTAATGAGATTTTTTGAAGCATATGTTTTTTTGTCCTCCATGTATACTTTATTATGTATACATGATAAGACCGCTTTTACGAGTTGTCAAGAAAATTTATTGTTTTACAACATGAGATGCTATTTTGAGGAAGGCTGCGATGACAGGAAATTATTAACCTCAGGCGCAGCGCGGTTTTTTAACGATCAATCCTAGAATTTTTTCCATCGGATCAAAATCTTTATCGTTGTGTATTAATGGAAATCTGTTTTCTATACAAAATGTTGCAATTATAACATCTATTGTTTTTCTTACTGTGATGCCATGTTTTCTTAATTTCCTATAATTATTTGCAGCTTGTATTGTATTTTCTTTTCCCAGAAAATCTCTGTATTCCAGATTATCCATAATTTGCTTTGCTATGAAGTATTCTCTATCATTTTTAAATCCTTGTAAAAACTCAACCATTATTATATCTCCGGTTACTACCCTGTTACGGATTAATTCATGATCTAAAATATCGGTATGCGGCGCATCGATTCCATTTACATAATCAATCCAAACAGATGTATCCGCAACAATCATTTATCAAGCCTCATTTTTTCCAAATCGTCGTCCCAAAACAGTTTCCCACGAAAATTTCTTATTTTTGCCTGATTTTTTAACGTTATCAAAAGTTTTAAAGCTTCTTCAACCGTTTCTTTTTTTGTTTTATAACCGGAAACATCCAAAGCCTCCGCCATTAAGGTGTCATCGATAACAATATTTGTTCTCATAACAATCCTCGCGTGTGTACGTTATAACATAATTATACACATATTTTGATAAAAAAACAATGTTATTGATTGATAAATCACTTGAAATATCTTTCTCAATTTTCTCCACCTTATACTGGCTTTTTAGCAAAAAAGCCGATATAATATATGTATATGAAAAGAAATTTCAAAAGCTTTTTTATTATATCGATTTTTCTCTTTGCCGCAGGAACATTCGCCTCGGCTGAAACTTATACGTGGACGGGGGCGGTAAATCGTCAATTCACAGAACCCGGGAATTGGAAAGACAGTTCAAATAATCCGGGAACATGGAGTTCTTTATTGCCGGCAGCAACATACCGAATCCCTGCGTCGGTCATTGTTCCACCGGATCCTACTCCGCGCGTTCCGTATTTGCCCGCCGATGTCAATTTTGCAGGAGCCGCTACAATTGAAGTGGGGACGAATAGTACTTCAGCTTCCTTAAAACTAGGCGCCTATTCTTTTTTTGGTATGGTAAGTATAACCGTAAACAAAAAGGGAATGCTGGAACTTTCCGGTACTCCGGCGCAACTAACATTGTTCAGCAACGGACAAATAATCTTGCAACCGGATTCTACCGTTTGGTATTACGGCGGTCACAACAATAATATTTTTCCGGGACCTTATCAAAATTTTGTCGTAACGGGAAACATTAAAGCCGACTCCCTTACGGTAGAGAAAACGACGTCGATAGGGAATAATAATCCGGTAACAATAAAAGTTAAAACGCAAACCTATAAGGGGGCCGTAACTGTACAAAAGAATGTCACCTTTGATGCGGAAACGTCCGTAACTTTTACAGCGGCAGCGAACGTGACTGCGGGGACGCAAAATCTGTCCTTTATCGGTGACGGGGCGGTGAATATGCAGGGAGTTACCGCCGGAACCGTGGATGCGACGGGAGCGTCGAGCCTAAAGGTAAACGGAACCGTTAATTTGAGCGGAGATTTAAAAACAAAGAATTTGACTGTAAATACCGCAACGGTTAGCGCTTCTAAGGTCGAGGTCGGTGGAGCGACAGCCGTAAACACTGACGCAACGATTACTGCACCGAGGCAAACGTATACGGGCGCCGTCAGTGTAAATGCGGATACGGCATTTGAAGCGGGAACGGCGCTTACATTTGAGAGTGCCGTTTTCGGTTCTTTAAAAAATATTGTCATAAAGGGCAAAGACATAACGTTTAATTCTGTGGTAAGCGCAGTTGATTTAACGGTTATGAATAAAAACGGCGGCACACTCACAATAAAAAAAAATATAACGGTGTCGAACTCTCTTATTCAAAAAGATATGTCGCCCCCTTATTCGCCGCTCGGCCCTGTGGTAATAGATTCGGATTCCGATGTAACGATTACAGCTCCGAAGCAGGTTTACAACGGCGCCGTTACCCTGAAGGCGAATACGACATTCAGCGCGGGCGCTCCGTCCGGACTATTGGCGCTTCAGTTTGAAAAGGCGGTCGCCTCTCCTGCTCATAAGAATATCGTTTTAGAAACAGTTACTTCGACCGGAATAAAAACGGAACAAAGCATCAGTGCGGGTAAAATTACCGTACGGAATGGAACCGGCAACAGTTCCAGGTGGGAATCATACGGTATCGTTAGCGCCGAAGACGATATTGAAGTCTCCGGGGTTTGGCAGCATTCCGCTGGCGGAAATATAACGGCAAGGGGTAATGTAAAAGCCGGAACTTTTAAACAGACGACGCCCGGATCTACCCTTATTTTTGCCGGAAACGATACGCAAACCTTAGAAGTCGGTTCGTCTTCTCAAATACAACGGTTGAAAAATACGGCAAGCCTTAAATTGAATTCCGACATTAAAATAATCGAAACGTTTGAAAACAACGGCTCTTTTGCTCATAATGACAAAACCGTAACTTTCAACAGCCTGTTTTCCAAAATATCGGGAACCAAAGAACCGACCTTTTTCAATTTAACAATAGCGACCGGTGCCGAGCTGAAGACTGAACAGACAAGCGTTAAAATCAGTGGAACTTTCACAAATAATGGGACGTTTACTCATAATAATAAAAAAGTCATATTCAACGGACTGCTATCCAAAATAGCCGGAAGTACGGAAACCGAATTTTATAAGCTAACGATAGATGCCAATAAAATTTTACATCTTGAGCAAAACATTGTTATTGTCGATTCCTTGGAGAACGGAGGGATTTTCAAGGCGCTTGGTAAAACCGTAACGTTAGCTCCGGCGAGCACTGCCGTAAGTATCAGCGGTAGTGTTTTGGATCCCGATGTGGCAACCAATACGGAGTTTGCCGCTTTGTCATTGCTAAACGCCGGCGGAAAAACGCTTACGATACACAATAAAATTAAGGTAGCCTCTCTCAACTTAAGCGGTTCTTCCGCAGCATCAAAACTGACTGTAAAAGGCGCCGGAGAAATTACGCTTACCGCCGATTATGTCGCACCGGCATTTCCTTCGACCCCGCCGCCAGCCGGATATTTTTTGAATGTTTGTCTGAATATTCCCATTGCCGACGGCCACACGTATACCGTCAGGCATAGCACGCCTGCGGATAATTCGGGTACACCTATAACAAACGACAGTCCGAAAAACTGGATTTTTGCAGATTATTCGGGCCCGATTAAATGGATTGCAGGCGCGACTATTTTCGCTAATAGAACAAAATGGGATAATTCTGAAAACTGGCTTCCGCGATGCATTCCGGGCATAAATAACGATATTACGATAGAAAACGGCAAACCCGCCTATCCGAAGCTTGAAGCGACGACAAATGCAAGGGCAAAGAAGGTTACCGTTAATTCGGGGGCACTGTTGGATTTGGCCGGTTTTGTTATAAGCGATGATTCCGGCGGAACAAGCAGAAGTCTCTTGTCAAACAATGGAATCTTAAAAATGACCGGTACGGGCAATCAAAAAGCATGGTTTGAATCCATAGACCCGAACCACAAGATTTCTTTAAGTACCGATTCCACGGTGGAATATACGGGAAATGTTTTTCCGACAAATATTTATGACGGCAATGGCGCTATCGACAAATATAAATATTTTCATGTAAAATTTAACGGAATAAGCGGAATCGGTAATGTCGCCGTTACCGCACGCGGTACTTGTACGTTAAACGGAGCCGTTGGTTTAGGGAGCGGAAGTCTTACGATAAACGGGAAAACCGAAATAAGTGCTCCCGTATCGATTACTGCGGCGAATCAAAACTATAACGGCGAAGTAAAGATAAATGCGGACACGAATTTTAGTACGTCGGGATCTCTTGCTTTTAAAAGCACGGTAACCGGTTCTAGAAAAATTACCCTTTCCGGCACCGGAAGCACAAATATAGGAAATAACATAACCTTGACCGGCGGCAACGGTATCATTGAACAAACGGGAAGCGGAAGTGTAATAATAGGCGATGCTTCGGTTTTGCCGAGCAAAATAACCGTTACTGCGCGGACGCAAACCTACAGCGGTTCGGTTGTCGTAAAAACGGATGCCGAATTTAATGCGCAAACGTCATTGACGTTTACCTCGTCGGCATCTCTTACGGCCAAAGGAAGGAATATCGACTTTACGGTTCCGGACAATTTTATCATAACGCTGCCGTCTTTGACTGTTTCGGATGCGACATCTCCGGCTGTTGCCAATTCTCTCGTAAAGATTGTATCTAAGACCGGCAAATCTTTTTTAAGCGTAACCGGTGCAACCGAAATACAAACGCTTACGACAAAGCCCGGTGCAAAAGTTGAAATCGGTTTCCCCAAACAAGAATATCGCGGGGAAGTCAAAGCGGAAAACAACACCGTTTTTACCGCGTCAACATCGCTTTTGTTTTCCAATAATATATCTTTAAGCAGCACTTCTCCCAAAAAAGACGTTGAACTGAAAAGCCCCGCTGTGGAAATAAGAGGTGAGGTTGATGTAAAAGGTTTGTATATTCAAGCAAGCGAAAAAATCATACTAAAAGGCGCCGTAAAGCTCAGCAATAAATTCGAACAAACGGGCAATGCTGCCGTGCAAATCGGCGCCCCGATTACCGACGGAGCCGGAACCGGGCTTCCTTCGAACGGAATTTCTTTTGCATCAAAAAATCTCTATCTTATCGTTACGCCCCCTGCGACAAAAACCTTTGACCCTTCGCCGAGCGCCGTAACTAAGCCCGACGACTGCAATATATTTGTAGCCGGGAACCTGACACTCAAAAATGAATTAAAGTGTGCTAATTTTGTGTTGTTCGGTGGAACGGTTACCTTCGGCACTCCAAATATCGGCATTACAACAGAGGTCAATGGTACAAAGGGCGACATTGTACTGTTCGGGCCGCAGTATAAAGCTGACGACATGACGACAGACGATCCTTCCGATACGGCGGGGTTGTTTAGATATATCCATTCCGGGCGAACCGGCATAGCTACTAGCCCGAACGGCTATAGCGCAAGAAGTTCTTTAGCGCAGCTTCCGGCAGCACTTCCCGACGGAACGGCTTTGCCCAAAGAAACCGACCCGGCTCCGTTCTTTTCGGGCGCTTTCGCAAACCTCGGAGGGCAAACGTTAAAAGCCGGTAAAAACTTTTACGTTAACGGCGTGACAACCTTGAATCCATCCGGGACATGGACGCTTGATATTCCGAATAACGATGATGCAACACAGGCCTTTGCTGAAGCGTATTTTACAACGGTTTCAAATTGTATTGTAAAAACGAATGGCCATCTTTCAACAAGTGCTTTTGTTGCGGCAGCGGAAAAATGTACCGTTACGAGCAGTTCTTCTTGGAAAAAAGACCGCTTGACTATTGTCGAAGCGTATACATATTCCGACGATACGATATATGTCCGCTTTAATATGGATGTTGAAAATTCGAAGGGGGAAATTGCTCGCGCAATTAACAGCGGAAATATAAAATTCAATAACGGCACGATACCTTTTAAAGAAGCATTAGCTGTTACCGTTATCGGCGGGCAAAAACAACCGAACGGGCTTTTACCTGCCGGCGATGTGCGCGAATTCTTTTTACGCACTCACAGTGGGGTGTTGCAACGGTGGAATACCGATGCAACGGGGACATATGCAGGTTCAAATCAAAGCACCGACCGCGGCGGTGCACAGCCGTATGCAAGCGCATCGGGGAAAGATCCCGTTTCTCAAAATAAAAAGCCGAATTTGTGGATGCTAAAAGCGACCCCTTCGATCTATGCGCCCGTGCGCGATAAGTATAAAAATCGCATTCGCCATTATGCGGTCGGTGCTGCGGACACAAGCGGCGACAACAAAAAAATATACGGTGATGTGAAAGACCGCTGCCCGCCCGTTCTTGCCGCCGTTTATGTGGGGCAGGAAGTGCACGTTCAAGCGGCCTCTCCCGTAAACCAGCCCAAGTACGATGCGCACAACTTTATAGAATTCCGCTATTCGGAGCCGGTATTTATAGACGGCATATCGGACAACGGCGCTATTGCCAGTGGTATAGGCTATGTTCGGGCAACCGATACGATCGGTAATATTGAAACGGGTTCGGGCGGGACCATTACCGGAGTTAAACGGCTTGCGTCCTTTTCAAGCGGCAAACTTGTTACCGGCATAAGATCGGGAGCAACTCCCGGTTCGGTGCATGCCGTATACCGAACGCCGGCAATGAGGGTTACGACGCCACTGCCGCCCGGCAGTCCTTCAGGAAGGGAATGTCGGGTACGTGTTTCCGTTGCCGGCTGGGTCGAAGGTACCGTATCCGTGCCGATTGGCGGCTCATCGACTCCCGTTCACAATTGGGTCGGTTATATAACCCAATCGGAAACGCCGGCCGGTTCTGCAACGCCTTTGGATACGGCAAACATCAGAACTCGCAATACTCCGCCTCCTTTGGAACGGTGGGAAAAGCTTGATACGGCATTCATCCCGAAAATATATAATTCACCGGCGCCCAATACGTCTGCTGCGGGGCAAAGCGATGTTAGCGGCTGGGATACTTCTCCGCCCGTGCTCGCCGTTATTGCAAAAGAAAAGGCTGCTTGGCTTGCATCGAATCCCGAAAAAGAAGCGGCGGTATATTCAACTTCTTCACACCTTGCCGACAGAATGGAATTTCACTTTTTCGACAATACGCCGCCTATCTACACCGAAAGCGGTTATTGGTGGGAAACGGCGGAAGGGTGGAGAAAAAACGCCGATCCCCCGTCCCTTCCCGATCCGCGCTACGATTCGTATGGAGGCTCGCGTTTTAATACGGGAATAAACGGAAACACGCGTACAACCGGCGGTATACGCGCCTGTACTTTGGCAGACAGCATCAAAGCCTTTGATTTTACACATCATACAAAACCCGAATATAATACGGAACTGCAAAAATTCAAAACTTCCGGCACTTATACGTACAGCCAAAAAGCGGAAAACGAAGCACTTTTCGGTTTAATTCCGGCCGGTTACAGAGAATATGACAATCTGTATTTGCAGTTAAGAATTGCATCGTCCGCGTTTCCCGTAACGGAGCCTTTTACAATCGGATATGAGCAAGGCCTTGACCGCGGCTTTATAACCGATCTTGCCGGAAACAAAATGAAACCTTTCGGCAGCGCCGGCTCCACATTCGGTTTTCCGCCGAATATCGCTTTAACGGTTGCTCCCGTCGGTTCAAAAAAAGCCTATGTGCTGTTTACCTGCCAAATCGATACCAAGCCCGCAACCTTGGCAAACATTCCGAAAAACCTTACGATCGAACCCGATCTCGGAGTGAATATTGACCCGACCGTTCCCGCCGTCGTCCGTACCGACTCAAAGCGCGGAACGGGAATTATCGTCGCACTTAACAACGAAGTACAATACGATTTTCTTACAACGGCCCGAATTAAAATACAAAACACCTCGCCGCCGCAGCCTATGGCCATTAAATCCTATTTAAGCGGATACCCTGCCGTTATAGGGCATAAGCATTCGCTCAGCGATTTTGCCGTAAACGTCGTGCGCCCCTTATTTGCTTATGACCAAAAAGCGTTTGACGGCGGCAACATCGGGTTTTCATCGCAAAATCTGTATGGCGACGGAAGCTATGCTATGCGCTTGTTTGACGGTTCGGGCGCTCCGGGCAATACCGTACTCGAAAAAGAAGATATTACGCTAAGCGTTGCGGTTGAAAATGTGCCGTCTGCAAATTTGCCTCAAACAGCCGCCTTTAAAATGTACGTAGATAACTCGCCGGATCCGGCTTCGGTTTCAACCGAATTGAACGCGGTTACGGATTTAAACAGCCGCATATGGCTTCCGAATATTACATCGGTCATAGATCCGGCATTTCCCTCCGGGGCAAGTTCAATTTTACCGGCGATCAGCAGTATTGCCAACAGTAATTACAAAACTGTTTCTACCGAACCTGCATCTTCTCCTCCTCGGTACGTATACAAGCTTACTAATAACCCAAGCATTCCCGGCAACTTAAACTATCCTGCAGGCAGTAGGGTCGGCTTTGTGTTCCCGATGGTGAATTCGTCCGGTGCGTATATCACGATAGACCACGATGCCGACAATTCGACCCCGAACGTCCCCCTTTATGCACTGCGGTTAAAAGACCCGAACGATCCTGCGTCCATAGATTTGTGGTCGTTCGACATTGCGTCGATAAAAAAACAAGCCGGCGGCGTGAGCATTTTGAACAACGTTATCAATACGAATACGGGCGAACAAACCCTGATTAAAGTCGATGCCGAAAAAGCAGGCAGTTTAAGCGTTATCGTTATGACGCTCGACGGCGATGTTTTGAAAATTTTATATTCCGGTCGCGTCGAAAAGGGCGAACATATTTACAAGTGGGACGGCAAAAATGCAAACGGCGAACCGGTTGCGCGCGGACTGTATTTTATACGAGTCGTCGGCCCGGACATCGACGAAACGCGCAAGGTAATGGCCGTGCGCGAATAATCCAAAAAACGGCAAAATGCGGTTTACGGCAGGTAAAATCCGTTGTATAATGAACGTACTAGGAGGAACCTGTATGAAAAAACATTGGTCCGTAATTGCCGCCCTGGCGGCGGTTTTTATGCTCTTCGGCTGTGCGAGTGCTGTACGCAGAACGGCGGATACGGAATATTCTTTAACCGTTTTACACACAAACGATCACCACGGAACGACGCTTTCTAAAGACGGGAAAGCCGGGCTTGCCGAACGCGCAACCTTTATAAAACAAGTGCGAGCGCAGGACAAAAACGTTTTGGTGCTCGATGCGGGCGATCTGAATATCGGAACGGCTTTGTCCAATATGTTCGACGCCGAGCCCGATATTATGGCATACAATAAAATCGGCTACGACGCGGTTGCCTTAGGCAACCACGAATTCGACAGCACGCTTGCAAAACTTGAAAAGCAAATCGGCTGGTCGAAATTCCCGTGGATTTCTGCAAACATAAAAAAAGGCGGACGCTATCTGGTAAAGCCGTACATTATTAAAGAATATGAGGGCTTCCGTGTCGGCGTTATCGGTCTTACGACGCTGCGCACGCAGGTTATCGCCAGCCCCGACAAAAGCCTGACCTTTATCGACGAAACCGACGCTGCCCGCAAGATGGTGGACGAACTTAAAAACAAAAAGAAGTGCGACCTCATTATCGTAGTGGGACACGTCGGCAATATACGGGAATCCGAAGATCATACGACATCGCTTGCGATTGCCGAAAAAGTTCCCGGAATCGATATTTTTATCGACGGACATTCCCATTTCAAATTCGAAAAACCCGAGCGCGTCGGCGATACTTACATTGTATCCGCCAACGAGTGGGGAAAATTTATGGGCAAAGGCCGCGTAACGATTAAAGACGGCAAAATGACCGCCTTCGATTGGACCCCCGTAGAAATTACGAGTGCGGCTTTTCCGCCCGATCCGGAAATCATCGAGTTAATTCGCCCGTATAAAGAAAAAGCCGACGCGAGCTTAAAAGAAGTCGTTATGAAAACTTCCGCCGAATTCGAGTTCGGCAACAGGCTCAGCCGCAAAAAAGAAATAGCGCTCGGCGACTTGGTCAGCGATGCGCAAATCGCCTATCTTGCCTCAATCGGCGTTAAGGCGGACTTCGCGTTGACGAACGGCGGAAACATCCGCACGAACCTGCCCGAAGGCAATGTTACGCGCGAAAACATTTTAACCGTTCTTCCGTTTGAAAACTATGTGTACGTCGTAACTTTAAAAGGCTCGGACGTCGTAAAGCTTTTCGATTTTATCGGAACGATTCCGCAGGGCGCAGGAGCTTTCGCGCAGGTTTCCAAAGAAGCGCGCTTTACACTGAATTACAATACGGGCAAAGTCGAAAACGTTACCATCGGCGGCAAACCGATTGATCCTGCGCGCACGTATAAAATCGCGACAAACGATTACCTTGCAAAAGGCGGCGACGGCTACGAAGTGTTTAAATCGGCTGTTGAAGTGTTCAATTCGTCGATGCTTTTAAGCGATGTGGTTATCAATTATGTGCAAAAAATGCCGCAGCCTATTGCGCCTCAAACCGACGGCCGCATACAAATTATCGGCGGTATGGAACTTTAAACTTTTACCGCTGCTTTAGCATACCGATTGCGGCTCGGCGCCGGCAACTCCCGAAAGAGCGTTACCGGCGCTTTTTTATTGCCTGTGTGTTGAGCCGCGAGCGAACGGCAAAAATTTAATAACGTATCGACAGGGCTAAGCCGCAGGCTGCATCGGGCATAACGATGGGCGAAAAAGAGATTTGAGTATCTTTAAGGCCTAAAGCCTCTTCAAGTTTTTTGTTATAAGAGCTTCCGTACATCAACGGAGCGATCACTCCGTATATGCGGGAAACTCCGAATATAATGCCGCCGGCAATTACAAAACCGAGCGTATTATTTGCCTTCAGCATCGAAACGGCTATTTCAAACGGATTTGAAGAATGAAAAATATCCACATAACGATCGAATATGTCGGAAGAAGGATTGATTGCCATAATCAAAGCGTCCTTGAACATTACAAATGTTGCTGCAAAAAATAAGCCGGAAGCAATGACATCGGCCGAAAGGCATATTACGCCGTTGACGGTATCTTTTTGTACAAAAGAGCCTATGCCGTATCCGATAAAAAAATTTATAGCTGCGGAAACACCGGAGGCGCTTTTATGTTTTGAAAACAAAGCGTTTTTTTCGGCAAAAGAAAGTCCCATTGCTTCCGTGCGTATACCGTCGAAATTTTTCTGTAATTCTTTGTTCTTAAGCAATGTATTTATGGCGGCTATTCTATCGGCAGAATTTTTTTCATGCGCTTCCTGTAAATCGGAGCTCTCTTCAGGGACGGAAACTTCCGCTTGAGCACCGGCTACGGTTTGAGCCGGGCTTTCCTGCGCATAAAGAAAAAAAACGGCTCCCATACATAAACAAATAAATAAAATTTTTTTCATTTCAAAGTTCCTCCGGACCTTTATAATTTGTTTAATAACGCTGCGTATTATCCCATTATAACCCTTCCCGCAAAAAAAACAAGGGTACCCGTCTTTACCCGTTTGTTTCCGCTTGACCGTGCAGCGTTTAAAAGTGTATATTAGTACAAATACAAGAGGATTATATGGTAATCGAAAAAGATAAAATGGTGTCTATCCATTATACGCTGAAGGATGAAAACGGAAATGTTCTCGATTCGTCCGAAGGTTCTTCGCCGTTGGAGTATCTTCACGGATACGGCAATTTGATTCCGGGGCTGGAAAGGGAGCTCGAAGGCAAAGAAGCCGGACGGGCTTTGTCGGTTTCGGTTGAGCCGGCCGAAGCGTACGGCGAATATTCGAAGGACTTGGTTGTAACGATTCCCCGCGCAAATTTCGACGCGGGAACAAAGATTGAAGTCGGTATGCAATTTGAAACGGGCTCCGGCGCAATGAGCCGCATTGTCCGTGTTACAAAAATTGACGGCGACAACATAACGGTGGACGCAAATCACGAGCTTGCCGGCAAAAAGCTGTTTTTCGACGTAAACATAACCGATGTGCGCGATGCGACGGACGAAGAGCTTTCGGCCGTTTCCGGCGATTCGTGCGGCTGCTCATCGGGCGGGTGCGGCGGTTGTTCCGGCTGCGGCGGCGGATGCGGAGGTTTTTAAAAGACCTTTAAGCCGTTTAAAACCGGCAGCTTTTCAATAGCGGCGCATATGTGTTCCGGACTTAAACCGTCCGCGTTCACCGACAGCGCCGCTTTTTTTTTATATTCGGCCGTTCTGCGCTCGTATACGGCGTGAAAGATTTCCCTGCGCCGCTCGTCCGTTTGCGGTTTATGCCGCTCGATGTAGGCCGGAAAACTTCCTTCGCGTGCGGCGCGCGCGCAGATGCGTGAAAAAGCTTCGTCTTCACCGATATCCAAATAAATGCAGATGCCCGTTTGTTCCAAAACCGACAGCGCGCGCGCGTTGTCGCAGATGCCGCCGCCTGCGGCGCAAACGACACCCTTTGCGTTTGTTTTGCTTTTTTCCGCACAAGCGGCTTGAAAAAAACGGCACGCTTCAAGTTCGGCCTTTTTAAACGCGGTTTCGCCCTTTTGCGCGTACAGTTCTCGGCAACTTGTACCGCACAGCCGCTCGATAATTAAATCGGTATCGAAAAAATCAAAGCCCTTTCGTGCCGCCAAAAGACGGCCGACGGTCGTTTTCCCCGAATGTTGTATGCCAAGCAAAATAACGCACTGCATATGCTTACTATACAGCCTTTTATTGCACCTGTACAGTATTTTTGTTATGATGAATTATGATTTTGTACGCAACGCTGGCACTGTGTTTTTTACCCCTGCTTGCCGGCATCATTTTTTCGGCCGTAAAAGTGCCGTCCTTTAAGCTTTCATATTCCGTGTGGGCGGTCGGCGCAGGCTTTGCCGCCCTCGTTCCGATTATCGTCATTCAATTTGTTATACGGCGCTTTTTCAATTTTTCGCCCGCTTCTCTTGCCGCCGTTTTTTTGAGCGCTTTGCTTTTTAACGGCTTGATAGAAGAAAGTGCGAAAGCGTTCTTTTTGTTTTTGCTGCCCGTAAAAGCGGTTCCGATTTCGGCATTTACGGCATCGGCCCTTATCGCCGGAACTGCCCTCGGTTCGTTTGAAGCGCTCGTATACTGCATCGCCGGAACGCATTATTCGCCCCTGCGTTTGATTACGGCTGTGGTGTTGCACGCGTTGTGTTCTGCCCTGTCGGGAATTTTCGTGTGGACGCTTAAAAACGGAAAAGCGCGGAAGGCGGCCTTTGTGTCGGCGCTCTTTTGCCACGGTTTATACAATTTTTTTGCCTCATTCGGCGGATTCGTATGGTGTTTTTCGATTGCGGTACTTTTATTTGCCGCCGTGAGGCTGCGGTATTATTATACCGATTTGAAGCGCGAATAAATGAAATGCGAATGAATCGGTTTTTCAGCCGTTTAGCTTTCGGCGGCTTTGGAAAGATCCTGTATGTACTGCGTCAGATTTTTTGTGCCGGGCGAATGCAGGAATTCGAAGCCGATTTCCGTTGCCGACTCGGCATTTTTTTTCCACTTGGGCTGCACTATAAGAACTACCGGATGCTGCGGCGATTTTGACGACAAGAAGAATGACGCTTCGTAGTCCGAATCCATGTCGGGTTCGATAACGGCGGGAAAACGGATACAGCAGCCGGAACTGCTTATATCGATTAAAAGACCCGGAAAAATACAGAGTTCAGGTATGGAAACCTTTCCCGCTTCGCGGAAACGGTGCGTTTTTCGTTCTTTTATTGTCATTGCGTAAAGAATACACTTCTTTTTGCTTCTTTGCAAGCCTTTTTTCCCTTACTTTTCGTTTAAGAGGGCGGGGCTTCGGCATGATTAAGTGCTTGTAAAGAAAACATTCTTATGGCGAACGCGTGAAAAAAGGGGCCGAGAACGGCTTATGAGCGAAGCGAATTGCCTGAACGGCCTCTTTTTTCATGTGGCTATTCGGAAGGGGTGTTTTCTCTTGTTTTTCATTCATGCCGAAGTCTGCCGTCGGAACATGAGGTCTGTACAGCACCGGCGGATTTCGGTATACTGTAAAAACTACCGAGCTTAACGGAGGGCATATGCCTAAAATAGATGTAAACGAAAAGCTTTTTTTTAATTTGTTGGGTGAAAAATATTCTTACGACGTGCTCGAACAGCGCTTAACCTGCGCAAAGGCCGAGCTGGATGAAAAACCCGACCCCAAGGCGCCCGAAAACGAACGAACGATTAAAATCGAACTGAACGATACGAACCGCCCCGACTTGTGGTCTACCGCCGGCCTTGCCCGCCAACTGCGGCTGCATAAAAATAAAGATGCCGAACAGAACCCGAAAAGCGGTTATGTTTTATATAAAGACTTTTTGTCGTCGGCGGGCGAAAGCAGGGATTACGGCTCGCGCGTCATAAACGTGGATCCCGCCTTAAAGGATATCCGTCCTTTTATGAGCGCCTTTGTTATATCCGGAAAACCGATCGACGAGCCGATGCTGCTCGATGTCATTCAAACGCAGGAAAAACTGTGCTGGAATTTCGGCCGCAAGCGCCGTTCGATTTCGATGGGCGTGTACCGCTACGCGTCGATTAAATGGCCCGTTTCA
Organism: uncultured Treponema sp.; assembly: GCA_905372025.1. Taxonomy (GTDB): domain Bacteria; phylum Spirochaetota; class Spirochaetia; order Treponematales; family Treponemataceae; genus Treponema_C. Next base: position 106,271 of record CAJPNP010000004.1, on the reverse strand, counting down.
TATCACGCCGTAGATCCGGATAAAACGAGCTTTGTACCGCTCGGCTTCGATTCGCCGATGAGCTGCCGGCAAATTATCGGCGAACATCCGAAAGGAAAAGAATACGGCTGGATTTTGGAAAAAGCAAAAAAGTTTCCGCTTTTAAGCGATGCCGCCGGCGAAACGCTTTCCATGGCGCCGATTATCAACAGCGCATCTTTGGGCGCCGTGCAGGTCGGCGACCGCGATTTGTTGGTTGAAATGACCGGAACCGATATGCCGTCTTTGTTGCTTGCAACGATGATTGTCGCCTGCGATTTTTTCGACGCGGGCTATACGATTCTTCCGTGCCTTGTAAAGCATCCGTATGACACCGGCTTCGGCAAAGACCTCGTAACGCCCTTTTATTTTCAGGACCGGACGCAAGCTTCGGTTGCGGCGGTGCGCAAACTTTTGGGTGAAGACCTTTCGATCGAAAAAATGCTTTCGGCCCTCGCCCGCACGGGTGTCGAAGCGGAAGAAAAAGACGGCCTTATAAGCGTACTGCCGCCTCCGTACCGTAACGACTTTTTGCATTCGGCGGACGTTATCGAAGACATTATGCTCGGCTGTGAATTATCTGCATTTAAGCCGGAAAAACCGCACGATTTTACGATCGGCCGCCTGTCGCCCGTAACGCTTTTGAGCCGCAAGGCGAAGGGACTTTTAATCGGCTTGGGCTATCAGGAAATGATTTTTAATTATTTGGGCTCAAAGCGCGACTATATCGAGCGCATGAACATCGACGGTTCGCAGGTAATCGAAATTGCAAACCCGATGAGTGAAAATTATCAGTTTGTGCGCTCCTCGATTATTCCGTCGCTTTTAAGCGCCGAAGCGGTATCGGGCAACGCCGTGTATCCGCATAAGATTTTCGAAATCGGCAAAACGGCTTTTTTATGCGATACGGAAGATACGGGAACAAAAACCCGTCAGTACATAGGATTTTTGACGGCGGCAGCCGATGCGAACTTTAATACGGCGGCAAGCGAAACGGCTTCGCTGTTGTATTTTTTAAACCATGAATACAAGGTTGAAGAAGCTTCCGACCCGCGCTTTATTCCCGGCCGGCAGGCGCGCCTTATCGTAAAGGGCAAAGCAGTCGGAGTTTTCGGAGAACTGCACCCGGCCGTTCTTGAAAACTGGGACATCCGCGTTCCCTGTACCGCAGGCGAAATCGACTTGGAAGCACTGCTGTAAATCAGCGGCCGCTTTTTATCGCATTTGCAACTTCAAGCAAGCGCTCGTATGCGTAGGCAAAAAAATCTTTATATGCGCTGCAAAAATAGTTTTTGCCCGGCGGTGCATCGGTAAAATCGTCGCGATCGCGCCGGCAGCCGCCTCTGCACAATGAATACCATGTGCAGCTTTTGCAGTCTTCGTGTATGTAAAACGATTTTTCAATAAAACCGATTTTTTTGCGTGCCGCGGCAATGTCGGCAAAACCGTCCGTATTTATATTGCCCAAACGATAATCGTCGAGGACGTAAAAATCGCACGGATACACGCTTCCGTCGGCTTCTATCACATGCTGAAAAGTACAGTGTCCGAGCATGCCGCAGGATTCCGGCAAACGTCCGAGCAATATAAGTAAAAGATTATCGAAATAGCGCACGGAAACTCTGTTGCCGCGTTTAAAACTTCGGTACCACAAATCGAAAAGCGTTTTTAAAAACTGGCCGTACAGTTCCGGCGTTAAAGACCATTCTCTTTTTCCCCTTTCTTCGCCGATCGGATCCAAACAGGGAATATATTGCTGATAGATAAAATTGTTGCGCAGGTAAAATTCATAGATGTCTTTTATGTCGCGGGCAACGCGGGCGCTGACAACCGTTAAAATATTGTATTCGACTTTGTGATTGTTAAAAAGCTGCGATGCACGGAGTATGTTGTTGAACGTACCGCTTCCGTCCCGGCTGCGGCGCAGCGAATCGTGGACGCGTTTGTTTCCGTCCATTGAAAGCCCGATTAAAAAATGCTCTTTTGCAAAAAAATCCGCCCATTCGTTATCGATAATAAAACCGTTTGTCTGCAGGGCAAATTGAACGGGAATATTTTGCCTGTTGTGCTTCCGTACAAGGGCGGTAAAGGCGCGGTACGCTTCCAAGCCCCACAGCGTCGGCTCGCCGCCCTGAAAGGCAAAGGTACACGCCGAATGCGTTCCGTCGAGCGCCTTTTGTATAAGCGTTTCGGCGGTCTGCATGTTCATTTTGCCGAACGAGGGCGTACTTCGTTTTTGCATTTCGTCGCAGTAAAAACAATATACGCACACCATGTTGCAGCTGCCGGAAACGGGTTTTATCAATAAGTGTAAAGGATGCTTTTGTACGAAAAGGGAGTTCGCGCGCATTTGTTTTCCGTCTGTACCTTAGCATAAAAATACGATATACTCAACACAATGAAAAATAAGCAGCGAGCCGAATTGGCCGTGTGCGGTTTTGCGGCGGTACAGGCTTTGGCGCGGCAAAATCCGCAAAAAATAAAGCGTTTTTATTATACCCGTGAGCGCGCACCGGCGTTCGGTTTTTTGTGCAAAGAACTTGCATCTCGTAAAATTCCGTACAACGAAGTGCAGGACGCACAGGAATTGGAAAAACTGTCCGGCTCGCACCACCATCAGGGTATTACGGCGATGATTGAAATGCCGGTTTTTTTGCCGGTAGGGCCCTCCGATGTTGACGAATGGAGCAGCCGGGGTGAAACCGTTTTGGTTTTGGATGGCATCGGCAATGCGCAAAACGCGGGTGCGATAATCCGTTCGGCAGCTTTTTTCGGCATACAGCGGATCGTTTTGCCGGCCGACAGCGCTGCAAGCCTTATAACGACAAGCTCGTACCGGAACGCGCAGGGCGGCATGGAATTTGTGCGGCTGTACGCCGTGCATTCGATTTCCGTGTTTTTGCGCGCGCTTAAAGGAAAGCTTTTACGTGTGGGAACCGACGCCGCAGGTAGCCAAAGCGTGCGCGACATAAAGAACGAAGCAAAAAACGATGTAAAGACCGGATGCGCCGTTATCTTGGGCAACGAAGAAAACGGAATGACGGACGAGGTAAAAAAACTGTGCGACCGGCTCGTGCGCATTCCCTCGCACAATAAACGGCTTGCGCGCACCGGCGGAGCCTTCCCCGACAGTTTGAACGTTGCGCAGGCAGCCGCGGTTATACTGTATGAATTGTCAACGTAAGGGCGGCGCTAAAGGTTTTTCCGCTTTCGAGGCGCAAAAGATTCTTTTTGGATTCCCATTCGCTTGATGAGTTTTCAAAATCGGGCAGCGTGTACCAGGGTTCTATGCAGACAAAGCGCAGCTTTTCGGTTGCGGCGCTCCACAAAAGAAGGTACGGAAAATCTTTTATGCACACTTCAACCGAATATCCTGCAGAATAGCCGGCGCCGTTTTTTTTGTGCGGCGCGCTTTTTTCGCGCAGTGTAACCGAAGATGCCGTTAATCCCGTAAAGCACAGCGTATTGCCTTTGAACAAGTTGTCCGACAAGGCGAGCGCTTTTTGATTATTCATGTACCGCCTTTGCGCGCCGGAGGGAAGTCCGTTTTCGGTCAATTCGACCAAGTCGGGACTTTGCGCCGTATCAAAAACAAGTTCGTAATCGCCCGCGTTTTTGATTTTGCCTGCTGCGTTTTTTTCTTGTACGAAGGGGCATATAAAGCCGGGATGAAATCCGAGTCCGAAAAACATAGCCGTTTTTCCCGTGTTTGTTACCTCAACCGTATGCGTGAGCGCGCTGCCGTTAAGGGAAAACGTTTGGGCGAGTGCAAAATCATACGGAAACAGCTTGTGCGTGGACGCCGAACTTTCGGTTTCGAAGCGCAAAATGTCCGTGCTTTCTTGTGCGAGCCGGTGTTCGGTCTGCGCTATAAAACCGTGAATGCCCGCGTCGAAAGCCGCACCTTTGTGTGTGAACCGGCGGTTTTTTATTCGTCCCGTCCACGGAAAAAGCAGGGGCGCGTGAGCGTTCCATACGCCCTTTTCGCCCTGCCACAGGATTTCCCTGTGCGAACGCGTTTTTACGGAAACGAGTTCCGCGCCCGTCGAGTCAACCGTAACGGCAAGATAATCGTTGTAAAACGTTTTTTGCATACCGACAGTATAGCCGCAATCCGCGTCTTTTGAAAGGGGCGCATCGCCGACAACTGGACAGCTGCATTTTTACAAACTATATTTAATTTAGCTATTACAGACAAGTCAATCGCGGAAGTTTTTCAAAACGGCGGCTATGTATTTGTCGGGGGCATAAAAAAAGCTGCCGATGTGCGGGGCGCCTTCGGTTAAAACGAGCCGTTTGGGTTCGTGCGCCGCTTCGTACAAGCGGTGCGCGTCGGCGGGCGGTACGAGGGTGTCGGCACTGCCGTGAAACAAAACGAGTTCAAAGGGCTGCGCTTGCGTACATGCGGCCAAGGTTGTGCCCGGACAATCGGCCGAAAAAGAAAATCCGTTTACAAAAAGGTTGAAAAAAGACGCGGCTTTTGCCGCACAGCCGAAAACCGCGCGGTGAATGCCTTTCGCGGATAAAAACAGGGACAGCTGGCGTTCGACTTGTTCCGAAAAACGGTAAAATCCGCAGTCGGCGGCAACCGTTTTCAGGGCGGCTCTTTCGTCGGCAAATTCGTCTTGCACGGCGATGATTCCGTATGCGCATTGGACGGCCGCCGCGGCTCCCATGGACACGCCGTGAAGCACAATGCGGATATCTTTGCCGAAGCGGTTTACCAAAAAGCGGAGCCACAGCGCAAGGTCGGCGGCGTCGGTTGTAAGATGGCCGAGCCCCGCAAAGCGACCTTCGCTTTCGCCGTGGGCGCGTAAGTTTACGCTTAAAACGGAAAAGCCGTTTTTATAATATGTTTCGGCCAAATACGCCATGCCGCGGGCGGAATCGGAAAAGCCGTGAACGAGTACCGCAAAATGCTTTTTGTCGGACGCGCTTTCGGCATCGTTTTGCAGTTGTAAATCGGCGCACAGTTTCAGCGTTTTTTTTGGAAAAAAAGACGGTAAGGGGAAAATCCGGCAGATGCAGGCGGAGCGTATTGCGACCTTTTCCTGCGATTTTTCGTCTATGCGGTTTTTCGCTTCAAGCAAAACGGGGTAAACTTTTTCGTCCTTTATGTGATCGGCGTTATCGACGAACGAGTGTTTGGCATACACGGAGCGCACGCATAAAAAGCCGAACAGCACGAATCCTGCAGAAAAGCACAAAATTAAAAAACCTGCGGCGGCAAGCAGCGGCACAAAAATAAAAAGCATATCGAAAAGTATACAGGCTGCGGGACAAAAAAAGCAATCGGTGCGGGGCAATCGCGATTTCACAAACTTTAAGAATGTGTCAAAATTGCAATTGCAGAATGTGCGGTTTTCGGGTATACTTTGTTAATGACAACACTTGCCGCCCTGTGTGCGATCGGTGCCGAAAAGGTTCTTGCAAACGAAATAAAAAAACTCGGTTACGCGGTGCGGAGCAATGCTCCCGGCCGGGTGCTGTTTGACTGCCCCGAAAAAGAACTGTTCCGGCCCAATCTGTGTCTGCGCACGGCGGACAGAATTTACCTGCAGGCGGCCTCCTTTGCCGCGCCCGATTTCGACGCGCTGTTTGAAGGCGTGCATGCCGTACAGTGGCAGGATTTTTTTAAAAAAGACGTAAAACTTCATATAGATAAGGTGCGCATTCATAAGAGTGCTCTTAGATCGGAACACGGCGTGCAATCCGTCGTGCATAAAGCGGTTTGCGCCAAGCTCGGCTCGTGCTGGCGTATGAACGTTTTGCCGGAAAGCGGCGCGCAGGCGGATATACGCGTGTACGTCGAAAACGATGCGGCGTCGGTTTTTCTCGATTTGTCGGGCGCGCCGCTGAACCGCAGAGGGTACCGCAAAGACGGAGGATGCGCGCCGATACGCGAATCGACGGCGGCAGTCCTTTTGCAGCTTATGTGCTGGAAGCGGAAAATACCGCTGCACGATCCTTTTTGCGGTTCCGGAACAATAGCGATTGAAGCGGCGCTTTACGCGTACAACGTCGCTCCGGGCTTCGGCAGGCGCTTTGCGCTTGAAAACCTTGGCGTTTTCGATGCCGCCTCGGCGGACGAAATCCGCAAAAAAGAAGCGGCGAATATCCGCCCGGACGTGCTTGCCCGTATTACCGGAACCGATATAGATCCCGCTGCGGCAGAGCGGGCGCGTTTAAATGCCGAACGTGCATTCGCCGGTGCCGGGCGCGCCTTACAGCTTATCGGGAGCGATTTGAAAATTCCCCGCCCCGATTTTGAATGTGCGGATTTTAAAGATTTGCGCGCTCCTTACGGCGAGGGTTGTATCATTACCAATCCTCCGTACGGCGAGCGGCTCGGCGATGAGGACGAAATTCCTGCGCTGTATAAAAGCATGGGCTCCCTGTTTACGGATTTTAAAGGCTGGAACATGGGCTTCATTACGGCCTATGCGGATTTTGAACGCTGCATCGGAAAGCGCGCGTCGCAGACGAAAAATCTAAAAAGCGGTAATTTGGATACCGTTTTCTATATATACAACGAACAAGGATACGGCAAACAAAGTACGCAGCCGACGGAGGAAAAAGATGGGAATCGTTATAGACCACGAAAAGCGTAAAAAAGTCATTTTGAAAAAAGCCCTCGATGTGATTATCGACGAAGGCTATGAAGACGCGACTTTTCAAAAAATTGCCGACCGCTGCGGTATTACGCGCACAACCCTATATATCTATTTTAAAAACAAGCGCGAAATATTTTTATGGAGTATCAAGCAATTAACCGAAGGCTTGGAAAATTCGCTCCGTCTTATTATCGACGACAAAAGCCGCAGCTGCAAAGAACGCCTTTTGGATGTTTTGGAAGTGATTGTTCACGGTTGCATGGAAAACCGGCAGCTGTTTCAGGTTATTTTAGCCTATCTTATTCAAATACAAAAAACGGGTAAAAATCCGGGCGACCGTGTGCGCCGCCGCATTGTGCGCTTGCGCCATCTTCTTTCGACCATTTTAATCGAAGGTAAAAAAAGCGGCGACTTTAAGCAGATAAACGTAAAAGCGGCGAACGAAATGTTCTATTCGCTTATCGAATCGGCAATTTTTCGCCTCGCCATCCTCGACCAGCAAACGGTCAACGAAATGCTTTCTTCCCTGCAGCTGGCCGTCGCCGGCATAAGCGCTTAACAGTGCAAGTTCGCGCCTTGACTTTTTATAGAAAGTGCAATATATCGTAGTTAATCGATAAACATGAATAAGACTGTGTTTGAAAAAATTAAAAATCGGCGGAAAGAGCCTTTCTCTTCGTTTTTCGTATGGAAGGTTCTTTCCCTTGCCGCTCTTGCCGAACTTATGGTGCTGCCGTTCGGGATGGATAAGATGGACTTGTTTAATCCCGAACGAGCGTCGCGCTTACTGTATCCGTTTACGGTATTGGCATCCGGTGCCGTTCCGAGCGGGTTTCATTTTTTTTCCGTTTGCTGCTGTGCCTTTTTTCTTTTGCCGATCGCTTTTATCCTTACGGTCGTATCGTTTTTTCAAAAGAAGATAACGGATACTATCGTCTATTTGTCTTTGCTCGTATCCGCAGCATTTTATCTTGCCGGCGGCTTTTGCGGAATAATTTTGTTTGCAAATACCGCCCGTTGGTTTTCTTCGTTAAGCCCTGCGGTATATATAGCTTTTTTTTCAGCATTGGCATTTCACGCGTCTTTAATCGCATTCGGAATAATTTCAATAAAAAAGAAAAACGAATCGTATGTGGAATATAAGCAGCTTTTAAAAGAAGAAAATCAAAAAGAAGCGGCCATTCGCGAAAAAACATCCGAAAAGCTGAAACGACGGAAAAAAAACGAAGACGATGAGGATGCCGGTATTGCGGCCGTGTATTCAACCGTAAAAGACCGCATAGGCGATTTTAAAAACCGCGAGCGGAAAACGCGCATAAAAACGAAAATAACGTTTGTTATTTTGTGTACGATACTGATTATCCTTTCCACCTTTATTTCGACGGATTTGAAAAATTATAAAACGCTGCTTTCGCAAACGGTAAACAATACGGGTAAAAACCTTGCCGAACAAGTTGCCGCAATCTATGATTTTTCCGACGGGCTTCATACGAAAATAAGCGCCTTTCTCGAAGGCATACGGAAAACCAATGCGACCTCTCCGTTCCCCTTCCAAAGGGTGGACATTATTACGACGAGCAGTAAAACGAATATCTTCCTTGAAGAAATCGATTATTCTACGGAACTGCCGGAATTCGACGTGTTTTCGTATACGACGGCCGCCGGGAGCGTTAATAAGATTCCCGCTTCCGAAAAAACAATCTTGCCGTCCGAAGCCATGCACTATATAACACATTATCAAAACGAAAATACGAAAAGCGAACCGATTCTAAAACCGGAAAAAAATACCTGCCTGTACGTGTACCCGATTACGTTTTCGCGCAAAGACGGCCAAAAGCTTGTGGGATTTTCGGTTGTTACGTATTTGAACGAAGTTTTGAACAGGCCGTATTTTCAGGCGAAGGTTTTTATTCTTACGATTTCGATAATCTTTTTTTATGTTTCGATAATAATCACTCTGTTCCTTGCGGATTTTATCGCAAACCCGATCCTTTTCCTTTGCGGGAACATCCGCAAAACGGCGAACGGTTTGAGCGATATGCTTTCCGGCAATGCGAAAATTGAATCGGGGAAATTGATTTTTGAAGAGAGTGTCAACACGAACGACGAAATAAAAACGCTTTCAATAGAAATAAAAAATATCGTATCGCTGGTGCGCGGTATGCTGCCCTATGTATCGTTCCACACCGTGCAAAATGCGGAAAAAAAGGCCGGCCGCTTGAGTACGACGCGGGAGCTGTGTTTTCTTTTTACCGATATCCGCGGCTTTACGAGCCTGTGCGAAAAAATACCGCCGAAAGAAGTTATCCGGCTTTTAAACCATTATCTCGACATAGAAACAAAAATCATCTTTGAAAACGACGGCGATGTCGATAAATACGTCGGAGATGAAATAATGGCGTTTTTTTCCGGACCGAAAAAAGAAATCAACGCCTGCAAAGCCGCTATGGAAATCCGCAAAGCCATGTACCGCGAAAAACAGGCCGCGCTTGAAGAAGGTGCGGCTTCCATTTCGGTCGGCATCGGCATCAATTCCGGTTCCGTCGTATTCGGCTCGGTCGGTTCGGAAACGCGTAAGGATTTTACGTCTATCGGCGACACGGTAAACCTTGCGGCCCGGCTTGAGAGTGCAAATAAAGAATACGGTTCAAAAGCGATTATTTCCGAAGCGGTGTATGAAAAACTGAACGGCAGCTTTGTGTGCCGCGAGCTCGATTTTGTAACGGTAAAAGGAAAAACCGAACCGGTGCGCATTTACGAGATTTTGCAGGCAAAGGAAGCGGCGACCGAAAAGATTCTCGATTTAAAGCGCACCTTCGAAATGGGCTTGTCGTATTATCGAAAGCGGAAATGGGACAACGCGGAAAAATGCTTTTCCGACAATATAGAAAAATACAACGACGCGCCCTCGAAGGTCTTTTTAAAGCGGGTAAACCATTATCAGGTTTCGCCGCCGAAACCGCGGTGGAAGGGCGTTTTTGTAATGACCGGAAAATAACAGCCCGTAAAGCTTTCTCTTCTGCCTGCCGCACGGGCGTACGGGGCGGCCGCAAAGCGTTGCGCTTTTAATCCATGGATACGCCGAGTTCGGCGGCGGTAAGCTTTGTAACATCGAGAATCGACGTGCAAGACGCGCCCTCGATTTTTTTGTTGACGGCGCAAAAGGTTCCGTAATGCGGCCGATTAACCGTATAGCCGTGCGAGCCTTTTTCGTAGTGCGTGTCGCCGAAGTGCCGGCCTTCTTTCGCACCGATGCCGAAAAGCGCTCCTGTCGGGTACAAAGAAGACGGGGCGCCGAAGCCGGACTCTTTCAATTCGTCGTCGGTTAAAAGCCGCTCGACCCCTTCAAGCTGCAGTACCGCTTTTTTTATCGAATCAATATCTGCCGTCCGATCTTGCGGGGTCCCCCTACCGCCGGCTTTGCCGGTGTCTTTTGCGAATAAAAACGCGCTGCCGCCGGCATAGTGAAAAAAGTATCGGTAATCGCTCAAAACGTTTACGGTTTTTTTAAAAACTTCGTCGTAGCTTTCAGTTTGCTTTAAAAATCCCATGCGCTCAAGCAGCGCATTCGGGTGAATGTTCGAATGAACGTCGAGCTGTGCATGGTCGGAGAAAACGATAACCGTCGTGTCCTTTTTGAGAATGTCGAGCATGTTGCCCAAAAAACCGTCCAAGTATACCAAGGCTTTTTTCGTTTCCGGCGCCGTTCTTCCGAATTCGTGGCAAATGGTGTCAAAGCTCGTTAAGTGCAGCAGCATAAGGTCGGGCTTGCGCGATAAAACTATGTCGCGCATAACGTGGACGGCAAAGGTGTCGAGGGCCGGCTGTGAAATGCCGCGCATTAAATGCCGATGGCGGAAAAAGGCTTCCATTTGAATAATAAATGAACCGGCTTTTAAATTCTGCACAACTTGATTTTCGCCCTTGCGTATGACGACTTCGGGCAAATTCCAATTGATGTCTTTTGCATAACCGGTAACCGGCCATAAAACCGAAGCGGTTTTTAAGCCTTTTTCGCGGGCAGCGTTCCACAAAGTTTTTGCGCATATGCGGCGGCTGTCGTAGCACCATGCGCCTTCTTCGTCCGGATCGATCCACATATTCGAAATGATTCCGTGAGCGCACGGCGGTTTGCCCGTCGCGACGGAAGTATGAATCGGATAGGTGTTCGAGACGAATACCGTTTTCATGTCGCGGAACAGCATACCGTTTTGCGTAACCCGCTTAAAATTCGGCATCGCAAGCAATTCGCTTACTTCGTCGCTGCCGACCGCATCAAAGCTTATCAACATTACCTTATTCATACTTCCTCCATAAAAAAAGCAGGAAGGTTCTCACACTTTCCTGCTTTCTGTTGCCAGCTTATTATTTTGTTTTCTTTTTGGATTCTTCGGGGTCCAAAAGAACGGCGCGCGTCAGTTGAACGTTTTTACCGAGCTTTTGGTTCAAAAGAGCTTGCGCTTCGTCAAATTCGTCTTTTTGTTTTATACCGTCCACGACAAAATTGTCTCCCGCAAAGCTGTAGGTATAGCTTCCGACGTATACGTATCTGTTTTCGGATGAAACAGGCACCTCCATGCCGAAGGGTAGAAAGATATGACGCGCCCGGGCAAGATACACTTTCCCGGCAACATCAATCTTTTTTTCTCCTTCGGAAAAAAGAAAAACGAAAAATCCGTTCAATAAAAAACGTCCGTTTTTGGGAATTTTTACGGGAATGAAAAAATAATCGCCGATAATAGTGTCGATAGGAACCGATATTATATCCCCTTTCGGATCGGGCAAAAAGCCGTACACGTGATTTTTATCTCGCAGTGCCGGATCAAGACCAAGCGTTTGTATATAAAAATCTCTGTCGAGGTCTTTCAGCAAGGAAACTTTGCCGACAAGTAATACTTGATTTTTCCCCGGTTCCTTTACTTTTTCGGTTGCAAAAATCGTTGAGTACAGACATAAAAGTCCGACAGCAATAATTACTATTTTATTTTTCATTTTTCAGCTCCTCCATCCGTGCTTGAAACAAAGGCCCCCATGCGGTCTTTGCGTATACCCTGTAGGCGTTTTTCAGCGCTTTTAATTCATCATCTCTGAGTTGTTTTGCGGTTTTGTTTTTCGATTGGTTTTTTATTTTTGCCGATTGTAAATTTAAAAGCGAATCGCCGTAATAGTATATTCCCGCTTTTTCGGGGACAATAAATTCGCTCTCAATGTTCCCGTTAAGTCCGTACACGTAATATGTTGTTGTAACGGTATTCCCTGTATTGATAACACTGACGTCAAAGTATTCTCTATAGCGGCCTCCGGGAACCAACGGCGTTGAAACGCTCCAGTTTTTTTCCGTATAAAAAGAAGCCGGATTCGGCGCTTTTGACGTATTCGCCTGGAACAGTTTTCCTACGCCGGCCCATCCGCCGTAAATTACTACGGAATTTTCAGGGGTTCCTTTAATGTCTTTCACTAAAGCATCCCGTTGCGATTGATTTGCAATAGCCTCAAACAATGTTAAACAGCCGGTAAAACATACGGCAGATAACGACACTAAACATAAAACTATAAGTTTTGTTTTCTTTAGTTCCATTTTAACTTCCTCATTATATTATATTAAAATACAAGCGTTAAAGAAGCCGACAAACTCGTTTTTTTCAACGCTGCACTTCTGCCTCTGTCAAACAGAGGTTTTTGCTGCATGTACTTGTAGGCAACGCCGATAAGCACATTCACATCGGTACCGAAATCATAGCCGGCTTTAAGTCCTGTTTCAAAACCGGCGGCAAAACCGCCTGCTGCGCTTTTGTCGAAAGAAGTAAATCCGAGAATATTGGGCCCTACCGTTCCTGCAATATACGGAATAAGGTGTGTTTTTCCTATAATCATAGGGACCTGCACGGTAAGTACCGGCCCGGCAATGACGCGCGTTACATTAAGCGTCGTTACTTTATCGATATTAAGGGCAAATCCGAATCCTACCCAGCGTTTATCCATGCCGGTCATATCAAGAAAATACGAATAAGAAGCGCTGAATCCATGCGTTATATCGTTTGTGCGGGAAAGATCAAAACTGATCTGCAATGCCGAAGCATAGGGACTTTCAAAAGAGAAAAAGGGAGCTTCCGAATTTTCTTCTATGTCGGTTTTGGCGGTCTTTGCTTTCTTTTTGCCCTTTTCGGTTTTCGTCTGTGCCGAACCGAACATTTCCAAGCGCCACAAGCCGTGTTCGGAAATCCAGCGCGTTTCTATCGGCTTTTCCCATTTTTCGTTTTGGAGCGGTACGGTACACGCAACCGAAGACACTTCCGTTACATCTCCTGCGGAAACAAGCGAGCGCTCGTCGTTTCCAAGCTTTTTCCATACGTCCCACGCGAGAGCGTAGCGCATGCCTTCGAGCGGCGAATAATTGTTAAAGACCGCAATAACAACGGAGCGGACGGCCGAGGGCGCCGATGAAAGCGCTTTTACGAAAACGTCTTTTCCGTCCGAACCGACGTATGCGTAGGAAATATATTTTACGATGTCGGTAAAATCGTTGTCCTGTTTTGCGGCATCGGCGATAAACGATTGAACGCGTTTTTCCATTTGCGTTTTTATTGCCGGAGCGTTTTCGGGGTTCAGCACTTTTGTAATGTATGCCTGAACGGCCGCTGCGGGAATCGAATAGTTCGTGTCCTGACGGCGCACGTATTTCCACGTGTTGACGCCGACAACCGCGTAGCCGGCTTCGCCGGAAGGATCGGCAATCAAAAGCGGGCCGCCGGAGTTTCCTCCGTCGATTTGCGCCGAATGCTGAATAAGCGCCGTGATATCCGGGTCAACCAAGTCTTTTATGCGTGCAGTGGAATTGGTAATCGATCCCTTGCCCAACTGCCAAAGCGGGTTGCCTGCCAAACCGGGAAAGCCCGCCGTCCACACTTCCTGACCGTCTTGAACTTTTTTTGTTGCAAAGGTTAAACCTTTTTTAAAAGGTTTAACGCCCTTGGGAAAGCTTAAAATCGCCAAATCGATTTCTTCGTCGGCATTTAAAACTTTTAAGTTGTCGTACTTTGTCGTGCCGCCGTCGGCTCCTTCAAATTCAACCGACACGGATTCGGCTTGCGATACGACATGCCGGTTTGTGATGATGTAGTTCGTTCCGTCGGGGGCGACGTACACAAAGCCTGATCCGAAGCCGCCTTTAAGGTAAGAATCGATCGATTGCGCATACGAGGTATACCCTTTCGATTGCAGCGTGTCGCGGTATTCTTCGAGCACGGAAATATTTGCCGAATGATATTTTTCCCGAACGATACCGACATAATTTTTTATCTGTGCAAAAGCGCCTACAGGAAACAAACACAAAGGAATTAAAATAAAAAAAAGACGTTTTACACCCGAAAAACGGTGAAGCATAGAGTCCTCCATAAAACTTTTGCAGGAAGCGGCGGCGCCATTTCAGACGGCGCTTTTTATCAAACCTCCTGACTCTTGCAGTGTAAACAAATTCCGTTTTTATGTAAAGGCAAACGCCTTAAAAAATCTTAGAACTCTACGGCTTTTATTTTCCATATATCGCGCACATAATCTTCGATTGTGCGGTCGGACGAAAATTTGCCGCAGCGGGCAATGTTCAGCAAAACTTTTTTTGCCCAAAGTTCGCGGTTTTCGTACAGAGCGGCGACTTTTTCCTGAGCGGCGCAGTACGAATCAAAGTCGGCAAGCACGTAATATACGTCGGGGCGCTGGCCTTCGACGCCGTAGACAAGCGAATCGTAGAGTTCTCTAAAAAGCTGCCGCGAAGGATCGAAGGTGCCGTCCACCAGCTGATTTAAAGCTTGAGCGAGACGCGGATTTTGCTGCAGATATTTTTGCGGATTGTAGGCGTGCTCTTTTTCCGACACGTAAATTTCTTCGGCTTTTAAGCCGAAGATAAAAACGTTTTCCGCGCCGGCTTCTTCGGCGATTTCGATATTTGCGCCGTCGAGCGTACCCAGCGTTAAAGCGCCGTTAAGCATAAACTTCATATTACCCGTACCCGACGCCTCTTTCCCCGCGGTGGAAATTTGCTCGGAAACGTCGGCGGCGGGGAAAATTTTTTCGGCGGCGCTTACGCGGTAGTTTTCCGCAAACACAACGCGGATTTTTCCGCGCACTCTGTGGTCGTTATTGATACGTTCGGCAACGGCATTTATAAGCTTGATAATCGTTTTTGCGCGCCGATAGCCCGATGCCGCTTTTGCGCCGAAGATAAAGGTGCGGGCGGGCGGGTTAAAGTCGCTTTCGTTGAGAATCCTGTTGTACAAATAGATGATATGCAAAACGTTTAAAAGCTGGCGCTTGTATTCGTGGAGCCGTTTTATCTGTACGTCGAAAATCGATTGCGGATCCAAAAATTCGTTTTGCGTCGCTTTGAGCCATGCGGCCAAATCTTCTTTGTTTTTTTGCTTGATTTCCGAAAGTTCGCGCAAAACGGCCGGGTCATCGGCATGTTTTTCCAGATTTTTTAAAACCGACAAATCGGTTTCCCAGCCGCTTCCCGCGTATTTTGATACAAAGGCGGCAAGGCGCGGGTTCGCATTCAAAAGCCAGCGGCGCTGCGTGATGCCGTTCGTTTTATTGTTGAATTTGGCGGGGTACAAATCCGCCCAATCTTTTAATTCTTTTGTCCGCAAAATTTCGGAATGCAGGGCGGCAACTCCGTTTACGCTGAAGCAGGTGTGAATCGCAAGCCAGGCCATATAAATCGTTCCGTTCCGGATAATGCTCATGCGGTTTTGTTTGTCGTAATCGTCGGGAAAGCGCCCGCGCAGGTCAGCGAGAAAACGCCGGTTTATTTCTTCCACTATTTGATACACGCGCGGCAGCAGACTTTGAAAAATGTCGATAGGCCATTTTTCAAGCGCTTCTGCAAGAATCGTGTGGTTCGTATACGCGAAGGTTTTTGTTACGATTTCCCAGGCTTCGTCCCAGCCGAGCCGGTGTTCGTCCATAAGCAATCTCATGAGTTCCGGAATTGCGACGACCGGATGCGTGTCGTTCAATTGAATGACGTGATAGTCCGCAAAATCGGTAAAATCTTCGCCGTGCGCGCCGACGTATGAACGCAGCATGTCCTGCAAACTTGCCGAACAAAAGAAATACTGCTGTTTTAAGCGCAGCGCTTTTCCGGACGGGCCGCTGTCGTTGGGGTACAATACGCGCGATATGTCTTCGGCCGCGTTTTGTTTTTCGACGGCGCGCTTGTAGTGCATGTCGTTAAAAAGCTGTAAGTCGAAACCGTTCGGAGAAGATGCTTCCCATAAACGCAGGGTGTTTACGGTTTTTGTGTTGTAGCCGATAATCGGCGTGTCGTATGGCGTGGCGGTTATGCGTTCGGCGTTTTCCAAAAAGAAATAATCACGGCCGTCGGCTTCGCGGCGAACGCATACGTTCCCGCCGAACAAAACTTCCGTCGCCAAATCGCTGCGCTTTACTTCCCACGGGTCGCGGTATTTAAGCCAGTTGTCCGGATATTCTACTTGAAAGCCGTTTTCTATGCGCTGTTCGAACATGCCGTACCGGTAACGTATGCCGTAGCCGGTTGCGGGATAATTCAGCGTTGCAAGCGAATCCAAAAAACAGGCGGCAAGGCGTCCCAAACCGCCGTTGCCCAAGCCGGCATCCGGCTCCTGATCTTCTATGCTGTTGTAGTCGAAGCCCATGTCCCGCAAAGTTTTTAAAACGTCGCTTTTTATACGGAGGTTGATGAGGTTGTTGTTTAAAGCGCGCCCCATAAGGAATTCCGCCGAAAAATAGTATACTTTTTTTACCCGGTTTTCATCGTACACGCTGCGGGTTTTCATCCAATTTTCAACGACAGCGTCGAGTATTGAGGCGGCAACCGCATCGTATATGTCGTGAACGGGGGCATCGGCAATGTCTTTGCTGTATTCCCTCGTAAGGCGCCGTTTTACGGCCGCTTTAAAATTTTCGCTGTCAAAAGTCATAAAAGCTCCTCTATAAAAACCTTGTAAAAAACGTATAAAAATGTGCGCGTTATTTTCCTATCAATACGACGGCCGTTCCGCCCGGCACGGGGTATTCCGGCGTTGTAAAACCGATTGCGTCTTTTTCGTCCAAAAAGTCGCCGGGAGACGGCAGCGACGTGTCGATACAGCGGTACCATTTTTTGCCCGGCGCCGAAGACGGAATTTTTACCGTTATAAAATCCGCTCCGGCATTGTACATAAGGTAAAAATCGTTGTCGTCGCTTTCGCTTTGAATTTCGATTCCGCTGCCGTCGATGCGGCAGGCAAGAAAGCCGCCCCGGTTTTCCCAATTGAACGCGGCGCCGTTTTCGTCAAACCACGAAATATCAGGCACATCGTTGTCGGAAATATCGCGGCCGAGAAAAAATTCGCCCCGGCGGAACGCCGCGTGTCGCAGCCGGAACGCAATTGTTTTGCGCGTAAATTCGAAAATATCGGCGTGTGTGTCTTTAAGCGACCAGTCGATCCATGAAATTTCGTTGTCCTGACAATATGCGTTGTTGTTCCCCTGTTGACTGCGCCTGAACTCGTCGCCAGCCAAGAGCATCGGCGTTCCCTGCGACAAAAGTAAGGTTAAAATCATGTTTTTTATGCGTCTGTTGCGCACAAGATTTATATCTTTATCGTCGGAGGGGCCTTCGTGCCCGCAATTACAGCTGAAATTGACGTCCGAGCCGTCTTTGTTGTGTTCGCCGTTTATGTCGTTGTGCTTTTTGCCGTAGCTTACCAAATCGTTGAGCGTAAATCCGTCGTGGCTCGTTAAATAATTAATTGAATGAAAGGGTTTGCGCCCGCCGTGCAAGTATAAATCGGAACTTCCCGCAACCCGCGTTGCCGTTCCGCCGGCAAAGGCCGTATCGCCGCGCCAAAACCGCCGAATATCGTCGCGGAAGCGGTCGTTCCATTCCGCCCAGCGTCCGCCGAAATTTCCCACTTGGTAGCCGCCCGCGGCGTCCCATGCTTCGGCGATTATTTTGGTGCCGCTCAGCAAGGGATCTTCGGCGATTTGTTCGAGCAGGGGCGCGCTTTCGCTCAAGTGTCCCTTTGTGTCGCGCGCCAAAACGGAAGCCAAATCGAAGCGGAAGCCGTCTACATGCATTTCGCTTACCCAATAGTGCAGGCAATCGATAATGTAGGCGCGCACAACGGGATGGTTGCAGTTCACGGCGTTGCCGCATCCGGAAAAATTCTTGTATAAACGTTTGTCGTTTTCTTCAAGCAGATAGTATACGGAATTTTCGAAGCCGCGGAAGTTGAGCGTTTCACCCTTTTCGTTTCCTTCCGCCGTGTGGTTGAACACAACGTCTAAAATCACTTCCAGCCCGTTTTTGTGCATTTCGCGCACCAATTCCTTAAATTCGTTTACGCAGGCGCCGGGCGATTTATCGGCCGCGTAGGACGCTTTCGGCGCAAAAAAAGCAACAGTGCTGTAGCCCCAAAAATTCTTTAAAGGCTCGCCCGTGTGCGGATTTACGTTGTTGTTTTCGTGTTCGTCGAATTCATGCAGGGGCAAAAATTCGACGGACGTAACGCCGAGTTTTTTTAAGTACGGAATTTTTTCGATAAAACCGCGGTATGTTCCCGGCTGTGATGTGCCGGAAGTCGGGCTTTGCGTAAATCCTTTTACATGCGCTTCGTACAAAATGCTGCGGCGCAAAGGATAGTTGAGCGGTTTGTCGCCCTGCCAGTCGAAATCGCCGTCGCACACGACGACGCACTTGGGCATGCCAGCTGCCGAAGGTTTTGCATCGTGTGGCTCCGAAGCGTTTCCGCACGCGCTGTGTTTCCGTGCCGAAAACACGGAAGCGTTTGTTAAAGCTTTGGCGTACGGGTCGAAAAGGTAAAGGTTTTTATTAAAACGGTGCCCTTTTTCGGGCTCAAAGGGGCCGTCAACCGCGTATAAATACAGCGCGCCCTTTTTAAGCCCTTCCACAAAAATATGCCAAACATCACCCGTGCGGTTAAGAGCCGGAGACAGTTCAAACGTAAAAGACGGTTCGGCGTCCGCTTCGTTGTTAAAAAGGGCGAGCGTTACCGAAGATGCGTTCCGCGAAAATACGGAAAAATTGACGCCGCCCGCCGAGGGCGTTGCCCCGAACGGAAGCGCTTTTCCGGGCCGTGCGACATATTCAGGCATGAAATTCAGTATAGCACAGTATAAAAAATATTTCCACAAGTTATTCACAGCCCGCCGGGTATTCGGCATGAACGGATGCCGGCTGTTGCGCAAAAGGGTAATTCCGTATATGATAAGCATATGAAACAAAATCAACCCAAAATAAATGCTCCCGTATGGGATTTAAGTTCAATCTATTCCGATGTGGGCGGAGAAGATTACGTTAAAGCCTTAAAAGATTTGGAAAAGGGCTTTAGTGCCGTAAAAAAACTGCTTGCCTCGCCCGAAAAAGACGAAAAATTTCCCGAATGGCTTAAAAAAACCGTCGAAACACAAAACAAAACGGACGCACTGTACCATTCGCTTTTGTCGTATGCGAATGCTGCGTATACGACCGACACAACGAATACAAAGTATTTGAATGCCGTTTCTTTTTTGCAGGAAAAAGGATTGGTCGCAAAAGAGCTGCACCGCGCGTTCCGTTCGATATTGACTTTGCATGCACAGGAACTCGACAAATTTTACACAACTTATCCACAAGAAAAAAAATACCGCTTTATATTCGACGAAGAAATCACGGCACAAAAGCACCACATGTCCGACGAACAGGAAAGCGTCGCAAACGATTTACAGCGTTTCGGTGCGGACGCGTGGAGCCGGCTTCAGGAACAAATCATTTCGAATGCGGCCGACGCGCAAACGGGAAAAACATTCAACGAACTGCGCAACGAAGCGTACAGCGCTGAGCGTTCCGTGCGTAAAACCGCATACGAAAAAGAACTGTTTTTGTTAAAACAGTCCGAAATTCCGCTCGCCGCGTCTTTAAACAATTTAAAAGGCGCGACGGTAAGCTT
Organism: uncultured Treponema sp.; assembly: GCA_905372025.1. Lineage (GTDB taxonomy): Bacteria > Spirochaetota > Spirochaetia > Treponematales > Treponemataceae > Treponema_C. The sequence goes on along the minus strand of CAJPNP010000004.1, from coordinate 86,671 downwards.
AAACAAACGCCGCGGCTGGAAGGGCGCACTGGAACGCAGCCTGTTCGAGTGCCGCATGAAAAACAAAACGCTGGACGCGCTTATCGGCGCTATGGAAGACGCTTTGCCCATGTGGCGTTCATATATGAAAACGAAGGCAAAACTGCTCGGTCTTGAAAAATGCGCCTTTTACGATATATTCGCTCCGCTTCCGCCGCCCTCGAAAAAAGATGCCGCGTCTGCGGAAAAGGTGTGGTCGTTCGGCGATGCAAAAAAATATATCATAGAACGCTTCGATTCCTTTTCCGAAGACATGGGGAACTTTGCCCGCCTTGCATTTACGCAAAAGTGGATCGACGCCCGCGTACGGCGCGGCAAGGTCGGCGGCGCCTATTGCACCGAATTCCCGCTGCATAAAGTGTCGCGCGTTTTATCCAATTTTACGGGAACCTTTTCCGATGTAAGCACGCTCGCACACGAACTGGGGCACGCGTACCACAACTGGTGTGTAAAGGATTCCGATTATCCGTTTACAACCTATCCGATGACCCTCGCCGAAACCGCCAGTATTTTTGCCGAAACGATTCTTATAAAAGATCAGCTTTCGAAAACGTCCGGTTACGAGCGCGCCAAACTGATTGAAATGCACTTATCCGACGCGAACCAAGTGCTGGTGGATATTTTGTGCCGTTTTTATTTTGAACGTTCGGTATTTGAAGAACGCGCGAAAGGCGAATTGTCGGCCGACGATTTTTGCCGTCTTATGCTCGACGCGCAAAATAAAACCTACGGCAGCGGACTTTCGAAAGAACGGCACGCGTACATGTGGGCGGTAAAAAGTCATTATTATATTCCCGAATTCGACTTTTACAACTTTCCGTACGCGTTCGGCCAACTGTTCGCGCTTGCCCTGTATGCGCGTTTTGAAAAAGAAGGGGCCGCCTTTCCCGCCGTGTATACATTGCTGCTTAAAGATACCGGTTCGGCATCGTGCGAAGAAGTGTGCCGCAAAGCCGGATTCGACATCGAAACGAAAAAATTCTGGGAATCGGGTATACGCGTTTTCGCATCGGAATTAAAAGAGCTCAAAGCGTACGCGGCAAGCCTTGCACGATAACAACGAAACGCGTTTAAGCCGCACCGAAGCGCTTATCGGGAAAGACGCGGTACAAAAGCTGAATGATGCGAAAGTTGCCGTGTTCGGGCTCGGCGGCGTCGGTTCGTATGCGCTCGAAGCCCTTGCGCGAAGCGGCATCGGAAGTTTTGTGCTCGTCGATAACGATACGATAAGCGTTTCGAACATAAACCGCCAGCTTTTGGCCCTGCATTCGACAATCGGCCGGTACAAAACCGATACGGCCTGCGAACGGCTTGCCGACATAGCCCCCGAAGCAAAGGTTGTCTGCCTGAACCTTTTTTATTCGGAGGATACAGCCGCCGGAGTCGAAACGCAGCTTGCCGGCTGTTCGTACATTGTCGATGCGATCGATACGGTCAGTTCCAAAATCCTTTTGGCCGAAACCGCATTCCGCCTTCATATTCCGATTATAAGTTCGATGGGAACGGGCAATAAGCTCGATCCTTCACGCTTTGAAGTTGCGGATATTTTTAAAACAAGCGTATGCCCGCTTGCAAAAGTGCTGCGCTGCGAATTAAAAAAGCGCGGTATTCCGTCGCTCAAAACGGTTTATTCAAAAGAGGTTCCGCACCTTTCCTGCCGTCCGCCTGCAAGCATAGCCTTCGTTCCGTCCGCCGCGGGCCTCCTCATCGCATCCGAAGTGGTGAAAGACCTTACGGCAGGATAACCGCCGCGGAAGATATGAGGCGGAAATGTCAATATCGATTTTCAAACCCGTTCCACTTCTTCTTTGGTAAGGCCGGTGGCCTTTGCAATAATTTCAATGGAAACGCCGAGTCGTTTTAGGTTACCTGCATTCTGTAAGGCATTTTGGTGTGCGCCCAGCGCTTCTCCTTCCGACAAACCTTCTTCTCTGGCTTCGGCGCGTTCAAGAGCGATATATGTTTGATAATTTTCTTCGGATAATTCACGTGCTATGCGCCGCTCTTCTTCAGTTACGGTAAAAAGTGCTTGTTCGGCCATCCGTATACCCTCCTCAAGCTTACACAGCTGTTCCAGCATACCGCTTCTTCTGTCTTCTGCATAATTGCCCAAAAATCGTATCCAAAAATCTTTTGCCGTATATTCCGCGATATCCTTTTTCATAGTATACTCCACCAGTTTATTTAATTCAACATAAATAAATTGAATAATCGCTTCATCCTGCACGGCAGGAAGTTTTACTTTTTGGGGCACATCACAGCCGAACACGGTAAGACTTACCGCATAAAAGGGATCGCCTGTGTGCGGTTTCTTTTTCAAAAAACGTGCTGCCGTTCGAATAAGGTACAGCTGACTTCTGCGCATAAAAGATTTTTTCCAATACTGCTGCATTTCCAAGTTTACGATAAGGCCGTTGTCGGTTTTGATTAAGAAGTCCAGACGGTAGGTTTCACCGGCCGGAGTTTGGCGGGTTAATTCGGTATTCAAAATATCGGCTTTTTTAATCGTGCCGTAGGTTTCCTGCAAAAAGGCATTCAAAAAGCTTATGAGGGCTTTATTGCCTTCTTTACCTTTGGAAAACATAAGCTTAAAGACCCAATCGGTTTTAGGGTTTAAGATGTCCTGCCTGTCTTTGGTATCCGTGTATTTTTTCATATGTACCTCCACCCCTTATTATAGGCGCGGACGGATTAAAAATTTGATTTTTTCCCTCGGATGCCGTATAATGAAAGCATTATTTTAAGATACTCTAAAACGGAAGGTACACGATGGTTATTTTGACGCTGAATTGCGGAAGTTCGTCCGCAAAATATCAAGTTTACGACTGGGATACAAAAGACGTTCTCGCTTCGGGAATTGTAGAGCGCGTAACACAACCGGGTTCGGGAATTACCCACGATGCAAAAGGCAAAGATGAATATGTAAAATTGCGGGAATGTCCCACGCATAAGCAAGCCATAGAACTTATTATGGAAACGATAACCGACAAAGAAGTCGGCGTTATATCGGATATGAGCGTTATAAAGGCCGTAGGGCACCGCGTTTTGCACGGCGGCGATAAATTTACCAAATCGGTAAAGGTTACGCCGGAAGTTTTGGAAACATTCCGCGCGGTTGAAGACTTGGGGCCGCTGCACAACCCGGCAAATATTATGGGAATCGAAGCGGCGCAAAAGGTTTTGCCCGACGTTCCCCACTGCGCCGTCCTCGACACGGCTTGGCACCAGACAATGCCGCCTTCTTCATTTATGTATGCGATTCCCCACGAATGGTATGAAAAATATGCTGCGCGCCGATACGGCTTTCACGGAACGTCCTTTTTATACACGGCAAAACGCGCAAGCGTGCTTTTGGGCAAAAAACCCGCGGATACAAATATTATCATCGCTCACATCGGAAACGGCGCGTCCATGTGCGCGGTAAAAGAAGGCAAATGCTTCGATACGTCGATGGGTATAACCCCGCTTGAAGGTTTGGTTATGGGAACGCGCTGCGGCGATATGGACTGCGCCCTGCCCTTTTACATTATGCGCAAAACGGGCATGAGCGCCGCCGAAATGGACACCTCGCTGAACAAAAAAAGCGGTCTCTTGGGAATAACCGGCAAATATGTGGACCGGCGCGACGTTACCAAAGCCGCCGCCGAAGGCGACGAAAAAGCGCGCCTCGCACTCGAAATGGAATGTTACCGTTTACGCAAATATTTCGGCGCCTACATTGCCGCTATCGGACCTGTGGACGCAATCGTCTTTACCGCGGGCGTCGGCGAATTCGCTCCGCACATCAGGGCAAAAGCGGTTGCCGGCCTTGAGTTTTTAGGCATAAAAATGGATGCTGCGAAAAACGAACTTGCCCGCACGCGCAACGCCGAAACTCTCATAAGCGCCGACGATTCGAAAATAAAAATCTTCGTCATTCCCACCGATGAAGAACTGGTTATGACCGAAGACGCATACGCACTTATGAAAGGCACCTACGACGTTCACACGAATTTTACATACAGCTTCCAAAGTAAAGACTATGTAAATAAGGCGCGCGCCGAAGGCTTAAAAAAAGATTTGGAAAAAAATCCGGAGCTTAAACGCATTCTTGCGCTGCCCCGGTAATTTTATGCGCTTTTAAGCAAAAAGCATGCCTTTTTGCACTTCGGCGGCCGTTTTTTCATCCGTGAGCATGGCCGCCAATGCAAAGCCCAAATCCGAAGCGGTTGCCGGCCCGCGCGATGTTACAAGCGTACCGGAACGCACGACTTTTTCCGCTGCAAAGCCTTCGGGTTTTGCAGCCGGCGCGTACTTTGTAAGATCTTCCATTCCCGGATAGCAGGTAAACGTTTTCCCGTCCAATAAGCCCAGCGGCGCAAGCACGACGGCCGGAGCGGCGCATATCGCCGCGATAATGCGCTTATGACGCTGCGCTTCTTTAAGCACAAAGGCGACATCGGCGTTTTTTGCCAAATTCGTACTGCCCGGCATTCCGCCCGGACAAAACACCGCATCGGGAAGCTTTCCGTTTTTTATTTCGCCGGCAAGTTCGGCGCAGCCTACGTCGGCCCTTACTTTTACGCCGTGCGCACCCGCTATTACAAGCGAATCCTGCGAAACGGCAGCCAAACGCACATCGATGCCCGCTCGGCGCAAAATATCGGCGGGAACGATCGCTTCGGTTTCTTCAAAACCTTCAGCCAATAAAACAACACAAGTCATAAAAACTCCTTTTCTTAGGGGAAGGAAGACACTTTTACGACTAAAAGTTTCTTCCTTCCCCTAAAACCCCTTCCATCTTCCAAATAACGCTTAAGGGCTACCGCCCTTAAGAATCCCGACTTACAGCTATTGTTCCGGCATGGATGCCGGGAAAGCTGTATAGAATCGACGTTTTTGCAAAGCCGTGAGGCTTTGTAAAAACTCGCGTTGAAAATCGTACAGGGATGTACGATTTTCAAATCCGCACTGTTTAGGGGCGCTGCCCCTAAAAACCCCGCTCAAGAATGTACGTCCCTGTACATTCTTGAGCATCGAGTATTTTTGCTTGCGCAAAAAACTCGACGTACCTTCCTCCATACGGGCATCCTGCCCGGTTTCATCCCTCCCGTACACGGATGTACGGAAAAACTTTAGGAAGCAAGTTTCGCGTGCGAAACTTGAGCTGAGGATTGCACACGGATGTGCAATCCTCATACAATTGCGAACTTAAAGCCATATGTATACGATGTTTGCCGTGAGGCAAACTCGTCGTCCAAGCGAGCGGCGCCATTTGAGCTGCGAACTTGGGCACAGCCACGGATGGCAGTAAAAGCAATACGTTTCCGAGTTTGGCGAAAACAAACTCGCGATGGGAATTGTACACGGAGGTGCAATTCCCATACCATCTTCCAAATAACGCTTAGGGGCTTCGCACATTGTCTTGTAATAATAAACCTTTTGCGATAAAATGTATATGTATGAAACAGGTTTTGCTTATAGATACGCCGCCGTTGTTCCGCGAGTTCTTTAAAGAAAAGCTTACCTCTGAAAAAATCGGCGTGGAAACGCTGGGCAAAAGGGGAGACGCGTTTGCAAAAACGGTTTCACTGCTGCCCGACCTTATCATTATAGATGTATCCGAAACTATTGACGACCTGACCGATTTTTTTGAAAAAAAACGCGCGGATCCGAATGCGTTTTCGATTCCGATCATACTGACCGGCCCCGATCCGTCGCGGGAAGTGCTTGCAAAACTGCCTACGTATCAAGTAATAAAATATTTTAACAAGCCGATTAAATTCGATATTTTTTTCGAGTTTATCGGGCAAACGCTGCGCACGCCCCTTTCGATAGACACGACTCCTTCCATTATGGAACTTCATTTAAATAAAAACATCATATTTATTGAAATCGCGCAAGCGCTGAATAGAGATAAACTTTCGTTGCTCAAATATAAAATCGACGAAATGATTGAAGTGAACAAACTGACTTCGCCAAAAATCGTATTGATGATAAGTAATTTGACGCTTACCTTTATGGATGCCGTGAATGTGGAACTTCTTTTGTATAACGTTTCCTCCGATTCGCGTATTCAACGCAAAAGCATCAAAATACTGTCTACCGATCCGTTTATACGCGATTTTATAAGCGGACACGAAGAGTTTAGGGGAATCGAAGTTGCCGAAGAGTTGTCTCAAGTGCTCGAGTCGCTCGTCAACCGGGAGCCCGAAAGCAACATCGCCGACATAATAAACGAAGACATTTTGAGCACAACCGAAGCAACAAACGAGGGTACGGTAGAAATGCGGTTTTTCTCCGAAAGCGGCGTTTTAAATATGGATGCCCCGAACGAAAAAGCAAAAAAACTGCAAGCGGCAATAGTAGACGACGATCCGATTACGCGGAAGATTCTCGAAAAAGCGTTTTATTCTTTGAACAGCAGCACGGACATGTTCGATTCCGGATCGAAATTCCTCGTCTCAGCAAATCAAAAAATATACGACATCGTTATTTTGGATATTTTTATGCCGGGAATTTCGGGCTTCGACATTCTTGCCAATTTGCAGGCCAAACGCTACCCCAGTCCCGTCATCATATATTCTTCGACCGCGCAAAAGACGTCCGTTATGCAGGCGTTAAATTTGGGCGCAAAAGCATATCTGGTAAAGCCGATGAAACCGGACGCATTTATTCAAAAGGTTTTGGAGGTTTTGAATACCAGGATATAGGCTATGAAAGATTCGAAAAGTGACAATGCGGCCGACAGTCAATTTCTTGCAAACGCGATTCATGAAATTCGCACGCCGATTCAAACCATTATCGGCACCTTGGAACTTTTACAGCAAACAAACCTTGATTCCGAACAAACCGAATACACGCGCCAAATACAGTTCGGTGCAGACATTTTGTTGTCTTTGGCAAACAATATTTTAGATTTTGCAAAAATTCAGTCGGGAAAATTCGCCATAGAAAAAATAGCGATGAACGTCATCGACCTTACCGAACAAACCGTCGATGTCATCTGTATTGAAGCGCACAACCGCGGCCTGGAAATCGTTACCGACATTGATTACCGCATGCCGCCGGTTATAAAAGGAGATCCGGTGCGTATTCAGCAGGTTTTGCTGAATTTTATAAAAAACGCGGTAAAATTTACCGCCCACGGCTACATACGCATACGTTTGTCGCAAGTCGAAGAAGAAAACGGCCGACAGCTACTTTTTGAAGTTGAAGATTCGGGCATAGGAATTCCCGAAGAAAAACAAAAAAACTTATTTAAGAATTTTTACCAAGCAGACCTTTCTACAACGCGCAGGTACGGCGGCACCGGTTTGGGGCTTTCCATATCGAAAAGTTTGGTTGCCGCGATGCACGGTCAAATCGGCATGAAGCCGAGCCCGTCCGGCGGTTCCGTGTTTTGGTTTACCGTTCCGGCCGAATACCCCGCACAGGATGAAGCGGCGTCTTTTTTCAACGAAAGCCGGTATTTTTCCGCGCTGCCGGACATTCCGGAAAACGTAGCCATTTTGCTTGTAGACGATAATCAACTTGCTTTAAAAAGTTTGTGTACCAAATTGCGGCTTTTTAATATCGAACACATAGATACTGCCTCGTCGGGAGAAGAAGCGCTCGGCCGCATGAGAAAGTCCGCTTCGGAAGGCAAACCGTATTCGCTGGTATTTATCGATATGCTTATGCCGAAAATGGACGGCTGGTACCTTGCAACCGAAATCAACAACGACACGAGCATAAACGACACCAAGCTGTATTTGATGATTCCCGAAGGACAAATGGGCGGCGAAGCGAAAATGAAGCTGCTCGATTGGTTTAACGGCTATTTATATAAACCGATCAAATTCAATATGCTCAAAAAAATGCTGCTCGACCATTTCGACACGCCGCTCGATTTGGAAGTTATTGAACCGTCGGCGCAAGAAGACCGGTTTTCGGCTTCGGGCCTTACCGTTTTGGCGGCAGAAGATCATCCGATAAATCAAAAACTCATACAAACGTTTATAACGCAGTTCGGAGCGGAGGTGCTGACGGCGGCAAACGGGCAAGAAGCGGTCGACTGCATAAAAGCGCATCCCGAAATCGATTTGATTTTTATGGATATTTTAATGCCGATAAAAACCGGGCTGCAAGCGACAATCGAAATACGCGAAGGCGGCTACAAGGGGCTTATTATCGCGTGCACGGCAAATACCGACACGGCCGATTTTAACCTGTATTTGGAAAACGGCATAGACGATATTTTAACCAAACCGTTTAAGCGCAAAAACATCGAAGCGGTTTTTAAAAAATGGGAAAAACGCCTGCACGAGCAATAGTGCATCATATGGAAACCGCCCTTGCCGATTTCAAAAAAGCGGCAAAACAGCTGCAAGCCGATTGGTAAGCCCTGAACACAGAAGGAGCTTTATGTACCTTTTAACCAACTATCACACGCACTCGGTTTTTTGCGACGGACAAAGCACGCTCGAAGAAATCGTCGCAGCGGCAAAAGCGCAAAAATTCTCGATTCTGGGTTTTTCTTCGCACACGGCCTGGCCGTTTTGCCTGGACTGCCAAATCGCCCCGAAAGATTGCGCATCATATTTTAACAGCGTACGCGCGCTTGCGAAAAAAGAAGCGCCTGCACTCGAAATTCTTGCCGGCATAGAAGCCGAATACATAAGCGGCATTACTTCCCCCGACAAAGCATTGTATGCTCAGTTTAAGCCGGACTTCATTATCGGTTCGGTGCACTATATTTTTTCGGACATACAAAAAGCACATCCTGTGCCCGAATTTTTCGCCGTGGATCAGGGAGCCGAAGAAGTGCAAAACGGAATCGACCTTTTTTTTAAAGGGAATGCAAAAAAAGCCGTGCAAACCTATTTTGCCCTTGAACGCGACATGATACGTACTTGCGACTTCGACATTATAGGGCATGCCGACCTTGTCCGCAAACGCAACGGCGTCTTACGCCTTTTTGACGAAAACGACAGCTGGTACCGCCGCGAGCTTAAAGAAACGGCAAAGACGATTGCGCAAAGCGGCAAAATCACCGAAATAAATACCGGCGGCATGAGCCGCGCCGGCATGTCGAGTCCCTACCCTTCGGCCGATTTTTTGTCGCTCTTAAAATTGTACGGCGCGCCGATTATGCTCAATTCCGACAGCCACAAAAGCACAACGCTCACCGATCATTTTGCAGAGGGGCTAAATGCCGCACGCGGCGCCGGTTATAAAGAACTGTGGTATTTAAGCGGCGGAAAATGGCTGCACCAGGAAATTCCCGCCGCTATATAAATTCTTCCGAATCTTTTATTCCGAACGTTTGCGCTTTTCGTCGGCGGTTTTGCAGTCGATGCACAAAAGCGCATACGGAATCGCTTTTAAGCGCTCCTTCGGAATCTTTTTTCCGCACTTCATGCACAAGCCGTATTTACCCTGCTCAATGCGCGTCAACGCCGAATCGATGAGCTTTAAGCGGTTCACGTCTTTTGAGCCGACGGCGTCGAGCATTTTGCGGTCGATATCGTCGGATGCAATATCTATAACGTCCTTGGCTTCCATGCTTTCGACGATTTGCCGAAAGTCGCTGCTGTTAGCCATAAGCTGGTCCATAATTTGTTTTTTTAAATCCGAAAGAGATTGTTTCATCTTTTCCGTAAATTCTTTTTCCATTACAAAACTCCCATAGTTGACAACATGTAGATTTACTCATAGAATTATATGCATGAATTCGAAAAAAGGCAAACCTTTTTTATCCGTTTTGCATATTTTTTTGCCTAAAAGAATTCGTCTGTCGATTTTGGAGGAATTGTGGCTAAGGAAGAAGCAATTGAAGTTGAAGGAATTGTAAAAGAGGCGTTGCCGAATACAATGTTCCGCGTAGAATTACAAAACAAGCACATCATTCTTGCGCATTTATCGGGAAAGATGCGCAAACACTACATCCGTATTGTTCCCGGCGATAACGTAAAAGTCGCCCTGTCGCCCTATGATTTGAATCGGGGCAGAATTATTTTCCGCGAAAGATAAAAGATTTCAAAAGTTAGGGGCCGGGCTGTCGGAAAAGTAACCGACTTTTGAGACAGCCTCGTTCCCGAAGCCGTCAGCGTTTGTCAAACGAAAAGAGTATTTTAAGCGAGCGCACTATGCCGATAAAGCCGTTTACAACGGCCGCAAGGCATAGAATCGGGCCGAAAGGCAGCAATATAATCGAATAGCGGAAAAACAAAAGTCCGCCGCCGAAGCTGAGTATGTGACGCAAAAGCGAGGCAAACACATCTTTTTTGTGCGTTTGACTGTCATTTTCTTCCGTATAGGAATAGCGGTAAAAAGAGCTTCGGTTTTGACTCGATGCTTCTTTTTGCGCCCGCTCATACCACGACCAAAAATCGAAGCCGAAAGGATTATCTTCGTTAAAGCCGCCGTTATACGACGATTGAGCGTAAGAATCGGCCGAGCCGAAACGGTCGTAATCGGCGCGTTTTTTTTCGTCGCCCAAAACGGAATATGCGGCGCTCAGTTTTTTGAATTTTTCTTCGGCGGCCGCATTTCCCGGATTGCGGTCGGGGTGGTACTTAAAAGCCGCGTCGCGATATGCTTTTTTTATTTCGTCGGCCGAGGCGTTTTTGCTTACGCCCAGCACCATGTATAAATCATCCATCATTTTTGCCCGAATCTTTGTCTATAAAATACCGCAGATACGCAAATGTTACAAGTGAAAAGACAAAAAAAAGACCGCCTGTTATTGAGAAAGAAGGGTAAGGTTGGCGCGGATTATTACCCAAGTTGCGCCGCTGCCGCCGTCGATTCCGCCCGGATGTCCCGAAGCGCCGAGCCTTTTATCCTGTTCAATAAAAGAACGCACAAGTTTTTTTAAAACGGGTTCTTCTTCGGAATGATTGCCCTTGCCGTGCACGATGAGCACTTTTTTTAAGCGGCGCAAACTGCATTCGCTTATAAAAGCACCGAGGCGGCTCCACGCTTCTTCTCTCGTAAGGCCGTGCAAATCGATCTGCGCTTCGACCGGAAGATTTTTCAGTTCCGCGGCGCTTGTGTACTTCCGTTTATTTTCGGCACGTTCGAAATCTTTGTCTTTATCGAAAACGCCGTAGCGGCGCAGCCAAAAATCCATGGGGTTTACGCGGGCTTCGTTTGCGCCGCCCGTGCGCTGCCCTGAAGATTCATTCCGCGCGGAATCCGCACACCGGCTTGACTGCGTTTTTGGCCGGCCGGACTGCGCTTTTTGCCCCGCGCTGCGAACCGCTTCGGACAATTTATGCGGGCGGCTCTTTTTTTGCCCTTCTTCCCATTCTTTTAATATATCCGCAAAATCCACGCCGCGCCGTCCTTAATTCCGACAATATTCACTGCCGGCATTATTCTTATTCAATAATAATACATTCGTCTTTTAATATCCAGCCGCTGTGGCCGCCGGATGCGGATACGAGGTACCAGGCACCGCTTGAGCGCAGCACTTTTAAACGCATGCCGGCCGTTAAACTTATCGTACCCTTTGCATCCGGTTCGGGGATGGTGCGAAGCGGCGCAGACCTTATAATGACGGCGCCGCGCGCCAATTCGGGAACGTTTTTTATAAGCACAAAGACGCATGCGATTTGCAGCGCAAGGCAGAGCGCGGCTAAAAAAACGAAACGCCCGCCGATTTTGCGGCGGCGCATAAAAAGGGCGTATAAAACGATGAGCGATAAAGCGAGGATTCCGGCACACAAAAACGTCCAAACAAGCGAAGGCTCGTTCGGATTTTGCAAAGCGGCTTCGCGTTCAAGATGTTTCCGTTCGGTGCGCACCGTCCACACAAAAATCGCTCCGCGTTCTTTTTTGCGAAGATCGGCCACGCGCCGGGCAAGGACTTCCTGTTCTGTGCCGTTATTTTTTCCTTCGGGCGAAGAAGCGCTCGCTGCGGACACAGACACCGCGCTCGCTGCGGGAGCCGAAGCCTCGGACGAATTCACTGCGGACAACGCGGCGGAACTTTGCCGCGTCTTTTTTGCAATCGCATTTTTTTTCGGAAACACGGTCAATTCAAAATCATCAACGGCAATCGTATACGGCTGTCCGTCGTATGCACGGGCTTTGACGCTGACAGCCGGTAATTTTTCCTTCCCCGCAAAAAAAGGCGTATAAACGAATTCGGCAACTTCGATATCCGCGGTAAAATTCCCCGGCACGGACGGAAGGTTTGTTTTTTCGCCGATTTTTTCAAACAAGCCGCGTTCCGGCACGTCCCAATCGATCGATTCGACTTTTTCGAAAAAACGCCCCGCAAGACGAATTCTCAGCGGTTCGCCCGCACGCGCCTGCCCATGGAAAACAAAAAAGAATTCGGGCACAAGAAGATAGGGGTTTTCGAACACTTCGACACGCTCAAAGGGAACGGCAACGGTTTTTCCGCCGAATGATACTCGTGCGGGCAAAAGCGAAAAAGTACCCGTTTGGGTAAAGCGGACGGTGTATTCAAAAAGCGTTCCCCGCCCGCTGCCCGCACCGCTTTCACGGCCGGCGCTGCCGGAAGAAAAAAATTCCCTTTTTCCCGACCCGCGGAATTCGACTCCGGAAGGAAGGGCGGCAAACCTGACTGATGCGTCGGAAAGCGGAATTCCGGAAAGCACCAGCTCAAAGACACAGTCTTCGCCTTTTTGTACGCCGCCTTTCGGAATAATACCGCTCGAAGCGTCCGAAGCGGCAAAAGGATTGCTCAAAACAAAACGCAAAGATTCATTCGGCGTCGTTTGAGCAACTTGCATGCTCTGTGCAATTTGAGCGGATTGCGTTCTCTGTGTCTGCGCGCTTAAAGGGAACAGACAGGCAGCGCAAAGGACGGCTAAAAGCGGCGCGGAATTCAACAAATTCAATAATCGATTGTTTCGTTTTGCGCGGGTTCCGCGTATTGACTTTTCCATCTTTTTTTATCGTTCTCCCTGATAAGCGAAAATACGGCGTCTTCGGCGCCTGGAGGCGCGCTTTGCGTTTGGGCGGGAACAAGTTCCCGAACGGCGCTTTTCGGCTTTAAGCGTTTTTGCTGAAGACTTAATTCGAGGTTTACCTTTGCGTCGAGGCTTGTTCCGTCGACGGCAAGGGCGCTTTTAAAGCAATCGGCGGCGGCGGCAAAATCTCCGGCGCGGTACGCGATAATTCCCTTATTGTAGCGCAGCGCATACAAAAGCCGGGGGTGCGCATCGGGCGCGATTTGATCGAACTTTGCAAGAGCCGCGGCATTTTCGTCCTGCATGAGGTACGAAGCGCCGAGCGCGTACAGCGCATAATTTGAAAGTTCTTCGCTGTGCACCTGTTCGGCCCGTTCGGCAGCCGCTAAAAATGCCGCCGCCGCTTTTTGATAATCGCGCCGCGACCAATAGTAAGAACCGAGCAGTACGGTTCCCTGTTCTTTTTTCCACGAAGAGCAGCCCGAAAGGGCCAAAAGCAGGCACATAAGCACAAGCGGCGCTTTTTTTACCGGCCCCAACTGTACACAGATAAATCCCGCAAGAAAAAGAAAAACGCCTGCAAGCAAAAACCACGCGTGATGTTTTGCTTTTTGCATTTCGTATCCCGTTGCCGAATCTTTTGTACCGGAAAGCGGCGACGAAAAAGAAGCGATACTGTCCGCAATAAAAGAGGCCGCCTTTTCGTCGGAAGCGGAAATATAATGCACCGTATCGGACTCGGCGGCCTTTTCCAAACGGGCTTTACGTAAAGCGGTTTTTACCGGCGTTTTGCCGTCGCCTGCAAGAATTTCGGTTTCGGCATCGGTTCCCGTTCCGACTAAAAATACGTGCACGCCGAAGCTTGAAGCCCGCAAAACCGAACGCGCGATATTGCCTTCGGTTTCATCGCCGTCGGTAAAAACAACGATAAACGAATTGCGCGCCGACTGCGGCGGGAAAGCGTCCAAAGCCCGTTCTATGCCGGAGGCGATATTCGAACCGGGCGCCGAAAGCATCGCAGGCGAAAGTACCGAAATAAGATTTTCGAGTGCATTGTAATCTTCGGTAAGCGGCAGCGCCAAAATGCCGCCGCCCTTCGCCAAAACGACCGCGGCTGATGCACCGTTTATGCGTTCCGAAAGCGAAAGCGCAATGCGCTTGGAAGCATCCAAGCGCGAAAGCTTTTCTTTTTTGATAAACACGTCTTCGGCAGTCATACTGTACGAAATATCGAATACAAAGCAAAGCGCGTTACCGCTGCGCTCAACCGGCACCGGCTCGATTCCCCATGTAGGGCCGGCAAGAGCAACAACAATGCATAACCAGGCGAGAGCCCACAGTACCGAGCGCACGCGCAGCTTAAACAGCTTCGTTTTGCCGTGAGGGTCGGACGCGGCGATGCACGCAATATTCCGTATATGAGCAAAAACATAAATGAGAGCAATCGGAATTGTCGCCGAAAGCAGCAGGACTTCGGGGCGTTCAAAAAGCATCATAGTGTCCTCACATTTCCTTTAAATACAAGCGGCGCAAAAGCCAAGCGGCGCAAAAGCACAAAAGAGCGGCCGCCGAACAGTACGGATAAAACGATATTTTTTTTTGCTTTATGCTGTACGTTTGTCGCACCGAATTTTTAATCGTGATATTTTGAAGCGCCGCCGAAAGCGATGCCAGCGTTTCCACCGAATAATAGCTGCCGCCGCCTGCCGAAGCGAGAGCGCGCAAAGACGCATCGTTAAAGCCCGAATCCAAATAACCCGAATAGATTTTTCCGCTTTCGGGATCGGTGTACTCGATGGGAACGGAACCCTTTGTTCCGATTCCGGCAATATACAGCAAAATCCCGTTGTCTTTTGCGAGAGCGGCCGCCGTGTTCGGATGGACGGCTCCGGCGTTGTTTTCTCCGTCGGTTAAAAGCACAATGATTTTTACCGGAGCGGCCGAGGATTCAAGATGGTAAACCGCGGTGCTTATGCCGACCCCTAAAGCCGAGCCGTCGCCCATTTCGCCGACACCCATTGCCGTAAGCCGTTCGAAAAACGTTTTTTGATCCAAGGTCGGCGGAACCAAAAGGGCGGCTTGCGAAGCGCAGGCGACAAGTCCGTAAGAGGCGCCCTTGTTTTCGCGCGCCAAAAGCGAAATCGCCTGCTTTGCCGCCTGCAATCGGCTCGCGCCGGCAATATCGAGCGCCGCCATCGACGGGCTTGTATCCACGACAAAAACGACGTCCGCACCGCGCGACATAAAACGCTTTTCTTTTTCCAAAACCGTCGGCTCGGCGAGGGCCGCGACAAGGGCAAAATAGCCCAAGGCAAACAACACCTTCGACATAAAACGCACCGCCGTACCGACGGAACTTTTCCATTCAAATGCCTGTCCGTCCCAATCGGCAAAAGGAAGATAAAACACCGGCGGAGCAGCCGCATTCAATTTGTGCAGGATAAAATACAACAGCGGAGCCAGCAAAAAAAGCAGCGCAAAAGGATGTTCGAAACCGCTCATACCGCCTCCTCCGTTTTTTGATTTTCCGCTTCGTGCTCTTCAGGCTGTTCAAAATAAAGCAGGGCGGAACGCACACGCTGCACCGAGTCGATTCTTTCTTCGCAGAGAAAAACGCTTTCGCCGGAAAAACGGATGTAATCGCAGCGCGCGCACACTTCATACAAATCCTGCATATACGCGTAAGAGCGCTCCGATGCGCTGTGCGCAAAAAACTCGGAAAAGGCGGAGACCAATTCGGTGCTCGTTTTTGCCGTAAACGGATAGGAAAAACGGTTTTCAAGATAGTTGCGTACAAGGCGCGACAAGCGTGTGCAAAAAACGCCGGCCGGAAGCGCTTGTCCCCGTTTTTCCAAAAACAAAAGCTCGCGGCACACGGTACGGAAACTTTGTGAAGAAAACATGCGCTCGAAAAAAGTTTGAAAAAAACCGCGGATAAGAGCAAAGCGGATAAGCAGAGCCGTTACAACCGCAAAAAAAAGCAACAGCACGGCACAAAACGCAAATACCGCATAGGTTGTGCCCGGAATAATAATCGGTCCCTTAACGGGCCGCAGCTGTTTTTCGCCGGTTTTTTCCGTGATGGATTGAATATGTACCGGCGGAATGTCCGTTAAAAACGGACGCACGGAAAGACTGAACACCGTCGATAAATCGAAGGCGCTCATGTCGATTTCGCCCGTTTTCCACGGAATAAAAACAATCGACAGCACGTATAACGGAGGACTTCCTTTCAGCCGCATGCTTTGAATCGTATAATCGTCCGTAAAAAAAATACGTTTAAGTTCCTCGTTTTCGGAACGCGATCCGGGCGATATATCCGACATATCAGATACATCCGCAAAAGCCCGCGCATTCAGCAAAGGAGAATCGCCTTCGAATAATTTTTCGGCAAAAGCAAATTCAAAACGGATTTCCGCCTCATCGCCGACATACACGTCTTTGGGCATAACGGAAACCCGACCGTCCAGCGCGAAAAGAACCGCAGCGCACAAAAAAAAGGAAAGGACGCAAAGCGTAAAACGCACACGCATAGGCTATAAATCCCTCGACGAAAAAAAGCGCATAAGCTCATAAAGCGGATCGTCTTTTACGGAAATATTCATATACGAAGCGCCGCGGCGCAAAAAAACGCTTTGCAGACGTTCCGTATGCCGCCGGTGGAAACTTTTCCATTCGCGCTTAAACTGTTCGGAAAAAGTCGGCAAAACCGTACGCATGCCGCTTTCCGTATCCGAAACGGGAAGTCCGCCGCACGAAGGGATTTCTTCGTCGAACGGATCGCTTATATGAATGCCGACCGTTTCGTGTTTGTGGCTCAGCAGGGCGAGTTCTTCTTCGTAGCCGCCGCAGCGGAAGTCCGAAATAACGGCGACGAGAGAACGGTTTTTTAAAAGTTTTGATGCGCCGCGCAAAGCTTGAGCCAGAGCGGTGCCTTCTTTTTCCCGCGGCGGAACGGCGTTCACTTTGGTAAACAAAAGCATTGCGTGATCTTTTTTGTTTTTGGGCGCCGCCGAAAAAAGTATTTCTCCGTCAAAAAAAACGGCGCCGACGGGGCCCGCGTTGTACAGCGACGAAAGGATTAAAAGCGAAGCCGTTTCCGCAGCCGTGTCGAGGCGGCTTTTGCCTTCGGCACCGCCGTCCATCGAAGCGGACATATCGACAACCAAAAAGAGAATAAGTTCATGGTTTTCTTCGAACAGTTTTATAAAGGGCTTTCCCATGCGCGCGGTTACGTTCCAGTCTATCGAACGCACATCGTCGCCCCACAGGTATTCGCGCACGCCGGCAAAATCGGCGCCGCGCCCCTTGTAAAAAGAATGCGAAGAACCCGAATGGAAACTGTCCGAAAGGGTGCGCGCACGAAGATGAAGAAGGCGCGCTTTTTCGGCAAGTGTGTTTTGCGGCTTTTCGTTTTGCGGCTTTCCGTCGGAACTTTTCATAATCAAGGCACCGGCATCAGCGAAAGGATTTTTTCGATTAAGTCGTCGGCGCTTACATTGTCGGCGGCCGCTTCGTACGATAAAATCAAACGGTGGCGCAGCACGTCCGGCGCGGCCGCTTTAACGTCTTCGGGCAAAACAAAGGAACGGCCGGCAAAAAGCGCACGCACCTTTGCACAGCGGTTCAAAGCGATGCTTGCGCGCGGAGAAGCGCCGAACGAAAGATATTTAAGCACGGCAGAGCCGGAAGCCGAGCCGGTGTTTTTTTTGTCTTTGTCGGGGCGGGTTACGTTTACAATCGACACAATGTAGCGCACAATATCGTCGGTAACGGTAACGTCATCCAAAAGCGAGCGGCACAATTCGATCGATTCGGCGCCGAAAACGCGCGCGACGGGCACTTCTTCAAGCCGGCCGCCGCTTTTTACGATGCGCTGTTCTTCTTCGCCCGACGGATAATTCAGCAGTATTTTGAGCAAAAAGCGGTCGAGTTCGGCTTCGGGCAAATTGTACGTTCCTTCCTGATCTATCGGGTTTTGCGTCGCCATAACGAAAAAGGGCTTGGGAAGTTCAAAGCTTTGTTCGCCGATTGTAACCTGATATTCGCCCATAGCTTCGAGCAAGGCCGACTGCACTTTTGCGGGCGAACGGTTTATTTCGTCCGCCAAAAGCAAATTCGTAAACACCGGCCCCTTGCGTACCGAAAAGCGTCCGGCGCCCTGTTCGTAAATAAGCGTACCCGTTACGTCGGCGGGCAAAAGATCGGGCGTAAACTGAATGCGCTTAAAAGAGAGGCCGGACATATCGGCAAAGGTTTTTACCGCCAGCGTTTTTGCCAAACCCGGAACGCCTTCAAGCAAAATATGACCGCCGGCGATGAGGGCCGTTAAAATGCCGTCTATAACATGCGCTTGGCCTACAATCCGCTTTGCGGCTTCAATGCGGCAGTTTTCGATTATCGAGCGGCAGCACTCGAATTCCTTTTGATTTTTTTCCGTATCCTTTGTTCCGTCAGCCATATTTTATTCCTTAACTTTGTTTTTTCATTGACACAGTTGCCCGCGTCGCATATTATACCATATCATGATACACGCATTAGCACAAGAATTAAATACCGTACTCGACGGCACCAGCTTGGGCTGTCTGCTTTCCGATTTGGGGCGCAGGATTTATTTTCCGAAAGGAATCATCGCCCAAAGCGCGGAAGCAAAGGCTTCGGCTTACAAAGCGAACGGCACAATCGGTATGGCATGCGTGAAAGGAAAAGCCGTAACGCTTCCGTCCGTGCAAAAGCACTTGCCTTTTTTAACGGCGGACGAAGCGGTCGCCTATGCGCCGACTGCGGGTATTCCGAAACTGCGCGAATTGTGGAAGCAAAAAATCATCGAAAAAAACCCGACGCTCAAAGGAAAAACCTTTTCGCTGCCGGTCGTCGTGCCGGGCCTTACAGCGGGCATTTCGTATTTGTGCGATCTTTTTATATCGGAAAACGATGTGGTATTGGCCGGCGACCCTTCGTGGGACAATTACGCCCTTATTATAAAGGCGCGGCGCAATGGACAATTTTTGCAGTTTCCGATGTTTTCCGGCAGCGGCTTTAACCTCGACGCGTTCCGCGCCGTCATGAACGAAGAAAGCAAAATGGGCAAAATACGCGTTTTGCTCAATTTTCCGCAAAATCCTTCGGGCTATTCTCCGACAAGAGCCGAAGCGAAGGAAATCTGTTCGATTATCCGCAGCGCTGCCGAAAAAGGCGCATACGTTATGGTGTGGTGCGACGATGCGTATTTCGGTCTCAATTACGAAAAAGACATCGAAACCGAATCACTGTTCGCTTTTTTAGCCGACATTCACGAACGCGTTGTCGCCGTTAAAATAGACGGCCCGACCAAAGAAGACTATATTTGGGGCTTCCGCACCGGCTTTTTAACCTTTGCCGGCAAGGGCTTAACCGAAGAGCATTATGAAGCGCTCTCAAAAAAAATAACGGGAATTATCCGATCTTCGGTTTCGTGCGCATCGACGCCGGCGCAGTCCGTTATGATAAAGGCGATCGAAAGTCCCGAATTGGAAAGCGAAAAAGCCGTTTTCCGCACCATGCTCGAAAAACGCTACCGTAAAGTGCGCGCCTTTGTCGACGCAAAACCGAACCATTCCGTGCTTGAACCGCTTCCGTTCAATTCGGGCTATTTTATGAGTTTGCGCTGCAAAACAGTCAGTGCCGAAATTCTTCGGCGCAAGCTCCTTTCCGAATACGGTATCGGGACAATCGCCATCGACAACGAAACGCTGCGCATCGCATTTTCGAGTCTCGATGAAAATACCGTAACCGGCGTGTACGAGGCCGTATACAAAGCCGCCGAGGATTTGGCAAATGAATAAGATTGTGCGTGCGTGCGTGTACGCGTGCGCCATTGCCTGTGTTTTGTTTGTATCGTGCAAGGGCGCAAACGGCGCATACGAAGATCCAGTCGTTTTATGGACGAACCAAAGCGAATTCGTTACCTATGCCGAATTATTCAATGCGTCAAGCGAAAAGGTAAAAGTGCTTGTCGTCTACAAAGAAAATCCGCTGGAATCTTTACCGCCGGCAAAAGACGAACAGCTTCCCGACATCATCGTCGGTCCGTGGTTAAAAAACAGACGGCTGCGCGCCAACTTTTTGCCGCTCGATTACCTGTTCGACGACCAGCTGTTAAAACGCGCGATATTTTATCCGCAGCTTTTAAAACCGGGAAACGTCAACGGCAAGCAATATCTTTTACCGGTCAGCTTCAATTTGGGCGCGCTTATTTTTTCGACCGATTATGCCGACTTGATTCCCGACAATTATCTTTTGAGCCCCGACCAAATACGCGACGCGGGAGCCAAACTGAATAAACAAAACGCAAAAGGCGTATACACGTCGATGGGCTTTGCTCCGCGCTGGATACCCGAATTTTTATATCAAACGGCAAAATTAAACGGAGCCGATTTTTCGGAATCTTCAAAACAGCGAAGCTCATTCGGCTGGAACCAAAGCGCGCTCGATAAAACCGTCGAATACCTTCGCGCGTGGACATCGGGCATAAACACGTCAACCCCGGCCGAAGACGATTATCAGTTTAAATATCTGTACAATCCGCACATAAAATGGGTAACCGAAAAACACTGCCTGTTCGCTTACATAACCAGCGACACGCTCTTTTGCACTGCGCCGGAAAAATTGCAGGACGTTGACTTCCGCTGGATTCGAAAAGACGAAAAACTTCCCGTCGAGGACGATATGGTTTCGATGGGTATGTATAAATACGCAAAAAACTCGGCTGCCGCGGAACTTTTTATTATCTGGTTTATGAACGCGGCAAATCAAAAGGCCATGCTCGAATGGCGGGCAAGTTTGAATTTATATACGCGGACATTCGGTATTTCGGGCGGATTTTCATCCATACATAGCGTAAACGAACGCGTTTTTCCGATTTTTTACCCCGAACTGCTGGGCAACCTGCCGCCGGCGGAATACCTTTCCGTGCCGAATATTTTGCCGACAAACTGGAACCAAATAAAGGCAAACGTCATCCTTCCGTATCTGCTTGCCGAAACGAACACGAATAATCCGGTTCACGGAAAAACGATTGACCAGCTGACGACGGAATGGAGACGACGCTTGTATTAAAATTCCTTTAACTGATTATTTTTTCTTCCGATAATTAAAGTAGGAGGAGATATGATCAGTACACTCGGTGATTTAAACGGTATCGCGCAATCGCGCTACAGCTTTGCCGCCGTGTCGTCCGTATCATCCGCGGCGGGAAAATTATACGTTCCCGTAGCGCCCGCCCTCGTCGGATACAGCCAATTTAAACACGTTGCGGGCGTTGCCGCCGGCAAGGGCCAAAGCGGCGTCAATATAAGCAAAATAAGTATTTTAAACGCGCTCATCGAGCGTTTGGCGGGCATCAAAAAAGGCTCCGCCCCCGCTGCGGACACGTCGCAGCTGACCGACAATCAAATCGACAATCTTATACGGGACTATCAAAGCCGCATACAAAACATCGTCGGCATTGCAAAGTCCAACCCCTACGTTTTAGGCGGCGCCCCGGCAAACAAAACCGCCGTTCTTTTTTCAATCAGCGCATAGCCTCGCAAAACGCGTCCGTCTCAAACCGGTTCTCGTACAACATTTTCCGCGCCCTCCTCCAAAAGCATACACGGCACTATTATAATATTATCTAATGCCGTATTACAGCGCTATGTTAATGTCTTATTACAGCATGTTGTAGTAATTCGCGCTGTTCGGCGGGCGTGCTGTACCACGGCCGTAGGCTGCCGCCGAATCCTACCGAAAGGGCTGTCTGAAACTGAAGTTTTTGGACAGCCCCGCTTATTTACCGCTTTTGCCGGCATCCTGCCGGAAAAGCTGTAAGTGTGAGCGGTTCTTCAGAACCGCGAACCTAAAACTGTATGTATGCGATGTTTAGAACGGCGCAAGCCGGTCTAAACTCGTCGCGCAACGAGGGCATACTATTTGTATGACCGAGTTGCGCAGCTTCCTCTTGTAACGATCCGCAAAATACGCTATAGTTTTACCGATACGGCGTAAGTTCTTTATCGATTATATAAAATACGGCTCGACGCCGGACGAAGGAGTAGCGATAAAACAAAGCGTCTGCAATGTCGCCGCTTTGTTTTATCCCGAGTTTGCGTTGCAAACCCGCATATCGATTGCGCTTTCTCAACGGATGTTTGCGAAAGCGCTGCTAAAAACTTTTTCGGGAATCTACATTCCCTGCAAAAGTTTTTATATAGGAGTTTATATGAAAATAGATGAAATCAAAAACCCGAAAGCACGCGCTTGGGTGGATGAATGCGTAAAAATGTGCCAGCCGGACGACGTATACGTATGCGACGGCTCCAAGGAAGAATATGACCGCCTTATGAAGCTTTCAGTCGATGCGGGTTTGGCGATTCCGCTTAAAAAGAAACCGAACAGCTTTTTGTTCCGTTCTCTGCCTTCGGACGTTGCACGTGTCGAAGCGCGTACCTATATCGCAAGCCGCAAAAAAGAAGACGCCGGTCCCACAAACAACTGGATCGACCCGACCGAATTAAAAGCCACGATGAAAGGCTTGTACACCGGCTGCATGAAAGGCCGTACGATGTACATCATTCCGTTTTCAATGGGTCCGGTCGGCTCCGGCATCGCCAAAAACGGTATTGAATTAACCGATTCGGCATACGTTGTCTGCAATATGGATATTATGACCCGCGTCGGAACCGCCGTTTTGGACATCATCAATAAAACGGGCGAATTCGTTCCCTGTCTGCACTCCGTCGGAAAGCCCCTTTCTCCGGGCGAATCGGACAAAGGTATTTGGCCCTGCGCCGACATGGAACACAAATACATTTCGCAGTTCCCCGAAGAACGGCTTATCTGGTCGTACGGTTCCGGTTACGGCGGAAACGCGTTGCTGGGCAAAAAGTGTTTCGCCCTGCGCATCGCATCGGTTTTGGCGCGCGACGAAGGCTGGCTCGCCGAGCACATGCTCATCTTAAAGCTTACAAACCCCGAAGGCAAGGTAAAATACGTTACCGGCGCCTTCCCCTCGGCATGCGGCAAAACGAACCTCGCCATGCTTATTCCCACAATTCCCGGCTGGAAGGTTGAAACGGTCGGCGACGACATCGCGTGGATGAAATTCGGCGAAGACGGCAGATTGTACGCGATTAACCCCGAAGCGGGATTTTTCGGCGTCGCCCCCGGAACCTCGGAGCATTCCAACAAAAACGCGATGGAATCGTGCAAAGCAAACAGCATCTTTACCAACTGCGCGCTTACCGAAGACGGCGACGTGTGGTGGGAACAAATCGGCTTCCCTGCCAAAGGCAAATTGGTTGACTGGAAGGGCAATACGCGCGACGCGCTGCCCTCCGACAAAAGTCCCAAAGGCGAAGAATTCGCTCACCCGAACGCACGCTTTACGGCTCCGGCAAAACAGTGTCCGTGCATCGCAAATGAATGGGAAGATCCCAAAGGCGTACCGATTTCCGCATTTTTATTCGGCGGCCGCCGCCCCTCGACGATTCCGCTGGTACACCAAGCGCGCGATTGGAACCACGGCGTATTCCTCGGTTCGATTGTAGGCTCGGAGGTTACCGCCGCCGTTATTTCCGATCAGGTGGGACAAGTGCGCCGCGATCCTTTTGCCATGCTGCCCTTCTGCGGCTACAACATGGGCGACTACTTCCAGCACTGGGTCAACATCGGTAAAAAATCGAGCGCGGATAAATTGCCCAAAATCTTCTACGTCAACTGGTTCCGCAAAGACGCCGACGGCAACTTCATTTGGCCCGGCTACGGTGAAAACAGCCGCGTATTGGCGTGGGTATTCGACCGCTGCGACGATAAAGACAACTACGTGGATACCGCCATCGGCTATATGCCTAAAGAAGGCGCAATCAGCACCGCCGGTCTTAAAATCAGCCCCGAGGCAATGAAAGAAATCACCTCGGTTGATAAAGAAGGCTGGAAAAAAGAAATTGCGGACATCCGCGCAAATCACTATCCGAAGTTCGGCAGCCACTTGCCCAAAGAATTGGCGGCTCAGCTGGACGTTTTGGAAAGCAATTTGCAAAAAATGTAACAATTTTTCCCGTCCGCATTAGGGCGGGAATGTAAAATCTTGCAGCTGTCCGAAACAACAGCACCTGTACAAGGACTTGCCCCGTGTTTTCGGACAGTCCTATAAACAAAGAGCCGAGTCTGTCAAAAAGCGGTATGCTTTTAGGCGGGTTCGGCTTTTTTATCGGTTTTATCGCGAACTCGGACATTGCCGCAATCGGTCATTGACAATTCCGCCGTTTTTACTATACTGATAACACAGTTACCAAAAGGCGAAAAATATGAATACCGGAACTTACGCACAAACACACGAAACGATTCTCAAAAACGGCAAAGAACTTTTTTTAAAAGAAGGCTTTGAGCGTGCCAATTTGCGTGAAATATGCAGACTTTCAGGCGTTACCACAGGCGGATTTTATCGGCACTTTAAGGATAAGGCCGACCTTTTTTCCGCATTGGTGGAACCTGCAATTCAAGGATTGCAAGCACAGTATTCCGCCTCCGAAAAACTGTGTTTTACCGTGCTTGAAAACAGCGGTATCGATGAAATATGGAAAGTATCGGCTGAAGCCCTTGAAGATTTTGTTTCTTATATTTTTGAGCACCTTGAAGCCTTTAAGCTGATTCTCTGTTGTGCCTCAGGTACAAAATATGCCGAATTTACCGATTGGATGGTAGAGCGGGAAATTAAAGATACCTATAAAACCTACGAACTGCTTGAAAAAAAAGGCATTACCGTCCGCCGTCTTCCGCCGAAAGAACTGCACATGCTGACCCACGCTTATTTTTCCTGCATATTTGAAACCGTACTGCATAATTTCAAAAAGAAAGACGCTTTGAACTCAATGAAAACCCTTGCCGATTTTTTTTCCACCGGCTGGAGGAAGGTTTTTGGATTGGGAGATGGGGAGAAATAAGTTTGCACGGAACAATTCCGGTTACCCGTTTACCTATTTTAAAACTGTGCCGATTGTTCGGTTTTTGAATAAAATATAATCAAAGGATAAAATATTATGGAAACAGTAGAAATAAAATCAACAGAAAAAAACACAAGTATAGAATTACATTATAACTTATGGGATTCGGAAAAAAATAAAATTAAGTGTCTGGATATTGGAATTATGGCTGATACAGAAGATGCTCCTTATGAAATCCATTTAAAAATTCCTGGAAAATATAAATTAGAAAATATAGAAGATTTAGGTAAAATCTTAATCGAAAAGAATAATATTTGTAACAATATCTTTAATTGTACTGTAGTTGTAACAGCCAGAGAAAACTCACTTTTTGCTACGGCAGAGAAGGAAGAAAATAAGGAAAAATTTATAATTCAACCATTTACAATTAACAACGAAAATATTGATAAAAACGAAAATAATATATTGATAAAATTAGGAATAAAAAAAGAAGAAAATTTTCTTGGATACACGAAAAAATATTTTAGAATCAGAATAAAAAATTTTGATGATACCCCTTTTATTTTGAAGTCAACTTCTAGGAGTAAATTATTCGAAAGTAGCTTCGAAAAAAACAAGATTTTAGATTTTAGGATGAATGATATAAAATTATTATCTCCGGAAATATCAAAACAAATAAAAGACAGTGGACTAAAAATAAAGAAAGTACATTTCTTATATATTACAGATTTTGAAAAAAATATTATTTTTTCAAGTCCTGAGATGAAAATACGTGCATTTGAAAGAGAAAGTTGGAAAGACTATATAGAGACCAAGACAAATGAAATGATCGCGTATCATATGACTTTTAAAGATGACTCTCAACATACCCTTATTTTTTTATTAAAAATGCAAGAGAAGGTTTCATCAATATTACATATAATAGTATATGCTTTAGGTGTTATTTGTTTAGCAGTCTTAGCTAATAAGATATCAAGTTGTTTGGGATTTTAGTAATGAATATATTAATTGATACGAATATTTTTATTCCTCTGGAAACAAAAAATATTTCTGAAATTGAACCTGAAACTCATCTAATAAATGAATTTTATCGAAAAGCTAAAGAATTAGAGTATCATATATTTTTGCTGGACCAACAAGTAAAAGATATTGAGAACGATAAAGACTTTGAAAGAAAAAACACAAGATTATTAGCATTTGAGAAATACGAAATATTAAAAAATGTAAAAATTAATCAACAAGTACAAGAGATCTTTTCAAATATTCAGCCTAAATCGCATGATGAAATTGATGTCGCATTATTAAATGTAGTATATGCCAATGCTGTTTCTTTGTTAATAACTAATGATGAGGGTGTCCATAAAAAAGCAAAAAAATTAGGTATAGAAGAAAAAATTTATAACTTAGAAGAAGCCTTAAATTTTGTCAATGCACATTTGGTAAAAACTTTAGAGATAGATTCTAAACATCCCATTATTAACTCTGATAAGTGTTTTAATTTAGACATTAATGATACTTTTTTTGATTCCTTAAGAAATGATTATAGTAATTTTAATAATTGGTTTAAAGAAAAATGTCAAAAGGAGCATAGAGATTGTTTGATAATAAGAAACGAAAATATGATAGAGGGCCTATGCATTTATAAATTTGAAGAAGCAATATATGGGATGCATGGAAAAATTTTAAAAATATGCACATTTAAACTTTGTTCTTCCGGTAGAAAGTTAGGGGAATTATTATTAAAAACATTATTTCAGTATTGTTATAACTCAAGTATTGATTACCTATATGTTACAGCTTATGAAAAAAATTATATATGTAATTTTTTTAGAAATTTTGGATTCTACGAATATCATAAAAGGAAAGAAGACTCCGGAGAATTAATTTTCATAAAAAAAATGAAACCCTTAACCCAATGCTGTGAGAATGTTTTAGATTTCAATATTAAATATGGAACAAAATATTATGATATTAATCAAAATGCCTTCTTAATTCCAATAATTTATAATTATCATGCGATGTTATTTCCGGAAACTGAAACGACATTATTTCCAGAATTAGATTATGCTCATTCATATTCTAATGCAATTAGAAAAGCCTATATTTCTAAAAGTAATTCTACCTTATTAAGAGCCGGTGATATTCTATTTTTTTATAAAACACATTCAGAAGGAACTATAAAAACATGCGGAGTTATCGAAAAAGTTTGCAGGTCAGATAATGTAGATGACATCTTAGCAATTACTGGTCAAAGAACAATTTATCAATATGATGATATAGAAAAAATGTGTATAAAAGAAAGAGCCCTTTTAATTCTATTATTTAGACAAACAGAGTCTTTAATTAAAGAAATTAAATTAAATGATTTAATTAAATTAAAATTAATAAAAGGAGTACCTCAAACAATTACAAAATTAAGCGAGGAGGCAAAGCAATGTATACTTCGGCAGAAACCGTTCTAATTCCTATTCATCCCAAGTTTGTAGAAAAAATATTTGACAAAAAAAAAAGGATTGAATTTAGAAAGTTCGAATTTAAACAGAATGTCAATAAAGTGCTTATTTATTCCACATGGCCTAAAAGTAAAATTGTAGGATATTTTGAGATTGCTAAAATTGAAAAACTAACACCGGATAAAATGTGGAATAAATATTCAATAATAGGAGGTATAGAACAAGTAGATTTTATTGAATATTATAAAAACAAAAAAATCGCTTTGGGAATCTTAATCAAAAAAGTGTATAAATTTGAAGAAGAAATAGACTTACATAGTGTAAATTTAACAACACCACAATCATTTCAGTATATAAATGAGAATATTTTCAAAAATATATGTGAAAGAGGAAAATTATTAATTTGATATAGAGATTTTTATTATAATATAAGTAAAATGCTTTGTAATATAATAAATATGCTGTTTTGACTCCAATAAAGCCTCTTCCCATTAGTTTTAGCAAAAAAATACTTCTTTTATATAAAATCCACATCATTCTCTTGACTTTTTTCTTATTTTTGATAACAATGTTAGCATATGCTGTTATCAATTCTTAATTAAGCATTACGAATTACAAATTAAATTATAGGAGGAATAAAATGAATCAAGATATGAAAACACAGTTATTGACAAAAAGTCCGAGGGAGCTGCTTTTTAAGCTGGCAATTCCCGGGATAATCGGAATGGTCGTTATCGGGCTGTATCCGTTTATGGACGGTGTATTTGCAGGAAGAATTATCGGCGATTATGCAATGTCCGCAATCAGTATTTCTATGTCGCTGACGCTGATAAACGGAGCGGTATCGGCGTTGCTCGGTGTCGGAAGTGCTTCAATTCTGTCGCGGGCAATCGGCAAGGGTGATACGGAAACGGTAGATAAAATTTTCGGCAATGTTTGTTATTGGGTATTACTTTTTTCGGCATTGATTACGGCAGCAGGAGTGCTTTCAACTCCGTACTTTTTGGAAATGGTGGGAGCAAAAGGAGCGATTAAAGATTTAGGTGTGCGGTATTTGAGGATTGTGTTTTTAGGTTCGGTGTTTGTAAACTTTGCTCAAGCCGGAAATATGACCATGAGAGGCGAGGGAGCTCTAAAACAATCCATGTTCATTATGGGAGCGGGGGCATTATTCAATATCGTGTTGGATCCGGTTTTTATGCTCCTGATGGGAGAGTACGCAATTGAGGGAGCGGCGATTGCTACTGTGCTGTCGCAAATGGTGCAGACGGTTTTAACCCTGCGGTATTTTGCGAAAAAAAGTCCCTTTGTCAAAATACACAAAATTAAAAAGTATAAAGAAATTTACCGTGAAATGTTCGGCATCGGAAGCTCGGCTATGCTCATGCAGCTTTTGTTTGCAGTGCAGCAAACGGTTTTGTTCAAACAGGCGTTTACCTTCGGCGGCGATAACTGGGGGATTTTAATGTCCGCTACAATGCGGCTATACATGTTTTCATTTATTCCGCTGTGGGGTATGAGTCAGGGCTTACAGCCTGTTATCGGTGCAAACTACGGAGCCAAGCAATACGGAAGAGTGCGGGAAACGATGAAACTTTTTATGTACGGGGCAACGCTTCTTGCGGCTCTCTCGTGGGTACCTGCAATGCTTTTTTCAGAAAGCCTTTTATCAATCTTCAATGTACGCCCGGAAATAATTGCAGCAGGCCTTATCAATTTCAAACTGTTTTATTCTACATTTATTTTATACGGAATTATGATTATGACGCTTACCTTTTTCCAATCTATCGGAGACGCCCAAAAAGCCGGAATGATTGTTCTCTTGCGTCAGCTCATCCTCTTTGTTCCCGCCATGCTGATTTTACCTCACCTGTTCGGAAGCCTCGCCGTATGGTGGGCAGCTCCTGCCGTTGATTTTACGATGATACTCATCGGCTTTATCATGCAGCAGAGGGTGTTGAGGAGGTTGTGATAAGATAACGGATAATGTTTAATAAAAAAATTATGGATTCAAGAAAAATATTGTGAACTACTATTGACACAATCTACCCTCATGTTTCATGAATATAATATACAAAACCGTTATGAACAATATGCACATAATTATATGGTTTTTTGCTTTACTCTTTATTTTCCACGATTTTGAAGAAATTATTCTTATAAAATATTGGATTCAAAAAAACGAAAATCATCTTCTATCAATAGTAC
Source organism: uncultured Treponema sp. (assembly GCA_905372025.1). Lineage (GTDB taxonomy): Bacteria > Spirochaetota > Spirochaetia > Treponematales > Treponemataceae > Treponema_C. Next base: position 57,103 of record CAJPNP010000004.1, on the reverse strand, counting down.
CGTCAAGATTTATACCTGTTATCAATCATATAAAAAAATTTCAACAGCGGCATTTGCATTCGGTGTTGCGGAAGAATATATACTTATTCTGATTATCTGTATTATTTCTTTTTTGAGTAATTGGTATTACTTATGGATTGGATGCTTTATCGCTTTTGTTTTACATATGATCGCCCATATTTTTCAGACAATATTTATAAAAAAATATGTACCTGCATTGCTTACAAGCCTGATTTGTATTCCTATATCCATAGCCATATTGGTCAATATATGGAATAACTTCAGCCTTTTAAAAATAATTTTATATTCCGTATTGAGCTGCATTATTTAATGATAGAAAATCTCGCTTTAATACACTTCGTAATAAAATCAACCGATTAAACGGCAAGAGCCTTACTTTAACGGATCATTTTTATCCAATATATGAGGCGGCCAAAAGGCGGGAATCGGTGCGTTCTTTTTCATTTTAAAATCGCAATAGCCGTCCCCGGAAGCGCAGGTGTTTTCGCGGTACAGCGATACTCCCATTTTTCCGAACGTAACATAATCCAAATTGCACAAGTAGGGCATATAGTCCATGTAGCCGTTTTCTTTTGCAAAATTATACAGGGGGCATACGAGAGTATGAAAATTAATCGGGAACTCTTCGGTCGGCTCTTGGGTAAGCGTTTCAAAGCTGCCCGGATTTTTCAATGCGTTTTTACGATTTTGCATATCCTTTTTTTTGAGCATTTTATTTACGAATTTGGGGTATTTGAATACGGCCGCTTTCAGATTTTTAACAATGGCGGGCATCGCGTCAAAATATTTTTCAAAACACATTGTGGTCAGCCTGCCCCACTCATTCAAATCAAGACCGTGCTTTTTAGCCGCTTCGCCGAATGCCACAAAAACATACGCTCCTGTAAGATTGGAAGTACCGCTCGCCTTATCGCCGCCGATGTACGGAAATTTTTCCATAAGGTCGGCAGAGTAAATCAGCCATATATCTTCAAATGCCCGTTCATAGGGTTTTTGAAATATTGTTTCGATTTCGCAGGCGATCAATTTCAAATAAGCGTTCGCCTCTTTTTTCAGCTTTTGTTCCTTTTTTTTATAATACGGGTGCATGCGTCCTCCTTGATTTTTTATAGTCCGTCCGATGCCGCTAATTTGTTTACATTATATAACTCTTTTTTGTAATTTACAATTATAAAATGCATTGACCCTTTTAGCTCCGAACGCTATGATGACTCCATGAATAAAATACAACCCAGCTCTTCCGAGGCGTTTACCGAACTTTCGGCACAAACGCTGAGTGCTTTTGAGCGTGATTTCGACGCGGAAAAAGCGTACGCGCTTGCGATGAACGGCGCGGTAAAAAACGGTATTGCCGCAAGCTGCATCGATTATAAAGAAAACCGCAGCATGCAAAACAATTTTTCGGTTTCCATAGACTCCGGCGACATAACCGACCAAAAACAATCCGGCCGCTGCTGGATGTTCGCGGCGCTCAACGTTATGCGTTTAAAAGTTATGAAAAAGCTTAAGCTTAAAAACATGGAACTATCGCAAAGCTATCCGCTGTTTTGGGATAAATTGGAAAAGTCCAATTGGTTTTTGGAAAACATTTTAGCCACGCTCGACGAACCGCTTAACGGCCGGCTTTTGCACTTTTTACTGGAAGCGCCCGTCGCCGACGGCGGACAATGGTCGATGTTTGCCGACTTAATAAAAAAATACGGCGTTATTCCCAAAGAGGCGATGAACGAAAGCTTCGATTCGTCGGCTACCAAAGACTTGACAAAATACTTGACGCTCAAGCTGCGCGAATACGCCTGCACACTGCGCGAGGAGCACCGTTCGGGCAAAAGCATGCAAGAGCTGCGCTCTCGCAAACAGGCGATGATGAACGAAGTCTACCGCATACTGTGCATATCGTTAGGCAAACCGCCGGCATCCTTTACGTGGGAAACGCGCGACAAAGACGATAAATTTATCCGCATACATTCAACCCCGCAGCAATTTTTTGCCGATTACGTGGGCATGAAATTGGACGATTACGTAAGCCTCATCAACGCGCCGACAAAGGACAAACCCTTCGGCAAAACCTATACGGTAAAGTATTTGGGCAATGTCGCGGGCGGAACACCGGTTATCTATTTGAATCTCCCGATTGAAGACTTAAAAAAAGCCGCCATAGCCCAAATGAAAGCGGGAGAAGCGGTATGGTTCGGAAGCGACGTTCAGCAGTGGTTTTTAAAAACCGAAGGTTTGTTGTCGATGAACGCACTGCGTCCCGATCTTTTATTCGATACCGGCTTCCCGCTTACCAAAGAACAACGCTTGGATTACCGCGAAAGTTTAATGACGCACGCGATGACCTTTACGGGAGTCAACCTTGACGAAAACGGCAAAGCCGACCGCTGGCGCGTGCAAAACAGCTGGGGCAAAGATGTGGGCAAAGAAGGCTTTTGGGTAATGAGCGACGAATGGTTCGATCAATTCACCTATCAAATCGTCGTCAATAAAAAATACCTGACCAAAGCGCAGCGCGAACTTTTCACACAAAGCCCCATAGAACTTGAACCTTGGGATCCGATGGGCAGCTTGGCAAGAAGGTAAAATGCGGTATGAAGAAAAGACTTTCGGCATTTCTTGAGCCCTGCGCGCATTCTCTTGCCTATACGATAACGATGCACCCCGAAGACGATCCCGTCATCGAGTCGCTTGCCTTCGATTCGCGGCAGGTGCGGGAAGGTTCGCTTTTTTTTGCGCTGCCCGGCATTCACGTTCACGGAAACGATTTTGCCGAAAAAGCGATCGCCGCGGGAGCCCGTGCGGTCGTATACGAGGGACGGCTGCCGGATGCGGCGGTTGCGGCCGCAAAAGCTCATAAAACGGTACTGGTTCAAACGCCGGACAGTCGTTTTGCGATGTCGCCCCTGTCGGCAGCCTTTTACGATTATCCGGGCAACAAGCTATGCGTTGCGGGCGTAACGGGAACCGAAGGAAAAAGCACTACAGTCTTTTTTTGCTGGCAGCTTTTGCGCTTTGCCGGCAAAAAAGCGGGCTTTATTTCAACCGTGCAGCATTCCTTCGGCGGCGAAGCCTACGACAACAGCGAGCATCAAACCACTCCGGAAGCGCCGATCGTACAGGAATATTTGTATAACATGGTTCAAAACGGCTGCGAATACGCCGTTATCGAAGCGTCGTCCCACGGCCTTTCGGTAAAAACAAACAGACTCGGCGACGTTCCCTTCGACGCTGCGGCAATGATGAATGTCAATCATGAACACTTGGAATTTCACGGTACGTACGAACAATATAAAAGCGATAAAGCCAATTTATTCAGAAACCTTGCGCAGCACGCTCACGAAAAAGTTATTTTGAACGCCGAGCGCACAATCGAACCGGTTGCCTTTGTCAATGCGGCAGATCCTGCCGCGCAGTATTTTGTGCAGGCAGCCTCGGGCATTCCCGTCGCGGGCTTTGTGCCGCCGGACATACTGCAAACGCCCGCAAAATCGCAAGAGCCGGATGCGGCTTTGTTCAAAGCCGGCCTATACGCGATAGAAAACCTTGAAGAAACGCGGCACGGCATAGGTTTTACGCTTAAAAAAGGCGAAACGACAATCAGCGTAAACGCGCCCGTTGCGGGTTCCTTTAACGCATGCAATATTACCGCTGCCCTGATTATCGCATCCGGCATAACGGGAAATCCGCTTGAACAACTTGCCCGCTCGGCGCGGTCGCTTACACCCGTCAAGGGCCGCATGTGCCGTATAACAAAGGGGCAAAACTTCGACGTATTTATAGACTATGCACATACGCCCTCGTCGTTTATGATTGTATTCCCGCCGATGCGCAAAAAAACGAAGGGACGCATTATCAGCGTGTTCGGTTCCGGCGGAGAACGCGACACGCAAAAGCGGCCGCTCCAAGGCAAAATCGCGTCCGAATACAGCGACATCGTTATTTTAACCGACGAAGATCCGCGCGGCGAAGATTCCATGGAACTGCTCGAAATGATTGCGCAAGGCTGCGAGGGCATGACGCGCGATAAAAATCTTTTTTTAATTCCCGACCGGCCGCAGGCAATCCGCAAAGCGTTTTCTTTGGCGCAAAAGGACGATGCGGTATTGCTTTTGGGAAAGTCGCACGAAAATTCAATCATCTATAAAAATAAAACCGTTCCCTATGACGAAACGTGCGAAGCCGAAACGGCTTTGGCCGAAATGGGCTTCGGAAAAAACTAAGGCATTACGATTCAGAGGTTTATTATGACTGTTGCAGTATTATTCGGCGGAAAAAGCGGCGAACACGAAGTATCCCTTGTATCCGCATCTTCGGTTGTGCGCCGCATCGACCGCACAAAACATTCGCTCGTTCTTATCGGAATCGCAAAAGACGGCGTCTGGTATGTGCAGGACGAAAGCGAAGCCGAGCGCGTCGTCCGCGATACGAATGCGGTACTCAAAATTTCGCAGGACTCATCGCGTATCGTCAGCCTCGTGCCCGGAGGCGGCACCGAGCAAGCCCTGCAAATCGGTCAAATCGGCACAAACAAAGACGGCACAAAACAGGCGAAGAAACTTGCAGTCGATATAGTCTTTCCCGTTTTACACGGTTCGTACGGCGAAGACGGGCTTGTGCAGGGACTTTTGGAAATGGCTGAACTTCCCTATTGCGGCTGTTCCGTATCGAGCAGCGCGATTGCGATGGACAAAGCGCAAGCAAAAAAAATTTGGGCCTATGAAGGTCTTCCGGTTGTGCCGTTCGCGTGCATAAAAAAAAGCGCGCTTAAAGACGAAACGTTGCAAAAAGAATTGAACGAGGCGGAAAAACGCTTCGGCTATCCTTTGTTCGTAAAGCCCTGCAGTGCGGGAAGCTCGGTCGGCGCGGCGAAGGCGCGCAATCGAAAAGAGTTCGAGCGTGCCGTGCGCGACGCGTTTTTATGGGACGAAAAAATATTGATTGAAGAATGTATCGATGCGCGCGAAATTGAATGTTCCGTTACCGGCGACAGCGTATCCTGCGGCAAAAAAGACAGCGCTCTGCGTTCTTACGAGCCGGGTGAAATCGCGCCGACTCACGGCTTTTACGATTACGAAGCAAAATATACCGATCCGAACGGCGCGCGTCTTTTAATTCCCGCTCCGATAACGGCCGAACAGCGTACAGAAGTACAGGCGATGGCCGAACGCGCATACGCGGCCTTGGACTGCAGCGGCCTTGCGCGCGTCGATTTTTTTATCGATAAAAAAAGCGGCAAACTGTATTTGAATGAAATAAACACAATGCCCGGTTTTACGCCGATAAGCATGTTCCCCAAAATGTGCGAACAATCAGGCCTTGCGTACGAGCAACTTATAGAACTGCTTTTGGAACAGGGCTTAGGCCGCTTTAAAAAACGCCGCTCGCTTAAAACAAGCTTTACATAAACGTGCACGCTATCATTTTTTTTTGCTGCCGCGGAGATTGTACAAATAGCGCTTTATTTTTTGGCTTGCGGTTTTTTCGAACGAGCTTACCGGCTTTACCGCGCCGACCTTCGAAAAACGATTTACCTTATTGTTTACAAAATATTTTATTTCGGAAAGTATTTCTTCCTGCTTGTATAAAAGGCCTTCTTTGATGTCCTCTACCGCTTGGCCGACGGAACTTAAAAGACCGCGCTTTTTCAGCTTTTCTTCGTCGAGCTGGACGAGGGCGACAAGGCCGGCGTCATCTTCGACAACCAGCGATTCGACAACGTCGGGGTGCTGGTTAAGCACAAACTCGATGTCTTCAGGATAAATATTTTCGCCGCCGGAACCTAAAATCATGTTTTTCAACCGTCCCTTGAGCGAAAGCCATATACCGTTGTGGAGCTTTCCCAAATCGCCCGTCTTAAACCAGCCGGGCCCGCAGGAATCTTCTTTCGTAGTAAAGGCAGCTTGCGTCAAAACACTTTCGTTGTAATAACCTCGCATAACGTTTTCGCCGCGCGCAATAACTTCGCCGACGCCGCTTTCAGGATCGGGGTTCAAAATCGCAAGCTCAACACCTTGAAGTACCGGACCGATGGTTCCGGGAACCGTGTTGCCGGGATTTGAGCCTGCAAGCAGCGGCGATGTTTCGGTAAGTCCGTAGCCGACGGCGTAGGGGAACTTTGCGTCTTTCATAAAAATTTCTACGGCGGGATCTATCTTCGCCCCGCCTATGCCGAAAAACTTCAGCCGGCCGCCGAACAGTTTTTTAAGGGAAGAGCCTGCGATGCGATGGAAAATCTTTTGAAAAAAACGTTTGCGGTACAATGTGCGCAAAAGCTCGCTTTTTGTAAAAGTCGGCACCACTTTGTTTTTATAGATTTTTTCCATAATCATCGGAACACTTAAAACAATCGTCGGCCGCACCTTTTTGAATGCCGGCAGCAGGGTCGATATTGCCGGCGCCCGTTCCAAATAGTACACGCAGGCCCCGTTTAAAAACTGCATCACAAAGCCGATCGTAAACTCGTACACGTGCGACAGCGGCAAAAAGGACAGGCACTTGTCCATCTTGTTTACGCGGTGGACGGTTTGACACTGAATGGCCGTAAACACGAGATTTTTATGCGTGAGTACGACGCCCTTCGAGCGGCCGGTGGTTCCCGACGTATAAATAATCGAAGCGATATCGTCTTCTTTTACGGCAACTTCCGGCAGCAGCTCGCCGTCCTCGGAAGCAGCGGCACAAACCGAAGCGGAATCGGACAGCGGGCCCGAAAGGCCCGCGCCGGCGTTCTTGTCATTGCCGGTAAGGGTCGGGGGCACAAGGTCTTTGCCGTTTTCGCGCAAAACGCAAAAGTCTTCCATGCGTATGATGTTTTGTACCTGCGCGGAAGGAATCGCGTCGAGCTTTACCTTCAGTTTTTCGGAAACGATAACCGTCGAAACGTCCGCATGAGTAAGAATGGTTTGAACTTCGCCTGAAGTAAAATCGGGCAAAAGTGGAACGGCGATCGCCCCGGAATTGACTATCGCAAAATAAGATGCGCCCCAATTCGGCGAGCTTGCCCCGTATACGGCAACCTTTGCGCCCTGCCGTATGCCGATGCGATATAACACGCGCGCCATGTGCGCAACAAGCCCTTCGATTTGGGCATAGGTAAGCGGCTTGCCGTTTGCAAACGATAATGCGGGACGGTCTTTAAAACAGGAAACCGAGTGCTTAAAAAGCGCCGGAAAAGTGTAAGAACCTAAATCGTATACGGTTACCATTAACGGCTCCGCGTAAAAGGTTCGATACGCATAAGCGTTTCGGCGCGCTCATAGCCGACCGACACAATGTTTACGGGAGTATCGCAATAATCTTCGATAAACGATATATAAGAGGCGGCTTCTTTCGGAAGTTCCGCAAACGAGCGGCAGTTCTTTAAAACGGTTTTCCAGCCTTTGAATTTTTCGAGTACGGGTTTAGCCCGATTTAAAGCACCTATGTCGGCGGGAAAATCGGTTACGATGCTTCCGTCAATATCGTAAGCAATGCACGCTTCGATTGTATCAAGGCTGTCGTAAATATCGAGATGGGTGAGCACCAAATCGGAAACCGAATTGACGCGGCACGCATAGCGCAGGGCGACCAAATCCAAATAACCGCAGCGCCTCGGGCGGCCGGTCGTAACACCGTATTCGCGGCCGGTTTCGCGCACAAAGCGGTACAGTTCGCTTTGGCTGTGCTCGTCAAACTCGGTCGGCAAGGGTCCGTTTCCGACGCGCGTCGAATACGCTTTAAACACGCCGAGCACGCGGTCTATATCGCGCGGCCCGATTCCCGTTCCGGCTGCGGCGCCCGACGAACCCGACATTCCCGACGATACGTAGGGGTATGTTCCCGAATCCAAATCGAGCATGGCGCCCTGTGCGCCCTCGAGCAGCACGCGGTTTTTGCGCATGCGGAACATGTGTGCGCATATATCGACCTTCATGTCTTTAAGCCGTTCTTTATACGGTTCGATAAATGCCGTATCTTCGGCCGGCATTTCCGCCGCTTTTTCTTTCCAAAACAAATCGGCAATACGTATGCCGTCGCGCTCCGACTTCATCGAATACGCGGTACCGATGCCGCGTCCCGTAGTGCCTATCGGATGTTTGCGTTCGCTGTCCCGTTTTTTATCTTCGGCACGGTAACGCGGGAACACCAAATGCGCGCGATCGGAAATAAACACGCGGCCTTCCCAGTCTACGCCCTGTTCTTTAAGCATAGCCAATTCGGCAAACAGGGCTTCCGGGTCTATAACCATGCCCGTTCCCAAATACACTTTTTTGCCGGGATACAAAATTCCCGAAGGAACCAAGTGCAGGGCGTATTGCTTTCCGCCCGCGACAATCGTATGGCCGGCATTCGCTCCGCCCGAATAGCGGACAATCGCGTCGGCTTCGGCGGCAAGGTAATCGACTATTTTTCCCTTGCCTTCATCTCCCCATTGGGCGCCGATAACTACAGTATTCATACGCGCAGTATAACACAAGTGCCCCCGCGTGCATAGGCCGTATTTAAAGGGCAACCGCACCGGAATCGTATAAGCATAAAACAAGTATCGGCGCAACAAAAAAATAAACTTACTGTGTCGGAAGCGACATCAAATGTTTTTGAGACGAGGTAAGCGCTCCGGCAATGTATGAGCGTAGGGAAATGTCTAATTAAACTAACGCAAGGCAGCAGAGCTGCCACCGAGACGCTCTGACCGTCGGCAAGCAAAATTTCGCAGAAATTTTGTGCAGTCCGATACCTATTACGGTCAGCCGCGTCGAATGGCGAGCCGCTGCCGTGAAATGGCTTTTATACTTTAAGCATTTTTATACCATATATTTCCCGGTGCGGTTGCCTAGCCGCGCTCTTGCGCAATAAAAGCGCACGGAGTATACTCAATGCGTTTATGAACATCGTACTGTTTTCGGAAAGCGACGGCTGCTTTTTTCCGGCCGGCGATATTCGCGCGCGCCACATCCGCACCGTACTCAAAAAAAAAGAAGGCGACACCTTTGAAGCCGGCATTGAAAACGGAAAAGCCGGAACGGCGTGCATTATCCGCTCGGACGAAACGGGTGTACGTTTCGAATTTACGCCGCTTTCGGACGGCAAAAAGCCCTACCCGCTCGATTTGATTGTCGGCTTTGTGCGCCCCATTCAGCTTAAAAGGCTTTTTCGCGACGCGGCGGGTTTGGGCGTATCGCGTATTTTGCTGTGCGGAACCGAAACGGGCGAAAAATCCTATATGGAATCGAAGATTGTCGAACGGGGCGCCGCATACGAAGCTTTAAAAGAAGGCAGCATGCAGGCAAAGAGCACGCATATTCCGAAACTCGAACTTTTTCCGTCGGTAAAAAGCTGCCTCGGCACGCTGCACGGCGAAGAACGGAATGCGGCGAAAGCCGTGCCGAACCGCCCGCCGCACGGTGCTGCGCACCGCGCATACGGGTACATCAACGCAGCCTTGGATAACGTAACACCCGACGAGCCTTTAAGTTCGTACATACGGCGCGAACTTGACGCCGCGGCCGACAAAGGTCTTTTTGAAGAATATCCGTTCCGCATCAGGGCCGCAATCGGAAGCGAGCGCGGATGGACCGACAACGAGCGTTCCCTTTTTAAGCAAGCGGGCTTTACGCTCTGCGGTATGGGGGAACGCGTTTTGCGGACGGAAACGGCGGCGACAACGGCAGCCGCAATCATCTTGAACGCGCTGGGGGTATTATGAATCGCGATCAAATCAAAGAACTTTTGCTTTCGCTCGAAAATACCGATTTGGATTTTGAAGTGATTTTCAGCGGAAAATCGAGTAAAAAGGTAAACGGTTTGTACAAGTGCGAAACGCGCGAAATTATTTTGCACAATAAGAATTTCAATACGGACAATCAGCTCATCTATACAGCCATCCACGAATACACGCACCATTTGTTGTATGAAGCGGAAGCCGCGCAAAACGGCGGATTAAAACCGCGTAAATACGCGAAAGCGCACGGCAATGCTTTTTGGGCGAAATTCCATTCGCTTTTGGAAATTGCCGAAAAAAAAGGCCTGTACAGCATCGGGCTTGAAAACTCGCCGGAATTGGCAGAACTGACCGAACGCATTAAAAAAGATTACCTTGAAAAAAACGGCGTGCTTATGCAGGAATTCGGCAGACTTTTGCTTAAAGCACACGAATTGTGCACCGCCGCAAACATACGCTACGAAGATTACATAGACCGCTATTTGAAAATCCCGCGTCAGGCGGCGCACAGCATTGTGCAGGTTTCTTCGGCCGATTTGAATCCGGCCGTCGGTTTTGAAAATATGAAAATGCTTTCGGCGATACGGTCAAAAGAAAAACGCGCACAAGCCCAAGAGCAGCTCGAACAGGGAAACAGTCCCGATTCGGTGCGTGCCTTTATGAAAAAAAAGGCCGAAACCGTCGACATAAAAACAAACCTCGAACGGGAAAAGCTGCGCCTTGAAAAAACGATTAAAACGCTCAGCGACCGTTTGGAAGCCGTGGAGGAAAGCCTTGCAAAACTTTGACAGCCGCACTGCCGCTGTATGCGCCCTGCTCTGTTTCGGTGCGGCATGCTTTGCCCAATCGGTGCAGGCGCCCACACCGCCCGAAGTTCCGACGGTAAGCGTTCCTTCGGTGAGCGCTCCGACGCTGAGCGCACCTGCGTTCAGTGCGCCGGTCTTCGATGCGGGTACGGCGCAAAAACAGCCTCAATCGAACGAACAAAAAAAGGCGCAAAACTCTTCCGCGGCAGCCGCAAGCGGCAAGACAGTCTCCCCTTCCCTGAGCGCTGCGGACATAAGCATGCTTTCAAACCTTTTCGGTTCGGGAAACCCGCTTTCGCTCAACGCGCTGGGCGGCAACACTGCCGCGGCGAATGCGGCCTCTCTTTCCGCATCACAGGGTGAAACCGCCGCTCTTTTGCAGGCGGTATTGGGAAAGCTCGACACCCTTCAAAAAACGGTTGAACAAAAATCGGCCGCGCCCTCCTCGCCGCACGAGGAGGAAAACGGCGGAAAAATCCTTCGTTTTATATCGGGTTCGTACAATATTTTGGCCGACTGTACCGCCGTTTTTATTTCAAAGCCGGAAGGCGACGGCAGTTTTTTATTGACCGGCGACCGTACCTACCGCACGGGCGGCGGTACCTTCGGCGAAACCTTTTACATGCTTTTTAAATCGCGTGCGGACGGTATGTTCAATGTGGCCGTCAGCGTAAATCAGCACATGGAAAATCCGCAGTCTGTACTCAAAAGTCTTGAAAAATGCCCCGTACTCACCGCCGCAAAAACCGGCAATTTGGTAACGATGCGTACGCAAACGCCGAACGGTACGATCGATTTGCTGCTCGACATCGATTTCGAACCGCAAAGGAAGACCCGATGAACCGAGCAGCAAACGGAAGCGAGGGCAAACTCCATGCCGGTTTAATTGAACTCGGCATTCCGGGCGGTGAAGCCGCACAATACGGCGAAAAATTGCTCGCATACGTGAAAGAACTGCAGCTGTTCAATTCGGCCTACGATTTAACGGCGGCAAAAACCGAAGACGACATCATCGTGCGCCACGTTTTGGACAGCCTTTCGGCGCGCAGCGAATTGTTCAAATTAAAAGAGCGGACTTTAAAAAGCCGCGGCGCCACCGATACGAATGCGCCTCCCGACGTAAATCCCGCAAATAAGACAAATGATGCGGCCGGCGGCCCTTTTGTGATTGCCGATATCGGAAGCGGAGGCGGCTTACCCGGCATTCCGTTGGCAATTACTATGCCCGACACGAATTTTGTCCTCGCCGAACGGATGAGCAAGCGCTGCGCCTTTTTGGAAAACTGCGCGGCAATCCTCGGCTTAAAAAATGTCCGCGTACAAAACATCGAAGCCGAACGGATTGAACCGAACAGCTTCGATATCGCCGTTTTCAGGGCCTTCCGTCCCTTGGACAACAAAATGCTTAAGGTGCTGCTCCGGACATTAAAAGACGGCGGCGTTTTGGCCGCCTATAAAGCGAAGCGCTCCAAAATCGAAGAAGAAGCGGCAAACGCATTGTCCGTCCTAAACTGCGGCGCCGCGGCTGCCGGTGCGCGCCGCATTGAAATCGTCCCGCTGCACGTTCCCTTTTTGGAAGACCGCGAACGCCACTTATTGGTAATCCCGTCGCTGCAATAACTCCGCGTTCATACTTCGATGGCTTAAGCCCTATAGACAGGATGTGATTTTTCTTTTTTTCAGCATTTTAGGCTGAGAATTATTGATTTTTATGGTATAGTGAGGGAAGATCGAAAGGATGTTAGGTGGACGGTTCAAAGAACCGCTAGTTTTTTAATTTAAAATATACAAATAGATAAGGTGTATAATAAATGGCAATAACGATGATAACAACTCTTATGCTGATGGTGTTTTATTTTCTTTTGTTGTATGGAGGAGTGGCTTTTGTTCAAAACAAGAAGTTTTTTTCTTCAGCCCCCAAAGAGGTTTATGATGCTGTTCCTGACAGAAAAGAAAGATTTCATGGTGCCCATATAATCGGTTGGATTATAATTGCAATTGCTTTTCTTATCCTTTTGGCTGCATTTATACTTGGAGCATGGAACGGAATTCATAATGATTTTAATTTCATTCAGTTCTTTATAAGATTTTTAATTATGCTTTACGGGATGGAAACGTTCGACATTGTGTTTTTCGATTGGGTTCTTCTCTGTCATTCAAATTTCTTTCCTCATTTTTATCCTGAAGTTAAGGATATCATAGGTCCTCATTTATTCGGATTTAATTGGAAAACACATGTTATGCATTACATTATATATATTCCGATTTGCACCGCACTGGCGTGGATATGTACCTTGTTTTAGGAAGCTCATTTGTTATAGGAAAAGAATTAATACTGATTATATTTGGAGGTGTTTTGATAATCATTTATTATTTATTTTACAAATAATAAAATTACTTCAATAACGAATGAGTACAAATTCGAATTTGAGTATCTTTTAAAAATTAAAACTGGTCTACCCATAGCACAAATTAATAATGTAATTTTTATCTGCGGATTCAAGCAGTATAAGATTATTAGTACAAGATAAATGAAAGACGTTTAACACCCGCTTCAACGCTGACAATCCGGTCAAGCCGGGTTGCGGGTTAAAACAATGTTATACGCACAACGCGGCGGTGCGTTGGAAATTGAAGGACAAATTATGATTAAGAAAAATATATTGCTATCAGTAATTTTGATTATTTTTACTTCGTGTGCAACAACCAAACAAGTGGTAACCAACATTCTGGAATTTTCAATGGCTTTTTTCTACCCCAAATTGCGAACTTTAGTGTACACTATCTGATTTTTTTTATAAAATATTGTATACTATGAGAAATAGATGGGGGATACCTATGTCGGAATTAGTTTTTAAGAAACTTTCAGGACAAATTGATATGCTTTCTTATGCTGAGAAAATCAAATTACTTGATAAAATAGTACGGACGTTACATACACCTGTAAAAACTCATAAAAGAGAATTCTCAGACTTTAATGCGGCTTTTGGCCTGTGGAAAGACAGGCCCCTTTCTGTTGAGGAAATAAGAACCAAGGCTTGGGGACGTTCTTAATGATTTATCTTTGCGATACTTGCGTTCTTATAGACTACCTTCGTGGAAAAACTGAAGTTCAGCAAAAACTTGAGCAAGACAAAGGACTAGGTTTGGGAATGTCTTCTATTTAAAATATTTCAACGGGAAATCAAATAACGGCTACCATAATAAAACAACAAATTTCCGTTCCTAACATAGGTTCGTAGCCGACAACGGGTCAAGCCCGCCGCGCGCTGCAATAACTCCGCGTTCAAACTCCAACATTGCTATAACTTATTGAATATTTTCAGCAGTTGCGCCTGCAATAACTCCGCGTTCAAACTCCGACGACTTAAGCTCCTACAGACAGGATGTGATTTTTCTTTTTTTCAGCATTTTAGGCTGAAAATTATTGGTTTTTATGGTATAGTGAGGGAAGGGCGAAAGGAAATTATGTGGATTGTTTTGTGAAGGAAAAGTTATAAAAATGAATATTTATCTTAAAGAAACAGAATTATTGAATTATTCAAACAAAGAAATTCAATCATTAATAGAAAAAAGAAAATGGAAATCTTTAGAGCAATTAGAATGCATAAAAAGTATATACAATTTTGTCAGAGATGAAATTTTATTCGGATATAATTATGATGATAAAATAAGTGCAACGAAAGTATTAAAAGACGGATTTGGTCAATGTAATACAAAAGGAATTTTGTTTATGGCTTTATTAAGATCTTGTAATATTCCTTGTCGAATTCATGGTTTTACAATTAATAAAGAATTACAAAAAGGAGCAATGACCGGATTTGTTTATAAAAATGCTCCTAATAATATATTTCATAGCTGGGTAGAAGTTTTCTATAACGAGAAATGGTTTGAATTGGAAGCTTTCATTTTAGATAAAAGTTATTTAACAAAACTTCAAAATCTTTTTACTGAATGTAATGGATTTTTTTGTGGATATGGAGTAGGAGTAAAAGATTTTAAAAATCCTATAATTGATTTTAATGAGAATGATACATATATTCAAAGTGAAGGTATTAATCAAGATTTTGGTATATATGATTCACCTGATGAATTATTAAAACAACATTATCAGGAGCTTTCATTTATCAAAAAACTTGCTTACAGATATATTGGAAGACATTTGATGAATATGAATGTTAATCGAATAAGAATGGGGAAATTAAAACACATATAACACCGTTTTCAAAGCCGACAAACGGAGTAAGCCCGTTTGCAGGTTAAGCGGATGTTAGGACGACACGCCGCTGGCGTGCGATGTTTTGGAGGAAATCTATGAAATTAGATGGATTTGGTGTTTTTGTAAAAGATATGCCGACGATGGTGCGTTTTTACAGGGATATATTGGGATTTGAAATCAAAGAGGCGGAAGATGCATCGAATGTATTTCTTGAAAAGGACGGCACTCTGTTTCTATTTTACAGACGCTTGGATTTTGAAAAGATGACTTCTACAAAATTCAATTATGCAGAAAAGATAAATGGGCATTTTGAAATTGCCTTAGGCGTAGAAAATTTTGCAGCAGTGGATAAAGCATATAATGAAATAGTCGCAAAGGGTGGAGAATCTGTAATGCCGCCTACAACAGAGCCTTGGGGACAGCGAACTCGCTATATTGCCGACCCCGAAGGGAATCTTGTAGAAATCGGTTCTTTCGTGAAAGAATAAGGGGTATTTTTATCAAGATCATATTACTAAAAAAGTAAATTGAACTTTTAGGCGAAGGTAAGGCTGTTGTATTTTAACTTTTAGGGAATTAAAAAGTATTTTCTTACAGAAATGAAAAATATATAAATAGCAAGTTGCTTTATACCTCAAAAAGGAGAATAATAAGTAATGGCGTCTACTAAGGATTACTTGGATTTTGTACTCGACCAGCTTTCTGATTTGGAAGATATAAGGTTTCGACAAATGATGGGAGAGTATATAATTTATTATAAAGGTAGAATCATCGGCGGGATATATGATGATCGTTTTCTCGTAAAGCCTACAAAATCAGTAATGGAAAAAATACTTGATGCATCATATGAAGTGCCGTATGATGGTGCAAAAGAAATGATTTTAGTTGATGCGATAGATAACCGTGAATTTCTTCGGGATTTGATTTTGGGTATGTATGAGGAACTGCCGGAACAAAAAAGAAAAAAGTCCTAACCCCCGCTTCAACGCTGACATTGCGGACAAGCTGCAAATGCAGGTTAAGCGAATGTTATGTGGACGCCTCACGGCGCGGGTATTTAGATGTATTGAATGTTTTATGAGGAAAAAATGAAGAAATATATTCCCGGTTAATAAGTCTATTTATCTTATATAGTTGCCAAAGTACAGGATCTCTAATGGCTAAAGCAAAGATTACAGTGATAAATGGAGCATATCCCTTCTGAACAATATATTGAATTGACTTAGATTACTTGTGATGATTATGAATGATTTAGGCAGTGGAGCAAGCCCGCTTTTTTGAAAAAACCTTGACAAAAAGACTATACAATGTATATACTAAAAAAATAATGGAGGTTTATTATGCAGGTTGTAGTTCAGAAATGGGGTAATAGTCTCGGATTTAGAATACCCTCTCTTTGGGCAAAAGATAATAATGTAAAGAATGGAAGCAAAATAGAAGTACTCGCAGAAAAAGGAAAAATAGTAATTCTTCCTCAGAAAAAAACTCTTGATGATATGCTGGCAATGGTTACTTCTGAAAATGTTCATTCGGAAATCTCGACAGGTTATTCAATAGGTAACGAAGAATGGTGAATTCAAACTATGTTCCCGATAGAGGCGATTTAGTTTGGCTTGATTTTAATCCGCAAGCAGGATATGAGCAGAAAGGTCGTCGTCCTGCAATTTGCATTTCACAAAAAAGATACAATCAAAAAGTTGGACTTGCTTTATTTTGTCCTATTACAAGCCATATAAAAGGTTATCCTTTTGAAATTGTATTGGATAATCATTCGATAAATGGCTGCATTCTTAGCGACCAAGTAAAGAACCTTGATTATAAAAAAAGAAGTTGTGATTTTATAGAAAAAACAACAGAAGAAGAGATAAATGCTGTTGTAGATAATATAAAGTTGTTGATTGAGTAATCACATAACCCCCGCTTAAACGCTGACAACACGGTCAAGCCGCAAATGCAGGTTAAGCGGAAGTTATGTGAACGCCCGCGCTGGAGCGTTTAAGGAAAATGAAAAGAATTCTTTTTATTTTTTACATAATTATATTTTCCATAGTTTCTGCTTTTGCACTTAGTCCGGAAGAAGAATATGATTGTCTTTATAAAGATTTAAGAAATTTGAGCACTTTTGGATATAAAGGTACACTTGATTATAATACAGGAAAATCTGATGGGACTCCTATTTTAACTCAGGGGTGTTTTTATCAAACATCCCTGAATACGGATTTTGCTGTAGACGGGAAAGGCTTTTTTAAGGTTTTAGATGAAAATGGAAAAATATTTTATACCAGATATGGCTATCTTATAATTAATACAGATTCCAGATTGGCTATTCGCTGTAATAATAAAATATACTATCTGCCGGTAGAACCTCTTCCTGATAGTTATTCGTACGAGGAAATCAGAATTTATTCAAACGGTAATATCGCGAGTAAGTACTACACGGGAAATAATTCTAAAGCATCTAAAGTACTAGGAACAATTGAGTTATATGATATTACTGCAGATAATATAAAAAGTTATGACGGATTTGTTATACAAACAAAAAACGAACCTGAGAAAATTCAGAATGGTAGAATTACTCAGGGTGTTTTAGAAGGTTCTTCTGTATATTTTAATCAAACCTTATTGCGAATGTTATTTTTGTTAGAGCAGATGGATAAGACTCTTGTAAAGTGTAAAGAAACTAAAATTTATATCATTAAACATTTAATGGAAACTGATTTTCAAGAATACTATCAAAAGTTATTAACTGATGATATATTGGGTATACATAATCTAAAATATTTAGATGGTTTTATTATTTTTCTGGAGAGAAACTATAAGTAAGATTTTTATAGGAAATATTTTTTAATCGAGTCAAGTTTGCTTTCTAAAATGAGATTAAACTTTAGGGCGGAATAAGGATTATTATGGATTATATAGCATTGCTCAGGGGTATCAATGTCGGAAACTCGGTAAAAATTAATATGGAAGAATTGAAAACATTGTTTGAGCAATGCGGTTTTTCAAACGTTTCAACATATATCAATTCCGGGAATGTGATTTTTAAATCACATGATAAGAAAAACAGTATCACGGAGAATATTGAAAAAGCATTACATATAACGACCGGGAATGAAGTAAAAGTATTGGTAAAGACAAAAAGTGAAATGGCCAAAATAGTAAACAGCATCCCCGGTGATTGGCAAAATAATGATGATCAAAAAACCGATGTAGCGTATTTATTTGAATCAATAGATACTGAAAACATAATAAATGAATTACCGATAAAAAAGGAATATATACACTTAATATATGTTAAGGGTGCGTTAATTTGGAATGTTCGACGCGAAGATTATAATAAAAGTCATTTGAATAAAATAATATCGCATAAAGTATATAAAGATATGACAATACGAAATGTTAATACGGCTCGGTATCTTGCAAAGTGCTGATAAAAAAATTACCTAACACCCGCTTCAACGCCGACAACACGATCAAGCCGCGAATGCAGGTTAAGCGGTAGATAGACGGATGCTTACGGCATGAAAAACTGTAACTTTGAAAAATAGTATATATTTTTTTATAAATTAAAACGAAATTAGTGCTAACGGTTCAGGATTTTTAATTTACTTAATTCACTTATAGTACAAAAATATTCAAAATATGATATAATCACTCTTATGAAAGTTTACCTTGATAACTGTTGTTACAATCGACCGTATGACAACCAAAATTATCTGTCGATTTCGCTTGAAACACAGGCAAAGTTACTTGTTCAATTGCTTATAAAAGAAAAACGTCTAGAACTTGCTTCTTCGTTTATTTTGGATTATGAAAATTCTTGCAATCCATATTAAAGATAGAAAAATTGCTGTAAAGAATTTTTTGGATGATAATGTTTCTGATTATGGAGGTAGTGAAAAATCGGAAGAAATTATTACAAAGGCAAACACAGTGATGGCAACAGGAGTAAAGATGAAGGATTCTTGCCATATAGTTTGTGCCGAAATGATGAAATGCGACTATCTTTTGAGTACAGATAAAGGTATGTTGAAGTATAAAAGCAATACTGTAAAAATGCTTAATCCGATAGAATTCATAGATTTATTAAATGGAGGTAATGAAAATGATGACTGAAATGATTGAACCGCCGGCGACGATGGAGCTTCTTTCTCGCGGTATGGAATGTCTTGTAGAATCTATGGGAGTCGTTGAAGCAGAATACTTTATTGCCGCTGTACGAAGAGAACGTTTTGATTATACCAAATGGCAAAGAGAGTATTTTGACAAGATGGATTTACGAACTTTTGTTAATAATGCAAAAACTTATTCTCAAACTATGGAAAAGTAATTTCGTCTAACCCCCGCTTCAACGCCGACAACACGATCAAGCCGCAAATGCAGGTCAAGCGGTAGATAGAGCTATCAAAGATTGAAGGAAAAATGAATAAAGAGTAATTATGAAAATAGAACATGTTGCGTTATATGTAAATAATCTGGAAAAATGCAAAGATTTCTTTTTAAAATATTTCAACGGAAAATCAAATAGCGGCTACCATAATAAAACAACACATTTCCGTTCTTACTTCATTACTTTTGAAGACGGAACTCGTCTTGAATTAATGAACAAACCGGAAATGATTGATGATGAAAAGAATCTTACAAGAACGGGATTTGTTCATATCGCATTCAGTGTAGGAAGTAAAGAAAACGTAGATACTCTTACGGAAAGATTAAGTAATGACGGATTTAAAGTAATCAGCGGTCCGAGAACTACCGGAGACGGATATTACGAAAGTTGTATACTTGGAATAGAAGATAATCAAATAGAAATTACTGTTTGATGTCATTTTGCCGTAACATAGGTTCGTAGCCGACAGCGGGTCCAAGCCCGCCGCGCGCTGCAATAACTCCGCGTTCAAAATTCAACGTCTTTAAAGCTTATTAAATATTTTCAGCAGTTGCGCCTTGTCCACCAAATCTATGGGGCGGCCTTCGACGTATTTTTTCGCGTCGTCCGAATAGGTGCCCGCCGTTACGCAAATGCCGCGCCCGGCTTTTAAATCGCGAATGCGGCCGTGAAAATCGCGGATGTACAATTCACCTGTGGATCCGGTGTTGCGGTAAAAACGGAACACAACCGAATCTTCCCATTTTATCGTATCGATTTCGGTTTGGATTTCGGCAACGTCGGGCTTGGCGTCCACCGCAAGAATCCGGACCGTCGCTTTCGAGTAAAACACCGAAACGATTTTGCGGCACAGCGCAACGAAGTCGCTGTTCGTCGCCATCAAGTAGGTTTTCAACGTATTGTTTTGACTTAATTCCTGATACCGGGTGATGAGAACGCGCACGTCTTTATAGCCGGGGACGGTCATTTGAATGGTTTGAAGCAGCGCAAGCGCTTTTACCATGTCGTTTTCCTGCAAATAAATCTGTGCCAGGTTATAACGAATTTGCGTGAGCACATCGAGCGGAGCGTCTTCGTGCTTGAGCCCGATTTCGTAATCCTGAATGGCCTGTGCGTTTTGATTGCCGAACGAATGAATGCTGCCGGCCAACAGGCAGGAGCGCGCGCCGTATTCCGGATCGGGGCGCAAATGCATAAATACTTTCAGCGCTTTATCGCCCATACTGCACGCATACATCGAATCGGCCAAAGAAAACAGAATTTCGCGGCTTTCGGGCTTTACATCCAAAGCGCGCTTTAAATACGGCAGCGCTTCGCGGAACAAACGGATGCGGTACAGCGAAAGTCCCAAATATTCAAACGCTTCGGGCGCTTCTTTGCCCAACGACATTGCTTTTTTAAAACACGGAATCGCCTTATCGTAATCTTTATTAAGATAGAAAGCCTGCCCCAAATAAAAGTTCGTTTCAAAACTGTCGGGCTTTTCGCGGCGCGCAAGCGAAAGCGACTTAAGCGCATCGGAAAGTTTTCCGAGTTTTACGGAACAAATTCCGTAGCGTAGCGCGGTTTCAAACATATCTATTTCAGGATGTGTCGGTATGATTTCAGCAAGAGTAACAAACAGCGGAAACGCTTTTTCCCATTGCTGTTCTTTATAGTACAACTCACTCAAGGGAAGGAGCGCAGCCGGATCGTACGGATCCTGCGCAAGTTTTTTTTCGGCCGTACGTATAATGGAACCGCGGCTTTTTTGCTTTTGTTTTTTTTGCTGCCCGTTTTGGGATGAGGCTAAAATAAGAATCAACGCAACTACAGCACAAGCTGCCGCAATTCCAATTAATATAGGAAATAATGAATCCATAAAAGACATTATGCCTTCGATTAAACATAATGTCAAGAAAAGAAATTTAGCCATTGACAAGATTGTGCAAGCATACTACGATTAAGCGAGGTTTTTATGAGTAACGAAATTATCGGAATAAAGCAGGCGGACGGTTCGTTTTACCCTATTCTACAAGACGGAAAGCCGGATAATAAAACAATCGAGCTTACGACCGTACGCGACGGGCAAACAACAGCCCAAATTCATTTATATAAAAAAGAACCCGGCAGCATCGACGAGCCCGCTTACGTCGATACACTGCTCATAGAACATCTCGTTCCGCATCCAAAACAGGAACCGACAATCAACCTCAATATCAACCTTGATGAAAACAACGTGCTCACGGCAAAGGTTGTCGACCCCGAAACCGGCAACAGTTCCGACATTCGCGTTTCATTGGTAACCGTACCCGAATCGCAGCTGCAAGCGCAAAGCGACTTTACGGTAACCGATGCCGAACCGGTTTTTGCCGAAGATGCGGAACCTGAAACGATTGACGAGAGTGCAGCAAACAAAACCGGCGATTTTTCGTTCGATATGCCTGACTTCGACACGGATGAATTCGAGCCGGCCGAAAAACAGGCAGAACAAGAGCCGACAGAACTTGAAACGGAATCGCAAACCCCATCCGAAAAAACCGCCGAAGTTACAGAACCCGAAGCACTTGACGACACAGCGGCCGACACGGAAATGTTTGCCGACAAAACCGATGATTTTGCATTCGATATGCCCGACTTCGACACGGATGAATTCGAGCCGGCCGAAAAACAGGCGGAACAGGAACTGACAGGACTTGAAACGGAATCGCAAACCCCATCCGAAAAAACCGCCGAATTAAAAAACGATTTTGCCGACTTCGGCGATTTTAATTTGGACGATGAATTGAGCTTGGATAATTCGGACGGTGAACAATTCCCGAAAGAAAAAGGCGCCGAAGAGGATGAAGATGGCCACGGTGCACTGTCCGAAATCCCCGATTTTTCGGAAAAAAGAGAAACGGCCGATACGGAAATGTCTGAGGCCGATACAATGCCGGACGACACAGAAATGCCCGCCGGCAAAACCGATGATTTTTCGTTCAGCATGCCCGATTTCGATTCGGATAATTTCAACACGAACGAATTCGATACACCTGCCGAAAAAAGCACCGAATCAAAAGACGATTCGGCCGGCTTCGACGACTTCAATTTGGAAGACAGTGATTTGAACTTTGACTCGGCTGAAGATACGGAAACCGATTTTGTAAAAGCGCAATCCGCGACAAAGGAGAACCCGCCCTTGTACGATTTGAATTTACCCGACGATATAGACGAAACCGGCGGCAAAAAAAAGTGCCGCATTCCGATGCTCATCTGCATTATTTGTGCAATCCTGTGCATTCTTGCCGTCATCGGTATCTTTTTGCGCCTCCCGTGGAAAAACCGCGGCGGAACGCAAAGCGCCGATGCGAACATCGTTACGGTTGAACCGCCCGATCAAAAGGTGCAGCCGGAAGACGCCGTTCCGCCCGCTCCCGAAGAAAACACCATTGTTATCGTCGAACAGGAAAAGGTGGAAAGACAGGAAGTCATTCCCGAAAAAACCGAACCGGCACCCGAAGCAAAACCGCAAACGGTACGCTATCTTATAAAATGGGGCGATACGCTGTGGGACCTTTCGGATACCTATTACCGGAACCCCTGGCTCTACCCGATTATCGCGCGCGAAAACAAAATTAAAAACCCCGATTTGATTATCGCGGGAACCTATATTAACATTCCGCCCCGATAACGAGTATGCCGCGCACGAAATTCTTTTTTCCGCTCTTATTAGTTTGTTCCCTTGTTTCGTGTGCGGCGCGCAAAACCGATTTTTCACCTTCCTTATATGTTGAAGGATTAAAAGCGCTCGACAAAAACAATGGCGAACAAGCCGTCCGCTTTTTCCGCGAAAGTTTAAAAACTGACGACGGCCTTTGCGCGCTGTTGAGCAAAGAAGAACTTTTGCCCCTGCTGTATGAACAACTCTCTTACGGCGAAATCATCGGCCTTACCGAATCGGCCGCACCGGGCAATACCGCTTCCGAACCGCAAAGTGCCGCGGGGAAAAACACCGAAGACGATTTTATCGCGGCAATCGAAAACAAAAACTTTTTGCGCCGCTGGCGCATTGCATCCTTAATCCGCAGCGGAAGTCCGCGCTCGGAAGAAGAACTTTCACGCTGGCTCGCTTCCGAACCCTTCGGCGCCGAGCATGCGCGTTTTTCGGCGGACGAACATCTTGCCCCGTTTTTCTCGGATATGCCGGATAAACTCAAAAACCTTATCGCGTTTAAAAGCGCCCTGTACGCAAAAAACTATGCGCGCGCCCTCGGCATTTTAAAAGACCGGACGCAAAGCAAAGAGCGCGCGGACAGCTCGAAAAATGTCGTATCGCGCTTTTTCGACTTTTGCGGCCGAAGTGAAAACGCCGTATCGGAAGTATGCGCCGCAGTCCTGTACGGAAGCCGCAATGCGGCCGAACGCGCGGACTATGCCGCACAAATGAAAGATGCCGCCCGCCTCTTTGACGAAGGGGATAAACGAGCGTTTTACTGCCTCTTGTGCGCCGCCCGCCTCTATGCCCGAAGCGGAGAATCTTACCGGGCGCGCGCCTTCGAGCAATTCGAACAGTTGCTGCAAACGGTAACCGACGCGCAATTGTTCGACAGAATTTTGTGGAACTATGCCGATGCGGCTTTGAAAAATTCCGCACGGACCGCAATCGGCGTACTGCAAAAATATGCCCCTCAATGGCGCGAGCCTTCCTTTTTTGACGATACGCTCGAACTTTTGTCTTACGACCTTCTTGCAGCGCGCAATTGGAAAGGCTATTACGAAGTGTACCGGAATTTGTCGCAGTACATGTCGGCCGATGCCTGCTCAAAATACGCCTTTGTCGCCGGCCGCCTTGCCGAAACGGGCTTGCTTGCGTCAACAATTCCCGACGCCGACTATAAACGCGCATACGCGATTTCCTATAAAAACACCGAAGGAAGCCTATACTACCGGCTTTTGGCCGCCGAACGCTTGGACATTCCCTTTGCAGACATAGAGCGTTCGCTTTTGCATCGTAAAAAAAAGCAAAGTGTTCGACCGAACGCTCAAGCCGAACGGCTGTTAAAAGAATGTGCACAAAGCGGCTGCGACGATAAACTGTATGCGCTTTTTTTCCGATTTAAAGAGTATATCGGAGCGGAAACGTCGGCACAGCTGAACGCCGCGCTCATAGAAAAAAAGCTGTATCCGCAAGCGCTCAGAACCGCAGTATGGGCCTTCGGACAAAGCGACGTTCCCATAAAGAACGCACAGCTTCAAATGCTCTACCCGCGTTTTTACAACGATGCAGTTGAAAATCTATGCACGCGTTATGCGCTTCCCGAATACCTTGCCTATGCGCTTATCCGCAGCGAAAGTTTTTTCGATAAGGACATCCGCTCAAATGCGGGCGCTGCCGGTTTAACTCAGCTTATGGAAAGTACCGCATCCGATATTGCGCGCAAACTGAAAATCCGCAGCTATGACATCGCAGATCCCGACACAAACACCGAATTCGGTATCTTTTATTTGAAAGAGTTGATCGGCCGCCTGAACGGTTCCAACCTGCTCGCCCTCTTTTCGTACAACGCGGGCATCACGAAGGTGCGCCGCTGGAGCGCCGCCTACCCCGAACTGAGCAAGGATTTACTTTTGGAAGTTCTTCCCTACACGGAAACGCGCGAATACGGCCGCAAAATTCTCACGGCCGCGTCGCTTTACGCATGCCTTTACTACGGTAAAACAACCCACGAAATCGTCCGCGAAATTATGCGCTGAATCGCTCTTATCCTTTGTGTACTTTTTTCCGCATAAGCGTTACAATAGACTCATGCGCTATTTTGTATCGTATTTTAAACCGCACCGCAAACTTTTTTTTGCGGATTTACTGTGCGCCGCCTTTATCGCAGCCGCCGATTTGTCTTTTCCCATGCTCACACGCTACAGCATAAACAGCTTTTTGGGAACGTCCGACTTCCGCTCGTTTTATATTTTTATCGCCTGTATGGTCGCTTTGTATGTAGTGCGTACGGGCGCGCAGTATTTTGTAACCTACTTCGGACACCTTTTCGGAGCGCGCGTCGAAGCCGATATGAGGCGCGACATATTCGCCCATATCGAGCGGCAATCCTTTGCTTTTTTCGACGGCACAAGAACGGGCCAACTGATGTCCCGCATAACAAACGATTTATTCGAAATAACGGAACTCGCCCACCACGGCCCCGAAGACCTTTTTATCGCCTTTTTGACACTCAGCGGCTCGCTCATACTTATGCTGACAATCCGGTGGGAACTCGTTGCCATATTGGCGGTCTTTTTGCCGGTCGTCATTGTGCATACGGCCTTTTCACGAAAAAATCTTATGGCCGCCTCAAAAAACGTAAAAGAAAAAATCGCCGAAATCAATACGGCCACCGAATCGAGCATTTCCGGCATACGGGTTACCCAAATATTTACAAACGAAGAATACGAAAAAAAACGCTTTGAAAAAAACAACCGGCACTACTACGAAGCGAAACGCGGTTTTTACCGCACTATGGCATTTTTTCACTGCCGCTTGGACTTTTTTACGTCCATATTGAATGTGATTATCATCGCGGTCGGCGGCTATTTAATTATGAAAGCCAAAATGAATTTAACGGACTTGATAACGGCAACTCTTTTTTCCGCCGCTTTTTTACAGCCGATACGACGCCTCACCGCCTTCGTGGAACAATACGTAACGGGCATGGCCGGCTTCAAACGATTCACCGAAATCATGCGCACATCCGAAGAAATCGAGGACAAACCGAACGCGGTCCGTATCGATTCCGCCAAGGGCGACATCGAATACGAAAACATCGGTTTTGCCTACAACAACGGCACCACCGTTTTGGACAAGGTAAACTTGTCGATTAAAGCCGGGCAAACGGTAGCTTTCGTCGGCCCTTCCGGCAGCGGCAAAACGACACTTTGCAGTTTGCTGCCGCGCTTTTACGAATTAAACAGCGGGCGCATAACGCTCGACGGCCGCAACATAACCGACATAAGCGTCGAAAGTCTGCGCCGGCAAATCGGCTTGGTACAGCAGGACGTTTTTTTGTTTGCCGGAACCATAAAAGAAAACATCGCTTACGGCAAAACCGACGCAACCGACGAAGAAATTATCGAAGCCGCCCGCCGTGCCGAAATCCACGACGATATTATAAAAACCGATAAAGGATACGATACGCTTGTCGGAGAGCGCGGCATACGATTGTCCGGCGGACAAAAGCAGCGCATAGCCATTGCGCGCATTTTTTTAAAAAATCCGCCCATTCTCATACTTGACGAAGCGACTTCCGCCTTGGATACCGCAACCGAAATAAAAATCCAAAAATCTTTCGAACGGCTTGCAAAGGGCCGCACAACGCTTGTTATAGCGCACCGCCTGTCCACAATCCGCAACGCCGACCTTATCGCGGTTGTAAACGATGAAGGCATTTGCGAACAAGGCACTCACCGCAGTCTTTTAGCCCGCAACGGCATGTATGCATCGCTTTACAACGCGCAAAGCGGACTGTTTTAAAGCGTCCCAGCCGATAAGCGACAATAAATATAAAAACAAATCGAAATGTCAATATTGTGCTAGTATCTGATAAATTTGTGAGTGGCGTGTATAAAAAAATCGTGTGATAATATCTTATGAAAATTTTATTTATAGATATTGACACCTTGCGTGCCGATCACATGAGTTGTTACGGTTATCTTAGAAACACAACACCGCGAATGGATGAAATCACCAAAGAAAGTGTGTGTTTTACGAATTATTATTGCAGTGATGCCCCTTGTTTACCGTCACGCAGTGCCCTTGTCAGCGGCGAGTTCGGCATTCACAACGGCATAACCGGACATGGTGGAACCGCAGCTGACAGAATCAGAACCGGATGCAGCCGCGGTTTTACCGACAGCATAGATGAAAACAACTTTCATAACCTGTTTCGTAAAAAGGGAATGTATACAGCCAGTATTTCAACCTTTGCCGAGCGCCACAGTGCATGGTGGTTTAACGGCAAATTCAACGAAACCTATAATGTAGGAGACGGCGGCCTTGAAAGCGGCGAAAAGGTTTATCCGTACATAGAAGACTGGCTTGAGCGTAATAAAAATCGTGAAGACTGGTTTCTGCACGTTCATTTTTGGGATCCCCATACCCCCTACCGCGCACCAGTCGATTTCGGTAATCCCTTTGAAAACGAACCCCTTGATGACTGGATCGATGATGCCGAATTTCAAAAACACCTTAAAAAATCCGGGCCGCACTCGGTGAATGAACTCTATATGTTCAATGACCATGAAATGCCTGAACTGCCCCGTACACAGGGAAAAATAAAAACACGAGCCGATATTAAAAAGGTTATAGACGGTTACGACTGCGGTATCGCTTATACAGACTATTTGGTCGGAAAAATCTTTGATATTCTTAAAAAGCAGGGCGTTTACGATCAAACGGCTATTATTATTACTTCGGATCACGGTGAAAATATGGGAGAATTGGGCATTTACAGCGAACATGGAACTGCCGATCAACCGACTTGTAACATTCCCCTCATTGTGAAATGGGAGGGCTGTAAAAAAGGTCACACCGATACCGGCTTGCACTATAACATAGACCTTGTTCCTACAATCGCCGACTTACTCGACTTGCCTCATGCTCCGAACTGGGACGGACAAAGTTTTGCCCCTGCTCTCTTAAAGGGCGAAAATTGCGGCCGCGAATACCTCATCCTTAGTCAAATGGCACATGTTGTACAACGTTCATGCCGCTGGGGTGATTATCTGTATATTAAAACAGTTCATGACGGCTATCATCTTTTTGATGACGAAATGCTGTTTAATTTAGCCGAAGACCCGCACGAAAAAAACAATATTGCAAAAGAACGTCCGGATTTATGTGCATACGGAGCCCGTTATATTTTCAACTGGCAAATTGAAATGATGCGTACGAGTAAAGACCGCATTGACCCGATTTGGACGGTTCTTGCCGAAAACGGTCCTTATCACACATGGGGAGAACTGCCCGCCTATCTTACACGCCTCGAGCAAACGGGACGGTCGGAAGCGGCAAAAAAACTGCGTGAACGCTATAGCAAGCGCTGATTGGGCTAACACACAGGATGTGGGAGTGCAAAGAAAGGGGGAAAAAAAAGCCTCTGCCCGCATTCACGGTAAGGGGGATTTTATGGAAAAGACAGCGAACCGCCCACAAAAGATTCGTAAGCTCAAAGATTTTTCGGATGGAAGCAAACAAAGCCGATATATATTGATGACAATTTCAATTATAGGCGGTTTTTTAATTTGGTTTTTAATTACATTGATTCCTACTATCAATACCTTCTTGGCAAGTCCAAAGCAGGTTATTATCGCCCTTATTTCCGAATCGAAGGCGGACGGACGGTATTTTAAAGATATAACCCTGTCACTGCAACGCGTTATCATAGGCTTCGGTGCGGCATTCGTTTGCTCTATTCCCGTTGCTTTCCTCATGGGTTGGTATCCGAAAATACGCTCCCTCACAGAACCATGGATTCAATTTTTCAGGACAATTCCCCCCATTGCTTTAATACCGCTGGTTATCCTTGCCATGGGTTTAGGAGAACCGCCCAAATACACAATCATCTTTGTCGCTGCTTTTTTAGTTATGGTCGTTACGATTTATCAGGGTATAAAAGAAGTAGATAAAACCCTCATCAAAGCCGCTTACACCTTTGGCGCAAGCGATAGAGATTTGTTTTTCGATGTTATGATTCCGGCGGCCTTTCCTTTTATTCTCGTCGGTGCACGACTCGGCATGGCAGCTTCGCTTACCACCCTGATTGCCGCCGAATTGACTGGAACAGTATTCGGTTTAGGTGCCCGCATCCAAGGTGCTCAGCAATTTATGGACACGTCCATTGTTCTACTGGGGATAATCACAATCGGTGTCATCGGTTTTGTCTTGGATAAAATATTGTTGCTTATTGAAAAAAAATTAACCGCATGGAAATAAAGGCAGCCATATGAATGAATCTTTGATTAAAATAGAGAATGTCCGTAAAATATATAAATCTGACAAAGGATCCGATGTAACCGCACTTGACGGTGTTTCTTTAAGCATCAAAAAAAACGAATTTATCTGTGTAGTGGGGCCTTCGGGTTGCGGCAAAACAACACTGTTGAATATTATCGCCGGCTTGGAACGTTTCGACAGCGGTTCAGTGACAATGTACAACAAACCGGTTATAGGTCCCGGACCGGAGCGCGGCGTTATTTTTCAGCAATACGCACTTTTCCCGTGGATGACCGTGCGCCAGAATATCGAATACGGTATGAAATTTCTTCCCTGCCGTTTTACAAAAGAAGAAAAGCGCGAGCTCGCCGACCACTATATAAAAATGGTTAACTTAACCGGTTTTGAAAACAATTACCCCAAAACACTGTCCGGCGGTATGAAGCAGCGTGTTGCAATCGCCCGCGGTTATGCCCTTAACTCTGCTGTTTTACTTATGGATGAACCTTTCGGAGCCTTGGATGCCCAAACACGAGCACAGTTACAGGAAGAACTGCTCTACACTTGGGAAAAAGAGAAAAAGACCGTTTTTTTCATCACCCACGATGTTGACGAAGCAGTTCTTTTAGCTACACGGGTTATCATTATGAGCGCGCGACCGGGAAAAATTAAAGATATTGTCGATATAGCCCTACCTTATCCACGCACCCAAGCGACAAAACTTGACCCGTTGTTTATAAAGCACAAAAACTATATTTGGGACACCGTATACAAAATGTATTTGGAAATCCCTAAATAACAATCCAGGAGGAAAATATGAAAAAAATCAGCATGACTATCGTATCGGTCCTTTGTGCCGGTATCTTTCTTTTTGCAGGCGGCTCTAAAGAAAGCGCAGGCAAAAATCTCGTTGAAGTCCGCATCGGTATTCACGCCAATGAAGGCGGTGCCCCCCTTGCTGCTGTTGCAAAGGAGCAGGGATTTTTTGAAAAATACGGTATTAAACCCGTATTTACTGTCGTTGAAAGCGGCCCCGCCGAAATGACCGCAATGCGCGCAGACAACAGAACCTTGGATGCGGGTTACATAGGCGCGGGTGTTGCATGGAACCCTATCGACGGTAAAGGCAATCAATTATCTTTTATATTTTTGGACTGCTTAAGTAATGCCGAAATGCTTTTAGCAAAAAAAGGTGTTTTCAAAGACGCAAACGGTAATAAAAAATACGACAATGATGAAATTTTTATAGGATTAAAAGGCGCGCGTGTATACATTGAAGTCGGAACAACACCCGGCGGTTGGTTTAAAAACCTCATTGAATTATTGAACTCAGACAAAAAAGATGAAGACAAGCTTTGGATTGACAGCGAAACTTCATCATACCTCGCGGGTTATACGGCCCCGAATAAAAATGTTGTAAACAAGGTTACCGTAATCAATACCCTTAATTCAAATCTCCCGGCAGGTATGGTATCGGGTGGCAGTATGGACATCGTTGCAGGATTTTCACCCGCTACAAGCACTATTTTGAAGACAAATAAGTCTGTTGAAAGCATAGCGACCACCGTAGGCAACTTTCCCGCGGAAAAATCTTTCCCCTCAACTTGGGTTGCAAGCAACAACTGGATTCAAGAAAACCCGACAGTTGCACAAAATTTCATCAACGCCCTCTATGAAGCGGCATTGTGGCGTTCTGAAAACATGGAAGCCGCGATGAAAAGCGGTGAAATCATTTCACAAAAACCCACAGGTTCCTTCGACTCGACGAATCTTGTTGCCCCCTCAAAAGCCGACTATCAAAAATGGTTCGCATCAAAGACGGACCAGGGTTATACCTATATGAAAGCATTATACAACAGCCGTATCGGAAACGTTCCGCAAGGCAATCCCGTTAAAACTTTTGAAGAAGCATTTAACGATACCTTTATAACAACAGCTATTAAAAATATCCGCTAAGTTAAATTAGAGATTAGTATAATACGGGAATATCGGTTAAGTTTCGCAAGCTAATCGGTGTTCCCTGTACTTTTAAAAGACGAAACCCGCTGTAAATACCGGACAGGTGAAAGCGTTTTGTATTTTTTAAAAGTTCGTGCAAAATAATTGTAACCGTCAAACCCCAGCTGCTGATAAATTGTAGTAAAGTCATACCCGTTCATCATCAATGCAACAGCTCTTTCTATTTTAATTTTATTGGCATAAATAATAATAGAGTCTCCCATATAAGCTTTGAAAAGTCTGCACATATAGGGAACCGATAAATTAACGGCACGAGCCATATTCTCAAGAATGATTTGCTGCATTGAATGCTCGCGTATATATAAAAGCATACGGGTAATATATTTTTGATCAGATTCTTTACGGTTTTTGTATATATCGTTTAAATAGCCTTTTGCAGCAGCACTGTGATACACCGTCGAAATAATTTCGAATAAAATGCCTATGACAGTCAACTCTTTCGTAGCCGGATTTTTACGCATTTCGTTTAATAGTCGTAAAAAGAGTTCAAAAAGATCTTTATTGTGTAAAAAAAAATTTTCAAGCTTGTTGCTGTTTGATGTAAAGATATCGTAGTAATATGCTCGATTTTTAAAGGCTTCGGATATGTTTAGAAATGAAGGATTTATCTGAACAATGTATCGTTCCGTTTCTTCGGTAAATGCCAAAGCGCAGTGCGGTTCACACCAGTGCGCAAACCCTATGTCGCCGGCAGACAGCCATTGCTCCTTATCGCCGCAACACAAAAGCATTTTGCCTTTTGTAACAACATAAAATTCAAGTTCTTCGTGCCAATGTAAGCTGCATTTGGGATAGAGTTTTTCATTCGGAAAATACAGTATTCTCACGGGGATATAGCTGTTTTCCACATTTAAATGCTCAAATCCGATAATATTCATATAAATATGGTAATTGATTCTTTATGAATTGTCCACTTCTTTTTGCCTGTATTCGCCAAAAGAAACGGCGCTGCCGGACGAGAGCAGCGCCGCATGGAGACTCAAATATTTTTACATAATAGAAAACACACACCCTCGTATCAACGATACGGAGGAACATTATGGCCTAAAATCAAACGCTCCGATTAAAAGGAAGCGGCTTCTTTACCGAAATCGCTGCATTTTGCAACATCATCGCCTTCCGGTGCAAGATGAACGATTAAACCGGCATTTTTAAACAACTTGCCGCCGGCAGAACGCACGCGGTCTTCCCATGTGCGCATCCATTCGCCGTCGCCCCAGTCGTACGAACCGAACAAAGCGACTTTTTTTCCGGACAGCGAGCCTTCAATCGAAGAGAAAAAGGGTTCCATTTCGTCTTCTTCGAGAACTTCGGCGCCCATCGCGGGACTGCCCAAAACGAGCAAATCATAACCGCCGATATCGCCGGCAGAAACGGATCCGGCTTTCATCATAGAGGCATCGGCGCCGCCCGCTTTAAGACCTTCGCAAATAAGTTTCGCCATTTCTTCGGTATTTCCGGTTGTACTGGCATAAATCACGGCAGCTTTCATATAAACTCCTATAAAATATCATTCCCATTAATTAAGTTAATTATAACTAACTTTATAAATAATGTCAAGCGGATTTTAAAAAATTTATCGATTTTTTTATCCGCCGACATTTTCGTAAATCCGGCGGCGTCGGAAAGCCTAATTCCCTATGCCGCCGAATCCGAACTGCTTAAAATTAAGTCATTTCAATACAAAGACTTAATTTTGAACTCGACCTTTTATTTCTTTTTGCCGAAGGCATTCATGCCCAAATAACGCGCAGCCTTTCCCAGCCCTTCTTCGATGCGGATAAGCTGATTGTATTTGGCAACCCGTTCGCTGCGGTTCGGCGCACCGGTTTTGATTTGTCCGGCATTCAAAGCGACGGCCAAATCGGCAATCGTCGTATCTTCGGTTTCGCCGGAGCGGTGCGACACAACGGCCGTAAAACCCGCCTTGTGAGCCATCTTTATGGCTTCGAGCGTTTCACTTATCGAACCGATTTGGTTAAGCTTGATAAGGATGGAGTTTGCGCAATCCAGCTTGATTCCCTTGGCGAGGCGTTCCGTATTTGTAACGAATAAGTCGTCACCGACGAGCTGAATTTTATCGCCCAATTCTTTGCGTAAAAGCGCCCAGCCTTCCCAATCTTCTTCGTCCAAACCGTCTTCGATTGAACAAATCGGGTATTTTTCGACCAAGTCTTTCCAGTGCTGCACCAGTTGGGCGGAAGTGAATTTTTTGCCGCTCTTGGGCATTTTGTATTCGCCTTTTTTCGATCCCTTCCATTCGCTCGCTGCGGGGTCCATGGCCAACACAAAATCTTTTCCGGGTTTGTAACCGGCTTTTTTAATCGCTTCCAAAATAAGTTCGATGGCTTCCGCGTCGCTCGAAACGTTCGGCGCAAAACCGCCTTCATCGCCGACCGAAGTGGCCAAACCTTTCGACTTTAATATAGCGGCCAAAGCATGGAATACTTCCGTGCACCAGCGCAAGCCTTCGGTAAAGGTTTTCGCACCGACCGGCATAACCATAAATTCCTGAGAATCGACGGTATTTGCCGCGTGGGCGCCGCCGTTCAAAATGTTCATCATGGGAACCGGCAAAACGTTCGCGTTTGAGCCGCCCAAAAATTTATACAAGGGGATATCCAAAGACATCGCGGCGGCTCTGGCGGCGGCAATCGACACCGCGAGAATCGCGTTCGCGCCGAATTTCGCCTTGTTCGGCGTTCCGTCCGCTTCGATCATAAGGCGGTCTACTTCGTAGGTATCCAAAGCGTCGGCGCCGATCAGTATATCGTTGATGGGACCGTTGATATTTTCGACCGCTTTGGAAACGCCCTTTCCGCCGAAGCGTTTTTTATCGTCGTCGCGAAGTTCAACGGCTTCATAGGTTCCCGTCGATGCGCCGGACGGAGCAGCTCCGCGGCCGATAGTTCCGTCGGCCAGCATAACTTCCGCTTCGACGGTAGGATTTCCGCGAGAATCGATTATTTCGCGCCCCGTTACTGAAACAATTTCAGCATAATTCATATTATCACCTCTCTATAAGATAACACGGCCGCCGAACACGTTTTTCCGGCAAACCTTAATACCCGATGTTTTTACGATTCCCGTATATGGGTAACTTCAAAGCCTCTGTCACCGACGGCCTCTTTTATCGCACGCGACGAAACGGGCTTTGAAAGTTTTGCGGAAGCGCTGTTGTCCTGTAAGCTGACTTCGGCCCTTACGCCGTCAAGTTTGTTCAGCGCCTCGGTTACACTTGCGCTGCATTTTTCACAGTGCATGCCCGCAATATCGATATGCAAAGAAGAACCGGCCGGAAACTCTTTGCCGTCGTCTCCTTTTTTAGCGGAAGAAGAACAGCCGCACGAAGAAGCACAGCCCGAACAGCAGCTGCAACCGCCGTTTTTTCTGCTGCGAATTAACGAAAAAATTGCCAGCGCAACAAGCGCAAGAACCACTACTCCCACGATAATATTTATCATAAACAACCCCTAATAAAAAACTTTATCAAAAAGCTCACTTTTAACTTACTACAAAAATCGTAAAAATACAAGCGCCATAAAAAAAGGGCACCGTAAAAGGTCGCATGAGCTCCTTTTCGGCACCCCCAATGTGCGCCCGAATTTCCGTCCATACCGATATTTTATCTCCGGTTATCGGCGGAACGTAAAATCCGGCATTCGCATTATATAAACAGGAAGCCTATCCAGTACACAAGCAAAGCAATAATGTACGCGGTTCCCATTTGAATACCGACACCGCCCATGGTTTTTTTCCACGTTTTCAGCTCGCGCTTCATCGAACCGACGGCGGCAAAACAGGGCATACACAAGAGGTTGAACAGCATGTACGCCAACGCGGCATTCGGCGTGCGGATGTCTTTTTTCATTGTCGGAAGCGCGTTTTCATCGGCACCTTCAAACAAGATGCCTTCGGAATAAATGTCGGGAGCGGCTTCAGGGTCGTATTCGCCGTTTTCAAATCCCAATTCTTCCAATTCTTCCGGGCTCATAGCACCGAAAAATTCGGCAAGATATTCTTCCGACGTATCATCGCTGTACAATTGCGCAAAGGTAACAACGACGTTTTCTTTTGCAATCCATCCGGTAACGACGCCGACTGCCGGCCGCCATTCGCCGAAGCCCAGCGGCTTGAATATGGGCGCAATGAAATTTCCGATCGACGCCATAAAACTGTCATCCATCTCGCACATAACAGTCGGCTCTTCGCCGGCAGCTTCGCTTTCTCTCAGATTTCTTCCGTTCAAAGACCCCACGTTGAAGTTGGACAAAACCCAAATCAAAATCGTCGACAGCAAAATAATCGTACCGGCTTTAACACCGAAACCTTTAACCTTTTCCCAGCCGAGCATAAGCACGCTTTTGAAGGTGGGCCAGCGGTATTGGGGCAGTTCCATAATAAAGTTCGAAACGGCCGATTTGAACATGATTTTATTCATTAAAAGAGAAACGATAATTGCGACAACAATGCTCGACATATAAATCGTAAACATAATCAGCGTCGTATGCTTGGGGAAAAAGATTGCCGAAAACATCGCGAATATCGGAAGCTTTGCACCGCAGGGCACCATACCGGTGATAATCGCCGTAATGCGCCGGTCTTTTTCGCTTTCCAGCGTACGGGTCGCCATAATAGCCGGAACGCTGCATCCGAATCCCATCAAAAGCGGAATAAAAGAGCGGCCTGAAAGTCCGAAGCGGCGGAATATGCGGTCCATAACGAAGGCAACACGAGCCATATAGCCGCTGTCTTCAAGAAAGGCCATCAATACATAGAGCACCAAAACGAGGGGCATAAAGCCCAAAATGGCGCCGATACCGCCGAAAATACCGTCGATAACCAAACCCATCGCCCAATCGGCAGCACCCGCGGCTTCAAGACCGCCGGCAACCAATCCGGTAAGATATTCCCACACCGTTCCGACCAAGCCTTCGAGCCAGCGGCCGGGACCGTTTATGCCCAAAAACAGAAAGTTTTCGCTCAAAGCGCAGGCAAACATGATGTACATAACAACGGCAAATATGGGCAAAGCCAAAAAACGGTTCGTTAAGATTTTATCGATTTTATCGCTGACCGTTTCTTCGGCTTTTCCGGCGGCCGCCTTTGATGCTTTTACAACCGTTTGTTTGACGACTTCGGCAATGTATTTATAGCGTTTATCGGCGATAACTTCTTCCGAATCACCCTTGTCGTATATTTTTGCAAGCTGTACACCCGTACCTTTTTTTGCCGCTTCGACGGCCGCTTTCATCAATTCGTCGGTTCCCTTTCCGTTGCGTCCGCACGTGGGAATTACCGGAACGCCCAAGATTTCGGACAGTTTTTTTGCATCGATTTTATCGCCTCTTTTTTCAACTTCATCGATCATGTTGAGCGCGATAACAACGGGAACTCCGGTTTCCAAAATTTGCAGCGTTAAATACAGGTTCCGTTCGATGCTGGTTCCGTCCACGATGTCGATAACCGCGTTCGGTTTTTCGTTTACGATATAATCGTGCGCGATTTTTTCTTCTTCGGAATACGGCGACAACGAATAGGTTCCGGGAAGGTCCAAAATCGTTACCGTTTTGTCTTTTTTGTATTCGCCTTCTTTTTTATCGACGGTAACGCCCGGCCAGTTTCCGACGTGCTGGCGGGAACCGGTAAGCGCGTTAAAAACCGAGGTTTTTCCGCAGTTCGGGTTACCGGCAAGAGCAATAGTATATTTCATATATTCTCCTCTAACTCCTATAAAGATTATTGAACTTCGATTTGCCGCGCTTCGTTTTTGCGCAAACTTAATTGGTAACCGCGGAGCGTAATTTCCAAGGGATCGCCCAAAGGAGCCGTTTTAATCATCGTTATTTCCACACCGGGAGTAATCCCCATGTCCAAAATCCTGCGCTTGAGCAAAGGATCGCCCGTCCCGACCGCCGTAACCGCGGCTTTTTGACCGGGCTTTAAATCGATTACTGTCATACAACCTCCGTAAACAGTTAAAATAATATCTATATGTAAAAACACTAAAGACCGAAATCTTTAATTGTATAGAGGAATAGGGCATCTCGAAAAAACGACCTTGAGCGACTTTTTCGAGATGCCGACGAGTTGTAACTCGCTGTATTGTCGCGAGTTACAACATCGCATTTTTAAAGTTACCTCTAAAAACTGCAGTTTTTAGAGGTTCCCGATAGTTAATAGACCGTAATTCTTTGCGCAAGGCCGCGATTCAAAGCCAAACGCACGCCTTTCACCTTTAAAATAAGGCCGGAGGAGTTTTCACCGATAACTTCCACTTTTTCACCGGGAACCAATCCTATGTCGAGTAAATGCTGTTTGAGACTTTCGTCGCCGTTGAAACTCTGTATCGTCCTCGTTTCTCCGCACGCAACCATTGCCAAGGGCATAAAACGCCCCTCCTTCCATGGTAATTAGTA
The DNA here is from genome assembly GCA_905372025.1 of uncultured Treponema sp. Taxonomy (GTDB): domain Bacteria; phylum Spirochaetota; class Spirochaetia; order Treponematales; family Treponemataceae; genus Treponema_C. The sequence continues at coordinate 19,586 of CAJPNP010000004.1, read as the reverse complement.
TATACTAACACTCTAAAGGCTGTCAAGAGAAAATTGAGAATTTCCGGGGGCTTCGGCAGGCACGAAAATCGGTAAAAAAACGCCGCCCACAAATATGAACGGCGCTCTTCGGTTCGCTGAAAACTACCAGCGGTAATGGGCGAAAGCCTTGTTCGCTTCGGCCATTTTGTGGGTATCTTCTTTTTTACGGTAAGCGGTGCCCGTATTGTTATAGGCATCCAAAAGTTCGGAAGCCAAGCGCTCGCCCATACCGTGTCCGCTTTTTGTACGCGCGGCGTTAATTACCCAGCGCATGGCGAGGGCTTCGCGGCGGCTTTCGCGGATTTCTATCGGGACCTGATAGGTTGCGCCTCCGACACGGCGCGATTTTACTTCAACCATCGGTTTTACGTTCTCGAGAGCTTTTAAAAACACTTCCAAAGGATCTTTTTCCGTTTTTTGTTTTAGCGTATCCAATGCTTCGTAAACAATGCGTATGCTTACCGACTTTTTGCCGTCGAGCATCATGCGGCCTACGAACTTTGATATAACCGTGCTGTTATAACGCGTATCGGGCATAACGGGACGGTTGACGCTTTTATTTTTTCTTCCCATTTATTTCCTCCTACGCCTTGGGGCGTTTTGCGCCGTACTTCGAACGGCCCCGTTTGCGGTCTTCAACGCCGAGCGTATCTTTCGTACCGCGGATAATGTGATAGCGCACACCGGGGAGGTCTTTAACACGGCCGCCGCGGATAAGGACGACGGAGTGTTCCTGCAAATTGTGTCCGATGCCGGGAATATAAGCCGTTACTTCTATCCCGTTGCTTAAACGGACACGGGCAACTTTGCGGAGCGCCGAATTGGGTTTTTTCGGCGTAAAGGTCATAACGCGCGTGCATACACCGCGTTTTTGCGGACAGGATTGAAGCGCGGGAGACTTCGTCCTGTTCATTACCGATTTACGACCCTGTCGGATCAATTGATTAATTGTAGGCATGTGCCTGATTCTCCTATACTATAAAACCGGTCAGCACTCCGGCTAAAATACGATATTTTTGACAGTGTATCAAAAACCCCGATACCCTGTCAAGGCACCCGAAAACCGGTCCGAAAATCGGCCCGGCCGAAAACGGGTGCTTAAAAAGCGCTTCTTAATCTTCCTCGCGCTCCGTTTCGTACAAAGCGTCTTCTTCGGCGGCGGCTTCCATCGCTTTTTCAAGTTTGCGCCGCTCAAGCACTTCATTCATCTGGATATCGAGGTCGGCCGTGTTTTCATCGAACAGCTTAACGTTGCGGTAATTGCGGATACCCGTACCGGCGGGAATAAGGTGACCGATGATGACGTTTTCCTTTAAGCCGCGCAGATTGTCGGCCGAACCGGCAATGGCGGCGTTCGTGAGTACGCGCGTGGTTTCCTGGAAGGAAGCCGCCGCAATAAAGGAATCGATATTCAGCGAAGCCTTTGTAATACCTTGGAACATCGGGCGCGCAATGGCCGACTGACCGCCTTCAGAAAGCACGCGGCGGTTTTCCTCGTGGAATTTATACTTATCGACTTGCTGGCCGAATATAAAGCGCGTGTCGCCGACCGCAACGATTTCAACCTTGCGGAGCATTTGGCGCACAATGATACCGATATGCTTGTCGTTTATACTGACGCCCTGCATACGGTACACTTGCTGAATTTCATCCATAAGATACGTTTGCAATGCATGTTCGCCCAAAATGGCCAAAATATCGTGCGGACTGATCGAGCCGTCGCACAGCTGTTCGCCGGCTTCAACCGTATCGCCGTCGCGCACCAAAAGGCGCTTGGTCATCGGAACCAAATGTTCGAACAGTTTGCCGTATTTATCGACAACCGCAACGACGCGCTTACCCTTTGTAATTCCTTTAAACTGCACGGTACCGCTGATTTGCGCCAACACGGTCGGATTCTTCGGCTTGCGCGCTTCGAACAATTCGGATACGCGCGGCAAACCTCCGGTTATATCGCTCGTTTTGGAAGACTCTTTAAGCGTCTTCGCAAGCGTCGTACCGGCGGTGATTTTCATCTTATCTTCAACCGAAAGAACCGCGCCGCCGGGAAGGTAATAACTTCCTTTTTCGTTGCCGGCTTCGTCGGTAATAAGAATGCGCGGCTGCTTGGTATCCAAGTGCAAATCCGTAATGCGCTTTTCGATATTGCCCGTTTCTTCGTCCAAATCTTCCGACAGGGTCGAACCGGGAATAATATCTTCGTAATGCACATAGCCGGAAACTTCGGCAATAATCGGATCCGAAAAGGGGTCGAAGGTGGCAAGCGTTTGGCCCGCTTCGACAACATCGCCGACATTAACCAAAACGGTCGAACCGTTTTTAATTTCAATCTTCAGATCGCTTGTCGCCAAATACAGCTTTTTGCCGCGGACGATAATGCGGGCCGCTTCGGGGGCAAGCGTTTTTTTGCCCTTTGTTTCAAAAAGCGGCGTATCTTTCAACACGCGGTCACCGTCCTGCACGAGGAGCGTCGCACTGCCCGGCGAATATTCGCCGATAATGTGCGTTACGTCCATAATACCCTTGCGGGTAAACAGGCGCGTTTTGTCCTTCATGACGACGTGGGTTCCCGTAATATTTTGAATGATAACGGGGTATTTTAAAACGATGCGGTTTTCTTCGCTGATTTTCGACGCGGTACCGCCGACGTGGAAGGTACGCATCGTAAGCTGAGTACCCGGCTGACCGATGGACTGCGCGGCGATAATGCCGACCGCTTCTCCGATTTCGACGATTTTGTTGCGCGCCAAGTTACGGCCGTAGCATTTGCAGCATACGCCGTGCCGCGATTCGCAGGTTAAAACGGTGCGCAGCTTAACGGTTTCAACTCCGGCCGCGTCGATCTTTTCGGCAAGTTCATCATCGATGTATTGATTTACATCGCACAAAAGTTCGCCGGTAATCGGGTGCAAAACGCGCTCGAGCGTATAGCGGCCGACGATTCGGTCTTTCAAAGGCTCGATTATATCGTCGCCGTCTTTTACCGCGGAATATTCGATACCGTTTATCGTGCCGCAGTCTTCTTCGTTTATAACAACGTCCTGCGCAATGTCGACCAAGCGGCGCGTAAGGTAGCCGGCGTCTGCGGTTTTAAGCGCGGTGTCGGCCAACCCTTTGCGGGCGCCGTTCGTCGAAATAAAGAATTCGATAACGGAAAGACCTTCTTTAAAGTTTGCGCGGATCGGAAGTTCGATAATATCCCCGTTCGGCTTTGCCATAAGGCCGCGCATTCCGGCAAGCTGACGGATCTGGTTGCGGCTTCCGCGGGCGCCGGAGGAGGCCATCATGTAAATCGTGTTAAAGCCTTCTTTGTCGTTTTCGAGCTTTTTCATCATCACGTTCGTGAGCTCTTCGTTGGTTTTTGACCACACTTCAACGACGCGGTTATAACGTTCATCCTGCGTAATATGACCTTGGCGGTACTGCTTCATAATGGAATCGACTTCTTTGTTCGCCTTTTCCATCATGCCGGTTTTTTCTTCGGGAACCAAAATATCGTCCATCGAAATGGTTGCGCCGAAAAAGGTTGCGTAACGGTAGCCGACGGCTTTAATCGCGTCGAGCATTTTTACCGTCAGCCACGGACCGCAGCTTTTATGCACGGCTTCGATAAGTTTTTTAAGCTCTTTATCGCCCATCAATTTATTGACGAATTCGACCTCGACGGGAAGTTCGTCGTTGAAGGCAATACGGCCGGCCGTGGTCGAAACGATTTGGCCGTTGTAAGGCGCTTTTTTTATCGGAACCTTTACTTCGGCCTGCCAATCGATACTTTTCGATTCGGCGGCAAGAAGCACTTCGTTTTCGCTGCTGAAGCGCTTGCCCGTTCCTTTTCCCGAGGGTTTGATTTTCGTCAAATAGTAAATACCGAGCACCATGTCCTGCGAAGGATAGACAATCGTCCTTCCGTTTGCGGGGTCAAGGAGGTTACGGGCGGAAAGCATTAAAGTCCAGCATTCCATCTGCGCAGCCTGCGTAAGCGGAACGTGTACGGCCATTTGGTCGCCGTCAAAGTCGGCATTGAACGCATGACAAACAAGCGGGTGCAATCTGATCGCCTTTCCTTCGACCAGCACCGGCTCGAAAGCCTGAATACCCAAACGGTGCAGCGTCGGCGCACGGTTAAGCATAACCGGATGTTCGCGCACAACCTCGTCCAAAATGGCAAATACTTCGCTCGATTCTTCTTCGACAAGGGTTTTCGCTTTTTTAATATTGAACACGATGTCCTTATCGACCAGTTTTTTCATAATAAAGGGCTTGAACAATTCAAGCGCCATTTTCGTCGGCAAACCGCACTGCCACAGCTTCAGTTCGGGTCCGACGCAGATAACCGAACGGCCGGAATAATCGACGCGCTTACCGAGCAGGTTTTGCCGGAAGCGTCCCTGTTTTCCTTTGAGCATGTCGGAAATCGATTTAAGCGGGCGGTTCGAAGCGCCTTTTACGACGCGTTTGCGCTTTGAATTGTCGAACAAAGAATCGACGGCTTCCTGAAGCATGCGCTTTTCGTTGCAAATGATAATGTCGGGCGCGTTTAACTGGATGAGCCGCTTTAAGCGGTTGTTGCGGTTTATGACGCGGCGGTACAAATCGTTTAAGTCGGAGGTTGCAAAGCGGCCGCCGTCAAGCTGAACCATCGGGCGCAGTTCCGGCGGAATGACGGGAATCGCGTCCAAAATCATCCACGAACACTTATTGCCCGAAGCGCGGAATTTTTCAACGATATCGATGCGTTTAAGCAAATGCTTGTCGCTCTTTGCACCTTTTTCGATCATTTTTGCGCGCAGTTCCGCGGCAAGTTCGTCAAGGTTTAAGTTTTCAAGCAGGGTTTTTATCGCTTCGGCGCCCATACCCGCCGAAAAAGAGCCGCCGTAGCGTTCTTGAGCTTCCAAGTATTCGTCTTCGGTTAAAAGCTCCATCTTTTTAAGGTCGGTGTCACCCGGATCGATAACGATGTATTTTTCATAGTACAAAACGGAGCGGAGAGCGGCGACTTGCAAGTCGAGCAAAAGACCCATGCGGCTCGGAACGGAACGATAGTACCAAATGTGCGACACGGGAGCGGCAAGTTCTATGTGCCCCATGCGTTCGCGGCGGACTTTAAAATGGGTTACTTCAACGCCGCAGCGGTCGCAGATAACGCCCTTGTAACGTATCGACTTGAATTTTCCGCAATAGCATTCCCATTCCTTTGTCGTACCGAAAATCCGTTCGCAAAACAAACCGTCCTTTTCGGGGCGCAGCGTGCGGTAATTTATGGTTTCAGGTTTTTTAACTTCTCCGTACGACCATGCACGGATGGTTTCCGGCGAAGCCAGTTTTATCATCAAGCTGTCAAAATCTTGAATATCGCGCATTTTATCTCCTATTAATTTGCAACGCAAACTCGGCGTTGAAGCGAGAGGCGCCGTTTCAGCCGCGAGCCTCAACCAATCTCCTAAAAGTTCGAGCCGGCCTTTGCTATCAGCTCTTCATCCCGTTCGGTAAGCGCAATTTGCTTACCTTTTACATCATAGATTGTAAAGTCCAATGCAAGACCGCGCAGTTCCTGTACCAAAACGTTAAACGATTCGGGAACGCCGGCCGCGGTGGAAGGTTCACCCTTTACGATGGATTCGTATATCTTCGAGCGTCCGTTCATATCGTCGGACTTGATTGTCAAAAGTTCCTGCAAAGTATTCGCCGCGCCGTAGGCTTCAAGCGCCCACACTTCCATTTCGCCCAAGCGCTGACCGCCGAATTGAGCTTTACCGCCCAAGGGCTGCTGCGTAACCAGCGAATACGGACCGGTGGAGCGCGCGTGCATTTTATCGTCGACCAAGTGGTGCAGTTTTAAGTAATAAATAACGCCGACAAACACTTCGTTTTGGAAGGGTTCGCCCGTGCGCCCGTCGCGCAAAACGGCCTTCGAATTGGCTTTAAAGCCCGCCTTTTGCAGTTTTTCTTCAATTTGTTCGGTGGACGGCGATTGGAATACGGGAGATTCGTACCATTCGTTTAAGTACAAACCGGCAAGTCCCAGCTCCGATTCGAGAATCTGACCGATATTCATGCGGGAAGGAACGCCCAAGGGGTTCAAGCACACATCGAGCGCTGTTCCGTCTTCCAAATAAGGCATATCCTCTACCGGCAAAATGCGCGCGACAATACCCTTATTGCCGTGGCGTCCGGCCATTTTGTCGCCTTCGCGCAGTTTGCGCTTGGTTGCAATCAAAACCTTTACGACTTCGTCGACACCGGGGTTCAAATCGTCGCCTTCGGAGCGGCGCAAACGCTGAACGTCGATAACGGTGCCTTCGATTCCGTGCGGAATGCGCAAAGACGAATCGCGCACTTCTTTCGCTTTTTCACCGAAAATCGAATTAAGCAGCTTGAATTCGGGAGTCGTGTCGGTTTCACTTTTCGGCGTTACCTTTCCGACCAAAATATCGCCGGAATGTACCTTCGCCCCGATGCGGATAATACCTTCGGTGTCGAGGTTGTCCAAGGTTTTTTCGCTCGTATTCGGAATATCGCGCGTTATTTTTTCGGGACCGAGCTTTGTTTCGCGGATTTCGATCGTAAATTCTTTAATATGAATCGACGTAAACATGTCTTCGCGCACAACCCGCTGCGAAATAAGAACGGCGTCTTCGTAGTTGTAACCGTTCCACGGCACAAAGCCGACCAAAATATTGCGTCCCAAAGCAAGCTCGCCGTTTACCGTCGCCGGTCCGTCGGCAAGTACATCGCCTTTTTTCACCTTTTGTCCGACCGAAACAACCGGGCGCTGATGATAACAGGTATCCTGGTTGGTTCTTTGGTATTTAAGCATCGTGTACGAATCGATATCGTCGGCGTTCTTTTGCTTATCGGGCTTTACGCGGATTTCTTCCGAAGAAAGATAACTTATCGTTCCCGGTCTTTTTGCCTTTATGAGAACACCCGAATCGTAGGCGCATTTGGCTTCCATACCGGTACCGACTCGCGGCGGTTCGGGGAACAAAAGCGGTACGGCTTGGCGCTGCATGTTGCAGCCCATGAGGGCGCGGTTTGCGTCGTCGTGTTCCAAAAAGGGAATAAGGGCTGCGGAAACCGAAATAATCTGCTTGGGCGAAACGTCCATATACTGCACGTCTTTCGGGTTGCGCGACGTATAATCGCCGTAGCGCCGGCACGCAATGCGGTCGCCGGCAAAAGAACCGTCTTCTTTCATGCCGACCGACACTTGCCCGATATAATACCGGTCTTCATCCATCGCCGAAAGAAAATCGACGTGGTCGCCGGCTTTGCCGTCTTCAAGCTTTCTGTACGGCGCTTCCAAAAATCCGTATTCGTTTACGCGCGTATAAATCGCAAGCGACACGATAAGACCGATGTTCGGACCTTCGGGCGTTTCGATCGGGCACATTCTTCCGTAGTGCGTATAGTGAACGTCGCGCACTTCAAAGCCGGCGCGGTCGCGCGAAAGACCGCCGGGGCCCAGCGCGTTTAAGCGCCTCTTGTGCGTAAGTTCGGCAAGCGGGTTTACCTGATCCATAAACTGCGACAGCTGGCTGGAACCGAAAAATTCTTTTATCGAAGCGACAATCGGTTTTATCGAAATAAGGTCTTGCGGCTTCATCGTTTCGGTTTCTTTTAAGCCCATGCGCTCTTTTGCAATGCGCTCCATGCGGCTGAACGCCGTTTTAAGCTGATTGGTCATAAGCTCGCCGACCGAACGGACGCGGCGGTTGCCCAAGTGGTCGATATCGTCTATATTTTCATCGCCGATGTATACCTTAATAAGATATTTCATCGTCGCAATAATATCCTGTTTTACAAGCGTGTGTTCGGCAATGTCTTCTTTTACGTTGAATTTTTTATTCAGCTTGTAGCGGCCGACACGTCCCAAATCGTAGCGGCGCGGCGAAAAAAACATGCTGTTTAAGTCTTTTTCGGCAACCTCGACGGTAATGGGTTCGCCGGGCATAAGCACTTGATACACCGCCGAAAGCGCATCTTCGAGCGTAGGCTCGTCCGATTCGGCGCCTTCTTTTACAAAACGTATTTCTTCGCGCTCAAAGCAGTTGATAATCATCTGCGAATCGAGCGAGCTTTCGCCTTCGAATTTTATAACCGAAAGCGTTTTGATTTCCGGGTGTAAAAACAATTCGTCGATATTGTGCGGCTGCAGTTTTTCGCTTGCGCGGAACAATTTCTTTTTTTCGCCCGTTTCGGTATCGGCAACGTAGACCGCGTCGGCAAGAACCTTGCCGACCAACGAATCGCGGAATTCGCGCGTATCTTTAATTTTAATCTTTTCCGTGTCGTAAAACATGCGGATGATTTCTTCGCGGGTGCTGAATCCGAGCGCGCGTAAAAAGATGGTTCCCAAAATGCGTTTTTTGCGGTCGATTTTTGCGTAAATAAGTTCTTTCTTTTGATCTATTTCGAATTCAAGCCAGCTTCCGCGGTACGGAATGATGCGGCTCGAGTATACGCCTTTTTCGTGATTAAAAATAACGCCGGGCGAACGGTGTATTTGCGATACGACAACGCGTTCGGCTCCGTTTATAATGAAGGTTCCGCGATCGGTCATCAGCGGAATGTCGCCCATGTAAATGGATTTTTGCCTGATTTCGCCCGTTTGCTGAAAAATCAAATTGATGCGGGCTTTTAAAGGAACGGAATACGTAAGCTCTTTTTGTTTGCATTCCAATTCCGAATATTTGATATTCTCTTCGTCAAGCTCGTAAAATTCGTATTCCAACAGCATATCGCCGTTGGGACTTTCAATGGGGAATGTGGAACGAAAAACCTCTTCAAGCCCTTGAACGGCGAGCGGCTCATGTTTATCCAGCTTTTCTTTTTGCAAAAAACTTTCATATGACTGAAGCTGAATATCTATGAGGTTAGGCAGTTCCATAAAATTACGGATATTTTTTCCGATATACTGACGATTCACCGTCCGGCTTTTCGCAAGCATCAAAACCCCCTTGCTTTTGCGTATAGACAGATACGGGGCTGTGTCAAAAAAGCGTTCACGCGAGCGGATTTTTGACAGCCCCTTTGCGAAATTATAATTTTAAATCAAGCAAGCCGTCCGAAAGTTCTCCAAACCGGAACGCTCCGGACAGCTTCATATGCGGATTATGCAATCTTAACGACACCGCCGGCGGCTTCAATTGTTTCTTTAATCTTAGCCGCATCTTCTTTCGATACGCCTTCTTTGAGGGTCTTCGGAGCGCCTTCGACTAAATCTTTGGCTTCTTTTAAGCCTAAGCCGGTAATTTCGCGAACCGCTTTGATCGCGGCAATTTTTTTGGCCGGATCAACGCTTTCCAGCGTTACCGCAAATTCGCTTTGTTCTTCGCCGCCCGCTGCGGGAGCGCCGGCTGCACCGGCAGCGCCGGCTACCATAACGGGGGCCGCCGCAGTTACGCCGAATTTCTCTTCCATAGCTTTTACCAGCTCGGAAGCTTCAAGAACCGTCAAGGATGCAATTGCATCAAGTATTTGATCTTTTGTCATTGCTGCCATTATTATCTTCTCCTTCATTTAGGCATTTTTTATTATACGTACAGGACGACAGCTACGAAGCCTGAATCGTAATCAATTTTATTCGGCCTTTGCAGGCTCTTCGGGTTTTGCCGCTTCGGCACTTTCCGCAGGCGCGGCAGGATTTTCGGCCGCTGCAACAGCAGCGCCTTCAGCTGCGGGAGCCGGCGTATCTGCAGACGCTGCAGGCTTTGCTTCCTCTGCGGGTTTAGCTTCCGCTTCAGTGTTTGCGCTTTCAGGTGCGGCCTCAGCCTTGGGTGCGGCTTCGGCTTTAGGTGCCGAACCGCCGGCCTTTTCCTCGGCTTGCTTTTTTTCCACATACGCAAGCAAAGTCGCCGCCAGTTTTTGTACGGGCGCGTTGATTGTCGAAGCAATCATAGCCAAAAGCTGCTTTTTGCCGGGCAGTTTGGAAAAGGCTTCTATCTTTGCCGCATCGTAAACTTCCGCCTCGATGCAAGCGCCTTTTACCTGTAAGCCGGGAACATCTTTTGCAAAATCGAACAGAATCTTTGCAACTTCGTTGGCGTCTTCGGCAGTTAAAGCGATAGCCGTCGGACCGGTTAAATACTCGGCAACGTTTTCGATTTTCATTTCGTCGAACACGACGCGCGCATACGTATTTTTTACAACCTTAAGCTTTGCGTTCTTTTCGTTCAGCTTGCGGCGCAAATCGGTGATATTTTCAACGGTCAAACCGCGGTAATCCGCAAAAATAAAACCCTTATAATCTTTAAATACGGCCTTTGTCGCCGCTATAGCCTCGAGTTTTGCGCTCTGGATTTTTTTCGCTACGATAGCCATGGTTATTCTGCCTCCTTGTAGTCAACCCATACGCCGGGGCCCATTGTCGAGCTGACGGATACGGACTGAACAAAACCGCCTTTTGAAGCGGCCGGCTTTTTGCGCGCAACTTCGGCCAAAAGCGCCAATACGTTTTCCGCAACTTGGGCGGCATCCATCGAAACCTTTCCGACGGACATGTGGATAACATTGCCCTTGTCGGTGCGGAATTCGACGCGTCCTTTTTTCAATTCGCCGATCGCAGCCGTAATATCGTTTGTAACCGTTCCCGTTTTGGGGTTGGGCATTAAGCCCTTGCGTCCGAGCACCATACCCAAGCGGCCGACGTCTTTCATCATATCGGGAGTCGCAACGGCTATGTCGAAATCGAGCCAGCCGCCTTTTACCTTTTCGATATATTCGTCGGCACCCGCATAGGCAGCACCCGCGTCCATCGCTTCTTTAATGCGGTCTTCTTTACAAAAAACCAGCACTTTCTTTTCGCCGCGGAACTGATGCGGAAACACCAAAGTGTCGCGCACGGTTTGGTTTTTGTCGAGATTCACCCAAATATGCGCTTCAACGGTTTCATCGAATTTCGCAAATTTAAGCTCTTTGACCAAAGCGCAGGCTTTTTCAACGTCATACGCCTTTGCAGGATCGTATTTTTTTAGCGCTTCGCGATATTTTTTTCCGTGTTTCATATTACCGCTCCACCTCTACACCCATACTGCGCGCAGTACCGGCAATGATTTTTTTCGCCGCTTCAATATCGTTTGCGTTGATGTCGGGCATTTTCGTCTTTGCAATTTCTTCAAGCTTCGCCTGCGAAAGTTTTGCAACCTTGTCCTTCAAAGGATTGCCCGAACCTTTTTCGATACCCGCAGCCTTTTTAATAAGTACGGCGGCAGGCGGCGTTTTCAAAACAAATGTAAACGATTTGTCCTGAAAAACGGTAATAATAACCGGAATAACCAATCCCGGCTCCATCGTTTTCGTACGGTCGTTAAACTGCTGGACGAACTGCGGAGCGCTCACGCCGTGCGGTCCCAAAGCGGGGCCTACGGGCGGCGCGGGAGTTGCCTTTCCGGCGGGACACTGCAGCTTAATAAGAGCCGTTACCTTTTTCTTTGCCATCTATTTCTCCTTATATTGGTGCGGCGGGGTTTTCACCCGCCTAACGGAAAACGCGACGCGCCTTCCTCCCAAAACGGGAATTCGCTTATATTTTTTCTACTTGAGTAAGATCAACTTCAACGGGGGTGGCCCGGCCGAAAATACCGACCGTAACGCGCAGTTTGTTTTTTTCCAAATTGACTTCTTCGATTGAACCGGAAAAGGAAACAAACGGCCCGTCGATAATTTTAACCTGCTCGCCGACCGCAAAAGTTTGCTTTACGCGGGCGGTTTTTTCGCCCTTTATTTCGCCCGACTTTTGCAGCAAAGCGACGGCTTCATCGTTGGAAATAGGGCGCGGGCGCACGGTGCTGTTCGTACCGACAAAACCCGTTACACCCTGTATGCGCCGAATAGCCGAACAAATCGGCTTCCAGCCCAAGTCGGGCAAATCGAGTTCTATCATAATGTAGCCGGGCAAAAACTTTTTTGAAACCGTACGTTTTTTTCCGTCGCGGACTTCAACAACGTCTTCAACCGGAACTTTTACATCCAAAATCACATCCGAGGAGAGGTCGCCGTTTTCTACCATAGAACGGATAGTCCGTTCTATTTTACCTTCGTACCCCGAATAGGTATGAAGGATATACCATCCCTTTGCCATCAATATACCTAAAACATAAAATTGAAACCGGCTGTGAACAGCATATCCAAGCCCCCGAGAAAAAGGGCTACGATCACAGTCGAAATCAATACAACCTTTACCGATGAAATAACGTCTTCACGCGTCGGCCACACAACCTTTTTCAGTTCGGCAACGGATTCTTTAAAAAACTGGACGATCTTCATACACACCAGTCCCCGCTATTTATTAAGATACAGGCCAGGAAGGACTCGAACCCTCAGCATTCGGTTTTGGAGACCGACACTCTACCATTGGAGTTACTGGCCTAGGCGCAGCACACAGCCGCCCCCGCAGAGTCGTTATTTGGCTTTCGTTTCCTTGTGAAGAATATGCTTGCGGCAAAACGGACAATATTTGCTTTTTTCCAGCTTGCCCTGAATGTTTTTACGGTTTTTATAAGTAGTATAATTTCTGCGTTTGCATTCCGAGCATTGCAGTGCAATAATTTCAACCGCCGATTTCGCTTTTTTTGCCATTTGACATTCTCCTTACACGACTCCACGAGGAATCAGCCTCCGAGCGGGATCGAACCGCTGACCTCAACCTTACCATGGTTGCGCTCTGCCGACTGAGCTACAGAGGCCTGCACTAATTCGGCAGCGCCGATTGGGCACAGCCTATCCCGCCCGAACCGCCGGGTCGAAACGAGATGTCCTATAACTATATAGAAGTCGGAACCTTTTGTCAATAATAAAACGGGGAATTTTTAAAATTTAAACGTTGACAATTCGCCCCGTCTGGCTTATAATACGGCAAAACCGTGCTCGAGCACGGAAAAAATCAAACACGGTATAACGAAGAGGAGAATGTGTTATGAAAAAACTCACAATACTTTTTGGTGTCGCTCTTTTAATTGCAGCGGCATTCACAGGTATTTCCTGCAGCAACGCAGGTAAAAAAAATGCCGGTAATGAAAAAGTACAATTAAAATGGGCGGTAAAGGCAAGCGAAGCCGGCAGACAGGAATTTCAAAAAATGGCCGAATTGGCGGAAAAAGAATGCAATGTGCAAATCGAAATTATTCCGCTTCCCGATCCCGAAGCGGGCGAAGCAAGCAAATTGCTTATCAGTCTTATGTCGGGCGATGAATTCGACATTGTAGAAGACGCCTATGCCAATATGAAACAGTTTTACGAAGCGGGCGTTATTGCAGAAATCGAACCGTTGGCAAAAGCAGCACACTACGATATTGCAAAAACTTTCGGAGATTATCCTGCAAAATTCGATTCAAAAATTTACGGCTTACCGGCCTTTGTAGATAAAGCCATAACCATATATAACAAAGACCTGTTCGATCAAGCAAATATCCCCTACCCCGATCCCGATGCGTGGACGTGGGAACAATTTATAGAGATCGGCAAACGCATAACCGACAAAGACAAAAACATTTGGGGAGCTTTTAATCCGGCATGGGTGCATTATAATTATATGTACGCTATGCAAAAGGGTTTTGAGCACTACAAAAAAGACGGTATGTCGAATTACGACGATCCGCTTTTTAAAGAAAGCGTACAATGGTACTATGCATTAGGCAACACCGAAAATGTACAGCCGTCGTATTTGGTACAAAAAAGCAAGCAAATGCCGATAGATTATTTTACAACAGGAAAAGTAGGAATGAGCGTATGCGGCGGCTGGACAACCAATTGGCTTATCGACACGAATAAATACCCGAGAAATTGGAAAGCCGGCATATTACCGATGCCCCATCCCGCAAGCGAAAAAAAGTCGGTAAGCGTGGTTATCAGCAATATTTGGATTCCGTCTACATCAAAAAATAAACAAAGAGCGTTTGAAGTTGTAAAACTGTTTGCAGAAAAACAGTACACACTGGGCTATAGCCGTATTCCCGCCAGAATTGATCTAAGCGACGACGAAATTCAAACATATATTAAAAATGAATTGCTGCCGCCCTTGCAAGCGGACGGTATTAGCGTAGAAGACATTCAAAAAGCATGGTTTGATCCTGCCGTCGTTATATTCGACGAAAAACCCACCGGAACTGCAAGTACCGAAATCAGAAATCTTACTGCCGACGAGTGCGGTTTATACGGAATCGGCGAGCAATCTTTAGACGACACGGTTAAACACATAAAAGAAAAAGCCGATACGGCAATCAAAAAAGCCGAAAAATAAAACATCTCATTTATATAAGGGGGCTGTCCAAAAGCTTCGGCTTTCGAACAGCCCGGTTCGGTAAAAATACAAACACAACTACGGAAGCGTACATGAACAGTACTTTTAAAAAAAATGAAGCTAAAACGGCTTGGCTGTTTATTCTGCCCTATTTGGCGGGTTTTATTTTATTCCATTTTTTGCCTATTCTTTTATCCTTGGTTTTCAGTTTTACCAACATAAGGTATATCAGCACAATACAACGCGCACGGTTTATCGGATTAAAAAACTATATCGAGCTGTTTCACGATGTCGAATTTATAAACGCATTTAAAAACAGCATAATATACTCGCTGTTTTTTGTCCCGATAGTTATGGTTGTAGGCTTACTTATAGCCGTATTGGTAAATAAAAAAATCTATTTTCGTAAAACAGTGCGCGCTATGATCTTTATGCCTTATATATCGAACTTGGTAGCAATAGCGATCGTGTGGTCGGTTTTGCTCGATCCCATCGACGGCATTGTAAATCAAGCGCTGCGTTCAATCGGTTTACTCAATACGCCGATGTGGCTTATGAGTTCAAAGTCCGCTTTATTTACGGTCGTAATAATAGCCGTATGGAGGGAAGTCGGACTTCAATTTGTAACCTATTTGGCCGCTCTGCAAGGAATTCCTCAAGAATTAAAAGAAGCGGCGCAAATAGACGGAGCCAACCCTATTCGCATGTTTTTTTCCGTTACGCTTCCGCTTATACGGAATGTAACTTTTTTGCTCATGATTACTTCGGTAATCACTTCGCTTAAAAACTTTACCGTAATTCAAGTTTTAACCGGCGGCGGGCCGGGAAGGTCTACATCGGTTATTCCTTTAAACATCGTTAAAACGGCTTTTGCATCGGCACGAATGGGTTATGCAAGTGCACAAGCGATAGTTATGTTTTTATTGGTTATGGGTATAACGCTTGTTCAGTGGGCGGGGAAAAATAAGAACGAACTGTATTAATACAAAGAGAATATAATGAAAAAATCCTACATACATATTATTTTAACGGTTTTACTGTTGGGTATCGGAACGGCAAATATTTTTCCGTTTATTTTTATGCTTTCTTCGTCTTTTAAACCCCTAAACGAAATTTTTGCCTACCCTATTAAAATTATCCCCGAACACTTTATCATATCGAACTATAAAGAAATCTTTTCCGACCAATATGATTTTATACGCTGGTATGCAAATACCGTTATTATGGTCGCGACGATAATAGCATTAAAAACCTTTATCGTTACCTTAACGGCTTATGCTTTTTCAAAAATGGAATTTAAAGGAAGAGAAGTTTTGTTTCTCCTTTTATTATCATCCATGATGATTCCGCCGGACGTAGTCGCCATACCCAAATATGTTATTTTTAAGGCATTTAAAATTACCGATTCCATGTGGTCTATCGTGCTGCCCGCGGTTTTCGACGTGTTTTTTGTTTTTTTGGTACGACAGTTTTTCTTTGAAATACCCAAAACGCTCAGTGAAGCGGCAATCATAGACGGCTGCGGGCATTTTAGAATTTATTCATTGATTATGCTGCCGTTGGCTCGTCCCGCGCTTGTTACCATGATATTATTTACGTTTATTTGGGCGTGGAACGATTATATGGCACCCTATATTTTTATTACTACACCGTCAAAACAAATGCTTTCGGTCGGTATTAAAATGTTTCAAATAAACAATGCGGTCGATTACGGTTTACAAATGGCAGCAACAACTTTAGTTTTAATTCCCATAATCATACTGTTTATCTTTTTGCAAAGATATTTTATTGAAGGAATAACCACAAGCGGTATGAAAAATTAACGGATAAGGGAAACACAATGTCTTATATTTTACGGGCGGTTATACACGAAGACCGCTGGGAAACACAATTAAAAGATATTATATGGTTGTGTAAAAAAGTCGGCATAGACGAAGTTTTGTTAAAAGAACAGTGTCATCAGATTTTAATGTCGCCCTTTCCCCTCGAAAAGCACAAACGCATGGCACAAATTTATAAATTGATGTTTACGGAATTAAAAAAAGAAAAAATCAAATGCGGCGTAAACATAGCAACCATTGTCGGCCATGTTGATTGCAAATTAAACAAAGATAAAATATTGCCGTATGAAAAATTCACCGGCTTTTCACTCAAGCCTTGCGATAGCGTTTACTGTATATTGGATCCGAAATGGCAGCAGTATGCAGCACAAGTTGTCGCATTATACGCAAAAGCCGGAGCACAAACGATAATGATCGATGATGATTTTAGAAGCCTAAACCATTCGGAAAGCATAGGCTGCTTTTGCAACATCCACGTGCAAAAAGTGTGCGAAAGAGCAGGAAAGAAAATTAGCGCCCGACAATTACAACAAGCCGTTATAAGCAATTCTGCAAACGGTAAAAAAATCCGCAAAATATGGATGGACAGCAACTTTGAAGGACAATTGCAAGCGGCGCGTAAAATAGAACGGGCAATTCATGCCGTAGACAAAAACATTGCAGTCGGTTTAATGAATAGCGGAGAAAGTGCACACGAACTTCAAGGAAGAGATATGACACGGCTTTTGCAAACCTTTTCCGGCAGCAAAGACTTTATACTTTCCCGACCCTTGGGCGGCTCATACGAAGACTGCTTGCACGAAAACCTGATCGACATGCACCAGGGCATGGCTTTAAGTATTTCGCGTCTTCCCGAAGGCGCGCATATTATCAGCGAAGTTGAAAACTGGCCTCATACATTGTACAACAAAAGCTTAAAAATAACGGATATACAAATGAAACTGCATATCCTTGCAGGTGCACAAAAAAATTCGCTCAACGTATTTGACTTTTTAGCAAGCCCATACAAACAGGAAATGCCGATGGTGCGCTTACTGCAAACGGCAAAAAAGGATTTACAAAACATACAAAAATTACGGTCGGGGAAAAAACCGAACGGAGTCGGCTTACTCTGGGAATCGGGGCAAGAAGAAAAAAAAGTTTTGGACAAAAAAACGGCTGATAATTTATTGATTGAACGAAATGCCGACCGCTTGTTTCCCTTATTGGGAATTCCTACATGCTTTAAAGAAAGCGACGTTAATTTTTTGTCGGCGGAAAATGCACTCTGCTGCGATAAGACAACTTTACTGCGGCTGTTAAAAAAAGGCTTGCTGCTGGATGCCAAAGCCGCACGGTTTTTGTGCGGCAGAGGATACGGCAACTTGATCGGCTGCTCGTATACCGGGAAAAATATAGATGAAGTTTCAGCCGAATTATTGGTTAATAAAAAATTTAATGCATCGTTTACCGATAATTTACTTCCCACCGACTGGATGCGTTTATCTTACCTTGGTATAGCTATTCCGTTGTTTGAATATGCAAAAGAATGCCAAATCATATCGGTGTATGTAAACGATGAAAAAAAATATTTGGGCGACGGCATAGCTTTGTTTGAAAACATGCTCGGCGGCCGGATATGCATAATACCGAGCCATATCGGAAAATGGCAGTTTGCACACAAAAGCAGAGCATGTCAAATGTCGCGCATTGTGCAATGGCTGTCGCGAAACAGTTTTCCGGTTTTAGTACAAAACGGTGTAAATATTGCCCCTTTTTATTATGAATGCGGCACAAACGGAAACGGTATTTTAGCGCTTTTAAATACCGGACTGGATACCGAAAGCTTTGAATTAACGGGCAGCATTAAAATAGAAGGCTTTAGCGACAAAAACAACAAGGGCATATTGGCGCCGCTTGAATTAAAAATACTTAAAACTCGGCGTGCAGAGCCGGGTAAGCAAAGTTGTACAAACAAAAAGGAGCGGGATAAGTGAATAAAACCAATCTATTATTTATCTTTGCCGACCAATGGCGAAACCGCTCCGTAGGTTACAACGACGATACGCTTATCACACCCAACATCGACCGTTTTGCCGCAACGTCTTTTTATACAAACGAAGCGATAACCGGCTGCCCCTTGTGTTCGCCGTACAGAAGCGAACTCTTAACCGGAAAGCACGTATCGCACACGGGCGTATACACAAACTGCATGCTCGGTTCAAACATCGGTTTATCCGAACAGGATGTGTGTATATCGCAAATTTTAAAAGATGCAGGATACAAAACCGCTTATGTCGGCAAATGGCATTTGGACGAACCTGAGCTGAACTATTGCGCTCACCCGGAATCGGGCGCACGCGATTGGGACGCATATACACCGCCGGGCATAAAACGACACGGTTTTGATTTTTGGTGTGCGTATAACGCATGCAACAATCACTTACACCAGCACTATTGGACGGATAGTCCGCATAAAATTTATGCAAGCGCGTGGTCGCCTGAATACGAAACAAAGGTGACCCTTGATTTTATTGATAAAACAAAAAACGAACCCTTTGCATTGTTTTTATCGTGGAATCCGCCCCACCCGCCCTTTGACCAAGTTCCCGAACGTTACGCCGAATGTTATAAAGATATACAGCTTTCGGACAGCATAAAAGGCGATTGTTTTCCCAATCAAACGGGAGAAAGCGGCTGTACAAATAAAGAAGAGCTTTTAAAAGCAACCCGAAACTATTACGGCGCTATAACCGGGCTCGACGAACAATTCGGTAAAATCATACAATACTTAAAAACAAACAATTTATACGACAATACCTTAATCGTTTTAACCGCTGACCACGGCGAACACTTAGGTGCACACAGCTTTGTCGGAAAACACACATGGTACGAAGAATCAATCAACATCCCGTTTCTTATGAGTTTACCCGGGGTCATACCGGCAGGGAAAAACGATATTGCCATGGAAACAGTCGATATATTGCCTACGGTTTTAAGCCTTTTACAGCTGGACGTCCCCGATTTTGCCGAAGGTAAGGACCTGTCCGATTATATAAAAACTTCAAGCATGCCGAAAAACCGTGCCGTCTATTCTTCGGCCTACATTAGCCGCGACATATTTATTGAAGCATATAAAAAATACGGTATAAAAGCACAAATGAGCGGTTGGCGGTGTATACGCACACACGAGCATAAATATGTTATAGAAAAAGGCTATTTTCCGGACAATAAAGTTCGCTTTTTGTTATACGATAGGATACAGGACAAAAACGAGCTGCATCCTATTGTTGCCGATTCCCCTGCAAAAAACGAAACGATGAAAGTTTTGCATACAAAACTCGTCGATCATTTATCAAAAATAAACGACGAGATTTATTTGGAATGATATTCGGCAAATTTGAAAGCATGTGTGGATAAAGATAAATTACATTTTGCAGTTTAAATAAATTCAGGAGGTTTATATGACATATTTTAAAGGAAGTACCGAATACTTTCCGGGTATC
>CAJPNP010000003.1 GCA_905372025.1 uncultured Treponema sp. | reverse complement strand
TCGCATTCCTAAAGCCGTTTTCAGCATCGAGCCTGATATGCCGGCGCACCGCTTCAACAAACAGCGTGTATTCTTCAAGCGGTTTGCATCGTTCTAACAATCCGTTAGCTTTATTGTAATTGATGTTCATCACTTTTACAACCAATTCGAGGCTCGGTTTTGCGGATTTTACCGAGAATGCATCGGAAAGCCGCAGTTCCGCCTGAGAGGGGTATTTTTCTTCTCCGTTGTAAAAGACATAGAACTCAGGTGTGGGAATCTGTTTAAGTTTACGTGAATAGCGGTCGCGCGGGTTTTGGATTTGCTCGTATAATCGGGCTGCATATTCCAAAAAGCGCACCGGCATGTTATCGTTGATTGTAGACTGGTGTTCTGCCAGCACGATGATTTTGTTGTCGATAAGGCAGGATACATCGTTGCAAAAACTCATGTACATAACGTTGTCAAGACGCAAAGGTTTAAGTTCTGCCGAACTGTCCAAATGCGTGCCGTGAAGCGCGTTATATAACGACAAAAAATTCTTCTTTGCGTCTTTATCTTCGCCGAATAAATCGACGAACACGGAATCTTTATAGCGGCGATTGTGTTTTTTCATATTGTACCTCCGTACCTAGTTATAGGCGCAGAGAATTAAAAAAACGGAGTTTTTCCTTTTTAGGCGCTTCTCTTTCCTTTCACACCGAATACTTGACTGAATACGCATATTAAGGTTACTATTTATACAGTGGAATCTGCATTTACGATTGTCGTTCCGGACACCGATGTGTTATCGCGCTTGTGCGGCACGAACGACTGCAATTTACGACTCATAGAAGAACATTTGGGCGTTCCCGTTTTTACGAGGGGCAACGAATTGTCGGTTTCAGAAACGGATCCTGATGTGCACCGACGTTTTAAATATATTATCGACCGCATTGTCGATGAAGTCGCGAACGGAAACGAAGCCGACGATCAAATGGTTTACTCCATTTTGAACGTATCGCCTGCGGACTTGTCGGATTCCGCGCTTTCGGCCCGCGATATGCACGATTTTTTTGTGCGCACGAGTATTTCGGTTCCGGGTACGGTGCACCGCGTGTATCCGAAAAGCAAAAATCAGGCGGAATTGGTGAACGCAATGCGCAGCGCCGATATGGTGTTTTGTTTGGGACCCGCCGGTTCGGGCAAAACCTACATCATGGTTGCCGAAGCGCTTAATTTGCTTTTATCTCGTAAAAAATCAAAAATTATTTTAACCCGTCCCGTGGTGGAAGCAGGCGAAAGTTTGGGCTATCTTCCCGGCGATTTGGAACAAAAGATAAGTCCGTACCTGCGGCCCTTGTACGACGCAATGGAATCTTTTATTTCAAAAGACGTGGTAAAAAAGTTCATCGAAGCGGGCGTTATCGAAATCGCGCCGCTTGCCTATATGCGGGGCAGAACGCTGTCGGATGCCGTTGTTATTTTAGACGAGGCACAAAATACGACGTGCCGGCAAATGAAAATGTTTTTAACGCGAATGGGCGAAGGATCAAAGGTTTTTATTACCGGCGATATAACTCAAATAGATTTGCCGAAGCACACGCAATCGGGTTTGGTGCACGCGGTCGAAATTCTAAAAAATATCGACGGCATACGAATCATTCAAACCGAAGCTTCCGATGTTGTGCGCAACGCGCTCGTAAAAAAGATTATACAGGCTTATGAAAAATACGAATAATGCCGGATCTTCCGGCGAAAAAATCGATGTACGTGTAAGGTCATTTTTTAAAACAAACTATTCTTTTTTGATTGTATTCTTTGCGGTATTTTGCTCGCTGATTGCGGTTTCGTTTTTCGATGTCGCGACATCAGAAACGTTTTTTGCTTTTTCGCTTTCCGAATACCAAGTCGATCAAATATCCGACCGCACTGTTGTTGCAAAAAAATCCTACGCGCCGACCGCGTTGAATCCGGTTGAAGTGCAAAAGGGCGAAGAAGTTATAAAAAAAGGTTTTCCGATTACGCAAGAGCGCTACGACAAGTTTAAAAAAATGGCCGAATCTCCCGGCTACATCGACAGCCGTGCTTTGGGGAACGCTTTTTTGTATTTTATGCTTTTAAGCGCGCTTATGTTTTTTTTGTTTTCGCCCGTATTTTTAAAGCGCGCTCTTGAGCTTAAAGAAGCCGTCTTTTTAGGTATTATGTTCGTAATCGTGTATGCCGCGGTCGTCTTTGCGAGAAAGGTACCCGCGTTTTCGGATCCGTTTACGCTCCCGTTTGTGATTCCCGCGTCGCTTTTCGTTATGCTGACCGCCATGCTGTTCGAAGAGCGTCTTGCCGTGTATTTTTCGTTTTTATTGTTTTTTGCCGTGCTCTACGGTGCGGCGTTCAATACCGTGCCTGCGCTTTTTGTACTGTGCTCGTCATTGTCGGCGGCGCGGATTGTGCGTAAATTGGACAAGCGCATCAATTTAATTTTCGCTTCGGTGCTGCTGAGTTTGCTGAATTGGGTGTTTTTATTTACGCTCGAAATTATTTACGGCAAAGGCGCCTTTGCGCTGAACGGCCTTGCCGTCGCCTTTAACGGATTTTTGTCGGGTATTTTGGCGCTCGCCTTATTGACGCCGCTGGAACTGTTGCTGAATACGGCGTCGGTGTTCCGCCTGATGGATTTGTCCGATTTGAATAATCCGCTTATGAAGCGCATGCTTTTGACGGCGCCCGGAACTTACAACCATTCCATGCTCGTTGCAACCCTGGCGGAAAACGCGTGTACGGCGATAGGCGCAAACGGACTTTTGGCGCGCGTCGGCGCGTATTATCACGATGCGGGAAAACTCGAACAGCCCGAATATTTTGTCGAAAACCAAAAAGAAGGCAATAAACACAACGACATAAATCCGCGCCTTTCCGTTTCGATAATCCGCAACCACGTAAAAAAAGGCGTTGAACGGGCGCACCAAATGCATTTTCCGCAGCCGGTTATCGACATCATCGCCCAGCATCACGGCAACGGCCTTATTGCGTATTTTTACAACGAAGCGAAGAAAAAAGATTCGTCGGTCTCCGAAGAAGAATTTTCGTATTGGGGAACCCCGCCGACTTCAAAAGAAGCGGCCGTCGTTATGCTTGCCGACACTGTCGAGGCTGCATGCCGCACGCTCGAAAACCCTTCGGTTCCCCGTCTTGAAAAATTTATCCGCCAGCTTGTTACGGCAAAATACGAAGCCGGTCAACTCGATAAAGCCGATCTTACTTTTGCCGATTTGGACATTATACGCAGTTCGTTTGTAAACATCCTCGCAGGCTATTATCATACTCGCATAGAATATCCGAACCAAAAAGATCCCGATCGCGGCGAAAAAACGGCACAAAGCGAAAAACAAAGCGACAAGTCCGTGCAAAACGAAAAGCCGAGCGACAAGTCTGCACAAAGCGACAAAAAAAATGAAAAGTAAGCTGTTCGTTTCGGTTGAAGGTATAGAAGAGCCCGCATGGCTTTCGCGCGTCGAGGATTTTTTAAGCGCTGTTTTGGAAAAGCGCAGTCACGGCGATTGGGAATTGTCGGTGCTCTTTTGTTCCGACGATAAAATACGCGCGCTCAACCGCGACTTCCGCGGAAAAGATAGTGCAACCGACGTGCTGTCTTTTGAGCTGGGAACCGTGTACGAAGACGAAGACGGCAACAGTCGGTACGCCGCAGGCGATATAGCGGTCAGCGTCGATTTTCTTTTTAAAAACGCGGCCGATTTTAAGGTTTCTCCCGACGAAGAATTGAAACGCCTGCTGATTCATGGTATCCTGCATTTGGAGGGCATGGATCACGGAGATAACCATATAGGAGATGCCGTGTACTGCGATATGATTTCTTTGCAGGAAAGGCTGCTGGCGGACTTTGCTTCCTTCAGCATTATTGAGGAAAACTGAAATGGCTTTATTGGAACGATTATTTAAAAAAAAAGACGACGCGTCCGATATTCCGCATCAAGGCGATAAGGGCGCAAACGACGAACAGGAACAGCAGGAACTTCTGAACGAAGAAAAACGCGATATGATACGCGGCATCGAAGAGCTTGCCGAAACCTCGGTAAAAGAAGTTATGATTCCGCGCATCGACGTCGACTTTTTATCGCTTACGACTCCTGAAGACGAATTGATGCAAAAAATAGCCGAAAGCGGACACTCGCGTTTTCCCGTGTACACGGATTCCATCGACAATGTCGTCGGCGTATTGTACGTAAAAGATTTGATAATGGCGTTTGCAAAAAAAGAAGCGGTCGATTTGGAAAAGATTATCCGCAAAGCGTTTTTTGTTCCCGAATCGAAGCGCATCGATTCTTTGCTGCGCGAGTTTAAAAGGCGGCACGTTCATATAGCGATTGCGATCGATGAATACGGCGGTATATCCGGCGTTGTCTGCATGGAAGATATTATCGAAGAAATAGTCGGCGATATTCAAGATGAATTCGACAACGAATGCGAAGATATTTTGCAGCTGGGCGAAAACGTGTGGCTGTGCGATGCGCGTATCAATTTGGACGATTTGAACGAAAGCATCGGTTCGGTTTTTCCGAATGAAGAGTTCGATACATTGGGCGGTTTTGTGTTCGACCTTTTCGGTAAAATCCCCGTAAAATACGAAAAAGCGTCGTGGAACAATTACGATTTTATCGTTCAGGATATGGACGGCCATCGGGTTAATCAAATAAAAATCGTAAAACACGCCGAGGAAGCACCGGTATGAAAAAACTGTGTATTTGTATTGCGTTTGTACTTTCAGCGCTGTACTTGAGCGCGCAGCGAACTTCTTCCGCGCTCGATTTTTACAATCAGGCAAAAGAGCGGCAAAACAAAAAGGATTGGTATGCCGCCGTCGAATTGTATCAGGAAGCTTTAAAGCTGAATCCTTCATACGGCGAAGCGTGGTTTTCGCTCGGCGAATGTTCGTACGAATTGGGACAATACGATTTGGCCGTGCAATACTGCGACACGGCTGCAAAATATATTAAAAACCGAACGGATGTTCCGAACTTAAAAGGCTTTGCCCTTATCGGTTTGGAAAGACTTTCCGAAGCGCGCGCCGTTTTTTCCCAAACCTTGTCGGCATTCCCGAACGATGTGGAAGCGCGTTTCGGTCTTGCGCAGTTGGATATTTTCGACGGTAAATTTTTAACCGCCGAACAATACTATCTTGATGCGCTTAAACGTCAAGCGCAAAATAAAAAAGCGCTTATTTCTTTGGCGCTGCTCGCCGACCGCGACGGAAAACATGATAAGGCGCGCACTTATATACGGGAGGCTTTGCGCACGTACAGCGCGAACGCCGAAGTGTATTATTTTGCAGGCTATTTGGCCGCAAAAGAAAACAGACTTTCCGAAGCCGAATCCTACATGCGCACGGCCGTCCTTCTCGACGACGATTACGATAAAGCCTATAAGTTGCTTGCCGATATTTTATTCGCGCAAAAGCGCTATGCGGAAACCGTCGACATCTGCGATTACCGCATTTCCAAAAAGCGATCGGCCGTGTCGGCATGGTATTTAAAAGGTCTTGCCGCCTCGGCACTCGGACAAAACGAAAAAGCTTTGGCCGCATGGCAAACCGGTTCGGACATCGACACCGAAGACGAAATAATGCGCGCCGCATTCGAACTTTTAATCTTCGATGCGACTCAAATAGAAGATTCGCGCCGCCAAAAGTGGGCTTCGTATCACATTGAAAAAGCTCAAGCGCATATGGAAAAATTCATGGCGCCCCAAGCTTTGTACGAGTATCAGCGGGCGCTGCGGATCGACCCGCTGAATGTTCCGGCGCGTCTTGCTTTGGCACGCATTTTGCTGAATAACGGTTACCCCGAATCCTACCTTTCGCAGCTGCAGTTTTTAAAAGACAGGGGAAAATCCGATACGGCTACAAACGACACAATCGAGTCCTATACCTCTCTTTTGCAGAATTCACTGCCGCTCCAATGGGGCGTGCAGCCTTTTTATCTGGATAAAACGCGCTGGAAGATCGGCTTGTACGGTATGACAGAGCCTTTTTCGCTGCACCACCAAAACGCCGTTCCCGTATGCGCCGGCATGCTTTCCGATATTTTCAATTCGAACTCTTCCGTGTCGCTTGTGAATGCGTCTTTTTTGACGGATTCGTATGCGCAGGCTTTTCGCGACGCCCGTTCAAAAAAGTACGAGTTTTTTGCGCTGCTTTCCGTAACGGAAGGCGAGAGGAACATAACGCTGCATTTCGATTTGTATTCGGCTGCAAGCGGCAACAAACTTGCCTCGTTCGACGTGTACCGGACGGGAAACGACCGGCTTGCTTCGGCTATGCAAAAAATACGCAACGACGTGTGCAATGTTTTGCCGCAAAAGGCGAAGATTATCCGCCGTAGAGGTTCGACCGTTTTAATCGATTTCGGAAGCAAAGAAGGCGCTTTGCCGGAGCAAACGTTCGCCGTCTATAAAAAAGACGATGTGCAGCTTGCCGGAACCGGAATCGCTTTAAAATACGACGAAAAAAAATCCGTCGGAGAAGTAAAGCTTAACGGCGTCGGCGAAGATATTTCGCAGGGCGAATTCAAACAAAAAGGTTTTTACGATTTGCTCGCCGTCGGCGACGAACTTATTCCGCTGCAAAAAATCGAAGTCCCGCCGCAGCCGGGAGACCGAAAAGCAAAGAAAAAAGGTACCGAAAGCGCGTCCGTCGCGGTCGAAAAAAGAAAGTCGGTGCTGTACGAGCTTATTCAGTCTATACGATAAGCATCAAGTACCCGCGTACTCCAGCGTTTGGACTGCACCGGGTACAGTCGGCGCGCGTTTTGAAAGCAGTTGAGCGCTTCGCGGTATTTGCCGCTAAAATAATACGATTGTCCCAAATAAAAGTTTGCGCGCGCGGTCGTTTCGTCGGTTCTGTTTATCTGTAAAAATTGTATCAATTCTTTTTCGGCGGCCTTCCAGTTTTTTGTTTTAACATAGGCGTCTACGATTGCAAAAAGGCTGTAATCGTCGCCCGTCGATTCGGCATCGATTTTTTCTTGGGGCAAAATGTCGGCCGCCTGCTTTTGCGTAAAATCGCGCGGCGTTTCAAAGCCTGCGGAAAAATCGTCCGTATTTTTTTCGGCGAGCGGATCGCTTTCGGTTTGTGAAAAAAGCCTGAGTGTCGGAAGCGGCTGCTCTCTGATTCCGCTGCGCGGGGGCGCCCCGGTTTCTTTTTGCGGTGCTTGCGGCGCGTCCTCGCTCAAAAGGATTTGCGGATTATCCGTGTCGGCTGCGGCCGCGGAAAGCGCGATCGGAGAAATCGTCGTGTTTGCTGCGGGAATAAGTAAATCGTATACAGCGCCTTTTTCGTCACGCGCAAGAACGGCATAATAATAATCCGCGCCTTTTTGTATGTTGAAATCGGCGTACGAGCGATCTTCGGGCGAAAGTACTGCAACATTTTCCGCATCGAGCGAATCGATTCGGGAGCCGGTATTGCGGTACACGAGCAATTCTTTTATTTCTTTTCGGGCTTTTTCGCCGAGTTTCCAGCTTACAAGGATTGCGCCGTTTTCACCGAGCGCCGTTTGTATGTCGGTAACGACGGGGCGGCCTTCCTGCGCAAAGACAGTCAAAACACTCAACACGGCAATACTTAAAAGAACCGTTCTTTTCATAACTATATAATGCTTTAAAAATTACTGTTTGACAAGATCCGAACTTTCAATTATGCTGTATTCATGTTCGTTTCCGTCATTTTGGATCCGGGCGGCGTCGATTCTTCGCGCTCTCTTGCATTGCTTCTTTCTCAATACGGTTTTACGCGCATACAGCGCGCGTGCTGGGAACATACGGCCGTATCCGAAAAACGTCTGCATTCGCTTAAAAAAGACGTGGACAGGGTAACCGATTATTACGACAGGGTGCGCATGTATCAATATCCGGTAAAGGGTCTTATGGCGATTACCGAATTGCGTAAAAAAAAGTGGCGACGCTGTTTGCTGCGTCCGCCGGCCGATGATACGCCGCGGAATCAGCCTTTTTCAAAATAAAGGGCATCTCGAAAAACCGACAAACTTTTGAGACATCCCCGTTCCATAAAATTATTGGAGAGTAGTATGATTGAAGATTTTAAAATTCCCATTACCGAGTTAAAAAAAGACATCCTCGACGTTTGGGGGCGTCTTTGACTCCGAAGCCGTAGAAAAGCGCGTTGCCGCAAAAGAAGAACTGTGCGCGCAAAGCGATTTTTGGAACGATTCCGCAAAGGCTGAGAAAATCGTATCCGAAATAAAACTGCTTAAAAACAAAATTACGCCTTGGCGCGATTTGGTGCGCGCCGCCGAAGACTTGGAAACCTTATACGAATTGGCCGAAGAATCGGGCGATACGAGTTTGGAAGGCGAAATCGGCGATTTATACGATAAAACAAAGGCCGATTTTGAAAAATACAGCATATTGAATTTGCTGTCGGACGAAGTCGATAAAAACAACGCCTTTTTAAGCATTCATGCGGGGGCGGGCGGAACCGAAGCCTGCGATTGGGCGCAAATGCTGTGCCGTATGTATATCCGCTGGGCCGAAAGGCGCGGCTATAAGGTCGAAAACCTCGACCGCCTCGAAGCCGAAGGCGGCTTAAAATCCGTTACGTTGCAAATCAACGGCGATTACGTATACGGCTATTTAAAATCGGAAGCAGGCGTGCACCGTTTGGTACGCATAAGCCCCTTTGATTCGAACGCGCGCCGCCATACGTCTTTTTCGTCGGTATACGTGTTTCCCGTTCTCGATGACAGCATTGAAGTCGAAGTGCGCCCCGAAGATTTGCGCGTGGACACTTACCGTTCAGGCGGCGCCGGGGGCCAGCACGTCAACAAAACCGATTCGGCAGTCCGCTTTACGCACATTCCTACGGGAATTGTCGTTTCGTGCCAAACCGAGCGCAGTCAAACAATGAACCGCGCAACCGCAATGAACATGCTCAAAGCCCGTTTGTACGAGTACTACCGGCAGGAAAAGGAAAAAGAAAATGCAAAGTTCGCCCAGGAAAAAAAAGATATAGCGTGGGGGAGCCAGATTCGCTCCTATGTGTTCCAGCCGTACACGATGGTAAAGGATTTGCGTACCCGCCACGAAACGGGCAACATTCAAGCCGTTATGGACGGCGACATAGATCAGTTTATCGAATCGTATTTGGCGGCAAAGTGGAAGGGCTTGCCGCTTGACGACGGAGAAGACGCGCAGTGAATAAGCCGACGGCGCTTACTCTTGCGCCGATGCTCGCATTCGTTTTATTACATGCGCATTTATTGAATGCGCAAAACGCGGCGCAAAGGGGAACGCAGGGCGATCCGGCCGAGTGGACGCTTGCCGCCTGCGCTTTTACCGTAGATGAGAATTCTTCGAATTTCGAAAACGCCGCTTCGGATCACGCCTACAAGGCGGCTTCTCTTCTTCCCCAATTGATTTTGGAAAAAACGCTCGATGCGGGCATGCGTACGGTTCCCGCCGAAGAGCTGTGCCGGCGCGAAAAGAAAAAATTGAACGAGCAAAGACGCGCCTTGTATGCGGATATAGGGCAAAAAACCGCCGAGCGCGATAAACTTGTCGTATCCGAAGCGGACGAAAAAAAGCTGCAGCGCGAAATCGTCGCGCGGGAAAAAACAATCCGCTTACTAAAGGCCGATGCCGAAAAAATTACCGAAAAAGAAACGTCGCTTTCGCCTTCCGATTTTTTTCCGGTAAAAGAGCATATCGTGCTGTGGAAAAAAACAAACACCGAAGCGTACCCGCCTTTAAAAACCGCCGCGCCGTTTCGGGAAACGCTTGAAGAACCGAAGGACATTCGGGGGCTTATTACCGGCAGCATACGAAGGCTCGGCGACTATATGCAAGTGCAGGTAATGCTTACGCTGTATCCGGGCGCGGTTGAGATTTTGCATTTGAGTGAAACCGACCGTATGGATAATCTTGAAGCGTTTTCGCAGCGCTTTGCCGAAAAAATCATCGTTGCGCTGCGCAACGGTAAAGAAGCGCGCCTTAGCTTCGACATTCAGCCTGCGGACGCCGCGCAAAAAGCGTCTGTCCGGCTTGACGGGCGGCTTTTGCATTCTCTTTCGTCGGTTCTTATTGCGGACGGCATTCACGAACTGTATGCCGAAGCCGAGGGCTTTGAAGCGGCTTCCTTTGTCTACGATTTTTCAGGCGAAAGCGATTTTTACGTGCGCGTGCGTTTTCAAAAGCGGAACGAAACGCCGATACGGGTTGTGCCGAAAGAGGGCGGGCCGTATACGCTTTTTTTTAACGGTCTTGCCGCCGTGCCGCAGGAGGATAAAGAGCATACGTTTACGGTAAACGGTTTTCCCGTTTTGGCCGAAGTGGTCGAAGGCGATACGGTCAGGCGCTTTATTCTTGAACGCGGCGTGCAAAAAAAAGGCGCTCTGCCGGAAAACCCTGCCGAATATATTGCCGAGTATACGCTTCCGGCGCCGGGCGCCTCGCTTGCATCTTCCATTGAAAAAAAGCGCCGAATAATGTATAATTCATATGCCGCATTGATTTTATCGCTTCCGGCCGCTTTTATATTGGTGGGCAAACAGGTTGACGAATATAATTCCCGCGTTTTGGGCAGGAACGGAGGCGACGATCTACAAAATTGGCAAATCGCCGCCTATGCGGCGTCGGGCGTTTCAATCGGATTGGGCATTAACTTTTTGGTTCAGTTGGGACTTTATTTGCATTCGGTCAATTCGGTGCTGCCGGAGCGCATAAAGGCCGACAAACCCCGTTAGGATTTTATATATGGCGTCGCAGTTTGTTTTAAAAATAAAGAATTTGTTTTCCGTCAAAAACGGAATGGATGAAGAATTTTTTGACGATTTAACCGACACCCTTGTTGAAGGCGATATAGGCGCAAAGACGGCTTACCGCTTAACCGACGAACTGCAAAAACGCTGCAAAACGCTGAAGCTTACCGAACCGGAAGCCGTGCGAAAAGAGCTGTGTTCAATGCTGGAAGGAGCCGCAAAGTCGATCGAATTTGTGCCCGATCCGAATACCGTTAATATCTATTTGGTGCTCGGCGTCAACGGTGCGGGTAAAACCACATCGGCTGCAAAAATGGCCGCTTTTTATAAAAACAAAGGTTTTCCGAATATCCTTATGGCTGCGGCGGATACCTTCCGCGCGGCCGCTATAGAACAGCTGTGCCTTCACGGCGAAAAGCTCGGCGTGCGCGTTGTAGCGCACCGGCACGGAAGCGATCCTTCGGCCGTTGTGTTTGATGCGGCCGACGCCGTTGCCGCAAAAGGCGGCGGCTTGGTCATTGCCGATACTGCCGGACGCCTCCACAATAAAGAAAACCTCGTGCATGAACTGCAAAAAATCGACCGTGTTGCCGCCGCAAAGGCCGCAAGCGGCGCGTATAAAAAAATTCTCGTACTCGACGGTACAACCGGCCAAAACGCTTTGCGGCAAGCCGAAGTGTTCCACGAAGCGGTCGGAATAGACGCCGTTTTTTTAAGCAAATACGATTCGTCCGCAAAAGGCGGAACCGCCTTTTCGTTGGGCTTGGAACTGGGCCTTCCGATAGCCTTTATCGGTTCGGGAGAAGCATATGCCGATATACGGCCGTTCGAGCCGCAGCGTTATGCGCATGATTTTTTAGGCGAGTAGGGTGAAAGTTTTTTCGTATTTTTTTTTCTGTACGCTGTGTTTTTTCTTTTGTATCCTCTTTGCACAAGAGCGGGCTGAAGGCGAATTGTCCGAGACGGCAAAGGCTGAAGGTGCCCAAGCGGGAAATACTTCCGTGTTTTTTAACGAGGGTGAAGCGCCGCTTAACGAAGGCGCCGCTCTTTTTTCCGACGGATCGCTTCGCCGCTATTTTGACGGTTCGGAGCGCCTGCTTTTAGACAACCGCGCTTCATCTTCGCTTCGCTGCTCGGACGATAAGCTCGTGCAAAAAAAACTCGATTCGTCTTACCGGCTCGTACAAACGACGGTGTGGAAGCCTTCGTCTTCTTCTCCTCTTATGCAAACCGATTATTTTTATAAGGGCGATTCTCCTTTTCCCGAGCGTTCCGTAACGCGCGACGAAGAAAACTTGCAAACCGTGTACGAATTTTACGGCGAAAAAGGACTGTGGCTGAAAAAAGAAACCTATGCGGCCGCTCCCGCTGCTGAAAAAAAAGAAAAACTTTTGTACCGCGAAACGGCTTCCTACGATGATCAATTCAGAATGACCGAATACAAAATCGCCTATGAGCCGGAAGCCTCGCCGGACAAAAATAAAGCGCGCAGCGAAAAAACCGAATATCTGTACCGCAAAGGCGGCGACAAAGCCGATATTTTCTATTCGGTAAATGGCGAGCGCATAAAACAAAGAATATATACGGACACAAAAGATTGGGAAGAAACGCTCTTTTTCCCCGGCAACGTGCGCATCGTTACCGTCTATAAAAACGAAAACCGCAGCGCCGAAATCGTGTACGAAAACGGCGTAAAAAAACGGGAGCGCATGCTGTGAAAACGACGAATAAGGCCGCGTGGATTTTATTTATTTCGCGCCGTTTTGCGCGCGTCGATACGGGTGGACGCAACGCCGCAGCCGCCTTCCTTTCTTCTTTGGGAATCGCTTTCGGTGTTATGACCCTGATTGTCGTTATCGCCGTGATGAACGGTTTTCAAACGGGCAAAATCGAAAGTATTTTAGAAATACAATCCTTTCATTTGCGCGCTTACCCTCAAAACGCGGAGCAGCAAATTGTACTCGAAAGCGAACTGCAAAAAAATCCGCTTGTGCGCACTTTCATACCTTTTATGGAAGCGCAGGCTTTAAGTGTCGGCAAAAACGGGCGGCAGGCGGCGGCCTTTATCCGCTTTGTGCCGGAAAATATTCGTAAAACGGACGAAGGGTTCAGAAAGGAAATTACGATGTACGAGGGCCGCTTCGACCTCTCCGATAATCAGGCGGTTTTGGGAATTACGCTTGCGCGCGCTTTACGCGTGCATCCGGGCGATACGGTAAATCTTTTGGCAATGTCCGGCTCTTCCGACGTCGATCTTTTGTCTGCCGAGCGCGTGTTTACGGTAGCCGGAATTTTTTCGTGCGAACACGCGGAGATTAACGACGGCTTTATGTTTTTTTCGCTCGATACGGGAAAAAAACTGCTCGGACAATCCGCGCCGACCGTATACGGTATTAAGCTGCATAAAACCTCGCAGGACGGCCGCGTTTTAAAATATCTTACCGACAAAACGTCGGTTCAAGTTGAATCGTGGCGCACGTACAATAAATCGTTTTTCGGCGCTTTAAAAGTCGAAAAAAACGTGCTCATGCTGCTGGTTTTTATCATCTTTATCGTTGTCGGCGTCAATATTTTTAACGGTATGCGCCGCATGATTTTCGAGCGCCGCGAAGAAATCGCCGTACTTTCGGCCCTCGGCTCTCCGCCGTTTTTTATTCAAACCGTCTTCCTTATGCAGGGGCTTCTTATCGGCTTGAGCGGCGCGGTTCCCGGTTTGCTTTTGGGCATGCTCATAAGCGTGCGCATGGACGCCGTTTTTTTGATTATTTCAAAAACGGTGTATTACGTTCAGTATTTTTTTACGCTGCTGTTCAATCCCGCCGCTTTGATGTACGTAAGCGAAAACCCGATGTTTATGTTTTACGCGCAAATCCCTGCGCGCATGTTTTTCGGCGAAACCGCGCTCATAACAATCTTCGGCATTTTATCGGCTTTAACCGCTTCGTATTTCGCGAGCAAAAACATATTAAAACTTTCAATAGCGGAGGTGCTGCGTTATGAATAATGCCGCCGGAAATGACCTCATACGAATCGAAAATCTTACCAAAATATATAGCGGGGCGGGCGAAAAACTGACCGTTTTTTCCGATGTAAATGTGAATTTAAAACGCGGAAGCAAAACCGTTATCTTGGGCGAAAGCGGGAGCGGCAAAAGCACCCTGCTCAATATTATCGGTGCCTTGGACAACGCATCGGGCGGAAAAGTGCAAGTCGGTTCCTACGAAGTTACGTCTTTGGATGAAGAAAACGCGGCGCTTTACCGCGCCGATTTTTTGGGATTGATATTTCAGTTCCATTATCTTTTAAAAGATTTTACGGCTTTGGAAAACGTCTTTTTGCCGCTCTACATGAAAGGCATTCCGAAAAAAGAAGCGCGGCTTCGCGCCGAACGGCTTTTGTGCGACGTCGGCTTGGAAAAACGCATGCACCATCTGCCCTCGGAGCTTTCGGGCGGCGAACGTCAGCGGGCCGCCGTCGCACGCTCTCTTATCGCAGATCCCGAGCTGATTTTAGCCGACGAGCCGACCGGGAATTTGGATCCGGAAAACGCGCATTTGGTAGGTGAACTGCTTTTTTCGGTTGTCGAAAAATACGGCAAAACGCTCATCATGGCGACCCACGATCTGTCTTTAACTTCCGGCGCGGATCAATGTCTGCGCATAAAACAGGGCAGGCTCGTATATGACCTTTAAATCTTCGCTTTTATATGCGCTCCGTATTATAAAACCGAACATACACAGCGTTTCGAACGGACGCAAAAGCCTTTTCGGGGCGGTGTTCGGCATTGCGCTCAGCTTAGTACCCCTCATCGTCGTTATGGTCGTAGCCGACGGCATGATAGAGGGCATTACCGATCGCATGATAGGACTTTCCAGCTATCATCTGCGGGTTTTGTGCCCTGCGGATTTTTCATCGGATGCCGAAAGCCGAATCGGGTACCTTGAAGAATTGGCGCACAAAATTGAAAAAGATGCCGGCGGCAAAGCCTTTATTGAAAAACAGGGAATTGCGTTGGCTGCGGGAAAACAAAACCGCACCGGGGCCGCAATACGCGCCGTTGACGGCGATATTTTTAAAAACAACGGCGCCTTTAAAACCTATATCGAAGTGCTTGCGGGCGCCGCAGCCTTCCCCGATTCCAAAAGCGCCGTTATCGGAAAGGGAATCGCCGAAAAGCTCGGCGTGCAAGTCGGCGACAACATCCGTCTTATTACGGCGGACGCTTCTCTTTCGCGTGTACGGCCGAAAATACTTTCGTGCAAGGTTGCGGGCATCGTATCCTCCGGCTACGAAGAAATAGATGCGCTGTGGGTATTTTTACCGCTTGAAACGGGCTTTAATTTTTTACCCGAAAGTTCATCGGAAACAGGAATCGGAATAGAAACGGACTTCCCGTTTTCGGATAAATTGAACGTTTTGTTCCGCGCGGTCGATTCTCTGCTGCCCGCAGGATTTGAGGTGCGCCGCTGGAGCGACGTAAACACCGCGCAATATGAAAATTACGCGTCCACCAAAATGCTTTTAATGCTTATTATGTTTTTAATTTTGCTTATCGCGTCGGTCAATATTTCTTCGGCCCTTATTATGGTCGCAATGGAACGCAAAAAAGAAATCGCCATACTAAAGAGTATCGGCGCGGATTCCGCCGGAATAGGCGCGGCTTTTTTGATAACCGGCATGCTTTGCGGCGCGGCGGGCCTTTGTCTCGGCCTTCCTTTGGGCCTTGTCTGCGCCGTAAACTGCAACGAAATTATCCGATTTATGGAACATGCGGTTAACCTTATTTTAAATTTGTGGTATCTTATAAGCGAGGGTTCGGCGCATGCGTCGGTCAGTTTTTTGAATCCCGAATACTACTTGCAAACGATACCGGTGCATATTCCGTTTTGGAAGATTTTTTTTGTTGCGGGGCAAACGCTGTGTTTGTCGGCACTGGTTTCCGTTTTTCCGGCCGTCCGTGCGGGTAAGGAAAAACCCCTGCATATTCTCAGAAAAATCTGAGAAAACGAGGTGAATGATGATTTGTGATGTATGCCGCAGACGCGAAGCCGTAATCTTTGTTCAGCAATTGAGCATGCAGGGAAAAAAAGAAATTCACTTGTGCGAAGAATGTGCGAGAGAGCAGGGGATTGACGCTTCATCGGAAAAAATCGCTATGAATATTGAAAATCTTATAAACGGCTTTACCGCCGAAAAAAAAGTGTGTTCCGTCTGCGGACGGAGCCTCGACGATATACGCAAAACGCGGCAGGTCGGTTGTCCCGAATGTTATTCGGCTTTTAAAACCGAAGTGCAGGACATGCTCGGCAAAAAGGGTATCGATTTGCCGTACACCGGATCCATGCCGAAAAAGCTCGCGTATTTCCGTTCGCTGCTTACCGACCGCATGGCCATACAAACAAAACTGAAAGCCTCCGTTGCGAATGAAGAATACGAAAAAGCCGCCATGTACCGCGATTTTTTAAAGACGCTCGAATCGCCTGCCGTAACCGGTGCGGACGATCATTCCGGGGAACCCTTTTATGAATGAGCCGGGCGAGGCGTGGTATAACGAAGCGGGAGCCGAAAACGACGTTGTGCTTTCCACACGGATCCGTCTTGCGCGGAATTTCGTGAACTTTCCGTTTCCGTCGTGCTTCAGCCGCGACGACGGCGAGCGCGTGCAAACGCTCGTATTCGATGCCTTTTCGCGCATCGAGCATCCGGAGCGCTATCAGGCGCTGAGCGTCAAAAAACTGGATGCTCTCGGCTGCCGCATTTTGTCCGAACGGGGCGTCTTATCGCCCTTTCAGCTGAGCAATCCCGTTGCGGGCATTGTCGTGCGTACCGACGGAAAACTGGTGTGTTCGGTAAACGACGAAGACCATGTGCGCCTTATCTGTTTCGGCGCGGGTTTAAACACCGATGAAGTGTATTCGATTATAAAAAACGTGGACGATGCGCTGCAAAACATAGTTCAGTTTGCCGCGTCGGTGGAATTCGGCTATTTGAACGCTTCCGTGGACAATGTGGGAACGGGCATGAAATTGTCCTGTTTTGTACATTTGCCCTCGCTGACTTTTTTTAACCGCGAAACAAAGGGTCTTACCGCTTTGTGCGCCGACCTTGAAGACAAGGGATTCGCCGTTTCGCCCTGCTTCGGCTATACTTCAGCTTCAGACGACGATTTTTCTCCCGCGCTCGGAAGCTGCTACAAAATAAGTACCGGGCGCTGCTTTACGGGCGGCGAAAAAGATCAAATCGCTTCTTTAAACGAAGCCGTGCGTACCGCAGCCGAATCGGAACGAATGTTTCGGAAGAAAACTGCCGATACTAAACCGACGGCATTGCGCGACTTTGTGTATAAGGCGCTTTCCTGCGTAAAATACAGCCGGTTTTTAACCGAACGCGAATGTATCGATGCTCTGTTCCGCATAAAATGGGGAAAAGATACCGGTATTTTGACCTGTATCGAAGAGAGCGATTTATTCGCCCTGTCTTACCGCACGCGCGAAGCCCATATCGAATTCGTAAACCGCAACGAGCGATTTAAATTCGAAAACGACGTCAATACGCCCGAAATGCAGCATGCACGATTGCGTTCGCTTATTATGCAGGAAGCGCTCGAAAACGTACAGATTTATGCATAGCTAAAGGAGTGTGCAATGATAAAAGGTCTTTCGCCCAGAGCTCAAAAACTGCTGACGGTTTTTGCACAGGATGAAGGTAAAAAAACGGGAGCCGCCGAACTTTTGCCCGAACACATGCTGCTTGCGCTCGTAAAAAGCGCTTCGGGCTTGGGATATGCCGTTTTACAGTTTTTAAAGATAAATCTTTTAAGTTTTCAGCTTGCCCTCGAACAGGCCATTCCGATGCATGCTTCCTTTTCGGTGTTTCCCGAAATCCCGGCTTCGCGCCGCCTGCGCACGATGGTTGATTTTGCAGCCGTGGAATCGCGCTCGCTGCGACGCGACTATGTGGGTACCGAACATCTTTTGCTCGGTGCGGTCCGCGAAGAACAAAGCATTTGCGCCCAGTTTTTTCAAAAAGCCGGCATCACACTGGATACGGTGCGCCGCGCGGTTGAAGCTGCCGCGGTGCAAATTCCTTCGTCGGCGTACGAAAAAGTTTTTGCCGGAGGAGCGAATGTGCGGCCGGCTCATTTTGCGCAGGGAAAATCACAGCAGCCGTCGCTGCTCAAAGAATTCGGGCGCGACTTAACCGAACTTGCAAAAAACGGCGCTTTGGATCCGGTTGTCGGCCGTTCCGCCGAAATCCGCCGGGTAATTCAAATATTGTCGCGCCGCGGCAAAAACAATCCCGTTCTCGTCGGAGAACCGGGAGTCGGCAAAACGGCAATCGTCGAAGGTTTGGCGTCCTGCATTGCCGAAGAGCGCGTTCCTTCCGGTTTGGTCGGAAAGCGCCTTTTAACGCTCGATTTGGCTTTGGTCGTCGCCGGCACAAAGTACCGCGGCGAATTTGAAGAGCGCTTAAAACGCATAATGAAAGAAATCTACGAAGCAAAAAACATTATTTTGTTTATAGACGAACTGCATACGGTAATCGGCGCCGGCGGAGCCGAAGGCGCAATGGACGCGGCGAACATGATAAAACCCGCACTGTCGCGCGGAGAATTGCAGTGCATCGGAGCGACGACGCTTAAAGAATACCGCAAATATTTTGAGCGGGATGCCGCGCTTGAGCGGCGCTTTCAGATCGTTCACGTTTCCGAGCCTTCCGACGAAGAAACGCGGGCGATTTTAACCGGCATAAAAAGCCGCTACGAACAGTTTCACGGCGTAACCTATGCCGACGATGTTATCGAATCGATAGTGCGTTTTTCGAAACGCTATATTACCGACCGCTTTTTGCCCGACAAAGCCATAGACCTTTTGGACGAAAGCGGCGCAATGAAAAAAATACAGGACGATTCGCGTCCATCCGAACTTGCCGAAATCGAAAAACGCATCCAAACGCTTACGCGGGAAAAACAGCTTATGGTGCAGGAGCAGGATTACGAAGGCGCCGCGAAAGTCCGCGATCAAGTGCACGAACTCCGCATTGAACTCGACTTGCTCGGCAAACAGCGCAAATCGGGTTCTGAGCAAAATACCGTACACGTCGAAGACGTCTGTTCGGTCGTTGCCGGCATGACCGGAATCCCGGTTGAACAGCTTGATTCTTCGGAAACCGCGCGCTTGATGAATATGGAAGCCGAATTGCATAAATACGTTATCGGGCAGAACGAAGCGATAGGGACGGTCTGTTCAGCCGTGCGCCGCTCGCGTTCGGGCGTATCATCGGCAAAACGCCCCTTGGGCTCATTTATCTTTTTGGGTCCGACCGGCGTCGGTAAAACCCTTTTGGCAAAAAGCCTTGCGCGTTTTTTATTCGGCTCGGAAGACGCCTTAATCCGCATCGATATGAGCGACTATATGGAAAAACACAATTCAAGCCGGCTTACTGGGGCGCCTCCGGGATATGTGGGCTACGAAGAAGGCGGCGTTTTGACCGAACACGTGCGTAAAAATCCGTATTCGATTGTGCTGCTCGACGAAATCGAAAAGGCGCATCCGGACATATTCAATTTGCTTTTGCAAGTGCTTGAAGAAGGCGAGCTGCGCGATAATTTGGGACACGTCGTCAATTTTAGAAATACGCTTATCGTTATGACCAGCAACGCGGGCGTGCGCCGTATTTCAAACGAAAATCGCCTCGGCTTTTCCGTTTCTGACGAAGCGATTATGGATTACGCGAATATAAAAGCGGACGCCCTCAATGAGCTTAAGCGGATTTTAAGCCCGGAACTTTTGAACCGTATAGACGATACGGTGGTTTTTACGCCCTTAAGCGAAAAAGAAGTTGCGGCGGTTTTGGAACTTCAAATAAACGAATTGAGCGCCCGCTTGGACGAACAGCACGTGCACATAAGCCTTTCGGCTAAAGCGCGTTCATTTTTAACCGCTCACGGATATGAGCCTGCTTTCGGTGCGCGCCCGATGCGCCGCTTAATTCAGCATGAAATAGAAGATCCGCTTGCCCTCAAAATAATTTCGGGTGAATGCGCACGCGGCGATACGGCGCTCATCGATGCGAAAAAAATCAAAGGCACCGACGCGCTGTTCATCCGCATAAAAAAATGCGTACCGCAGATTGCGTCAGTCCTTCCCGCCGAAACCCTTCCCGAACCGGAACCCGTGCGAAGATAGGAGCGGCATTTCAAAAGTTCACATAAACAAAAATATGCAAAAACTTCGGCAACAAAATATTATACGCCGCGTGGGAGCCGACAAAAACGGCAAATGGGAAGTCAATCCAATACCTTATCCCACGGGATGACCGCTCCGAATTGTGTGTTAAAACGGTCTTTTCCGGCATAGATAACGGTTTTGCTGTTGCGTGTATTTCCCGGAAGCTGCGCCCATTTTTCCATGTTTGAAAAATAATCGAGGTTCATCGTTTCGCCGGATTTTATTTCATAGGCGGCAACGCTTTCTTCGCCGTCTTGCACAACGCAGGTTTTAAGCAAATCGATTTCGAGGCCCGCTTTATCGCGCCAGTACGAAAAATCCGGTTCAATCCCTTGGTTGTATTCGTTATATACAAAGGAGTTGATAACCGCATTTTCAAAAAGGCTTCCGCGAAGATAATGCGAAGCAAGCTGTTCGGCATTTTTTAATCCCAGTAAATAGCACGCCAATCCCGTATCGGTAAAATACAGTTTGGGCGATTTTGTAAGACGTTTGGTAAAATTTCTGAAATCGGGTTTTAGTTTGTAGATGATAAAACTCGTTTCAAGTAAGGAAAGCCATCTGGTTGCGGTTGTAGACGAGATTCCGCAATCGTTTGCCAAGGAGCTTATGTTTACGAGTTGACCGATTCTTCCCGCGCACAGTTTTATAAATCTTGTAAAAAGCAAAAGGTCACTTATGTTTTCAGAGTTCCTAATATCGCGCTGAACATAGGTTTCAAAATAATCGGCATAATATCTTGCAGGAGGAATATGTTTGTCATAAATTCGAGGATAACCGCCCGTATATATGTATTCATGTGTGTTTTTAGCTAACAGGTGCGCGCTTTGTAATTCTTTTTGAGAAAAAGGCATTAGTTTAAGCACGGCACATCTTCCTGCAAGGGATTGCGAAATCGATTTCATCAGCTGAAAATTTTGAGATCCTGAAAGTACGTATTGTCCGGATTCTCCCGATGTATCCACCTGTGTTTGCAAATATGAAAAAAGTTCAGGAACCCGTTGTACTTCATCAATGATTGAATGTTCGGGATACGAAGACAAAAAACCTCTGGGATCGGTTTGGCAAAATTCGCGTATATCGGGATCTTCAAGGGAAACGTAATTCCAATCGGGTAAAACGTCTTTTAAAAAAGTCGACTTACCCGATTGACGCGGTCCGGTAAGCGTTGTTATCGGATAAAATTGCAATGTTTGTAAAAAAGTTTCTTTTATCTGTCTTTGTATCATAGGGATAGTATACCGGACAAATTCACTTTTGAAAAGTGAATTTGTCCATATCTCCCCTTATTCGGCAAGGGCTTTAACCGTTTTGTACGCCTGCAAATCGGTATACAACTCGGCTTTGTACGGGTTGCGTTTTGTTTTTACCGCTTTGTAAATCATGTATACAAAAACGGCGGCGTTTATAAGCAGCGCCAAAAGACTGATCACAAAATAGATTTTCGGGTTATAGGTTGACTGCACGGCAAAACGTCCCTCATCCAAAAACATCGGGAAGGTTTGCGCAAACATACACCAAAGGGCAAGCGTTTGAGCGCGGTGCTGGAGCCATGCGCCTTTTCCGAGCGTAAACGCGCAAAGCGTCGGGGCGATAAGCAGCGCCAAGCCGCAGTACCACGAGTGGCCGGGAAGGCAGTTGTACGTGTAGGCGAAATTCCATACGTCGTATGCGATAATCCAAAACCACAGCATATCGGGCCACAGCATGTCTTTGCTGCCGTCGCTCTTAGTTTTTTTGCGGAGCACAATACCGAACCAGCCGGTAATCGTAACGATATTCAAAAGACCTGCAATGCCGTTCATATAGTTCCATGAACCGCCGATAACGTGCATGGCTTCGTCGGCGAGCATACCGCCGCCTGCCATACTGTATTGTGAGCCGACCTGAAAATCGCGCGCAACCGCTTCCAAAATATTGATCGCCAAAATGAGCGGAGGAAAGCACAGTGCCCACTTGTTTTCGCTGAGCTTCCATTCTTTGCCGGCTTTGTCTTTGCCCTTGATAAAGCGGATGCACCAAAAGCCGATACAGCCCGCAGTTGACGAATACACCTTTACCAAATGGAACCAATCCAAATAGGTTTTATCGCGCAGCACCGTGAACCACAAAACCGAAAGGACGACCGGCAGCACAAAAAAACACAAAAATCCGGTGAGTTTTGAACGGCGTGAAATCTCGTTCAAAACGTACAAAGATGCAAGCACTAGTACCCATACGGCTATAACCGCAGGTGCGCTTGCTCCCGCTGCATAGTTGAATGCAAACATAGAACACTCCTGATAAGAATTAGATAAAAATAGGATTATACGTATTGTATCTTCAAAATAAAAAACCGTCAAGTTTTTTGATGATTTTTTAACGATATTTTTTTACAGGTATTTGACAAAATAAAAAAATGAGCGTACAATAGGTCAAGTAAAATTTCCGTGAACGGACGAATATCTACGGAGACTCTATGCAACAATTTAAAGTTATCGAAATTAAAAAAAGCGTGTACGAAAGTAACGAAAAACGCGCGGATGCGCTGCGTGCCGATTTAAAAAAAGATAAAATCTTTTTATTGAATTTAATGTCGTCGCCCGGTTCGGGAAAGACTACGACATTGATGCGTACAATAGAAGCGCTTAAAAATGAAATGAAAATCGGCATTATCGAAGCGGATTTGGATTCCGACGTGGACGCTCATACCATCGCTTCGACGGGGGCAAAGGTTATTCAAGTGCATTCGGGCGGTATGTGCCATTTAACCGCCGATATGACGCGTCAGGGCTTGGACGAGCTGGGCGCTTCGGGACTGGATTTGGTTGTGTTGGAAAATATAGGCAACCTTATCTGTACCGCCGAATTCGACACGGGTGCGGTTAAAAACGCGATGATTTTAAGCGTGCCCGAAGGCGACGACAAGCCGCTGAAGTATCCGCTTATGTTTAAAGTCGTCGATGTTATCCTCGTCAATAAAATTGATGCGGCGGAATTTTTCAACTTTAATTTGGACTTGTTTAAAAGTCATATACAAAAGCTGAATCCGGGGGCGAAGATTATTCCGATTTCGGCAAAAACGGGCGAGGGTATTGAGCAATGGGTGGATTATTTACGGACGGAAATCCGCGCATGGAAAAACGCATAAAGAAAACACGGCAGTGCAGGAGAAACACAATTATGGTAAAAGAGCGGGTGTTGGACTTTGCTAATCACATCAATAGGACGAAGCGGGGAACGAAGGGCGCCATTACGGAGACGGATCCCGAATACAGAATTCTTGAACCGGTTGTATCGGACGAAATGGCCGATTTGGGAATGTTCCTTGAATTACGCAAGCCGAAAAGCGCCGACGAGGTTGCCGCGCTTGCGGGTAAGCCGGTCGAACAGGTATCAAAATTGCTGGCCGAACTCGCCGACACGGGCGCGTGCTTTGTAAACACGATCGACGGTACGGATAAGTATTGGCTCGATTTGTGGATTCCCGGCGTTATGGAAATGATGGTGAACCACA
Source organism: uncultured Treponema sp. (assembly GCA_905372025.1). GTDB lineage: Bacteria > Spirochaetota > Spirochaetia > Treponematales > Treponemataceae > Treponema_C. Next base: position 124,698 of record CAJPNP010000003.1, on the reverse strand, counting down.
AAGAAAACGCCAAAAAATACCCGCAAATAGCCGAAGCCTTCGAAGCCTACGGCCGCGTGCGCGGGCCGAAAACCGCCGGTTTGTTTCCGGTCGGCATGGGTTTAATGCGCGTTATTCCGATTGAACGGACCGTTTCCGGTGAAACGCGGCGTGCTTCTTACGAAGAAATTTCCACCTACCTTAACGAAAACGATTTGTTTTCGGTATCGAATTGCTCGTGCCGCACCGCGCGCGAAATTATGGGCGAAGGCTGCGGCCACTTAAAAGAAGATATGTGCATTCAAATGGGGCACGCCGCCGAATATTACATACGCACGGGACGCGGCCGCCAAATTACGCGCGAAGAAGCCTTCGACATTATCCGCCGCGCCGAAGACAACGGCTTAATGCACCAAATCCCGAATACCGACGGGCCGGGTAAAACCCACGCTATCTGTAACTGCTGCGGCTGTTCGTGCTTTTCGCTGCGCACGGCGACTATGTTTTACAATAATGATATGGTGCGCTCGAACTATGTGTCGCACGTGGATAAAGACAAGTGCGTTGCCTGCGGCGAATGCGTCGAGCATTGTCCCGTAAACGCGCTTAAGGTCGGACAAAAACTGTGCGCCGTTCATCCGATTAAAACGAAAAAAACGCCGACGCCGCGCGACCGCGAATGGGGCCCGGCGGACTGGAACGCCGATTACCGCACAAACGCCAAGGTTGCCGCGGACAGCGGTTCGAGCCCGTGCAAGGCCGAATGTCCTGCCCACATCGGCATTCAAGGCTATATAAAACTTGCATCGCAAGGCAGATACAAAGAAGCGCTGGAATTGATTAAATTCGAAAATCCTTTTCCCGCCGTGTGCGGCCGCGTGTGTCCGCGGTATTGCGAATCGGCGTGCACCAGAGGCGACATAGACGAACCGATTGCGATAGACGACATTAAAAAGTTTATCGCCGAGCAGGACTTGAACGACGCGCACCGCTTTGTGCCGAGAATCAAACACGACTACAAAGATAAAAAAATAGCCGTTATCGGCGCGGGGCCGGCAGGGCTTTCATGCGCGTACTATCTTGCCGTCGAAGGCTATTCGGTAACCGTTTTTGAAAAGCAGCAAAAGCTCGGCGGCATGCTTACGCTCGGCATTCCCGCCTTCCGCCTTGAAAAAAAAGTCGTCGAAGCCGAAATAGACATTTTGCGCGATTTGGGCGTTGAGTTTAAAACGGGTACCGAGGTCGGCAAAGACGTGAGTTTGGACGAACTGCGTTCTCAGGGCTATAAAGCCTTTTTCCTCGGCATCGGCGCACAAGCCGGACGCAAACTCAACATCGAAGGCGAAGACGCTCAAGGTGTTATAACCGGCGTCGACTTTTTGCGCTCGGTCAATCTCGGTTCCGGTGCAAAGCTTAGCGGAAAGGTTATCGTTATCGGCGGAGGTAACGTCGCCATCGACGTTGCGCGCACGGCGGTCCGCTTCGGCGCCGAACAAACCGACATGTTCTGCCTTGAAAGCCGCAACGAAATGCCCGCGCTTGAAGAAGAAATCGAAGAAGCGATCGAAGAAAAAATCGGCATACACAATTCGTGGGGGCCCAAACGCATCATTGTCGAAAATGGACGCGTCAGCGCGGTCGAATTTAAAAAATGCGTTTCGGTATTCGATAAAGATAAGCGCTTTAATCCCGTATTCGACGAAAGCGAAACGAAAACCGTTAAAGCCGATTTTGTGCTTTTGTCGGTCGGGCAGGCGATAGAGTGGGGCGATTTACTCAAAGGCAGCAAGGTTGAATTGAACCGTAACAATACCGTAAAGGCCGCCCCGCAAACCTTTCAAACCGCTCAAAGCGATATCTTTGCAGGCGGCGATGCTTTAACCGGCCCGAAGTTTGCGATAGATGCGATTGCAGTCGGAAAAGAAGGCGCAATTTCGATTCACCGTTTTGTGCAGCCCGGACAAAGTTTGGTGCTCGGCCGCATTAAACGCGATTACCGACCGCTCGACAAGGATAACCTGAAGCTTGAAGGCTACGACCGTCTGCCGCGGCAGCGCGCGGGCACAAAAACCGCCGAGGCGGCTTCGTCAAACAAGTTTAAGGATACGCGCGGCGTATTTACCGAAGAACAAATCAAAAAAGAAACCGAGCGCTGTCTCGGCTGCGGCGCAACCCTTACCGACGAATACATTTGCGTCGGCTGCGGTCAGTGCGTAACGCGCTGTAAATTCGATGCGATTTCCTTGGTGCGAAAATACGACAAGGCGGCCGTCGAATTGAAAAACCTGCGGCCTTCGGTTATCAAACACGCGTTAACGCGCAAGCTGAAAATTACCGTAAAAAAGCCGCTGCATATGCTCGAGTCGGCTTTATCCGGCGATAAAGGCAAAACCCAAAAGAAAACTCAAAAGCCGGAAGCTTAAAAAGTATCCCGTGCCCGGTGAACGCTTTGTTGACCGGGCAGTGAAGGGGGCTGTCTAAAAATCGGTTGTTTTTTGACAGCCCGACGATTTTACGCAAAGTTGATTTTTAGCTGTTTTTTCTTTTGAACACAGTCTTTCAAGTAGAGGTTTATCAGATTTTGATACGGCATGCCCGTTTCTTCCGCTATTTTTTTAAAATAAACGATGATATCATCATCCAAACGTATCGTTATTTGCTTTTTCAATTTATCGACATAGGGATTTTTGATTGCATGTGAAAAATCATACTCTTCTTTCATAATTGCCCTCCATATTGTTTCCCTTCAGTCTTTGTTGCTTTTCTTGCTGAAATAATTCTGATAATATCTCCCTCACGATAACAATGGCATACAACTAAAAGTCGAAGATTAAAACTGAGCCCCAGCATAACGAAGCGATTGTCGTTTTTATTCGAATGTTCCGGATCAGCTATCAACAAAGCATTATTATCATAAAACACGGTTTGAGCTTCTTCAAAACTTATACCGTGTTTTACTTTATTACGCTGTGCTTTTATCGAATCCCATTCGAAGCGTATGGCATTCATAATTATATTATAATTATATTTCTGTTATGCCTGCTTGTCAACTTTCTTTTTAAAACCGTACTGCGGTAATGCGCTTAACAACGTATGCATAATTTTGTTCGTTGATTTCAAAATTAAGCTCGTCGCCTTCTTTTGCGTTCACCAGTGCATTGCCGAACGGCGACATATACGAAATAATTTTGTTGTCCGGATCGGATTCCCACGGGCCCAAAATCGTATATTCTTCTTCTTTGCCGCTTTCTTTGTTGAGCAAGAGAACGGTGGTGCCGAATGATACGCGAGCCGTCGTAATCGTTGACGGGTCGAATACTTGCACGCGGTCGATTTCGTCCTGTAAGCGCGATGCCGTCGTGTTCAGCTGCTGCTGGCGTTCCTTTGCCGCCTTGTACTCGGCGTTTTCCCTCAAGTCGCCCTGTGCAAGCGCTTCACCGATTTCTTTCGAGTTTTCCGGAATTTCAACCGAAACGATGTGTTCAAGCTGCTGCTTTTTTTGTTCGAGCATTTTTGCCGTAACGATAAGGCCGCGTGTAACGACGGTTTTTTCTTCCATTCCGTAAAACTTAAAGCCCGGATGTTTTTCCAAAATGCGGTTGCGCATATTCATTTTGATTGCCGGATCCAAATCGCGCACGTCGTTTACGAGCGTGTACAAGCGCGTAATCGTATCTTCGTCGTTTTCGAGCATATAATTGAGCAGGGTGTTTTCCTTAAACAAGAGCTGCTGTATGTGCCGATTGATTTTGCGGTTTTCGGTCGTATCGCGGTGGTTTACGATTTCGCGGAATGTCAAATCCAAAATGTGTATGAGCGTGATAAGCTGTTTTTCAAAGCCGATACCGGTTTCCTTAAACCAGTCTTCGTTTTGGCAATCGCGGAAAAGGAAGATGACCGCTTCGCGGTAATCGCGGTAGTTTTCAAACGAATTTACGGCAAGCTGTTTAACCAAATCAACGTGGCCGTTGTTCAAAAGGGCGGTCAGCATATCTTCCTGCAATACGGTCGGAAACAGACGCACGTACTGCTGCGGCCAATCGGCGAGCAGGGTACGGATGCAGCTGAGAAAGTCTTTGCGCAAATACGTGTTTTTCGTATCTTTGAGCGCAAGATAGGTTGCGTTCGGATTTTCCAATTCTTTGTACAGCTGTTCGAAGGTGTGCGAAATATTCGGATTCATGTGCGGAAAACGCGTAACGATTCTTTTTATAACCAAAAAGGCTGCAATGGTTTGTTCGTTTACCGACGAAAACGCGCGCAGATAGCCGGTAAAGTACGAAAAGATGTCGGCGAACAATTCGGATTCCGGATCGGCGTCTTCGGCAAAGCGCATTAAAATATCGATGCGCATAAAAAACTGCTTTTGGGCTTTAAACTCGTTGGAAAGTTTTTCTTCCTGCGAGATTGCCCTGTCGCGCACGGTGTACATTGAAATATCGTTCGGATTGACGCCGAAGGTCGGATCGTTTTCGAGCACTTTGCGCGCTCCGGTATTCCAGCTTGTCCATTCGCCCGGCGTAAGAATCGTCGGCACCAGTTCGGCTTTTATGCGCTTAAAGTCGCAGTTGTTGCCGAAGCTTTTTATGATGACTTTTAAAGCCCAAGCTTTGTCGCCCTTAATCATTTTGGCCAATTCTTCTTTCGATTTGGTTGCCTTTAAAACCCAAATGTGATCTTTTTGCAAAGGCTGCAATGCATTGACGGCCATTTTGAGCGACATGCTGCGTATGCCGAATTTTTTTCCGAAGTTGATTGAAATCTCGTCGTCTTTTACTTTGCGGATAAGGCCGACGCCCCACGAGCGGTGGAACACGAAGTTCTTTGCGTCGAAGGCAATGTGCTTTTCAAAGTCGCTTATCGCTTCGAAAACGTTCCGCCAGCTTTGCGTTAAATTCGAAATGCGGATGTAATCTTCAAGCTGGCTGTGGTCGGCGTATTTGCCGCGGAAGCAGTCTACCAAGTCTTTGCGCGCCGCCGAATCTTTTTCGTCTATCGATAAAATAAGTTTTAAAATATCGATTGCCGTATCCCAATCCTGCTTGTTTTTATAGTAGGCGAACAGTTCCTGCATTAAGGCGGCGCTGCGCACATCGCTTATGGTTTTTGCGATTTTGCGCTGCACCAAATAAAAAAAGTCTATTTCTTCGGGAATAAGCGATACGAGCTTTGTCCATATTTCTTTTATTTGATTGACGGTTTTGCGGTTGACATAGCGCAAAAGAGCTTTTTTGTAATAATCCACCGCATCTTCTTTTTTGCCGTCTTTTTCGTATTTTTCGGCCAAAAGTTTTGCAATGTCGGCTTCTTCGTAGTCGAGCTTTACCAAACTTTCGTATATGTCCCAGATTTTATCGCTGTTTTCTTCGCGGTACGCGTTTGCGAGCGTGCGCAGCGCGAATTTATTGCTTTCGTCTTCATCCAAAATGCTTTCGCACAAATAAATGACGATGGGATTTTTATGGTTATCCTGAAAAATCGTTACGAGCGATATGAGGGCCGAATTGTCGAGCGTCTTTTTCTTTAAGGCGAGCATACCGGAAATGTATAAAGCGATAATGCTGTTCTTTGTATGCGCAAGATGTTCATTGCAGGCATTTTGAACTTCGTCCATGCAGTTTTCGGCGCGGGCTTTTTCCACAACGGCGGCAAGTTCGATAAAATGATTTTTCGTATAATTTCCGATAGCTGCCCGCGTCCATTTTTCTTCAGTCAGCATGCTTTGAACCGATTTTATCAATGTTTCCGACATAACTTTCTCCCATAAAATATTTGAGTCTGCCGTTTTATACCGTATACATATCGTATATCGAACCGTCCAGCAGTTTGATTTTCAGTAGTATTTCGTTTATCCGCGCACGGTCGCCGTTCGTTGTCATATAATGGTCTATAAGCCAAAAATAACGATTTATAAGGCGCGGGACAAGCAGTTCCGGCTCCTTGTCGCTTTCTTTTAATTCGTTTTCAAGTGCAAAAACCGCTTGCTTTAATTTTCCCGCTTCGAGCGCCCGCAGTTCCCGTTTTATATTGAACACGCCGTATAAAACGCCGTACACCGGTATCCATTCCTGCAGTGCCTGTCCGCTGTACCCTGCTTGAGCGGTACGTTCGGCAAGGCGGCAAAACAGTTCGGATTCCAAAAACGAATTGTCGACCTTTTGCGGTTCGATAAAAAACGCTTCTCTGAACAGTACCTTGGCGGTTTTTTCCTGACCGCACAACGCGTAGCAATCCGCCATTTCGGCAAGGATATCCGCACAGTCCGGGCTCAGCGTATTTGCATCCTGAAAAAAACGTATGCCCGCTTCATAGTCGCCCAAGAGCTTATTGCATAAACCGGCTTTGGACAGTATTTCGGCTTTTAACGTTTTGTTTTTTTCATTCAGCATGGAACAATAACTTTCCAATGCCGACGTACATACGGCCTTCCGTACCGCATACAGGGACTGCTCGTACAACTTGTCGCTTTCCTTTATGTATGCGGTAAAGCGTTTCCACTGATCCAGTAAAAGCTCCGCGCGCTGGTACGCATCGGTCATTTTTTGCGCGCTTTCGATTATATCGCACCAAAAATTCACGCATTTAAGGGCGAATAGCAGCTCTCGGTTTTCAAGATCGTTCGAAAGCGTGTGTTCCAGTACCGCTTTTGCTTTACGGGGATCTCCCTCCGTGAGCGCGTTAAAAGCCGCGGTTAATCCTGTCTCAGACGGAATACCCATATTACTTTTACTATTATCGCAGATTCGGCATTTTTAGTCAATGTAGTGTTTTTTATTAAATTTTTCTTTGCAGAAAAAAAACCTCGTGCTATACTGCGTATATGCTTGCTAAGGAGGATGTTATGAAACAAACAAAACGTTTTTCAATCCGCTACAAACTGATCATAGTCTTCGGACTGTTGATCGCCATCGCTTCTTCGATGGAAGGTTTTCTTGCAACCCGTACCGCTCGCAAAGCGGTAACCGAAAAGGTAGAAACGCACTTAATCGATAAGGCGACCGATGTTGCCGAAATTCTTGACGGGCGCATCATCGCCTTATGGCAGTTCCTTGAAGGTATTGCACGCATGCCGTTCTTACGCGATATGCAAATGCCGTACATCGAAAAAATGAAAAAACTTGCCGAAGAAGCACAATTCAACAAAACAATCCGCTCCTTGTACATAACAGACGAAAAAGGTGTTATCCAATTTTTGGATGGAACAACTCCGGATTGCGCGCACGAACAGTGGTTTATCGACGGGATGCAGGGCAAGCGTTTTTGCGGCGAACCGTACATCGATGAGCGGACAGGTAACTCTTTTGTTGCCGACATTGCAGTACCCGTGTATGACGATAACAAAAAAGTTATCGGAGTACTCATTGCCGATATGGATGCCTTTTGGTATTCCGATCAAATCGACGACATCGTTGTCGGTAAAACGGGAGAATGTTATATCTTAGATAAATCGGGAACCACAGTAGCGGATAAAGACTTTGGTTTGGTTGAAAAACGCTCAAATACTTATGAAGAATCTAAAACGGATTTATCGCTTGAATCCGCCGGTACATTTGAAAAAATGGTGCTTCAAGAGGAAAAATCTTCAGTCGGCTATTTTGAATATGCCGGCATAAAAAGGATAGCCTCTTTTGCAACAATGAAAACTACCGGTTGGAAGGTTATCATAAATGCCCCCATAAACGAATTCATGGGAACGATCAATTTTTTGCGTATTTCGGTAGTAGGTATCGGAGCAGTGGTTATATCTACTGCACTGGTCATTGTTTTCTTTGTAGCCCTCGCATTGATTAACCCCATAACGGCTATCGTTGCCGCACTTAAAAACATCGCACAGGGCGAAGGCGATTTGACGGTGCGCCTGCCCGTGCACGGCAATGATGAAATAACCGATCTTTCCGAATATTTTAATCAAACGATTGAGAAGATAGGCGCATCGATTAAAAGTGTAGGAGAAAGCAGTGCCGAAATGACCAACATCGGCTCGGAGCTTGCCAGTAACATGACTGAAACGGCCAGTGCCGTGCACCAAATCAGTGCGAATATCGACGGCGTAAAACAGCAAGCGCTTACGCAAGCTGCAAGCGTTACCGAAACCGCTGCAACGGTCGAAGAGATTGTGCGCACAATCAATCAGCTTAACCGCAGTATCGAAACGCAGGCAACAAGCGTTACCGAGTCTTCCGCCGCTATTGAACAGATGGTTGCAAATATCGGCTCGATCGGGCAAACACTCGAAAAAACCGACGAGACAATCAAAACACTTGCGGATGCAACCGCTGACGGCAAAGGGATCGTTGCGAACGCCAATAGCATAACTCAAAAAATAGCTGAAGAGTCGGGCGGCCTTTTGGAAGCCTCGAATGTGATTCAGCATATTGCAAGTCAAACCAATTTGCTTGCGATGAATGCCGCAATCGAAGCGGCTCACGCAGGAGAGGCGGGTAAGGGGTTTGCCGTCGTAGCCGATGAAATCCGCAAGCTTGCAGAAGAGTCTTCCGTACAAGGCAAAACAATAACTGCAACACTTAAAACACTGTCGGGCGAAATCGAAGAGCTGTCGGCTTCTTCGAAAACGGCGGAGGAAAAATTCAACGTTATTTTCAATTTGGCCGAGCAGGTAAAGTCGATGAGCGACCGTCTTACCGAAGCGATGAGGGAACAGGAAAACGGCAGCAAGGAAGTGCTTGCAGCGATTAGAAGCATCAATACGGTAACGGTGGAAGTACAGTCAGGGTCTGAAGAGATGCTCAAAGGCGGTGAAGGGGTTGCCGAAGAAATGCGCAAGCTTGACGAGCTTACCCGGCTTATTACCGACAGCATGAACGAGATGGCATCGGGTGCCGTACAAATCAACAATGCCGTGCAGGAAGTAAACGAGATTACACAAAAGAACAAGATGAGTATAGACAACTTAACCAATGAAGTAAACAAGTTTAAAGTGTAATTTGCCGGCGGATGTACCCATTTACACAATTCAACTTGTTTGTTACTATGATATGTATGAAAAAGCCTTTACTTGCACCGTCGATTTTATCGGCCGATTTTACCGATCTTGCCTCATCTTTTAAAAAGATGGAAGAGGGCGGGGCCGACTGGATTCACGTCGATGTGATGGACGGTTCCTTTGTGCCGAATATTTCGTTCGGACAAGGCGTTGTGCGTGCGCTGCGCCCGTTGACCGTGCTGCCCTTTGACGTTCATCTTATGATCAACAATCCGGAACAGCACGTCGAAAGCTTTGCCGAAGCGGGAGCGGATTCTTTGACCTTCCATTGGGAAAACGTTATACACTGCCACCGCTTAATCGAGCGGATTCATGCTTTGGGAAAAAAGGCGGGAATCAGCATTGTGCCTTCGACGCCCGTAAGAGAGCTTGAAGCGGTGCTGCCCTATGTCGACATTGTGCTTGTAATGACTGTAAATCCCGGTTTCGGCGGGCAAAAACTTATACCGCTTTGTTTGGAAAAAATCAAAGAGCTTGTCCGTTTGCGCGAAAAACAGGGTTACGCTTATGTCGTTTCGGTTGACGGCGGTGTAAACGGAAGCAATGTGCGCACCGTTGCCGAAACGGGCGTAGACGTTATCGTTTCGGGTTCGTCTTTTTTCGACGGAACCTTGCAATGGGAGAGCTTAAAAAATGAAAGCATCGGGTAAAACTTTTTTCGCTGTATGCTTCGCGCTTTTTTTGTGCGCGGCTTCTTTAGTGCAGGCGCAAGACACTCCCAGATATGCGTACGACGAAGATTTGGTGTACGGGCTTGAAGCGTATAAAAATAAGGACTGGTCGAACGCCCTGTTTTTTTTGAGGAAGGCATCCGGCGTTAAAGAGTCTTCTTCGGAAGAAGTATGGCTTTTGATGATTTTAACCGAAATGCATGTGAGCGATTATTACGCGGTTTTGCGCGATGCCGATGTTTTTTCGCGCCGCTTTCCTTCAAGCCGCTATATTCCGCATATTGAATATCAAATTCAGCTTGCGCGTTTCGGCTTGGGGCTGTATGAAGAATCGGCCGAAGGTTTTTCGGCTTTTGCCGCAACTTACTCCGATCATCCTTTGCTGCCGTCGGCTTTGTTTTGGGCGGGCGAATCTTTGTACCGGCAGTACGAATATGCGCGCGCTCTCCCCTTGTATAAACGGGTTGTCGATGAGTATCCGGAAAGTTCCAAATATGCCGAAAGCGTGTACCGGATCGAACTTTTAAAACAGCGCGAGCGCGAAGAAAAGCTTTTGTACTTACTGCGCGTTACCGGCGAAGAAGCCGCGTCCGCGCGCGAAGATTACGAACGTCAGGTTAAATTGCTGCAAGGTGAAGAAGCGCTGAGCTTAAAGCGCAATGTGCAAAAACTCGAAGAAAAACTTGCCGCTTTGCAAACTTCGTATGAAGAAAGCCGACAGCAAAACGAAGCGCTTAACACGCGTGTAAACGAATTGATTTCCGAAAACGTGCAACTGACAAGCGACGCTTTAAAAGCTTCGGAAGCTTTGCGGACGGCACAGGAGACTGCCCGAAAAGAAACCGCACCCGCTCAACAAAAGTCATTATCGGAGCAGGATAAAATGCTTATCGAATTGAAAAAAAAGGCGAAAGAGCTTGAAAAACTGCTCGGAGCTCAGGGAGACTTATAATATGAAACGTTATCTTATTATCGCCGCGCTCGTATCCGTTTTTTCCGCCCTGTCCGCCGATGTCGATATAAAAAGCGGTACATTGCGCCTTGTTATAGAAGATTACGACGGCACGGTTTTTTTGTACCGGCAAAACGAGCAGGGCTCGTATGTGTCGCTTCTTGACTCAAAACGCTACAGCGTCAATTCGGGTTTGTATGTGCTGTACGGAAAAAACGTGCAAAAACTTTCGCGAAGCGGCGGTATACGCATAGCCTCTTCAGCAACGGAAGACGGAGCACGGCTTACATTTAGCCTTAAAGATAAATTCGAATGTACCGTTTTGTTCACATTTATGGCTTCCGACGGAAAAGAAAACGACAGTATCCGCGTCGATATTTCCCTTTCGAATGAGAGCGGCAAAAGGCAGCTCGAAGGCGTGCGTCTGTTTTTGGATACCTGGCTCGGAGAAAATTCCGGCAGGCACTTTTCGACCGCACTGCACGATTCTCTTGCCGTCGAATATTTTTTTACCGACATGAGCCGCGAAAGGTGGATTCAGTCGTCGAACGGAGAAGTGGCCATGCGGCTGCTGTTGTCGGGAAGCGGTATAACGAAGGTTCAAACGCTTGCCGTCGCCAACAAAGACGTTCTCGGTGTTCCCGTGTGGGCGCCGCGTTTTGTACCCGAGCGCAAATTCGATTCGATTCAATCGTACAATAATTCCGCGCTGTCGGTTGCATGGGAACCGGTATATCTTGAACCGCAGGCTAAAACGGACATTTGCTTTTTTATCACAACCGGCTCGTCGCGCACGCTTCCTGCAAACTTAAAGGAACTGCGTAATAAAACCGGCGGTACTTCTTATGCGGGCCGCTTTGCGCTCGATCCTTCTTTGTCGATATACGATACGCTTGTTCCGTACAAAAACGATGTTGCCGAAAGCGACGACGAATATATCCGTTCGTTAATCGAGCGCGTGCGCGAATTGGAAGCGGATCCCGATTCGATGAACCGCGAAGAGATTTTAAAACTGAATGCCGAAATAGATGCGGTGCTGTTAAAATCGGGACGGTAACGATGAGCGCCGATGTTTTAAAAAAAGCCGAACGTTTGCTTGCAGCCCGGCGCTTTCCCGAAACGATAAGCCTGTTGGAGCCGCTCGTTATAGATTACCGCGAGTCTTTTTATTTTCATTATTTACTGGGAACCGCGTGCCTGTATGTCGGCGACATCGGCGGCGCCGAGCTGTATTATAAGCGGGCGCGTAACCTTAAAATGACCGACCCGCGCCTTATCAACGCGCAGGCCGTTTTATTTTTGCGCCGCGGCGAAGTGAATAAAGCCGTGGAATATTACCTCGAAACGCAGGAGTACGACAGCGAAAACCGCATTGCAAAACGCGCGCTCGAATTTATAAAAAAAAATACCGGCACCGAAGCTTTGGTTAATTTTGTACGCAGCGGGAAAATCAAGCGCTTTTATCCGCCTTTGGGCCTGCGCCCCGCATTTGTATTCGGCGTATCGGCCTCCGTTGCCGCCGCATGCGCACTTGCGGCCGTAATCATTGTTGCCGTAAAGCCTTCTTTGCTGCCTAAAAACGAGCGCGCCGACCTTTCGTCTTTTGTATTAACCTTGGACGAAAAGCAAAATCCGCTCGTGCAGGATACCGCTTCTTCCGTGTTCCGCTGCGTGCTTACGAAAAAAGAGCTTGAAAAAGCCTATGCCGACGCGCAAACGTATTTTCAAAAATACCGCGACAACGCCGCTCAAGTGGAAATAAACCGCATATTGAATTCGAACGCATCGGCATCGGTCAGGCAAAAAGCCCGCCTGCTCATGGACTATTTGGCGGAACCCGGATTCGATACTGTCAGCGATGCGTACACGTATGCGCAAATTCAAGCCGAACCGTGGCTGTACATGGATTGCTGGGTTGTATGGCCGGGGCGTATAACCAACACCGCCGAAACGGAAAGCGAATACCGCTGTGATTTTTTAGTCGGTTATGATACTATGGAGCGCATGGAAGGAATCGTTCCGCTTGTTCTTAAACAGCCGGTGTCGGTCGATACCGCATTGCCGGTTACCGTGCTTGCAAAGGTCGAAACCGAAAACGGCAGACTTGTTTTACGGGGTAAATCGGTGTATCAGCCGCTGCCCGAAAAAAAATAAAAAAAAGACTCATTTTTTGTAAATTGAAACCTATAATAGAGTGGGAGGCTATATAATGGCGAAAGTAATGAATGAAATACCCGCGGCGACGGATACGCAGGGAAAACTGCAGGCGCTCGAAGCGGCCCGGCTTCAAATCGAAAAACAATTCGGACAAGGCTCTTTGATGAAGCTGGGGACGGCTGCAAATGCCGCCGGAATCGACGTTATTCCGAGCGGATCGATTTTGCTGGACGAAGCGCTGGGAATAGGCGGCTATCCCAAAGGGCGCGTTATTGAAGTGTACGGTCCCGAATCTTCGGGAAAAACGACGCTGACGCTTCACGCGATCGCCGAAGCGCAAAAGATGGGCGGCATTGCGGCTTTTATCGACGCCGAACACGCCCTCGATCCGGTGTACGCAAAGGGTTTGGGCGTCAACATCGACGAATTGTGGGTTTCTCAACCCGATACCGGTGAGCAGGCTTTGGAAATAGCCGAAAGTTTGGTGCGCTCGGGCGCGGTCGATGTTATCGTTGTGGACTCCGTTGCCGCCCTTACTCCTCAAGCGGAAATCGAAGGCGATATGGGAGATTCCCACATGGGACTTCAGGCGCGCCTTATGAGCCAAGCGCTGCGCAAACTTACCGCAATTATCGGAAAGTCGAAAACCCTGCTTATATTTATAAACCAAATCCGCATGAAAATCGGCGTTATGTTCGGCAACCCCGAAACGACGACCGGAGGCAATGCGCTTAAATTCTATTCGTCCGTGCGCCTCGAAGTGCGCCGCATAGAATCGATCGACGCCAAGGGTGAAGACGATGCCGTAGGAAACCGCGTGCGCGTAAAAGTCGTAAAAAACAAAGTCGCGCCGCCTTTTAGAAAAGTCGAATTGGATATCATATTCGGTAAGGGTATTTCGTCCGTTTCGAGCTTGCTCGATTCGGCAGTCCGGCACGGACTTATCGATAAAAAGGGCGCGTGGTACACAAGCGGCGAAGAAAAACTCGGACAGGGGCGCGAAAATGCCGTTGCTTTTTTAACCCAAAACACGGATTTTGCCGCCGATTTGGAAAAGAGAATCCGCGAAAAACTTTTTCCGGGCCAGCGCTTAACCAAAAAAGAACCCTCGCCCGAAGCGGCAAAAGCTGCCAAGGCTGCCGTGACCGCTCAACCGGCGGCCGCATCGGCTCAACCGGCGCCGGCGTCTTCGGCGCAAGAACCTGCTTCGGTTGGACAGGCTGCGCCCGCTGCGACTGCCTCTTCCGCACAAGCCGCCCCTTCGGCGCAAAAAACCGCCGATAAAACGGTTGCAGGCGATTTATTCTGAGCATGAAAAACGCGGTAGTGCTGGGACTCGGTTCGAACGCTTCTCTTTGCCGTAACGGCCGAATGCTTAAAAGCGTGCACATCCTCGAAAAAGCCTGCCGCGCTTTAGCGCTTTTTATGGACGATATGCATGTGTCGTCCGTGTACGAAACGCCGCCCATGTACGTAAAAGAGCAAAAAAACTTTTACAATATGGCACTTTGCGGCTTTTTCGCCGGCGATCCCTTTGAGCTTTTAAAACTGACCCAAAAGATCGAAGCCGAATACGGACGCGACCGCCGCCACGAAATCCGCTTCGGGCCGCGCAGTTTGGATATCGATATCGAATTGTTTGCCGATATGCGTATACGCACCGATTCTTTGGAAATCCCGCACCCGCGATTATGCGAGCGCGCCTTTGTACTCATACCCATGCTGGAGATTTTACCTTTTTGTGCCGATATTCAAAACGGAACATTTTACGAAAACTGTTTAAAAAGTGCGGACGGTTCGGGCATAAAAAAGTTCTGCGGCCCTTTTAAAATCACATAAAATACGGCGGCCGGCTCAGGAGGTTTGTGTGGGGGATGTACTGCAAGCGCGCGACAACGCCGCTATTTTCAAGCTGGAACAATTTGAAGGTCCTCTCGATTTATTGCTTTTTTTAATTAAAAAGAATGAAGTGAATATTTACGATATTCCGATCGGCGAAATAACCGAGCAGTTTTTGGAATATTTGGATTATGCCGTCAGCGCCGATCTTGAGCGCGTAACGGACTTTTACGCGACGGCGGCCGACCTTTTGTACATAAAGTCGCGCATGCTGCTTCCCGTTCAAACCGATTTTTCCGACGAAGATATCGAAGACCCGCGCAAAGAATTGGTCGAAAAACTTATCGAATATCAAAAGTTCAAAAAACTTTCCGAGCTTATGGAAGAAAAGGAGCAGGAATCCGAATGGACGCTCGAGCGCAAAAAAATTCAGCGTGTCCTGCCCTTTGAAGAAGACGAGTTGTGGGAAAAAATCGACACATGGGCGCTTATGAAAACCTTTTCGCGGCTGGTCGGCGCCTATTCGCACGAACAAATTATGACCATGTATGAAGAAATTTCGGTAAATGAAAAAATCGCCCTTATGAACGAATTTTTTGAAAACAAGGGCGAATGCTTTTTTACCGATTTGGTTGTGCGCAAGGGTAATATTATGGATATTGTGTGTGCCTTTATGGCGATTTTGGAAGCGGTTAAATTTAAAACGGCTTGTATTTATCAAAACCGCATGTTCGGCGATATAAAAATACGCCCCATGCAAGCCGCATAAATATCGGAGTTGTGATGGATTTGGATAAAGAAACCGCCCTTGTCGAAGCAATTTTTTATCTTGAAGACGAGCCGCTCAATGCCGAAGCTTTGGCGCGTATTTCGGATTTATCGAAGGAAGTGGTTGAATCGGCTGTTGAGCGTTTACAAAAGCGCTATGCTTCGGACGACAGCGGAATCGAATTGTCGCAAATTTCCGGCGGCTGGGTTATTACACCAAAAAAGAATTTGTGGTCGTTTTTAAAAGAGCGCTACGGCAAAAAAAACGAAGGCAAACTTTCGCGTGCGGCAATGGAAACGCTTTCGATTATCGCATATTCGCAGCCGATAACGCGCGGCGAAATAGAAGCCATCCGCGGAGTAAGTGCCGACAATATGATCCGCCTTTTAAGCGAGCGCAATTTGATTAAAGAGGTCGGCAAAAAAGACATTCCCGGAAAGCCGGTTTTGTACGGCACCACAAAAGAATTTTTAAAGTTTTTCAGATTGAACAGCATAGCCGATTTGCCGAAACTCGACGAAACGGAAAGCGAGCGGTTTGAACTTGCACGATGAAAACGTACGGCTGCAGCTGTATCTTGCGCGCTGCGGAATCGGGAGCCGCCGTTTTTGCGAAGAGCTTATTCTTGCGCGTAGGGTTGCCGTAAACGGCGCGGTCGCCGATAAACTCGGCACCAAGGTTTCACCGAACGACGAAGTGCGTTTTGACGGCACAATCGTGCGCCCCGAAGAAAAACTGCGCTACGTTCTGTTGAATAAGCCTGCGGGTTTTGTATGCTCCATGTCCGACGAACAGGGACGAAAAACCGCCTCTTCTCTTTTGCAGCCGTATTTTTCCGAACGGCTGTACAACGTCGGCCGCCTCGATATGTTTTCTTCTGGCCTTATTATTTTTACGAACGACGGCGATTTTGCAAAACAGCTTTCGCACCCCTCGTCGTGCATCGAAAAAGAATACGTCGTAACAACGAGCGTTCCCATTCCGAAAGAACTTGCACCGCGTTTTGAAAAGGGGCTTCGTGTCGGCGGCATTTTTTATAAGTGCATAAAGGCCGAATGTACAAGCGCGCGCACTATGCGCATAATACTTACGGAAGGCAAAAACCGCGAAATACGGCGCGTGTTCGAATATTTTGAAACGGGCATACGTTCCCTTGAGCGCGTGCGCATAGGAAATATTTTTATCGAAGATTTGAAAGCCGGCGATTTTAAAGAACTGACCGAAGATCAAGTTCGTTTGCTGCGCACGCTCATAAAGGGGCAGGGGGAATATTGATGGTTATAGCGATTGACGGTCCTGCGGGAACGGGAAAAAGTACTGTCGCAAAACGTATTGCAAAAAAATTCGGCATTGCGTTTTTAAATTCGGGCAGCTTTTACCGCGCCGTTACACTTGAGCTTTTGCGCCGCGGTATCGACATAAGCGACGAACAAGCGGTTCTTTCGTGCGCGCGCGCTTTGCAGCTCGATTACGTAAACGAGCACCTTATATTAAACGGAGAAGATGTCGAATCTTTGCTGCATTCGGATGCGGTGGACGCACACGCGGCCCAAGTGTCGTGTATTGTACCGCTTCGGCATATTGTCAACGAAAAACTGCGTTCGCTTACCGAAGCGCTCGATTTTGTGTGCGAAGGCAGGGATATGACCACCGTCGTGTTTCCTTCCGCCGACTATAAGTTTTACCTTGACGCGTCGATCGACGCCCAAGCCGAGCGCCGCTTTAAACAGGGCGTGAGCAATCTTTCGCTCGAACAAATAAAAGAAACAATCATACGGCGCGACGCCATCGATAAGGCGAAGAGCGAAGGCGCTTTAAAAATCGCTTCGGACGCCTGTTATATTGATACGACGCACTTGACCATTGAACAGGTTTGTGAGATAATCAGTAACAAAATTAACGTATAAGGGTTTAATATGGATCAGACGGAAGTGGCAATGAATGAAGCCCAGAACTCCACGGAGAACATTCAGACACAATTACAGGAAGAGTATCTTAAAAGCCTCGAAACGCTTGAAGAAGGACAGCTTGTAGACGGTATCGTTATACAGGTTACTCCCGATCAAGTGTTCATCGACGTAGGATACAAATCGGAAGGAAAAATCCCGACATCGGAGTTTTCGGAATTACCGAAAGTCGGCGACACGGTAAGTGTTGTTCTTATCGCAAAAGAGAACAAACACGGCGAAGTTATTGTTTCAAAGCAAAAAGCCGACGTAAAGCAGTTGTGGAAAAATCTGCGGCAGGCTTTTCAGGATAAAATGCCGGTTGAAGGTACTATAGAAAAAACCGTCAAAGGCGGTTTTGAAGTCAATTTGGGCAGCGACATACGCGCCTTTTTGCCGATCAGTCAGTCGGATTGCCAAAAGGTTGAAAAGCCCGAAGAGCTCCTCGGAAAAAAATGTGAATTTTATGTGGAACGTTTGTATTCCGACAACAAAGCGAATGTCGTTGTAAACAGACGCAAATATCTGGAAGAAACGATTGAAAAAAAACGCGATGCTTTTTTCAATACCGTATCGATCGGCGACACGGTAACCGGTGCGGTAAAAAGCTTTACGAGCTTCGGCGCCTTTATCGATTTGGGCGGTTTCGACGGATTGCTGCACATAAACGATATGAGCTGGGGACACGTAACCCGGCCGAAGGATTTCGTCAAAAAAGGGCAGGAAATTACGCTCAAGGTCGTCCGTTTGGATCCGGCCGAAAAGCGCATCAATTTGTCGCTCAAACACTTCGGCGAAGATCCGTGGCTGCATTTTGAAGAAAAATACCACGTAAACGATATTGTAAAAGGCCGCGTAACCAAACTGGCCGATTTCGGCGCCTTTATCGAACTTGAAGAGGGCATCGAAGGTCTTGTGCACATAAGCGAATTTTCGTGGGTAAAAAAAATCAACAAACCGAGCGATGTTGTAAAAGTCGGCGACGAAGTCGAATGTATGATTTTAGGCTACGATATTCAAGCCGGCCGCGTATCTCTCGGCTTAAAACAGGTAACGAACAATCCCTGGGACAGTATTGCCGAAAACTATCCGGTCGGCAAGCGCTTGACGGGTAAGGTTGTAAAAATCACAAACGCGGGTGCCTTCGTCGAACTGGAAGAAGGCATCGACGGATTTTTGCCTTCCGAAGATCTTTCGTGGAAAAAGAAGGTTAAACATCCGGGAAGCGAGCTGTCGGTCGGTCAGGAAATTGAAGTTATCGTTACCGAAAACGATCCTGAAAACCGCCGTATTCGCTTGAGCGTCAAGCATTTAACCGAAGATCCGTGGCAGCCCTTTGCCGAAGCACATCCGACAGGTTCGGTTATCGAAGGCGAGATCGTTTCGATTACCGATTTCGGTCTTTTTGTACGCGTCGAAGGCGGCATCGAAGGCTTGGTCAACAAAGCGAACCTTACCGACGACAAAGACGAATCCTACGAGGATGCGCTCAAAAAGTACAATGTGGGCGATAAGATTTCCGTATACGTTGTGGAGATAAATCCCGAAAAACAAAAAGCCGCATTTTCGATTAAAGAATTCAAAAAGAAAATGCAGCGCGATGAAATTTCTCATTATATGTCGGCATCCGATGACGATGACGGAGATGCATTTACGCTGGGCGATTTGTTAAAAAATAAACAAAACTGATTTTTGCGGGTTATTGAGATGACGCCGAACGCTATTGATGTTGAAAAGCTCAATACTCTCGTTGAAATCAATACCCTTATAAACGGAAGCTATTTTGACTTGGACGCATTGCTGGTTTATATTCTTGAAGCGGCAATGCGTCTTGTTAAATGTGAAGCATCCTCTCTTTTGCTTGTTGAAAACACCGACACGCTGAAATTCAGGGTGGCTTTGGGGCCGGCCGGCGTAAAAGCTTCGGCGATTCCCGTTGCCGCGAAGGGCAGTATTGCAGGCTGGGTGGTCGAAAACAACGAATCGCTGATTATCAACGACGTGGCGCACGATCCGCGTTTTTTCGGCGCCGTTCAGGAAAAAACCGGCTATGTAACCAAGACGATGGTCGCCGTTCCTCTGCGTTTTGAAAAAAAATGTATCGGTGTTATCGAGCTTTTAAATAAAGACGCTTTGGTGCCGTTTAACCGCGACGATCTTGCAATTTTGGAACTTTTAAGCGTTCAAGCGGGAATTGCCTATCAAAATGCGTCCGCTTACCGCCAAGCGCGCACGGAAATTCGTGAATTGGAAACCGCTATTTCTTCAGGCGGAGAGTTTCATCAGTTTGTTGCCGCCGACACATCGGTTTTGGATTTGTTTAAGGTTATCGAACAGGTTGCCGAAACGAATTCTTCCGTGCTTATTTTGGGCGAAAGCGGCGTCGGAAAAGAATTGGTTGCCGAACGGATCCATTTAAAAAGTCCGCGCTGCTCAAAGCCCTTTGTGCGCGTAAACTGTGCGGCCTTATCCGAACAGCTTTTGGAAAGCGAACTTTTCGGCCATGTGCGCGGCGCTTTTACCGACGCCGTGTCCGATTCGATCGGCCGCTTTGAAAATGCAAACGGCGGTACGATTTTTTTGGACGAAATAGGGGAGCTTCCTTACAATTTGCAGGCAAAATTGCTGCGTGTCATACAAACGCGCAGTTTCGAAAAAGTCGGCTCGAGCAAAACGATAACCGCTGATGTGCGCATTATTGCGGCGACAAACCGCGATTTGGAAGCAATGATAAAGCAGGGAACGTTCCGTTCCGATTTGTTTTTCAGGTTGAACGTGTTGCCGATAACCGTGCCGCCGCTCCGCCGCCGGCAGGGCGACATCGAGCCCCTTGCCGATTTTTTCCGAAAAAAATTCAGCGTCGAAACGAAAAAGAATTTTACCGGTTTTTCGGAAGATGCTTTGCAGCTTTTGCACACATATTCGTGGCCGGGAAATATACGCGAATTGGAAAATTCGATAGAACGCGCATGCGTACTCGGAACGCCTCCGATTATCGAAGCGGCAAACCTGCGCATCAATTCGGCGGAACTTGCCGAAGGCGTTTCGTCGTTTATAAATACAGGCGGAAAAGCGGTGTCTTTAAAAGATGCGCTGTTCCGATTTAAAAAAGAATATGTTACGAACGTACTGGAACAAACGGGATGGAATCAAACCGAGGCGGCAAAGATACTCGATGTTCAGCGCACCTATGTTTCGCGCTTGATGCATGAACTTTCAATACGATAAATACGGGACTACAGGAGTTAGTGATGGAACAAACCGAAAAAAAGACTTTAACCGATTCTATCGGCGATTTTATTACGGCATACCGAAAGGTAATTTTGGGGCTGCTCATTTTGATTTTTGCGGCAGCAGCAGCTTTCGGTATAGGAACGGCCGTTTTGTCGGCGCAAAAAAAGTCGGCGCTTTCCGACTTGGATGCTTTGGAAGTCGAATATTCGAAGCTTCAAGCCGAAGAGAATACCGATGCACAAAAAAAGAGCGAAATAGCCGCTAAAGCGAAAGCGCTTGCCGAAAAATCGGGCGGACTTGCGCGGACCCGCGCCGCGATGTTTGCTGCCGATATCGCTTTTGCCGATAAAAATTGGGAAGAATCGCGCACATATTGGCTTATGGCTGCAAAATCCCAAAGCAAAGCTTATACTACTCCGATTTGTTTTTATAACGCGGCCGTGTGTAGCGAAGAAGCCGGCGATCTTGACGCGGCTCTTTCATATTTTAATACCGCAGCGGAAAATAAAGATTTTCCGCTTGTTTCCCGTGCTTTGTTTAATGCCGGCCGCATTGAAGAAAGCCGCGGCAATTATGCGCAGGCTGTAAGTTTGTACGAAAAGCTGGACGCTTCGTACAGCGGAACCGATTGGGCGAATTTGGGTAAAAGCCGCATAATCGTGCTGCGCTCCTCCGGGAAAATTCAATAAGGCAGGGGTGCGTCATAAAACAGCGATTGTCGTGTGCCACACTTTTTTGTTCCCTACTGCTTATTTCCTGCGGTTTGGAAACTTTTTACGCAATAAAACCGCCTCATGACGCGGTGCCTCAAAACCCGGCCGACGGTACGGTTATTACGCAACCGGTGTACACAGCCGAAACACGTAAATACGAGTTCTCATCGGAAAATAATGCCGCTTCGTTTATCGGCGCCGGAACCGAAGTGTATTATCGCATTTACAATTCAGTCAAAAAACTTCAGGATGATGCGCGTTCGATAAACGCCGTAAATACCGATATCGGCGGAAACGGTTATGCAAAAATGCAAAGTTTGGGGTATAAGCGGCTTCGTGTTCTTGCCGGCGGTAAAAATCAGGAACTGCTGATTGATGGTGCGCACAGAGTTATTATTCGCCTCGCAGAAGACGGCTTCGGCGTTGGAGTTTTTTATGACGGAGCCGGTTCCCCACTGTTTTCCCCTGTTTTGCGCGAAGGCGGTACGCAATTCTACTTTAAAACGGATAACCCGGATTTAAAGCCCCCGTTGAGCGGTGATGCCGATGTCGATTCTGATGAAGACAGCGGCGCTTTAGCCGGAAAATATTGGTATGTCAACGCCTACGCCGTGTCGGTAGGGCTTGTTTCCACTACATGGACACGTTCTGTGAGTAAACTTTTGCCGCTCGGTTTTTTGGCCTTTGAAAAAAACGGCAGCTGAGGAAGTACTGATTTTTCTCTGCTATAGTGCCGATAATTATGGAAAGCTATGAAAAGATTTATTACGGTTTTTTGTATTTTTTGCGGTGCAGCGCTGCTTTCAGCCGAAAATACCGGTATCTCTTTTTCCGCCGGAGCATCGTACACCGATCATTTTTCCCGAGTAATGCTTGATGCGAGTGCCGCAAGTGCATCGCCTCTGTGGGCGCAAATGAAAACCGGCACTGTGTACGAAAGAAACAAAGCTGCAGGATTTTCTTTTGATGCCCGCTTGTATTATTTTTATACAATGTTGAGTGTCGCTTTTCCGCAAAAATCTTCGGGTACTGTCTTAAGTGCTGCTCCCCCGAAAGATATGCCCTTATCTTCGGGTGCTTATATGCTTGATGTGCAAATGGGAGCAGGGTATACTTTTTTTAAAGAAAAACCCGTTACGCTTTTTGTCGGCGGCGGCTTCGGATTAAATTCAAAAAAAAGCATTACCGAAGTTTCCGGAAAAGAATACTTGCGGGCCGACACGCTTATCGGCGCGGGTGCGAATATTTTGCTTTCTTTTTATCCGCTTTCGAAGTGCGGCTTTTATGTCGGAGCTGCCGATAGCGTGTATTTTTACCCGATCAAAACGCAGCGAATGTTGGACGGCGTTGAACTGAACAATACCGCCGTGAAAAAAACGCTCGCAAACAGTTTCAATATAAAAGGCGGCATTGTAATTAGGTTGTAAAGTCATTGCAGAAAACATATAATCATCGTAAGGAGAAAATACAACATGGTTCAAACGCCTGCTGGATTTACCAAACGTAGTCATTCTATCGGTAGTAAGCTTTTGCTTATTGCGGCCGTTTTATTATTTATGCAGTACGGCATTATTGCGTATAAAGATTGGCGCAGCATAAGACGATTTTCCGAAAATCAAATAAAGGCAATTGCCGATTTAAAGCATTCGGCGTTCAATAATGAACTTAACGGCTATGCACTCATCGGTCAGGTTATATTGGATAACATCTCTTTTGATGAAAATATTGTAAATGCTTTTGCAATGCGCGACCGGAACCGGCTTTTGGAATTAACGCTCCCGATTTTTAAAAATATGAAGCAAAAATATCGTGCACGACAATTGCATTTTCATATTCCTCCTGCGGTTTCTTTTTTACGCGTTCAAAATCCTTTAAAATTCGGCGACGATCTTTCTTCATTTCGTGCAACCATTGTAGAAGCCGTTAAAGCAAAGAAAGAAATTTTCGGATTGGAAGTGGGCGTGAGTGATTTGGGCTTTCGAGTCGTTAAACCGCTTTTTAATCAGAGCGGCTCTTTTATCGGAACGGTGGAGTACGGCGGTGCTGTAAACAGTCAGTTTATAGAACAGCTTGTTGCAGATTCCACGGATGAAGTGCGCTCCGGCGGCATGGACGTAACCGTTTGTGTACGTACGCTCGACAACGTATATACCGTAATGGGCTCCAATTATGAAAAAGAAGCGCAGGTCGATTCCGCCGAACTGACCGAGTCCCTTGGCGACGAAGGGCTTATTCGCATAGAAAAAAAGCACGCGCTTGCTTATTTTCCGATTAAAGATTTTTCGGGCACAAAGATCGGCTATGTAAAATTCCGCTATTCGATTGAAGATATTCTTGGCTTCCGTAACTCCTTTTTTATGAAAACGACCTTTGTGTTGGTTGTTGTTTTGTGCCTCTTTGTGCTGGCGATTACTGTGTTTACCCGAGTCGTTATCATAAAGCCGGTAAATAAAGTTGTAGGCGCTTTGAAAAATATTGCCGAAGGCGATTTAAGCGTTCGTCTTCCCGTTTCGGGCAACGATGAAATAGCCGGCTTGGCAAAATACTTTGAACAAACCATCGAAAAAATCAAACTTATGATTCATTCGGTGTCGGAAAACAGTGAACGGATGCAGGTTGTCGGCGAAAAGCTTTCGAACAATATGTCGGAAACGGCGGATGCCGTAAATCAAATAGGCCGGAATGTTGAGTCGGTTCAAGCCGAAATTATCAATCAAAGCGCAAGCGTAACCGAAACCTCCGCAACGCTTGAACAGGTTAATAAAAATCTAAAGCAGCTTGACTCGAATATCGCAATGCAAGCGGCAAGCGTTTCCGAATCTTCGTCTGCCGTAGAAGAAATGGTTGCAAGTATTGCTTCCGTTTCCAAGCGGTTGGAAAAAAACAATGAAGTAATTAAAGTTGTGTATGAACAAACAAAGAACGGTAAGACCGGCGCAAAAGCTGCAAATGAAGTCGTAAATCAAATTGCCGAAAAGTCGGAATCTTTGCTTGAAGCAAGTCAGATTATTCAGAATATTGCAAGTCAAACGAATCTTTTGGCGATGAACGCCGCGATAGAAGCTGCCCATGCGGGAGAAAGCGGCAAAGGCTTTGCCGTTGTTGCCGACGAAATCCGCAAACTTGCCGAAGAATCGAATACGCAGGGAAAACAAATCACCGACGTTATAAAAGATTCGATTCAGATTATAGGCAACCTAACCATTACGGGGGCGGCCGCCGAAAGAACTTTTGCCGAAGTATACGAATCGGTCAATCAAATCTCGCAGCAAGAAGAACTGATTGTAGGCGCGATGAGTGAACAGGAAAACGCAAGCCGCGAAGTTTTATCGGCGATACGGAATATCAACGAAATTACGACCGGCATACGCGATGCGTCTATGGAAATGCTTCGCAGCAGCGAAGACGTTGCCCAGGAAATGCGTAAACTCAGTGAAGTAACGCAAGCCATAGACAAACGGATGAGCGGTATGGTATCGGCTTCGGCGCAAATAGATAAGGCCGTTGGCGAGGTTGATGTCGTTACAAAAGAAAATACCGAAAGTATCGAAAATCTTGTTTCCGAAGTCGGAAAATTTAAAATGTAAAATATAACTTTACATTACCGTTTATTTTTGCTATACTTTCTGCGTTACGGCGGAAAATCTTCATTTTGATTTTCCGCCGTTTTCAAAGTTCTTTGGGTTTGTAGCTCATCTGGATAGAGCAGCTGCCTTCTAAGCAGCAGGTAGGGGGTTCGAGCCCCTCCAGACCCGCTTCCCCCTTATTACGGAACGTAGCGCAGTTGGTAGCGCGTCTGCTTTGGGAGCAGAATGTCGCAGGTTCAAATCCTGTCGTTCCGACTATGAATGTAATCCCCTATGTTGTATTGGCCTTGGGCGCGACGATACTCGGTTCTTTAAGCGGTATGGGCGGCGGCGTTATTATGAAGCCCGTTATGGATTTTATGCGGGACTATGATTCTGCAACAATCGGCATATTGAGCAGCATAACCGTTTTTTCCATGTCTTTTGTTTCTCTGCTGCGCGGATACGGCGCACAAAGGCAGTCGGGAAAATTACCGATTCTGAAACTGATTGTTTTAAGCGTCGGTTCCGTATGCGGCGGTACGGCCGGACAGTACAGCTATGCGCGTATTGCCGATTCGGTACACAACAATCACATCGTTACGCTCATTCAAAATATCTGCCTTTTTGTTTTGGTGTGCGCCGTTTTTATGTACATGCTCAACTCCGATAAAATAAAAAAGCATGCTTTTTCTTCGGTATGGCTGTATGCTCTGTGCGGCATTGCGCTCGGTTTTATATCTTCGTTTTTGGGAATCGGCGGCGGGCCTTTTAATGTTGTGCTGCTTATGTATTTATTTTCGTTTGAAATAAAGGCGGCGACCTTTGCAAGCCTTATGACGATTTTCTTTGCTCAAATTGCAAAACTGACTTCCGTTTTTTTTACAACCGGATTTTCCGTATATGACTTAACGATGGCGCCGGTTATGGTTGTGTGTGCAATTGCAGGCGGCTTGGCAGGAACTCAGCTTAAAGCAAAGCTGAGCGGCAAAAGCGTAGCCTTTTTATTCAACTGCGTGCAGGCGAGCATTATGTTGCTGTGTGTTATAAATGCGTTTCGCGCGCTGTCAGCTCTTTGATTTTGCAATTATCTTTTCGGCTGCGGCGCTCAGTATAAAGACCGCGAAGGCGGGAATAAGCCAGCCGAGGCTCGATGAATACATCGGCAGTTTGCATATAAGGGCGGTAAGGAGCGGCAACGTTACGGATGCCTGATCGAGGGCGTTTACGATGCTGATAAGGGCTGTTGTGTATATGGTACAACGGTACATACAGGCGCCCGTGCCGACAATCTTTTCGCAAAGCGCCAAAACGATAAGCATAATCGAAACCGGATAAATTGCCGTTAAAACGGGAATGTTGTATTTTAAAATTCCGTCAAGCCCGACGTTTGCGAGGACAAAGCTGATAAACGTCCATAAAATAACCCAATGTCGGTACGTTAAGCGCGGAATCAGCGTCGTAAAATAATGACTGATTGAAGCCAGCAGGCCGACGCATGTTGTTAAGCAGGCGAGCGTAAAAATCAGCGCGATGATGACAGCCCCGAATTTGCCGAACAGTCTCGTCGATACGTTTGCTAAAATTTGTGCGCCGTTTGTCGTATCGGGAAAAAGAGCCGCACTTTTGGCACCGATGTCGGCGAGCATCAGATAAATCAAAAAAAGGATGATGCCGGCAAGCAGGCTGATTTTTACATTGATGCCCCGAATTTTCTTTTGGTCGAATATACCGTGCGCTTCAATCGAAAGGGTAATCACCAAACCGAAGTTGAGCGCGGCGAGCGTGTCCATCGTTAAATAGCCGTCCACAAACCCTTTAAGCATGGGATGAAGCACATAGGCGCCTTGCGGCGCACCGTAAGAAGGCATGTCGCTGAAGAGGGACGCGGCGAATAGGGCTAACAACATGGCGAGTAGAGTCGGCGTAAGAATGTTGCCCATAAGTTTTTGCATCTTTTTGTCGTCCATAACACTGATGATACCGGCCGCAGCAAAAAAAACTACCGTATAGGCTAAAAGCGCCCAACGGCCCGAAAACCCGTGAGGCAGGTAGGGCGCAATCGCCATTTCAAAAGGGACGCTTCCCGCCCGCGGAATTGCGAGGCAGGGACCGATGGACATGTAAATCACAATCGTAAAAAGCACGGAAAATTTCGTTCCGACGCGCTGTCCCAAATTGGGTAGACCGCGCGTTTTTGCCATTGCCATCATGCCCAATACGGGAAGCACCACCGCCGTAATACCGAAAAACAGCATTGCGCCGGCAAGATTCGTTCCGGCAAGCTTTCCGACCATGGGCGGGAAAATCAAATTTCCCGCGCCGAAAAACATTGAAAATAAAACCAACGCAAGAAGGATAAAGTCCCTTTTGGAAAAATTGCCGTTCATTCAGTACTCCGAAACAGGTGTATTAAAGGCTGTGGGTTTTAAATAAATACAAATCCTGAATTTTTATAGGATCGATTGTGTTCGGTTTTTTTATTGTGCATTCCGAGCTGGTAACGGGGATATCCAAAACATATGTCGTCTTTTCAAATCCGTCGGCTATAATTTCAAGTTTAAAATGGAACTGTTTTGTTTCGCCCGAAACGCGGGCTTTTTGCGGTTTAACCCAAAAAGTGTATTTTCCCTTTGTATGGGATGTCAGCAGCATCGGGTTTGTCCATGTGTGGTCGAGCATAGTGCAAGGAGTACCGTCCTGGCTTAAAGTGATTTGTGCGGACTGTATGGCGTCGAAAGACATTCCGTCGTATACGGTACCGACAAAAAGCGGAAAATTAAAAACGGGGTCTTCCGATTTTCCCGCCGCATCTTTTGTTTCGGCGGCATGAAAAGGCCGTGCGTTTGCAGCGACTTTTTTCATTCCTTCGACTATTAGAGAATCCATATCCACCGACATTTGCGTATCGACTGAGGCCAGCATATGCGTTAATCCGCGGCCAGATACAATATAGCGGGGCGGAAGTTTATTTAAAACATAGGCGGTCGTATCGAGCCGGCATTGTTCGCAATTACAGGTAAACCATGAGGGTTCCATTTCGGCGATGCGCTCGTACATGTTGTTTACTCGAATAATAACCTGATCTTCAAGGATATTATGTATATTCATTTTATCCGCCTCTTTGGGGATGTTTCAAAAGTTTATTACTTTTTCGAGCCCCTATGTACATATAATATAGCAATTTTCCATAATATGCAATATCAATTTTTTTTGTATTTTGTTCGTTTTTTACTGGCCTCCGCTTTTCGTATAAGAGCCGAGCCCTCCTTTTGCAAGGATTTTTCTTGAGCGTTCGTCAAAATCGTTGGGGGATGTAAACGAAAATTTTGTATTTCCGGCGGCATCCGCGCACTGTATCACAAAATCGGAACCGTTTGCCAAAGCCGCTTCTATGCCGCTCAGGGTTAATACATCGCCTTTTGCAAGGGCATCGTAATTTTCAGGATCGGCGAATACGAGCGGCAGTATACCGTAATTTATGAGGTTCGCGCGGTGAATGCGGGCAAAAGATTTTGCCAAAATGACCCGCACGCCCAAATACATCGGAGTCAAAGCCGCGTGTTCGCGCGACGAACCTTGTCCGTAGTTTTCGCCGCCCGCAATAAGGCAGCCCTGCCTGCCGCTGTCTAAAACCGATTTTGCTTCCGCATAAAAAGCGGGATCTATGCGCTCAAGCGTAAATTTTGCGATTTCGGGAATGTTCGAACGCAAAGGCAGCATTTTTGCTCCGGCGGGCAAAATGTCGTCGGTGGAAACGTTGTCCGGCGCTTTAAGAACGAGCGGCAAAACAAGCGTGTCTTCGCACGGAGGAGAGGCGGGGCAGCTTTTAATGTTCGGCCCGCGCACGATTTCGACGTGCTGCGCTTTTTCAAGGGGAAACGGCGCTATGAACATTTTTTCATCCGATGCCGTTTGTATGATATCTTTTTCACAAAGCGCATACGGATTTTCCGCCGCCGCACCGTTTGTTCCGGCGGCGCCGTCTTTGCCGGCGGTGTTTTCACCGCGTAAAAGACTTGTCCGTTTTTCAGCACCGGATACGGGATTCGTTATGCAGCCGTTGATCGCGGTTGCGGCAGCCGTTTCCGGCGAAACAAGATATATGAGCGCATCGGCGGTGCCGCTTCTGCCTTTAAAATTCCGGTTAAAGGTGCGCACGCTGACTCCGCCCGAAGAGGGCGCAAAGCCTTGTCCCAAACAGGGACCGCATGCGCTTTCCAAAATGCGGAATCCCGCGTCTATCAAATCGCTTAAAATGCCCGCTTTAGCGGCCATTAAAAGCGTTGCGCGGCTTCCCGGCGCAATACCGGCTTCAATATCGGGTGCAATCCGTTTACCTTTTACAATGGCCGCAACGGCCGCCAAATCGTCCAGCGAAGAATTGGTGCATGAGCCGATGACGACCTGTTGCACCTTCATGCCTTCCAAATCGGCAATCGGCTTTACCGCGTCGGGCGAATGAGGGCACGATGCAAGAGGAGAAAGCGTATCGAGGTTTATGTCAAGCACCTTGTGATATTCGGCGCCCTTGTCGGCGGAAAGGGGAATCCAGCTTTTTTCGCGTCCCATCAGGCGAAGGTATTGTTTTGTCGATTCGTCCGATTCAAAAAGACTTGAAGTCGCTCCGAGTTCGGCTCCCATATTCGTAACGGTTGCGCGCTGGGGAACGCTCAGCGATGCGGCTCCTTCGCCGAAATATTCGTATACGGCGCCGACTCCGCCTTTTACGGTTTCGCGCCGCAATACTTCCAAAATAATATCTTTAGCGCTTACGCCCGGCCGCAGTCTGCCCGTAAGATGTACGCCGATAACTTTCGGCATTGCAAGATGAAAGGCGCCGCCCGCCATTGCAACCGCCACATCCAAACCGCCTGCGCCGATGGCAAGCATGCCCAAACCGCCTCCGGTCGGCGTGTGGGAATCCGAACCCAAAAGCGTTTTGCCGGGAACGCCGAATTTTTCCAAATGTACTTGATGGCATATGCCGTTTCCTGCACGGGAAAACCACAGACCGTATTTTGCGGCGGCGCTTTGCAGATAGCGGTGATCGTCCATGTTTTTAAAATCGGTTTGCAGCGTATTGTGGTCGACATACGAAACGGACAATTCCGTTTTTACCCGGGGAACGCCGATGGTTTCGAATTGCAAATACGTCATCGTGCCGGTCGCGTCCTGCGTAAGCGTTTGGTCGATTTTTATTGCAATATGAGATGCGCTTGGTATCGGTTTATCGGCACAAAGATCGATGTCCGCTCCCGCATCGCGCACAATATGCTGCCGTATGATTTTTTCGGTTAAGGTAAGCGCCATTAAGTTCCCTCCGTAGGACCGAATTGTAGCGCTTTATATGAAAAAAGTCTACGACGGCTTGTACCTTCGCCCGTAGGGTGTTATACTGCATACAAGAGAGGAAGTCTAAAATGAAAAAAGCGGTATGCAATGAACGCCGGAAAAAAACATAGCCATTGTTTTTTCTTTTTTGCGCTGATTGCCTGCGCGGCCTTTTCGGCTGCAAGCTGTTCCCAAAGCACGGGTACTGCGCAGGATTTTTCTGCGGAAAAAACGCTGCGCGCTTCCGTTTCCGATTCGGCAGCCTCCGTTCAATGGACTTTAACCGATGCGTACACACCGCCCGCCGAAGCGGAGCATACGGCCGGTACGGAAGATCAAAGTGCTTCGGGCGCTCATGCGTCGGCGGATACTTACACGCCGGCGGAGGTACGCTTACCTTCGGGGAGTTCGCAAAACGCCGAAAGCATTTTTGCTTCTCTTTTGTCGCTCGAAAAACCCGTCTATCCGTTTTTGGAAGGATTTACCGTATTGGATTCGAGCGCGCTGCCGAGCGCCGCCCGGCCTCTTTTGAACCGAGTGTTGGAAGGCTGCAAATCAAAAAAGTTGGATGAAGCTTTTTTTGCTTCCGGCTTGGGCTTTTTAAAGACGGTTGCCGAATACGAATTGCAATCGCTGCCCGAATCCGATTCGTGGATCGTCGGCTATGCGCAAAAGAGCGACGGTTCGGTATACGAAGTTTCCGTCCGTTTTTTCGGCGCGCGCGGCTTTTTCGACGCATATGTGTATATTGCCGAGGACGGTTCCGGGGAATATAAGGTCGAACAGCTGTTTTTCGGGAAAGCGGAAAAATGAATGCACCGCTTACGGGAATTGCGCGCGACGTCGTTGCGGATTTTTTATTTTCGGAAAAACCGCCGCTTGAACTGCATACAGCATCCGGAGTGCACACGGACGGAGATCCGCTTACTCTTTCAAGTGCGCAATATGCGGCCGTATCGAACCGCCTGCTGTTTTTCCCCTTTGCCGCAGTACCCGAAAATTTTTTTGAAGCCGCGCGCATCGATGTCCGTTTTTTTTATAAAGGCAGGGGTGTGCGTTTTTTCGGAGAGCTTAAACGCGTAAAAAACGGTTTTGCGCTTATCGTTCCGCAAACGATTTTAAAATCGGACGATGTACCGCCCGTTTATTTAAAAGATATAAGCGCATCGATATACATTCCCGGTTTTACAAGTGCGCAAGCCCGGTGCCGCCTCGCAGACGGCTTCGAACCTTTTAACAACCGGCAATGGCTGTGTTTTTCAAAAAAAGAAACGCTCCGGTCGCAGGGCTTTTTTGAAACGGTTTCTTCGTTGAGGAGCGTTGACCTTCCGCCCCTGTGCCGTGCCGTGGTAGACCGAACAAAAAGAATTTTGTACTTGCCCGGTAAAAAGATTCCTTTAAGAAATTTTTTCCCCTTTCCCGTTTCCGTTACGGCCGACGATATAGCGGACGATGAAAAATCACGTATCGAAGCCGAAGTGCCGGCTCTTCCCTACGATGTGTATATTCCGCTTGCGCACGGCGACCGGCACAGCGTTCATACGGTACTTGCTTTTAAATCCTACAAACCGACGGTCAGCCCCGTCGATATAGAAGAAAAATTACTTTTGCTTCCCGTTTGCCGATTTTTGGCTATGCCGCATAAAGACGGCGGTGCGATCTGGCACCGGCTGCAGCCGCTTTCGATTTTAAGCCTCAATCATTCATCGCTTATTTTGGGCGGGTCCGGTTTTTCGCACGGAACGGGTTTTGCCGGAGCGGGCTTTCCCGGTACGGCGGAAAGCAGGGGGATACCCTTTCCCCTAAGCGAAGGCAGTGAATACCGCATACGCATACGGATTTTTATAGGTCCAGTGTGCCGCGTGCTTGATGCGACTTTTTTTGTTTCCAAGCTGTATAAAAACGGCGAGGGGGCTTTGTGCGCCCTTTGTTCCTTTTCGCGGATTCTGGAAGAAGACCGGCGTTTTTTGTACGAAAAATACTACGGAGTCCTCTATAAATAAACGGCCGAATCTGCTATACTTCCGGCATGAAAGAAAGACAATCGGACGCGCAGCTGCGCCGTGAATTTTTTACCGAAATGGGCGAACGCTTCGGCGATGAAGTGTTGTCGGTTGAAATGGTATGCCTCGAAGCCGACGACGATGTATTCGCCGCTTTGGAACTCAAACCCGTACAAAAAGGAATCGGTTTATGGGGCTTGCTTGTTTTGTGCAAAAAAAGTCTGCATTTTTACGCCCATCCTACCGAATCTCCGCTTTTGGGACTTTTCCGCGCCGCCTCAAACCGCAAACCGCCGGCCGAACAAACCCTGTCGTTCAATAAGTTTACCAATTTTAACATACGCAGCGTCGAAAAGAAAACGCTGTTCGGTACGTCCCGTGAAAAATACCTGATCGCCGTTGACGCCGAATTGTCCGCGGGAAAAACTCTCGGCTTTTATTTCAGAACGCAAAACAAAGCCGCCGCGGTACTCGAAAAACTCGGGGTACTTGCCGGTTGCGGAACCGAATACCTGTAAAGTTTTACATTACCGAATCGCTTATCCGCCGTTTTGCCGCAGTGCCTCGTAGACGGGAACCAGCGCCTTATAGGTTTTGATAAAAATATCGTACCGACTTTCGTAGGCTTGTGCAAGTTTTTCGTCAGGCGGAATTGCGCCTTCAATCGGGTTGATTTTTTCGATGACGGAAAAATCATTAAAAATGCCCGATCCAATACCGGCGCATAGGATTGCCCCCAGCGACGTTGCCTGCGAAAGGTGTTTGGGAATGCCTATTTCCCTTCCCCAAACGGAAGCAAGAATTTTCAGCCACGTTTTATTTTTAGCGCCGCCGCCGATTACGCGCATCGAAAGCGGCCCCAAACTTTTCTCAAGGGAATTTAAAATGATTTTTAAATTAAACGCAATGCCTTCCATGCATGAGCGGAGCATGTCGATTTTTCCCGTCGAAGCGTTCAAGCCTACAAAGGCGCCGCGCGCGTTTGAATTCCACCACGGGCTGCGTTCTCCTAAAAGGTAGGGAAGATATATGAGCTGCGACGTGTTGCCGCTTTCCAGTTGTTTGCGTATTTCGTCGTTTACATATGCAAAGCGAGAGGTTTTATTTGTTTGAAAGTCGGGAAAAAGATTCGCCATAAGCCATTCAATCGAATGCCCCGCGCTTTGCATTGTTCCGAGCGAAAGGTATTGCTCCCCGTCAAGATGTATAAGCGAAAAACAGGTTTTATCCGGATCGGCGAGGGGAGTTTTGCTTAAGGTACCGTTCCATGAAGAAGTTCCGAGCGCATTGTATGCGCTTCCCGTTTTATATACACCCGCGCCGGCCGTCGCGCAGCAGCCGTCACCGCCGCCGACTATAACCGGAATGCCGGCAATCAAGCCGCATTCTTCGGCTGCGGAAGAAGTCAGTGTTCCTGCAATATCGGTCGATTTTTTCAGTTCCGGTAATTTTTCTTCGGGAATGTACAGAGCTTCCAGCAGCTCGCTCCAATACTTTTTTGTGTTCCGGTTCAAACAGCCCACATGCGATGCGTCGCTGTAGTCGGAGATAAAGTTTTCCGTCATTTTACGGATGACGTAATCTTTTACTTGGAGGAATTTATACGCGGCGTCGAAGATTTCCGGTTTATGTTCTTGAAGCCACAGCATTTTTGTAATGCTGTAGGTGCCGTTTATGCGGTGCCCTGTTGTTGTATAAAAAGTGTTTTCATCGGCTGCCGAATATAGTTTATTCAGTTGTTCCGCCCCGCGCTGATCGGCCCATATGACGGCATTGCACAGGGGCTTGCCGTTTTTGTCCACGGGAAGGCAGGTATTCATAATTGCGGAAAAAGAAACGGCCGCTATATCGGCGGCGGAAATTCCGGTGTCGGTCAACAGTTTTTTTGTTGCCGTGCATACGGCTTGCCACCATTGTTCGGGATTGTGTTCGGCAAAACCGTCTTGCGGATAGTGTGTTTGGTAAACTTCGGTGCAATCTCCGACAATCGACAGCGTTTGCGTGTCAAAGAGAACCGCTTTATTTCCGCTCGTTCCCAAATCGTGCGCCAATAAATACCGTTTCATGTCCCGCTCCTAAAGCTTTATCGATTTTCTATGCTTCCGTATCCTTTTGCGTTTCATTTTCGTTTATGCCTTCCGCAGATTGCGGCTGCGCTTCCTGTTCTTTTTGCAATTCGTGCGTGTACGTATAGTTGCCCATCAGCACGGCCGCAGGGTGCAGGATGGATACGTTTTCGCAGATGATTTTAAGAATCACCATCATCGGGACGGCCAATATCAATCCCGTAAAACCCCACAGCCAGCCCCAAAACGACAGCGATACGATGATGATAAAAGGCGACAGTCCCAAGTGACGCCCCTGGACGCGCGGTTCTATGATGTTGCCCAAAATAAAATTGACCGCACACATAAGGACCGCCACAAAAACGACGGGGGCGGGTTGGGGCCAAAATTGTACAAGGGCAAATACCGACGTCAATACGCCGGATAATATGGAACCGAAGTTCGGTATGAAATTCAGTATGAATGCAAGAAAACCCCACAGGATCGGAAAGCCCATGCCGACTGCAAAGGTTCCCAAAAAAATCAGCACGCCGGTTAAAAGCGAAATAAAAAATTTAACGGACATATAGCGGGTTACTTGCTGAATGATGTCGGTGATGATGAGCGCCGCCTTTCCTTTGCTGCCGTCGCCGAATGCAAAATCGAGCTTTTGGCGTAGGTAACGCAAATCGAGCAAAAAGAATACGGCAAACAAGAGTACGAGCAATAAGTCTTTAAAAAAGACGATAAGCGAATTGGAAAGGGAAAACGCGAAGTTTCGGAGCGTTTGCCGTATGCCCAGTTGCCCCCACAAATTTTGAAACAGTGTGCTTTCCGCGTTGTACGGCAGCGCAAAAAGGCCAGCAATCGCTTTATAAATGACGGTAAAGCGTTCTTCGTAGCGCGGGTACAAATCGATGATGGTACGTATGCTGCTCAGCAAAAGCGATGCGATAATCCATGCCGAAACGATGACGAGCGTCAATACGATAAAGATACCGGCAATCCACGGGATTTTGAATTTTGTGTTCAACGTAACAATCAGAGGCTCAAAGACGAGGGAAACAAACATTGCGATCGTAACGGGGACGAGGAAGGTTCCCGTTACTTTAAGTACCGCCGCCAGCACAATGACGGTCAGTACAAGGAGCAGGAGAAAAATCGGCCGGGCAAAATTAACCAGTTTTTTCATATCTTCGGCTCACCGTAGGCGGCTACTGCCGTTTTTTTATCGTGTCGAAACCGCACAAGGGAACCAGCGCGGAAGGAACCGTAATCGAGCCGTCCTTGTTTTGATAGTTTTCGAAGATTGCGACAAGTGCGCGCGAAACGGCGACGGCGGTGCCGTTAAGCATGTGAACGTATTTGTTTTTGCCGTCATCGTCTTTGTAGCGGACATTCAGCCGGCGCGCCTGATAATCGGTGCAGTTCGAAGTCGATGTTACCTCTCCCCATTCGCCGCCGTTGCGGCCGGGCATCCACGCTTCCAAATCCCATTTGCGGTACGCCGGAGCGCCCAAATCGCCGGTACAGGTATCGACGACGCGGAAAGGAATCCCCAAGCCTTCGAAAATCTCTTCTTCGATAAGGCGCAGCTTTTCGTGCAATTCGTCGGATTGTTCCGGCAAACAATAAACGAACATTTCGAGCTTTGTAAATTGGTGCACGCGATACAAACCTTTTGAAAATTGACCGGCAGCTCCCGCTTCGCGCCTGAAACAGTGCGAAAGTCCGCAATAAAAAAGCGGCAATTTGTCTTTACTCAATATTTCGTCGGAATGATAACCGCCGAGCGTTATTTCGGCAGTCGCGATTAAGCAGGCGTTTTCGCCTTCCAAACTGTATACGTTCGATTCGTTGCCGCGCGGATTAAAGCCGATACCCGAAAGAATATCTTCACGGGCGACATCGGGCGTAATAAAGGGCGTAAAGCCGTGTTTGCGCAAAATATGCAGTGCGTACATTACAAGCGCTTGTTCTAAAAATACCGCTTCGTTTTTCAAATAATAAAATTTGCTGCCGGAAACCTTCGTCGCTTTATCAAAGTCGATTAAGTCGAGTTCCTGTCCGAGCTGAACATGATCTTTCGGTTCAAAATCGAAGGTGCGCGGCGTTCCGCATACTTTTACCTGCAGATTATCCGAATCGACCGAGCCGACCGGAGCGTCCGGATGCGCCATATTGGGAATCTTTCGCGCTTCGGCTTTAAGCTCTTGTTCTATTTTTTCAAGATCGGCTTCTGTCGAAGAAATCGTATCTTTTACGGTTTTGCCTTCTTCGATAAACTTTCGGCGTTCTTCGTCGCTGAGTTTTGCCTTCATCGCATTGGCGATTTCATTGCGTTTTGCCTGCAGCTTTTGAACGGCCGTTACGAGTGCCGTGCGTTTGTCATATAGGGCGACAACCGCGTCCGCGGATGCGTCCATATGGCGCTGCGCAATATTTTTCTTGACGGCTTCAAGATTTTCTTTTATAAAACGGTAATCAAGCATATGGCGTATTTTAATAGTATGCCGGTTTTTATGCAAGGGTGTTTTTACGGTAACTCGCATAGTGAATAGCACCGACCGCTTGAGCAAACTGTGCTACTGTGTAATACTTGTTATCTTTTAATTGTTTCATAAGCGGTGTCAAAGCCATTTCTTCATTTGCCGGCATAAAAGCATTCTTCCCGACTAAATTTTTGCTGCCTGAATGTAAAAGCTCAAAACATTTTTTTTGTTTTACCAAACGACCGAATAAAATTGCCGTGTCGGCAGTCGGCTCTAAAATCCGCTTTGTTTCGGCAAAGGCGACGGCAAGGTATTCTCCTATTTCGCTAAAGATTCTTTGCGCGTTTGTTTCGCTTCCTTGTGCGGCAAGCGACATAAGATATTCCAAAAAAGGTTTGCGCATGTCTTTAGGTTTAACCGCCAGATATAAACCTTCCGAGTCTCCTGCAGCAGAATGATGCTCGGCTAAAAAGTTTTTTTCGAATAAACCGTTATATAGGGCAGGGTTTTCTTTTGAAAAATATTTTACGGCAAGCCTGAATGCGCCGCTTTGGCTGGTATACTTTTGTAAGGTACCTGCAAGTTCCGTATTAAAATTATTTATACTGCGCACATCATCGCTGGGAAATATCTTTTCGGGCCAAGAGCCGAGGTCGATAATAAAATTGTACACTTCAAGCGGAATATTGGGAATTTTGCCTTTCGCATCCAAATACCCCGTCCCTAATTCCGTACCGAGCGTATAAGCTAAAACACCTTTATTGACGGAATCGATATCTTCATAAGCGGTTTCCGCAGCAGCGGTAAATGCCGCCATGGGGCCGTCATTGACAATACCGATAACTCCGTCTTGAATAACAAACTGCCTAAGTTCTTTATTCAAATGAGTAATAAGTCTGAATTCCTCTTCATAATTAATTGAAGGATTTTCCCGTATGCCGCGTGTTTTAAACACTTCACCGCCGACAATACTGTCTTTTACCACGACATCGGGAAAAGATAATCCTATCGCATCATAGAAAGGTACTGTAATTTTATTTGCTTTTGCATATTCTTTTGCCTGCTTTGTACATTCTATAATTGCTTCCGTACTTACAGCCGGTTGCATGACTTTTTCCGTAATCATATCGAAACGGCTGTCGGTTCTGTATCGCAAAAGATCGGCTAATGCAAGAATCGGCTCCATAAGTTCATGAATACGCGTAAACGTAGCCGGAAACCAATCGTGTTCCTTTAATACTTTTAAATTACCGTCTACGGATACAGCCAGTTTTATATCCGTACCTCCGACATCTATTCCGAGTAAAATACCCTTATTACTTTTTTGTACGGCCAGTTGCAGTTTTTTACCGACAAAATCGTTTTCGTGTATTTTAGTATGTTGTTTAAAATCGACAAGCGTTTCCGGATTGTCGGATAAAGAAACTGCTATTTTTGAATCGACACGATTATCAAGCGCATCCAATATACGTTCCGCAACATTTACGGCACGACCGTATCCTTTCCGCCGGGAGCGTTCCGTATTAATACCGAATGCATCTAAAAAAGAGTTATAGATAAACAACAGTTCTTTAGTTTTTTCATTGCCGTAAAAACACATAGAACGGGCGCCGAGACAGGAAATGATATTGTAAAGTTCCGCCATACAATAGTCACGGATAAAGAAAGCTTCAAGAACTTTCGGGGAATACGCTTTGATTTCGCCGCCGCTTGATACCGCTGTTTCGGGAACCTCAAATTTGGGAATTGTATAATCAAACCGGCGTTTTTCATCTTCAGCTGTTACGAGCGCGAGGGTAAACCTGACAGACTCATTTTTTTGCAGCTGAGAGAAATATGCACGTATTTGATGTATATAAACATTTTTTCCTTTTTGCGCGTCATCAATAAAGCGTTCGCTTACAATACCCATTGTATCCTCCTATAAAACTTTTAATCCCGTAGATGCGGCTATCTGTTTGAATTGTTGCATATCTGCATCTGAAAACTGTTTCATACCTTCAAATGCGGCAAAGGCGTTGTTATTAAGCTGAGTATATTTTGAGCTTGCCAAGGGGTTAAAATTGAGCAGCTCCCATGGAATCCCCTTATCGACGGAACAGATAAATGCGGCTATTTTTTGCAGATTTTCTTTGTCGGCCGTATAGCCGGGAATAAGAGGTGTACGAACCAAAAGGCGTCCCGTTCCTTTCAGCTTTTTCGCCGCATATTTAAAGTTCTCCAATATAAGTGTATTATCTGTTCCGACGGCTTTTCGATGTGCTTCCGCATCGAAAAGTTTTATATCCGCCAGGACAAGATCTATCGCATCAATCGCTTTTTCCACTGCTTTTTGCGGAGCGTATAAAGCGGTTTCGATTGCCGTATGGACCTTTTTCAAGCGCAGAATTTTTGCCGTTTCGCAAACTTCATCGATTTGCGCTAAAGCTTCTCCTCCCGAAAAAGTAACGCCGCCGCCGGAAACTTCAAAAAAAACATTGTCCGCTTGCAATTCTTCGGCAAGTTTTTCCGGCGTAACACTTCGGCATTTTTTTCCAAGTTTTCCCGGGAGGCCTGCCGTTAAGCCGAATTCGAGACCTTCGGGGTTTTGGCACCACAAACATCGAAGCGGACACCCTTTTAAAAATACGGTTGTACGGATTCCCGGACCGTCGTGGACGGAAAAACGCTGAACATCAAATATCGTCATAGGTGGTGCGCGCAATAATTTCGTTTTGCAAATCCGTAGCCAATTCGGTAAAATATGCCGTATAGCCTGCGACGCGTATGGTCAGCGAGCGATACGCTTCGGGATTCTTTTGTGCAGCCAATAAGTCTTTTTTTCGTACAACGTTAAATTGGATATGGTTTATCTTTAAGCGTACAAAGGCGCGCAAAAAAGCCGAGAATTTGGTTATTCCTTCGTGCGTTTTAAAGAATTGCGGCAAGAATTTCATGTTTAACAAAGTTCCGTTACTGCCGCGTGCCGAATCGATACGCGAAACCGATTTTAAAACGGCAGTAGGCCCGTTTATATCGCGTCCGTATACGGGCGATTGGCCGCCGTCGGCGAGCGGAGTACCGGCAAACCTTCCGTCGCATGAAGCGCCGACGTTCGCTCCCATAGGAACATGAGCGCTTACCGTATACATACCGGTGTGATAAGGTCCGCCACGGTAGTTTTTTAAGCCTTTAAATTTTTCCGAAAAATAGGTAACCCATTTATTGGCAATTGCATCAACCCATTCGATATCGTTACCGTACTTCGGAGCCTCTTCGAGCAACATTTGCCGAAGATTTTCTTCATCTTTAAAGTTATTTTGCAAAGCTTTCAGCAATTGTTTTTTTGTAATCTTTTGTTCATCGTAAACCAGTTTTTTTAATGCCGCCAAAGAATCGGCGATATTTGCCGGCTGAATTACTTGAATACCTGAAAGGTTATAATGCGCACCGCCCGAAACGACATCGGTTCCCTTTGCAAGACAGTCGTTAATAACGCTTGATAAAAATGCGGTCGGCAATAGCCTTTGGTGAACGGCTTCAACGATTTCGCATCCTTTAATCATTTTATCAAAAAAATAATCGATTTGCGTTTTGAATGCTTTTTCCACATCTTCGTAGGTTTTGAAATCTTCTAACGTTCCCGTTTTAGGTCCTAATTGGGCACCCGTTAAAAGACATACGCCGTTGTTCAACGCCAATTCAAGTACTTTAGGCAAATTGAACATAGCCGCATCGCTCCATCCCAAATTATTTCCGTGAGTCGTAAGTTCTACACAGCCGACAATTGCATAGTTTTCCGCATCTTTTTTCGATATTCCTTGTGCTTGCAAGGCGGGAACGATACTTTCGTCGTTAAATGCTTGCGGCATTCCGCTGCCTTTTCCGATAACGGCCGAACATTCATTTAAAAGCTGTTCGGGTGTTTTTTCATGCAATCGTGCCGAAAGGTTCGGCTGGGGCAGTCCCAAATGAGCTTGAGCTTTTAAAAATAAATGTGAAAGTTCATTGCTCGCATCGCTTCCGTCTTCTTTGATGCCGCCGAAGGCAATGTTAAAACCTATGGGAAAGCCTGCAAAAAAAGCGGCACTGTGGGCATTGCGCAGGTATACGATTTGGTTACATTTAAGCCACAGCGCTTCAATCAATTCCAATGCGGAATCGTCCGTTATAATACCTTTGTCCCTATCGCTGCGGTAATACGGATAGAGGTATTGATCCGCTCTGCCCGGCGAAAAAGACGAAGCATTGCTTTCCATGTGCAGTAAAACGAATAAAAACCATAACGCCTGCACAGCTTCTCTAAAGGATTCAGCCCCGCACGCCGGCGCGCTTGAAGCAAGTTTACGGCATATGCGTTCAATTTCCGCAAGATTTGCTTTATCGTTCTCCGGAGCGTTTTTTTTCATTTCCGAGGCAAGATCGGCATAACGCTGCATAAATCTGCGTGCACCGTTTAATACCTCTATGACACATTCATAAAATTCTCTTTTTGCGGGATCCTTTTCTTTTTGCAGATATGCTTCAGCCTCTTTACAAATACCGTCCGCTCCGAGCCGAATCCATTTTTCGGTATCGGGGCAAATATGTCCCTGCGCATGATCCTTTTGATTTATTTTTACAACCTTCGCAATGGAGTCGATTACTTCAGCGCCTTCCGCCCTTATGGTATCTTCAAGCGTTTTCTCTTTCCAATAGGGTAAAATCGTTTTTCTGAATATATCAATATCTTCGGCCCTGACATTAAATTTATCCTGGGCACGTGTCGGCAGAGTTTCTATTTCCCTATCTATCCATGAAATACCCGATTCGGGAAAGACGACGCCCGAGCGTACTCCGGCGGTTCGGTTTCCGACGATTAATTCTTCGGGATCTATAGCTATTTTTAGAAGATCCATAGATGCGCTGAGGGCATGAGCGCGCTTTTTGGCCGTACTTAATCCTTCATTTTTTTTATACGATTCGGTAATGATAAGTGCTTGTTCCACTGATATAAAGCGCGGTTCTTCAAACATTTTATTTTTAAGCGAAGTAATCCGTTTTGACGGTTCGTCTTTTGTTAAAGACAATTGTATCGTTTTCATGTGTATATAATGCTTTCGCTTTTGCGATAAAGAAAGAGCGGATACTTGCAAAAAAGGGACTAAAACTGAACTTGTACTAAAACCCGATTTTTATATTTTAAGATTTGCGTTTTTGCCTGAAAGCCCCCGGTGAAATGCCTTCAATTTTTTTAAATAAATGTGAAAAATGCCTTGCATCGGAAAACCCGAGTTCTTCCGCTATGCAATCAAGGGTAAAATTACTTGCACAAAGTAAATATTTGGCTTTTTCTATGCGTAAATAATTTCTATACTGCATGGGCGTCATTCCGGTTTTATGTTTAAAGTATCTGAATAAATAACTTTCGCTGACAAATACCGCTTGCGCTAAAGAGCAAATATCAAAATTTTCCAAATAGTGTTCCTGAATCCATAGCTTGCAGCGATCTGAAAGTGCATCTTTTTCGATCGGCGGTTGTGAAAAATAACGATTTAAAAGAGTGTAAAGAATTTTGATATATAAGCGAAGCATTTCGTCCCGAAAGACTTTATCCGATTTAAACTCTTTATAAATTTTTTCTATAACGGATCGGAATTCACCTTCCGTATCTTTTACAAGAATCCCCTGATCAAACCTCTCTATTTTATCAGCCGCTATCCAAAAACAATATACTTCTTGATATACGTTTGCATCCAGTTTTTCTTCATGGTAAACCCCGGGCGGATAAATAACGAGATTAAACATATTTATATCCATATCTTTTCCCGCTTCTATACGCGCCTTACCGTCTATAAAATACAGGAATTCGTAAAAGTCATGAGAATGTCGCTCAAAATTCCAAATTGAACTGTGGACATCAAAACGTTCACAGGAGAGAAGTTTTATACTTTCAAGAGGCATCGCGGTTAAAATATTTTGTATGTGTTCAGCGTTTGTTTTACTGCTCATACTCATAAAGCCAGTATATACCATGGATTCATTTTTGTACACCTTTTGGATAGTTATCGACAG
The DNA here is from genome assembly GCA_905372025.1 of uncultured Treponema sp. GTDB lineage: Bacteria > Spirochaetota > Spirochaetia > Treponematales > Treponemataceae > Treponema_C. Next base: position 81,961 of record CAJPNP010000003.1, on the reverse strand, counting down.
TATCGGAATTTAAAATCTTGGCCTATACTTTAAACATTATAATTCCTATTTGTAACTTAATATCATATTTTGTCGTATGTACCGTACCGTTATTTTTATGGATGACGGATTTTAATAGGAGGTTTCCAAATGAGGAAAATTAAAGAAATCATTATGTCGGCATTGATGCTGACGCTTTTGATGACGACGGTTTTTGCACAAACAAAAACCGTCGTCGGTGTAACGCTTATGTCGCTGCGCCATCCGTTTTTTCAGGAAATGAAAGCAACGCTGGAAAAAGATGCGCAGGAAAGAGGCATAGTTATCCGTTTAACCGATGCGGATTTTGATGCAGGTAAACAAGTAAGGCAAGTGGAAGACTATATCCAGCAAAAAGTAAACGGCATACTCATTACCCCTTGCGATTCAAAGGCCCTGGCTCCGGTTTTGAAAAAAGCTTTGGCTGCGGGAATTCCCGTCGTAACGGTTGATGTCGCAGCCGAAGGTGTTGATGTGGTAAGTCACTGTGCCTCGGATAACGTTTTAGGCGGGAAATTGGCGGCTCAAATGCTCATTCAAAGATTAAACGAACGGAAGGTTTCGAAAGGTACCGTTTTAATTGTTGACCATTCAGGGGTTACGTCTACACAAGCCCGTATTGAAGGATTTAAACCCGCGATGGCAAAGGCCCTTCCCGATATAAAAATTGTGATTTTAAATGCGGTCGGACAGCGCGATAAAGCGATGTCGGTAACTGAAGACGCTATTCAAAAATACGGTAAAAATCTGATAGGTATATTTGCGATAAATGATGACTGTACGCTGGGAGCACTTTCCGCGGTCGAACGCCGTAATAGGCTTAACACGATTTCCATTGTCGGTTATGATTTCGGCGATGAATCGAAGGCGGCTATAGATGCGGGAAAGATTGTCGGCGATACCGTGCAATTTCCTTCAAAAATGGGTTTGCAAGCTTTTCATACTTTATTAGACTATATTTCAGGTAAAAATAAAAATCCGCCTAAAAATCAGCCGGTTGAAGTCGGCACATATCAAAAAGACGGTTTTAAAGATTCCAGCGGAAAAGCTATGAATTAATATTAAAAGAAGTGCCTAAAAGGGGAATCCTTTAGGCGCTTCTTTTTTATTCTCAGAATTAAAAACAATTCAGTAAAATAAGCGAGGATATCGGTAATGCCTGAAGGCCCAACAAAAAAGCATCGTTCTTTCTTAATACAAACGGAATCAAAATCGGTATTTTTGATATTATGTGCATTGGTTTTCCTTACTTTCTTTTTATGTGATATATTCAAAATCGGCAATGAAAGCGGAGAATGGATTTTTTTTAATCCCGAAAATATCAGCAATATTCTTAATCAGGTAAGTATTAATGTTGTTATCGCATTCGGTATGACGCTTGTAATACTTATTAAAGGAATTGATTTATCCGTCGGTTCCATTGCCTCGGTAAGCGGGGTTGTTATTGCACTTTTGATTTTAAATATGAAAGTGCCGTTGCCTCTTGCAGTTCTTTTGACCCTTGTTGCAGGATTCCTTACCGGAGCTGCAAACGGAGCTCTTATTTCAATGCTGCGAGTGCCTCCTTTTATTGCAACCTTAGCCAGTATGGCGATATTTCGGGGGCTTGCTTTTATTCTTACCGACGGAAAAGCCAAGTTTGTTAATGCGGATACCTTTAAATTCTTGGGAAACGGTTTTATCGGACCCGTTCCCGCAGCCGTTATACTTATATTGATTTTGCTTGTTTTTTTTCACTTTCTTTTAGCAAAAACCGTATTCGGGCGAAGACTCTATTTTTTAGGCGGCAATGAAGAAGCTGCACGTCTTACGGGGATAAACCCGATAAAACTTAGATTTTTAGTTTTTTCTATAGCGGGAGCGTGCTCTGCAATGGGAGGTATATTGCTCGCAAGTCGTCTCGGTTCCGGTTCTCCGAATGTCGGTGTCGGTTATGAGATGGATGCCATTGCCGCAACCATTGTCGGCGGTACCAGTTTTTCCGGCGGTAAAGGAACAATTGTCGGGACTTTTATAGGCGCTTTAATTATGGGCGTTATCAGCAACGGTATGAATCTTTTAGGTATATCGCCCTATATGCAATATGTAGCGAAGGGCTCAATAATCTTGCTTGCGGTTATTATCGATTCTTTGAAAAAACGTTAAAAGCTATTTAAAAAAGGAAGTTTAGAGTAGGAAGGCAAAATATGGATATACAAACCCCTATATTGGAAATGAAGCATGTTACAAAGACCTTTTACGGCGTTGTTGCTCTTGATGATATTAATTTTTCATTGCGCAAAGGAGAAATTCACGCACTGTTGGGCGAAAACGGAGCCGGGAAATCGACATTGATGAAAATCTTATCGGGTGTATATTTTCCTGATAAGGGACAAATTTTTATCAGGGGCAACGAATATCGGTTCAAAAATACCGTTGATGCACGTAAAGCCGGGATAAGTATTATTCATCAGGAATTGAACTTGTGCGAAAATCTGAGCGTTGCGGATAATATGTTTTTAGGTCGTGAAAATTCAAAGTTCGGAATATTAAATGCAAGAGATATAAAAGAACAAACGCAAAGAATTCTTGATGATCTTTCTTTGTCCATTTCAGCCGATAGTATCGTGAACACTTTACCTATTGCACAAAAACAAATGATAGAAATTGCAAAAGCCGTTTCTCTCGGTACGCAAATTCTGATCATGGATGAGCCGACATCTTCTTTAACCTCAGCGGAAGAAGAAGTGCTTTTTTCCCTCATTGAACGCTTAAAAAGAAACGGTACAAGTATTGTGTATATTTCCCATAAATTGTCGGAAGTCTTCCGTATATGCGACCGTGTTACCGTTTTACGTGACGGAGCCTATATCGGCACCAAAGATATTAATGAAGTGACCGAAGAATCTCTTATTGCAATGATGGTAGGCCGGTCGATTACAAATATTTATCCGGAAGCACAAAATAAAATAAATCGTACGAAGCCCGTATTTGAAGTAAAGAATTTATGTGCCTCATCTTTTGTAAAGGATGCAAGCTTTTGCGTATATCCCGGTGAAATTCTGGGTTTTTCCGGTTTGGTCGGTTCCGGCAGAACGGAAATAGCAAAAGCCGTTTTCGGTTGTTTTAAAAAGACAAGCGGCGCCTTATTCCTTAATGGGCAAAAAATAATTATTGATAATCCGCAACAAGCTATAAAACAGGGAATAGCCTTTGTTACGGAAGACAGAAAACTTGAGGGGCTGGCTCTGGGGCTTTCGGTCGGCGATAATATTATGGCGTCAAATTACGATTTAATTTCTCAAGCGGGTATTGTTCAAAATGTAAAATCAAGCAAATTAATATCCGACGGAATAAAGAAACTTAAAGTAAAAACACCGGGACCGAAAACGCATACCGAATTTTTAAGCGGAGGCAATCAGCAAAAAGTGATTTTAGCGCGTTGTTTATCTAAGGATATAAAGCTGCTGATTCTTGATGAGCCTACGCGCGGGATTGACATCGGTGCTAAAACGGAAATCTATACTTTAATGCGCGAATTGAGCAATCGCGGGGTAGCCATTATTATGATTTCTTCGGAATTGCCGGAGATTTTAGGTATGTGTGATCGTATTGCTGTCATGCGCAGCCGTCGTATTGTAACATTCTTAAACAAAGAGCAAGCAAATCAAGAATCGATTATGAGGTATGCCGCAGGAGGAGTTGATGTCGAATAAGCTTGGGAAAAAATATATATCTCCTATTTACTTTCTCATTATATTTTTAATCGTATTACTGTTTTTCCTTTGCGATGTATTGAAAATAAATAATTACACGGGCGAAAGAGTATTCTTTAATGCAGGTAATTTTTTGAACATTATGAATCAAGTTTCATTAAATGCCATAATCGCTTTTCCTATGACCTTGGCTATCATCATTCAAGGGATCGATTTATCCGTCGGTTCGGTTGCGGCATTTATAGGGGTACTGTTGTGTAAAATTACTCTTGGGTTGAATATTCCGTTTGTTCCTGCAGTAATATTGGTACTTGCGGCGGGAATTCTGATCGGCATGTTAAACGGTTTCATTATAGCCCGTTTTAATTTACCCGCGTTTGTTGTTACATTAGGTGCGATGATTATTATGCGCGGATTGGCGTTGCTGTTGGTAGACGGTATTCCGATTTTTAACGACAGTGAAAATTTCTTATTTTTGGGGAATGGAACCCTTGCGGGTTTTATTCCTATGCCGGTGGTCGTATTATTTATTGTTTTTATAAGCTTTCTTTTTTTTATGAAAAAAACGATATGGGCAAAGCATATATATGCCGTCGGCGGGAACGAAGAAGCGGCGCGATTAAGCGGAGTTAATATTACAAAGGTAAAATTGTTGGTATATTCGTTAAGCGCACTAATGGCGTCCTTGGCGGGTATATTGCTTGCAAGCAGACTCGGGTCGGGACAGCCGAATGCCGGTGACGGGTATGAATTGGATGCGATTACAGCTGCCATTGTCGGCGGTACCAGTCTTTCCGGCGGCGTCGGTACCATTGGAGGAACCCTTGCGGGAGCGATTATTATAGGCATTATCAATACGGGAATGAATACGCTCGGCATTTCTCCGTATTATCAGCTTGTCATTAAAGGAAGCGTTATCCTTGCAGCGGTAATCATAGACAGAAATATTGCGGAAAAAGGAAATCAGCGGGAAGGATGAGTTTGCAAAAAAAACGCATGTTTATGAGAAAGGCGTGAAAAAGAGAGCATGAACGGCTTGTGAGCGGAGCGAATTGCCTGAACGCTCTGTTTTTCATGCGTACTATCGGGAACAAGCAGTCTTTTTACCGATTTTCGTTCACACCGAATTCTTATTTTTACGATAAATAACGGGGGCGACGGCGGTGAGATTTTCAAGTTTGTTTTCGCCCGCATACAGCTTTGTGATGATAACCGGCGCGTTTATTCCGTTTTCCGCAGGTGGCTGAATATGCTTCTAAAAAGTCTTTTACGAATAAATCGATTATTGTAATACCAGTTTAAAACATTCGGCATAGAATGCCGTTAGTATCGGAATACCGGTGAGGTCAAGCCGTATCGTTTGCTCTTTTTGTTCAAAAGGAATTGCACTTCCGGTGCGTAAGCACGCTGCCGAAGCGATTTTTTGCCCGCTTTGCAAAGTAAGAATCAGTTTACGCGGTAAGCTTGGAGTGTTTTCGTCGTAAAGATAAAAAGCATACAGATTTTTTTCGGTTTGGGTAAGATAGATACCGTCTTTTTGCTTGAGCGCATAGCCTTTTGTATTGTAAATGCCTTCGCCGTTGGTTTTAAGCCACTGTCCGACTTTTAAAAGACTGCGCATTGCCTTCGCAGGCAAGCAGCCGTCGGGCTGAGGCGGAATATTCAGTGCAAGGTTTCCGCCTTTTGACACGATTTCTATCAATAAAGCGATAATTTTATGAGGCGATTTAAAATTATCTTCGTAATGAAACGAAAAATAATCGCCTGCGGTAATACAACTTTCCCACGGACAGGGAATAAAATCCGGTGGTACTGCTTGTTCGGGGGTAATGATGTTTTCGTATTCTCCGCCGACCGTGCGGTCGCACACGATTAAATGCGGCTGTGCCGTTTTACGGATTTTTTCTACGATTTCGCCGAGCCGTATATCTTGATGATTGATATGGGGAGATACTTGTCCGCCGTCAAGCCAAAGTACATCGATTTTTCCGTATTGGGTGCATAGTTCTTCAATTTGCCGGTGCGTAAACGCAACAAACTTTTCCCACAATTCAGGGTGATCGGGGATGTGGTAATTCACATTGCGCGTGTGCGCCGGCCCCATTTCGGGCGCCCAATAATAGGGACTGTGCCAATCGGGTTTTGAAAAATAAGCTGAAATTGCCAAGCCTTCGTTGCGGAAGGCATTAAAAACTTCTTTTACGATATGTGCATAGCGGTGCGTATGAAAAGGACAATCGGAAGCGGTTATTTTGTAATCCGTTGTTGCCGTATCGAACATACAAAATCCGTCGTGATGTTTTGTGGTAAACAATACGTACTTAAAGCCGCTTTGCCGTGCAAAGTCTGCCCAAAAATCAGGGCGGAATTTTACCGGATTAAACGTTTTATTTGCGCTCCAATACTGATTTTTAAACTCCTGCATATCGCATGTCCAATCAATATCTTTGCGTGCCCAGTCTTCTTCTTCGTCACAAAGCGGCCATGATTCGTAAGTTGCAAGCTGACAGCCGGGTGCCCAATGCATCATAAGACCGAATTTTAAACCGGTAAACCATTCAATATGTTTTTGCACCGCTTCGCTTGCCGGCGCTACATAGCGTTCCGCTTCGGAATATGAGTGGACGCCGTCGTGTATTTCTTGTGCCATGTTGTCTCTTTGCCGGAATTACGATGGGGCTGCAACGCTGTAAGGGTTCGTCGTTTATGCAACTTATGCAGCCCCCGTAATTCACTGTGGAATGTAAAGTGTAAAGCTTTCGTTATTTTACAAATTCGTTGATTTGTTTTTGCGATTCAGCCAACACTTTTTGCAAGCCGTTTGCTTCCAATTCTTTTAAGAATTTGGGAAGTTCCGTTTTAGGATCGGACATACCCGATTCCAAAGCTTTGCGGTATTTTTCAACTACGTTTTTTAAACCGGCAAGCTCACCCGATACTTTTTCCGGATTGAACGAAAAGCCGACGTGGGGAGCAGCGACGGAGCTTTTATTGTATGCATCAAAAAGCTCTCTGATATTCGACGGATAGGAAATATCCCACTTTTGATTAAAGGGGCTTCCGAATTGCCAACCGAACGTGTAATCGTAGCCGTTTTTATCGGCGGCAAGTGTACCGCCCATCGTTTTATCAACGTTGTCTTTACCGACGGCGCTGTGGTGCATTCCTTCGATACCGTGCCGGATAAGCGTACCTACATAGCGATCGGTATTCAAAAGATTGATAAATTCCAAAACTTTGTCGGGATGCTTTGAATTGTACGAAAGAGCGAGTATACCGCCCATTGCGTTTTGCGTTTCAAATAAAGGAGCCATCAGCGGAATAAATTCAACCGTAAAGCCGACCGATTTGGAAAGCGATTCTTTATAACCGGGCGCGTAGGAGATAAAGAAAGAAAACACTTTGCCCGTTTGAAAATCGTTATCTTTTTGTGCAATGTCGGTATCGTACTGTACCGGATCGGGGGCAAGGTAGCCTGCCTGATACCAGCGGTGTACGGTTTCGCAATACATTTGATACTCTTTGCTGGCATATTGATTGAATACTTTTGAACCGGTATCTTTGTAACTTGCAAATTGCGGAACAGCGTATGCGCCCGGCATATCGGAAGAAAACGAAACGCTTTCGTACGGATGGGACGATACGAATCCCTGATCCATGCCGACAAGACCGATGACTTTTTTGCCTTCGGCTGTGCTTTTTTCTTTTACGGTTTTTAAAACGCTTTCATAATCGGCAAGCGTTTTTACTTTGGACAAATCAATGCCGTATTTTTTTGCCATATCGGCGTTAATCAGCAAACCGCCCTGCCAGCCCAATTCTTTGTATACCGGAACCCCGTAAATACGTTTTTTAACGGATACGGAATTCCACATTGCTTTCGGGATAAAGTTGTACGTTTCCTTCGCATACTTGGGCAATAAGTCGGTAATATCCATAAATGCGCCGCGGTCTACAAACTGCAAGTAATTAGTTGTCCAGCTTGCGGTAAAGCACATATCGAAGTCCTGTCCCGAATTGATAATCGTCGGCATTTTTTGCGCGTAATCGGGATTTGAAATAACCTGGTAGTCAATTTGAACGCCGATTTTTTCGCGCGTATACTCGTTGAGTTTTTCGATAACTTTTGCCGTATCCGGAGCAATCGGATTTAACGACATGTACCACTTGAGCGTTACTACGTCCTTTGAGTTCATCATAGCGGAATTGTCTTTTCCGCCCGATGCCCACAGCTGCATACCGGCGCAGCACAGTACGCATGCACTGATCATGCATGCCTGTAAGAATTTTCTCATACGAACCTCCTTAATTCAGCGAGAAATTCGAAAGAATGCCGGCTGATCTGCGTACGGAAAGCACGGGAATCCGGCAATTCAGTATATAAAAAACGGTACAAGGGTACCGCATTTTCCCTAAACCACATTTTTTCACCCTTTAACGCTTCCGACGGTCAACCCTTTTATAAAATAGCGCTGAAAAAACGGGTAGGCAAGCAAAATGGGGGTAATAACCAATACCGTCAGCGCCATGCGTCCGTTATCCGTCGGAGCCGACTTAAGTAAATCTTGATACTCAAGTGCATTGAGCGAGGCTTCGCTTAGTGCGCGTAAGCTGTTTTGCATACTCTGGAGCAGCGTTTGAACCGGGTATTTTTTTATATCCGTAATGTACAACATACCTAAAAACCATTCGTTCCAATAATCGATAACGGTAAACATACCGATGGTTGCCAGTGCGGGCTTGGAAAGCGGCAGAATAATTTTGGTAAAAATAACCGGCTCCGGCGTGCCGTCTATGCGCGCCGCTTCTATAATTTCGAACGGAATTGTTTTAAAGAAAGTACGCAAGATAATAATATAAAACGGATTAAGCGCCATCGGAAAAATGAGCGCGCCGATTGAATTACCTAAGTGCAGGTAGCGCGTATTGATAATATAACTGGGAACAATACCGCCGTTAAACATCATAATGATAAGCAAAGCCATTGTAAAGAATTTACGGTACGCGTAATCGGGGCGCGAAAGCACGTAGGCAAAAGGCGACATAACGGCAAGACTGAAAAACGTTCCGAATAAGCTGACAAAAAGCGTGGTGCCGTAAGAGCGGACAATTTGATCTCCGAGCTTAAAAAAATAGCGGTAGGCTTCCGTGCTGAATTCGGCGGGGAAAAACGTATAGCCGCGCATAAAAATGCTTTGCTGACTGCTGAACGACACGATTACCACCAATGCAATCGGTAAAACGCAGCCGAGTACCATTATAAAAAAAACGATATGCAAAATAATTTCGCTGGTGTATGAAATCCTGTTTATCTCGTATGGTTTTGAACGTGTCATGCGTTATTTCCTTATATTGTTTCCCTTGTGTTAAAACAGCGCGCTGTCCGAATCGATTTTTTTGATAATTGCATTGGAGCCCATAATCATCAAAAAGCCCAATAACGACTGATACAGGTTTGCCGCCGCAGCCATGCCGATATCGTTTAAATCTTTAAGCGTGCGGTACACATAGGTGTCGATTACGTTGGTAACGTCGAAAAGCGGTCCGGAATTGCGCGGCAATTGATAAAACAAACCGAAGTCGGAATAAAAAATTCTGCCGATTGCAATAATGGTAAGGATAATCATCATCGGGCGCAAGGCAGGAAGGGTTATCTTGCAAATTTGCTGCCATTTTGTTGCGCCGTCTACGAGTGCCGCTTCGTACAGTTCTTGGGGAATGTTTACCAAAGAGCTTAAATACATAACGGTTGCATAACCGAGGTTTTTCCACAGCTGAGCGATGATGATAATCAGCGGCCAATAAGCGGTTTCGGAATACCAGCTTATTTCCGCAGCGCCGGTTTTTCGCAGCAGCATATTAAGCAAGCCTCCGTCCTTATTTAAAAAAGCGAAAGCGATAAAAGAGATGGCAACCCACGATAAAAAATACGGTGCCATAAAAACAGTTTGATATACCTTCGCTGTCCGTTTTTTCGGCAGTTCGTTTAAGCCGATTGCCATTGCAACCGCACAAATCAAGTTCAATACGATAAAAACGGCATTGTAGCACAGTGTGTTGCGTGTTATGATGAATGCATCTTTAGTTAAAAACAAAAATTTAAAATTATTAAAACCTATCCACGGGCTTCCGAAGATGCCCTTGGGAATGCTGAACCGCTTAAATGCCAATATAATTCCGCCTATCGGCAAATAGCGGAATAAAACCATTAAAATAAGCGCGGGAACCGCTAATAAAGTGAGCACACCGTTTTTTCGGAACTCCGCTGCGAAGTTTTTCACAAGTGCTTTTCTCCTTTATTAAAAGTATAGCAGAGGTTTTTAAAAGCACAATATGTTTTTTTTAAGGTAAAAGTGGATTTTTTTTAGGTGCACAAGAGGATCGAAAGTCAAAACATAACGGAAAGCGGAATGGCGGCGTTTTGCTTTTTTGCCGCGTTATAAAAATATCCACCCGCTTATGAAAAAAATCGCCTTTACAATACCGAATTTTCACCTTTACACTGTGCATATCAATTGATTTATTTAAGGAGGAAAAAAAAGTATGAATGGCAGTAAAGAAAAACAAACGCGTGCTGTAGTATGGTGGCAGCGGCTCGGTTTGATTGCCACCCTGTGTTTGCTGTTGGGATCATGCTCGCAGCAAATTTCAAACGACACGGAAATGCCCGGCGGAATGTCTGACGGAAAGCTGGTAACTGCGGAAGCCGATGTGTTCGGCAGAGCCCCGGTTGCCCGTGTTGAAGGTTTTACCAATAACGGTGATGCCGCCGTGTTAACAAAAATGCTGAACAACCGCGGAAAAGATACTTCGCTTACATTTAAACCGGTAAATTCCATGGTTACGCATACGAACGGTTTGCCTACCGGAGTCGAGCCGACATGGTTTATTATCGACTTAAAAGACGAATACGATGTCAGTCTTATAAGAGCAGAGTTCGACAACCACATTATGGTGTCGTTTGAAAGCGATCAAACAAACGTTAAAAAAGTTGCCAATTTTATCAAAATCGACCTTTCGACATCTGCGAATGCGGCAACCGATCCTGCTTCTGCCGAATGGATTACGGTTGCCGATAAAGCTTCGCTGCGCAGCGAACGGGGTTACATTCGCTATGAATTCGCTTCGCGACGTGCGCGTTATGTGCGCCTTACCTTTTGGCAATACAGCGGCAAGGCTCAGGGCGCCCTTGGGGATTGGAATGCAGATCATTTTGTCGATCACGGCAATATTACCGTTAAAGAATGTACTGTATGTGCGGATACTGCAACTACGCCCAAGCCGCAAACTCCGGGCGGAGCAAGCAGTCCTCATCAATTGGCGAATTTCGGAGATTTGCACCGCAGTCAGCAAATCGTTATCGACAGAGGTTTTCCGCTGCTCGGTTGGGTACCCAGCGATAACTATGCGCGCGGTCCGCTTATGAAAGACGCGTTTGAATATTCAGGTCCGCTTTTTTATGATAAATCCGTCACTGAAAACGGAAAAAACTGGATTAAAAACGTCGACTATTTGAAATACCATCCCGATGCGCTGTGGGGCATTGCAAAAGCGCCGGCAGGTCAAAACGGGGCAGGCGGCATGACAACCTATGACTTTATTCACGCCGATTTAAAGCCCTTTGTAAAAAATGCGGTGGACTTTTGTTTCGGCGATGAGGGCGGATGGTCGGTGCAAGAAGAAGCCGAATTTGCAGCATGGTTCAACTGGTCAAAGGCGAATTATCCTGCCGTTCTGGTACATTCAAATCAATATCCGGGACAATTGCAAGAATATCAGGTAAGATCCTATGTTCAAAATGCACAGCCGGATATGCTCACCTGGGATAATTATTATCCCGATCTTTCACGGCACGACGATAAGCAAAAAAACGCCGTAGTATGGCTTTTGACAAACTCGTCGTGGAATAGCCAATGGCTTATGTATCGCAAATATGCGCTCAAAGGTGTGGACGGTACGGGGACAAAACCGTTTATTTTCGGTCAGTACCTCGATACCTATTGGCAGGATCAGCCCGAATCGATAAAAAACTTGATTGCCAATTTATCTATCGTTTCCGGCGCAAAATGGCTTAATTTTTTCAGGCTCGATACACAGTTTGATATGGGCTTGTTGTGGGATAAAAACGGCGCTCCGACCGCCCACATGAAAGAATGGAATGCGGTTATCCGCACTATACGCGGCATCGAAAAACATATTTTGCGCCTTACAAATGATTATCTTGCCGTTAAAACAGGTTCGCTCAGTCCAAATGCTGATCAATTAGCCGGACAATGGAATGTTTCAACGTTTGAAAATGCAGCTGCAAAAAATGCGGAATACGGCATTAAAGCGGTAAGCGTTGCCAGTTTATCATCCGCACACGGCGGCGGTACTGCAGACGTTGTACTCGGCTACTTTAAAAAACTGCCCGGTATTAACGAAAGTGAAATAACCGCTCATTTTGCGGGAGCGACCGCCCCCAAATGCTTTATGGTATTAAACGGTTTAATTGCAGGACAAGCTGCAGAATACCCCGGTTTCAACTATGGCGGAAAAGAGCCGGGACGCTGCGAAAATACCAAGCAAAAAATTACGCTTACCTTTACCGATAACCATCCTGCAAAACTGATGCGGGTAAATAAAATGAGCGGCGCCGTTGAAGATATCACTTCATCCATACGGGACGATACGCTTGAAATTATCCTCGGAGGCGGCTTAAGCGAACTGTATTTTTGGAAAGATTAAAAATAATCTTTTCTTTTAGAGCTTTCCCCTGTATAATGAATGCAGCGAATAGTAAGGTATTCGGAGCGTATATGAAAATAATGTTGGTTGATGACGACATACATGTACTGAACGGATTACAAAAACTGCTTAAAATTACTGCGGTACAGGGGAAAATCATTTGCGCAGTCCACAACGGGGCGCAAGCGCTCGAAAAAATAAGTGCCGATTGTCCCGATGTGGTTATTTCCGATATAAAAATGCCGGTGATGGACGGTTTGCAGCTTGCAAAAATACTGCGCGAAAAATACCCTGCAGTACGTATGATTTTGTTAAGCAGTTTCGGCGACTTTGAGTATGCGCAGCAAGCTATCCGTTACGGAGTGAGCGATTATATCTTAAAGCCCATCACTATGGAAAAAATAGGAAAAATAGAACAAGCGCTGCAGCGGATTAACCGTACTAAAGAGCGGCAAAATCAAAACTTAAAATTTATTTTTAATAAAGACAATGCAGTTGAAGCTTTGCTTACCGCCGTAAAACAAAACGACCGAACGACTGTGGAGCAGTTTTTTTTCGGCGACTCGTGTACCGATTTGATGGAACAGGAAACATCTGGCGCTGCCGGTTTATTTTTTATCAATACGTTGTATTCGTTTTTGGAAGAATGCATGAGCGGCAACGATGCTCTATTAACTGCGGAAAAAAAAGAAAAACAAAATCAGTTTCTTGCGTTAAAAAAAGCTGATAACCAGCGCCAATTTTTAACCGATTTATATCATGCAGCTGCAGATAAACTGGGACATTTGCAATATTACGTACCGAAAGACATTATCCGTGATGTAAAAAAACTGGTCGAAAAAGAATATCGCTCGGCAAATTTTAATATTTCATATATTGCAGACACGCTGCATATTTCGGTTTCGTATTTAAGTATGCTTTTTATGCAAAAAACAGGCTTGCATTTAAGCGAATATATTACCTCCCTGCGCTTAAACTACGCAAAGCAATTGCTGCAAGACACTGCCGTGCCCGTTCTTTCGGTTGCCCAGCAGTCTGGTTATCAGGATGCAAAATACTTTGCCCGCGTATTCCGCAAGTACGAAAATATGAGCCCCACAGAGTACCGTAACGGCAGTACGGGGGCAGGACATGCACAATCATGAGTATCCGAAAAAAAATCTTTATTGCCGTATCGCTTGTTATTCTCTGTACCGTCAGCATTTTACTCCTTATTTTACAGTATGTACTTAAGCAGCGGTTTTTACGCTATGCCGAATCGTCAAGTATTTCCGTAACGGTACTGAATAAAAAGCTTTTAGCCGGTTTTTTAAGCAACAACGATGCAATCGTGTTGCGCCTTACCGCAAGCAAACAAATCGGAACCGTAGCGGATATGGAACACTATGATGCAACCGAAGTGCAGCAATTAAAAGCGGCTTTATCGGAAGAACTATCGAATGCAATCGGTTTTCAAATGAACAATATGCAGTATCAAACCGAAACTATTTTATTTTTTAATGCCGATATGCCGATCGGAAGCCTTTTTGTAGACGAAGACTTAAGCGCTGTTACCGGAGGAACCTACCGCATTTATTCCGACAAATTGATAAAAAATACCGACTGGTACCGCACACTGCAACGCCGGCAAGAACCGTATTATATTTTTACGCTGAGCGAACACGATAAACTGTATTTTGCGTATACCGTGCAAAACACCTATTCCCGCAGCGCCTACCGAAAAGAGGGGTTAGGTACGCTGATTATCGCCGTTCCCATCCGGCAGATGCAGGATTTGGTGTATTTTTATCCTTTAACCGAACACAGCAGCTTTGCCGTATTAAACAGCGCCGATGAAATACTTTTTTCCGATTTTAAGCATGATCACATTTTAACCGGCAGTGTGTTTACGGATCATATTAAGCGGATAAGTGTTCCCGATAACGGCATAACGGTTAAGCTGGATAACAATAAGTTTTTGTGCACTGTGCAAGGTTTGCCGAAAGGTTTAAAACTGGCGTATCTTACACCGATGCAGGATATTAACCGGATTATCAACAGCGCCGCAATACCGGTTTTGCTGATTATTGCAGCCGGATCGCTTATTTTATTAGCGCTTCTTTTGCTGTCTGCCCGCTATATTACTCAGCCGCTTATTAAACTGTCGCACGATATTGCAGCAATCACTGACACGCGAACCGTTGATCCGGCTCTTTTTTCCGGCTATATCGATTCGGAAATAAAAATTCTATGCACCAGTTTTAAACAATTACTTGAGACTTCAAATACGTTAATTAAAAATGCCGAAACACAAACCGCTTTGCGCAAAGATATGGAGTTGCGGGCGCTGCAAGCGCAAATAAATCCGCATTTTATATTTAACGCGATGGACACGGTAAATTGGATGGCGCTCAGCGAAGGCAAAAGCGAAATTGCCGACCTTGTGGATGCGATTGCGCAAGTAATGCGCTACAGTATTAGCGAAGCCGAACGTCCGGTTCCTCTTGCAACCGAAATTCTCAACATAAAAAAACTGATTTATATTTACGAATGCCGTTTTCCGGGAAAAATCGTTTTTGAAGTGCACGTGTCAAAAGCTTTGTGTTCCCGTTTGCATATCCCCAAATTTATTATTCAGCCGCTTGTAGAAAACTCAATTAAATATGGAAAAGACTTGCATAAAACTGATTTGTATGTGCGTTTGGAAGGGGAAGAACAAAACGGCTGTACGGTATTGCGCATTATTGATGACGGTGTCGGCTGCGATACCGATAGTTTAAACCGTTATATACAGTATGAAAATGTCGATTTTCCCGTTCACGGCGGTTTCGGCGTACGTAATGTCAATGAGCGTATCCGGCTTTTTTTCGGACAAGACAGCGCCCTTCGTTTTTACTACAACGAAGAGCAGCGTTTTACCGCCGAAATGATATTAAAAAATAGCTAGGGGTATACCGCGTACTATCGGGAACAAGCAGTCTTTTTACCGATTTTCGTTCACACCGAATTCTTATTTTTACGATAAATAACGGGGGCGACGGCGGTGAGATTTTCAAGTTTTTTTTCGCCCGCATACAGCTTTGTAATGATAACCGGCGCGTTTGAAAGTTCGGAGAGGGGAAGTGTCGCCTCATGTGCGCCGCGTTTCAGCTTTTGCATCCTTGTGCCCGAAATTGTCGTATGTTCGAGCGTCCAAAACGGAACCGATTCGATCGCAAAGCCCGGCTTTACGCAGTCGGTTATACGGCTGTGAAGCGTATTGCCGGACACTGATGTTTCCAAAACGGGGCCCTTTGTTACGTGCGTTTGCTGCGTTTGTATCGCACGCTTTAAAGCGTCGGCGCCGGATTCCCCGTTTTGTACGTCGATATAAACGGCAAAGCGGCCGGCAAAGTCGGCTTTAGTATGCAAGTCCATACCGGCGCTCATCGCGATTTTCATCCCCTTTAAGCACAAACTTTCCCACCACGCGATTCCCTTATCGTTCGTTCCGTGCATGGGTTCGGGGTTGTTCACGATTTCGATAAAATCGAGGCACGCGTAATCGTGAATATCCATTTCCCAGCGGCAGCCTTGCGCAAGGGGGGCACCGAGCGAAAACGGATGAGCGATGCCGGCGAGCGCGCCGGCTTTTTTAAATTCGGCAAATAACCGTTCGGCATGATTTTTATCGATATTTTCCCACGAAATATAATCGTATAAATTAAAACACAGGATGTGCCCGTAATATGTCGTATATTCCATGCCGTATATGCATTCGAGCGGATATTTTTTTTCTTTCAAATACGCTTCGATTTTTTTGTGGCCGGAAATCGTATTGTGATCGGTGATTGCAAAAACGTCCACGGCGTTTTGCGCCATATAATCGACCAATCCGCTTATCGGAATCGATCCGTCAGACTCTGTTGAATGATTGTGAAGTTCGAATCTTTTATACATAGCGTCCTACTTTACCGAAACGGAAACCGAATACGGAGTGTCATCGTACAGTACGTTAAAAAAAATGACGAGAACTTTTATAACACCCTCGATCGATTTTTGCGTAATGGCACCTTCGGTCGCCTCGGAAGGCGAAATGTACATGTGACGGTCAGTCAGCTGCTTATGAATGGAACCGACAAAACGGTCATTCATAAATACCGTCAGCTGAATTTCCGTTTTCATCTCTTTTAAAACTTCATCCAGCTTTTCTTCGGTAATGTCCGTGCCGTATTTTTGTTTTATCTGCGTTTTGATTTCTTCTTTTAATTCCGGAGTTTGCTCTTGCACTCTGTTTTTTTCAAAGTGCAAATGCACATCCATTTCCGTATATACGGAATCGAGGCAGACGGTGTAGGCTATCTGCCCGATAAAACCCTTGTTGACCGTGCCCGACGCACGGTATATTTCTTTCATGTAAAAAGTATAGCCTCCTTGCACCGAAAGGTCAATGATTCCGAATTGACTACATCGTTCATTCAGGGTAAAATAAGACGAGAGGGGTTTTTGTGTTTCTTAAAAGACTTGAATTATTCGGTTTTAAATCGTTTGCGGATCGTACGCGCATAGAATTTTCGGAAGGAATAACCGCCCTGTTGGGGCCGAACGGATGCGGTAAAAGCAATGTCGTCGATGCGGTAAAATGGGTGCTCGGCGAACAGGCGGCAAAAACCATGCGCGCCGAAAAAATGGAAGACGTTATCTTTAACGGAACCGAAAGCAGAAAAGCTTTAAACGTAGCCGAAGTTACCCTCACCATTTCAAACGACACAGGGCTATTGCCCATCGATACGAGCGAAATTACGATTAAGCGCCGCCTGTACCGTTCCGGCGAAGGCGAATATTGGATAAACAATCAGCAGTGCAAACTGCGCGAAGTGCGCGAACTGTTTTGGGACACCGGGGTCGGAAAGGCCGCCTATTCGGTTATGGAGCAGGGAAAGATCGATCAGATTTTGTCGAGCAAACCCGAGGACCGGCGCTACCTTTTCGAAGAAGCTGCGGGTATTACCCGTTTTAAAGTCAAACGCGCCGAAGCCGAACGCAAACTTGAACGCACCGAAGAAAATATGCGCCAAGTGGAATCCATTTTGAACGAAGTAAAGCGTTCGTACGATTCGCTTAAAATTCAATCCGACAAAACAATCAGCTGGCGCAAGCTTAAAGACGATATTTTCAACTTCGAATTGGACATTCAGCTTTTGCGCCTCAAAGGGTTTATTCAAAACAGACACAATTGCGAAAGCGATATTCAAAAAGCGACGGAAAACCGTAGCCGCGTGCAGGCGCAAATGGATGCGGTAAACGCCGAGCTTTCCGAACATATGGACGAAGTCAATACGATGGAAGGTCGGCTTGTCGAAATGCAGCAAAAAATATACGGTCTTGCAATTGAAGAGCGCGCCAAAAACGAACAAAACCGTTTGCTCGAACAAAGCAAGCGCGAAACAAAAGAAAAAATCGACCAGCTCGAAATAAAAAAGAAGGCACTCGACGAAAAAATCGAAATTCTTACCGAAGATACCGACGAGCAGGAAGGAATTGTTCATACTTTAAATAAGCGGCTCGAAGAGATTGCAAAAAATATCGTATCGTTTGAAGAAAATATTTCGCTTGCCGGCAGCCGCATTACCGAAAACGACCGGCGAGCCGCCGATTTGGAAAAAGAAATCGAAGGCTTGGGCGAAAAACGGCTTGCGCTGCAAAGACAGCTTGAAGCGATTACCGAAAATATTGTCACCCAACTCGACGCAAAATTAAAAGAAGCCGGCTATTCGGTGCAAAGCGCAAAAAACGCGCGCGATAAAATCGATACTATCGTGTCGCAGCTGAAAGTGCTTGCAAACGGCCGGCGCAAATTGTTTTCCGATTTTGCTTCTTCCGGCGCAAAAAACGATACGGGACGTTTTGTGCAATCGGCTGTCGGCGCGTTCGGCGAA
Source organism: uncultured Treponema sp. (assembly GCA_905372025.1). Taxonomy (GTDB): domain Bacteria; phylum Spirochaetota; class Spirochaetia; order Treponematales; family Treponemataceae; genus Treponema_C. The sequence continues at coordinate 63,624 of CAJPNP010000003.1, read as the reverse complement.
ATCGAAAAACTTTTGTCGTCTTTGGAGCAGGCGGTAAAAGCGTATATATCCGTTACACCGAATTTCATCGAAGAGTTTTTATCGCCTGAAGGAATTATTACGCAAAAGCGCGCAATCGACGCGCATATTCAGCAAAATACGGCCGAAACCGATTCCAAGCGCGAAAAAATCGCTTCGTTAAAATCACAGAATTCAGACCTTGCCCTTAAAATGGAAGAGTACCGCGTAACGCTTGAAAACCTGCGTATAAATCAAGCGCAGATGAAAACTCAAATTCAGTCGGGCGAAGACCAGTTGCGCCTTTTGCGCCGTGAACTTGCGGGGCAGGAAGCGGCGCTGCGCGAATTGGAAAACGATTTGTTTAACGAAACCAAGCGCTTTGAAGACACCGATGCGCGCATTTCCGATATGCAGGAAGAAATAGCCGGAATCCGGCGCGACGGGGTTGAACTGACCAAGCGTCTCGAAGAGCTTGAAAAAACGATTGTATCGAAAAACAGCGATGTTGCCGGAAAAAGAGAAACGCTCAAGCAGCTCACTTCCGACATTGCGAAATTTCAGCAGCAGCTCGAAAAATCCCACCTCGATTTGGCGACGGCGGAAACCGAAATCCGCAATATTCAGGATAACTTCCGCGATACGCATTCGCGCGATTTGATGGAATTCGAAGAGCGAATGCTTTCGGTTACGATGCCGCCCGCCGAGATCCGCGAAAAGCTCGCAGGCGCACGTCAAGCTTTGCGCGATTTGGGCAGCGTCAACTTTATGGCGCCCGAAGAATTCGCCGAAACGAAAGAACGCTTCGATTTTTTAAGCGCCCAGCTTGCCGATTTGCAAAAGGCAAAGGACGATTTAAAGCGTATTACCGAAGAAATCAGGGCGGAATCCACCGAGCTTTTTTTGGCAACCTACAATAAAATCAAAAAGAATTTTCACAATATGTTCCGCCGTCTTTTCGGCGGGGGCAGGGCAGAACTCCGTCTTGTCGATCCGCAAAATGTTTTATCGTCGGGAATCGACATTTTCGCCCAGCCGCCCGGGAAAAAGCTGGAAAATATCGCTCTGCTTTCAGGCGGTGAAAAAACTATGACGGCCGTTTCGCTTTTGTTTGCAACCTACATGGTGCGCCCGTCGCCCTTTTGTCTCCTCGACGAAATCGATGCTGCACTCGACGAAGCGAACGTTTTGCGTTTTGTACAAACGCTGCGCGAATTCGGCAACGTCAGTCAATATATCGTTATCACGCACAACAAGCGCACGGTTGCCGGGGCGGGGACTCTTTTGGGCGTTACGATGGAAGAATCCGGCGTTAGTAAGCTTATTACGATAAAGCTCGAAAATGACGGCGAGGGCAACATTATTCTTCCCGAACCGGAACCCTTTGAAGAAGAAGACGTGGAACCCGAACAGGGCGTGTACATTCCGCCTCATCCTCCGAAGCGTCGCAAAAAAGCGGGTGCACAGGATACGTCCCCGCAGGATACTGCGGTGCAAAGCGAGCCCGAAGCCGCTCAAACCGAAAGTACCGGCACTGCGCCGGATCAGCCGAGTGAGCAATAATAAGCAAAAAGCGAGGAAGTTTGCCGTGGAAAGCATAAAAAATGCAAAAACTTTGTATCTTATAGGCTTATCGGTTTTTATCCTTGTGTGTACGATTGTTTTGCTGAGCCGGTTTACCGCAAAAAAGCCGTTTTCCGCGCCGCCTATTCAATATTCAATAGATGAAGAGCCCGTTTTGCCTTCTGAGCCGGGAACGATCGACTCATACGTATATACAAACGAAGTCGCTTCTTCGTGGACAAAAGAGCAGGGCGAAGCGTGGTTTACTCCTCCCGAAGGAAAACAGCTTGAACAGCTTGAAAACTCAAACGATATTTTGGTAAAACGAATTTTGGAGAGCGCACCGTGAAAATAGTGAAATTTATAAAAATTACACAAAACGTAAAAAAGCTTGCACTTGCGTTTTTCGTTGTCTTATTTTTGCTTCCGTCCTGTAAAACTCCCCCTTCCGACCCTTCCGATACGCCGCTTTCCGTGGGGCGCGAAGGTGAAAATGCGGCTGCAGAAAGTGCCGCCGAAAAAGAAGTCCCGGTGCCGGAAAGCCTTTCCGAAATATCGCCCGAGAGCGCCCGGTCTGTACCGCCTGCCGGGGCGGAAACCGCGGATAAAGCCGGCGAACCGCAGATGCTTGAACGGATTGTTCGTGCGGAACCGCAAGTTGAAAACCTGAACGCCGAAAGCGGCTCCGATCGGTTGAGCGTGTCCGAATCTGCGCCTGTGCCAAAAGTGGGGCCTGCTGAAGGACCCGAATCCGAAAACAAGGGAAAAAAGAGCGCGAAATCTGCGAAAAAAATTGAACCCGCCGTCAAAATCGTACGGGCTTCAAATACACCCGCACAAGCGAGTACGCCTGTACCTGCACAAACGCCGGCAAGGGAAAAGGGTGCGACAAGTGCCGGAACCGCAAACACAAAAGCACCGCCTACAATAATAAGCCGAACGGACGCCGCGCCGGCACAGACAAGTGCGGGTGCTGTAAGTAAGCCGGCTGCCGCACAAAGTTTGGCACAAACGCCGACGAATACTACAGGTTCTCGGCCACAAGCGACAAATTCGGGCGTCGAACGTATACAGCCCGCTGCTGAACAAACGGCGGCTCGTCAGAACAGTACGTCGGCAGCACGCTCGGCCGGTACCGCCGCGCGGGTAAATACACCCGCACAAGCGAGTACGCCTGTACCTGCACAAACGCCGGCAAGGGAAAAGGGTGCGACAAGTGCCGGAACCGCAAACACAAAAGCACCGCCTACAATAATAAGCCGAACGGACGCCGCGCCGGCACAGACAAGTGCGGGTGCTGTAAGTAAGCCGGCTGCCGCACAAAGTTCGGCACAAACGCCGACGAATACTGCAGGTTCTCGGCCACAAGCGACAAATTCGGGCATCGAACGCATACAGCCCGCCGCTGAACAAACGGCGGCTCGTCAGAACAGTACGCCCGCAGTGCGCTCCGGCGGTACCGCCGCGCGGGTAACGCCGGCGCAGACAAGTGCAAGTACCGCGCGCACACAATCCGCCGCTGCGCAAACACCGGCGCGGCAAACAGACACGCCGGAACGGCCGACCGCCGCGCAAAATGCGGGTGTAAGAACGGGCAGCGCGAGCACGCAGGCGTCGAATACTGTTGCGGGCTCACAACCGGCGGCGAAAAATACGGGTACAAAAAGGGCTGAAAGTGCGGATCTTTCCGCGGAAAGCGGCTTCGGTTTGTCATCGGAGCCGGAAGTCGAACTTGCGTCGGAAGACGGTTCCGGTTCAAGTTCCGAGGCCGCTGCGCCTGCAATAGTTCCCCGCCGCAGCGTAAATGCGAAGATGAATCAGTTTATCGATATTCCGTATTCGGGAAGAAAATGGATATTTTTAGGTGAAACCGAAGCGACGTCCCCGCCCGTCGTGCGCTTTGTAAACCGTACGTTTTCGGGTGACGATACCCTGTTTTCGGTTCGAGCGAAAAATCCGGGCAAAACGGTTTTACATTTTTACCGGCAGGATGCGCTCGAAAATACATACATAGACGATTACGTCGCCGTCGAAGTGCTTGATGAAAAGGCCGTAGGAACAAACGAACACGTTCGTGCGGCTGAAATTGCTTTCGGCAAAAGCGCTTCCGCGGAAGATGCTGCGGATTCCGGCGCCGGCAACGGGTATTCTTCGGATGCGGGCAAAATTGCGGGAAACCTTCACTCAGCTTTGCAGACGGCGGTCGCGAAGGTATCGGCTGCGGGGCAGGCGCAAAGCGCGCAGAACGTGCAAAGTTCAAACGGTATATCCGAAAAAGATTCGGCTGAGGCCGAGCAAATCTATATGGCTGCGCAAAAGGCTTTTGAAGAAAAGCGCTATCAAGACAGTCTGACGTCGCTTACGGAATATGAAGCTTCGGCGGGCGAAGATTCCGATAAAGCGCTCATTTTGCGCGCGCGAGTGTACGAATCCGATTCGGACAAACGCAACATAAAAGCGGCGCTTGAGGCATACGAAAAAATCGTTAACTTTTTTTCGGAAAGCGTCTTTTGGGACGAAGCCAAAAGACGCTCCACGTATTTGCGGCGGTTTTATTTCGATATCCGCTGACGCCTATTCGTCTAAGCTTACTCCGTGCCGCTTTTTGGGGAACTTTTTAAGCATAGCGACGCAGTTGCGTTTGCTTGTGTACACAAAGCCGCCGTTCCAATATTCCAAAGCGGCAAAAAGAGCGTTTCCGCCGTCCTGATCATCGCTGTCTTTGGTTCTGAACGAAACGTAATCGGCGAGTTTTTCGAAATCCTGCGTATGAAGATATTCAAGGCGCTTGCGGTTAAACTCGTTCCATTTTTCCAAATCTTTAAAGCCTTTTCCCTCATCTTCCACAATCAAGTGGGCGTGGGTGGGGCTGAACGAATACCACACTTTCACTTTCTTTTTAATATCGCATTTGTTTCCGTGCTTTACGGCGTTTTTAATCACTTCGCTTATTTGCTGTTCGAGCAGGTTGATTTCTTTTATTTCCATCGGTGCGGACTGCACGATCAAAAGCGTAAAATAACGTATTTGTCTGAAGTCGGAAGGAAATTCCTTGTACAGCATATCGGTGCGGTCAAACAAAATGTCGTTGTCGTCGCAGCGTAATTCTTTTACCTCTTTGATTGTTTTCGGCATATATTCTCTCCTCAGTTATTTATCGCTTAAAAGACCGAGCGCCTCTTCTACGGTGCTTGCGATGGGGAAATATCCCATCAGTTTTGTCAATTCGATAACTTTTTTTACGGAACCGTGAACATTGGTGATTGAAAGCTTCAAATTCATTTTTTTAATCGTTGAACAAATATAAATCAATGCACCGATTCCGGACGAATCGATATAATCGACCTGTTCAAGGTTGATAATGAAAGTCCGAACTTTTTTTTCAAGCATTTTCATTATCAATTCTTTTAATTTGTATGAATTGTACAAATCCATTTCACCGTTTACATCGACAATGTAAATTTCAGCACTTTTTCTTATTTTAAGTTCCATGTCTACTCCTCTGGTTACTGTATCTTTAAAACAACAAGACTTTGATCATCGTGAAAAGCCGCATTTCCCATAAAGCCGGTTAAATCGGAATTCACCGCATCGGCGATTTGTTTGCCGTCGCGCGAAGCGTTCGCTCCGATAACCTCTTTAAGTCTGTTTTCCGAATATTGAATTCCGTTGTCGTCTACCGATTCGACAAGGCCGTCGGTATACAGCGCGATTATATCGCCGCTTTGCAGCTGCAGCGTATGATCGGCGTATTTGGTTGTCTTTTCAACGCCGAGCGGTTCCGATTCCGACGACACTTTTTTCCATATTTTTTCTTTTGCCGAAAAATACAGCACGGGGCTCACTCCCGCGGTCGAAAACTGTATTTCTTTTCGTGCGGCATCGTAGTTTACGAGCGCAAGGCTGGCATAGTGGTCTATGGCGCTTTCGAGTGAAATACCTCTGTTGGTCCAGCTCAAAATCGTCGATGCGCTTTGCGGTGTGTTGACAATTACGCGCATGATGGCCCTGATCATAATCATAATCGTCAGCGAAACCATCGATTTTCCGGTTACGTCGGCAAGTATAAACGATATGCGGTCGCTGCGGGAAGGAATTATATCAAAGTAGTCGCTGCACACGCCTTCGACCGTGTTTAAAAAACTCCCGACCGAAACAGCCGGCAGGGGCGGGATTTTCTTTAAATAGAGCGTTTGCTGTAAATTGCCGGCGATAAACGCTTCGCGGGTAAGTTCGGCGTATTCGCTTTTTTCCTGAAATGCGTATACGTTTTTTACAGCGATTCCGGCAAAGTCAGAAAGAATCTGCGCGGTTAAAAGTTCTTCCTGTCCGAATTTTTCGCTTGTTTTTTTGCGGGCGAGGGCGATAATACCGATAACGGTATCGCGCACCTTTATGGGGACGAAAATATACGAGGAAGCTTGCAAAAAATCTTCCTGCGTATTTTGGACCAAGCGCGAATCGGTTTGCGGCGAAAGAATCAATTCATTGTTGCCCGTTTTTACGACCGTTCCGAAAATATTGTCTTCAAAGGGAAAGTCGGCATTTTTAAAGTGTGTTTTTACGGAAAGCTCTTTCGGCGCAATGTCTTCGGGCAGTTTATACGGCGGCGGAAAATCTCCGATGAGCGATTTGACGGAAACCAAATCTTCGAATTCGTCCACAAGCAAAATTGCACCGCCGTCCGCTTTTGTGTTTTGTACGACAATGTCGTTTATTCGATCCAAAAGATAGGGTACTTCCGAATGTTCGGAAATCGTATCGGTCGAAACTTCCGTAATGTCTTTGCCGGCTTGTATGATTCTGTTGTCGAGCGGCACCTCTTCTTCTTTTGCTCTGCTTCTTGAAGAGATGAATCTTCTTGCCGAGCGGTTCGGCAATTCCGCTCTTTGATCCTGCTCGGGCGTGTGTTTATAAAAAAAGACGAGGGAGTATAAAATAAGCAAAAGGCCTTGCGTCAGCGCGGCGATCGCCGCTAAAAACAAACTTGAAGTTCTTGCGGCGAAAAAGCATCCCAAAAGCATAACGAAGGCGGCTAAAAACTGGAAAATGCTTATGCGTATTTGCTTTACTTTTAAAACGGCAAATAGCACCAAAAGCGCCGCATTTACGGCAAGCGTTAAAAGAAGCGGTATAAAAGCCAACGAGTCATCGATTACCATAAATATCTCCCTGTAATAGTACCATTGTTATTTTTTAAGGTCAAGCCTATATTTTATTCTGTTTAATAAGCGCTTTAACGAAAAACCGCCGTAGGTGCTGCTCAATTCTTCCGCCGCCGTATCGAGGCTTACATTTTCGCCGAATTTTTTCTTTAATTCGTCCCAGTATTTTATAAGCCACACATACATATCCGCCGTCGTATATTTGCGGAATTTACGCATAATATGCCGTTTTTTCAGCATGCCGACCACCGGCAAATATACCGTGTTGTACCACGACATAACGGCATCGGCCATACGGACCTCTTTATTCCGTTTTTTTTGCATGAATTCTTTATGCGTTATGATGTGATTATAAATAACGTCGTATTCACCAACGACGGAAAGATCGAGCTTCCAATTATCGGTTATGTCGCCGAATGCGGTTTCGGCATAAAATACGCGTTTTTCATAATCGAGTACACGGTGCAGTATTTGTTTGCGCGTCATGCCCGGCTTTAATTTTATTTCGCTTTGCAAACTGATTACTTCGGCATCGATATTTTCTATGCCCTTTGCGCGGGCGACCGACACGCGGTGATTGCCGTCCCTTACAAAGTACAAACCGCCTATTTCATACAGTTGGATCGGCGGCAAAATAACGTCCTGCAAGTGCGCTTCGTCTATGCGCCGCCAGCGGTTTTTTAAGTGCGCGCTGCGCGGAAAAAAATGATTGTCGAAGTCTTTATACCGGCCTTCGCTTCCGGCTATAAGGTTTACGGGTACCACTTGCATGCCCAAGTATATTTCGTTTTTGGGTTTCAGCCATTTTTTTACGTCGCCGAAAGATAAAAGTTCGCTTTCTTTCAGGTCTAAAAGATGCTGCAAATCGTTGAACAGCGCTTTGTTCCGTGCTTTATTGAAATCACTTTCGGTTTGAATCGAATTTTCAGAAAAATTCATCATTCCCCTCCGAATTCAATTACATAGTGACTATACGCGTTGATGACGGTGGTCGAATTCCACTGCGTAACGCGTTTTTCTTGCAGATCGTATAAGTGAATGTGTCCGTGAACCATATAAGTCGGTTTGAATTTGCGCAAAAACCATAAAAAGCACGCAAAGCCCCGATGACAGCGGTCTTCTTTATCGTGGATTCCCAAAGGCGGGGAGTGCGTTAAAAAAATATCCACATAGCGGCCGTAGCGCAGCTTGTTGTATAAAAGACGGGGAATCATCTTTATGAGCGAAAAAAACATTTCCCGGTCGGTGTATTGGCATTCGCCGTTATTGTAGCGGATCGAACCGGACGTTCCGGCTATAAGCAGTTTGTTTTCGCGTAACACTTTAAAACCCGCGTAAACGGCGCCGTGCGCATGGGTTAAATCGCCGGCGGCAGCTGCAATAAAAGACGTGTCGCGTTTTCCGTGATAGTAGTGGAATTCTTCCAAATTGTGGTTGCCGAACACAAAATACGTCGGCTTATTCAGCACCGATACGATGTAGTCCACATATTCCATCGGCAAATCGCCGGCGCACAGCACTAAGTCTATATCTTTAAAATAGTCTTTTGCTGCAGAGGAGTATACAAGCGGATCGATTTGGTCGGAAACGCACAGTATTTTCATGGATTTCCGTTATATGTCCGCTTGGCTTAAAAGCTGCTGTAATTTGTCTTTACCGACCAGTTCGACCGGGCGCGTTTCCGCGAAAGTCATTGCCGAACGGGTAAAGCCCGAAGTGGAACATACGATGCCCTTGGTATAACTTTGTTTTTTGATTTCTTCCACGAGCGAGCGCAGTTCGCTGTCTTCCACCGGGTTTGTGTCGCGGTAAAAAATGAGCACGATCAGTTGCTGCCTTACGTTGCGCCAGTTTTCGTTTTGCGTATCGACGGCGACTATTTTGCAGCCGGATTTGGTCATGCTTACGCTTTTGGGCGAACAGTTCAATCCTTTAAGCGCAATCGATTTGCACAACTCACCGAAAACTTGAGCGGAAGCCGTTAAAAATTCTTTCATGTTGTCGTTGTTTTGAAGGTCGCGGTACTCAACCAGCTTGGCGTTTACGTCGCGGAAGTTTTTGTTTTTTTCGGCTATCTTTTGCCATTGTTCGATGGCTAAGTCTATTTTACGCTGAATTTCGTAGCATCCTGCCAAAAAATAGCGGGCGTAGAGGGTCTCTTTTGCGGCATCGTCTTTTGACGTCTTTACGGCCCGGTCGAATTCTTCGACGGCTTTTTCGATATTGTTCGCCGCCATATAGCAGGAGCCGCGCTCTATAAGAGAGCGCTGACGGAATTCCGGATCGCGCAGCGCTTTTTCGAATGCGGCGACCGCACCTGCATAATCCTTGGAATCCTTTAAAATTTTTCCCAAATAGTAGTAAAACGAAAACATATCGGGATTTAAAGAAAGGGCGGTGTCTATTTCTTTTTTTGCTTCGCCGTATTGTTTTGCGCGGTATAAAATCATACCGAGTGCCGCATGGGCTTTGCCGAAGCGCCTGTTCGCTTTAATTGCCAAATTGTAATAGCCGAGCGCCTGATCGGTTTTATTTTTCTTTTCGAACAAAACGCCCGCATTGTAATAGTTTTCGGCATTGTTCGGTTCGAGTTTGGTAAGCAATAAATATTCTTGCAGCGCTTCGTCGTCCTGATTAAAGCGCGCGTAGAGTTCGGAACTCAATTTGCGGAATTCTTTTTCAGGTATGTCCATCGTATCGAATACTGCATTTTGATTTACCGTTCTGAATTCCATGAGGGCAAGTTCGGGTTTGTTGTCGGCAAGATAGGCTTTGCCCAAATAATAATGCGCTTTGTAATCGCGGCTATCGCTTGCGATTATAGCCTTTGCCACCTTTATTGCCGCAGTATTTTTTCCCTGCTTGAGCAGCCGCTGAATACTGCTTATCCGTTTGGGAACGAGCAAAGACCTAATGACAAAAAAAGCTAAAAAAGACGCACCGACGCCGAGAATGCAAATAATAATTATCTGAAATACAGCCATTAAGCCTCCGATATTGTTATTGAAAGAGTGCTTCCGTTATGGTAATATAAAACGAACTTGGAGTATAACCGTTATGGACACAAAATACCATACCCATAATATACCAATTTTATGCGGTTTTTGTATACTGCTTTTGCTGAATTTCTTCGCTCCGCGCGCGTATGCACAGGATTCGGCCTATGCCGAAGGCGAAAAAATGTTCCGCACCAATCAGCCCGAAAAGGCCATTCCGCTTTTGCAAAAAGCGCTGCTGGAAAAAAAAGCCGCCCCTTCCGTCTACAACTATTTGGGAACCGCTTACATGCAAACCGGAAACATACGTAAAGCCTTGGATGTTTTTTTGCAGGGCATTGAAGCAGCAGCTACCGATAAAAAAAGTTTATATTATAATGCGGGCAACGCTTCGTTTTTGCTTGCCGATTACGCCAAAGCCCAAGAGTATTTTTCGCTGTCGCTCGCAGCCGATTCTTCTTGGGCACCGTCCTATTTGAACCGGGCGAATACGCTTGTGTATTTGGGAAAATTCCGCGAAGCGATAGACGATTACGGCAACTACCTTGTGCTCTCTCCCGATTCGGTTCAAGCGTCCGAGATTCGGCGCATGATCGGCGTGCTGAACGATGAATTGGCTTTTCAGGAACGCGAAGCTTTGCGTAAGGCCGAAGAAGCCGAACGCATAAAAAAAGAAGAAGAACGCTTGCAGGCCGAACGCGAACGCATAGCCGCCGAAAAAGCCCGCTTGGAAGCGGAAAAGGCCGCCGCCGAAGCGGAACGCAGAAAAAAACTTCTTGAAGAAGTTTCCGCAGCATTGCAAGCCGGCTCGTCGACGAATGTTTCGGCCGGCACCGAAGGAGTATTGGATTATGAGTACGAAGAAGCTGAATTACAATAAGGAAGATTGGAACCGTAAATGGGAAAAAGAGCCGGCCGGCTCTTCTTGGGGTACGCTTGAGGAAAAACCGACGCGAAAAAGAACCGCAGTTAAAACGGATTCGGGCGAAAGCTCCGTGAGCGCAAAAAAGTCTTCATCGTCCGTGCGGGCATCAAGCACCGCTTCTTTAGGCGGAGGCTCGTTTTTCACGCCGCCGAGCGGTTACGACGGTTCAGGCGGCAAGACAGGGGGCGATAAAGAACCGCCTAAAAAAGATAAAAAGCGCATTCTTACCGTTATTTTAATTACGGCGGCCGTCATTGCGCTTTTTTTAGTTACGTTCATCGTTGCTTCCGCGGTACGCAGTTGCCGGCAAAAAGACGGACTGAATGTTTTAAGTTCCGCGGAGCGGGAAAATACGCTTACGCTTGCAAAGCGCTATATCGAACGCGGCGAATACGACCGCGCGATGAATCTGCTCGATCAGCTGCTCATTCAAAATGCCGACGATGCCGAAGCGCTTGCTTTAAGCGACGAAATCCTCGCGCTCAAGGCGGGGCAAAAACCGAAAGACGCTTTTTCCTACAATAACGTGCAAGTCGATACGAGCCAAATCGAAAAAGCCGTCGACCGCTTGGCCGCAGAAAACGCACGGGCGGCGCGTGAAAACGCAAAGAGCGCGGCAGCCTTGGCCGAAGCGATGAAAAAACAGGAAGAACAAAAGCGCGCCGAAGAAGAAAGGCTTGCAGCGCAAAAACGCGCTCAGGAACAGGCCGCTCAGGAAGAAGCAAAACGCAAAGCCTATGAGCGGGAATTGGCAAAGAAAAACGCCGAACTGCAAAAACTCATTGCGCGCATAAACGATGAAGTCGCGTCGGGAAAAGCAAGTGTGCTTTCCGGCCGTTACGACGACGGCTTAAAGCATTTTAAAACCGCCGATTCCCTTCTTCCGCAAGATCAAAAGGAATTTTCCGGCGGAAAACTTGCCGAAATTGCGGGGCTTTTATCTTCTGCGGCGCAAAACGAACCGGACAAAGACAAACAAACGCTTTTGAAAAACGAAGCCGTCAATTATGCGAAAAAAAGTTTGGCGCTGACTCCCGACAACGCGCTGTCGCACTACGTATTGGGAAAGGCCGCCGCCGATGCAAAAAAGTATCAAGAGGCGCTGAAAGAATTTACGCTCGCGGTGCAAAAGGACGCTTCGAATCCTTTGTATTTTTATGAATTGGGTAAAGTTCAGTATACGATGAAAAAATACAGCGAAGCGCGTTCGTCTTTCGAATCTTCGGCAAAATTCGATCCGTCGTTTTATCAGGCATGGTTCAATGCCGCCTTGGCCTATAACCGTTTGGGCCGAATCGACGATGCGATGGGCGCTTTGCGCAAAGCGATTTCAGTCAATGCCCAGTACGATACCGCATGGCTGCAGCTTGCGCGCTTTCAAGTGCAAAAAAACGACAGCAGCGGGGCAATCGCTTCATACAACAAAGTGCTGGGAATAGATTCGTCGAACATACACGCTTTGCGCGAATTGGGCTCTTTGTACGGAACGCAGCAAAATTATGCCGAAGCTGAAAAATTCTTCCGCCGCGCGCTGAGCTATGCCGATAAGGATCCGGTTACAAATTATAACTTGTCGACTGCCCTGTTCGGACAAAAAAAATATGACGATGCGCTCGTCTATGCTCAAAAGGCGGCATCTTCCGACGCGCAAAATGCCGTGTACCGGTACAACCTCGGTTTGATCCACGAAGCTTTGGGGCATTTTGATGAAGCGGTTAAGTCTTATGCCGCGTCGCTTAAAATCGATCCGAATCATGTTAAGGCGAATATCAACTTGGGCAAATTGTATCTCGACGGCGGCGATATAGAAGGCGCTTTGGTGCATTTGACAAAGGCCGTAAGTCTTGATAAAAGCAGTTTTGAAGCCGTCAACAACTTAGCCGGCGCTTATTTGGCAAAAAAAGATTATGATAACGCGGTAACGTATTTTTTAGTCGCTCTGAAGCTTGAACCGAGGAACGAAACGGCAAAAATGAATTTAGCCGGCGCTTATGCTTCGGCAAAGCAGTACGATGCTGCAAAAACGCTGTACACCGAGATTTTGCAGCGCAATCAAAACAACCTTGAAGCCTACGTAGAACTGGCGAAGGTGTGTATCGCGCTTCAGGATAACGCGTCGGCCGAAAAGTATTTGGTTACCGTGCAGGCAAAGGATGCTTCGTTCCGCAAAGCGGAAGTTTCTTCGTTGCTCGCATCGATCCGTTAAGGCTATCGCAAAAGCCGATTATTCCGTGCGGCGTACGGCACGGAACAATTCTTCTTTTGTAATCTTTGTCCAAATCGGGCGGCCGTGAGGGCAGTGCGGGTCTTTTAAATTGAATATGTCGAATAAAAGCCGCTGCGCGGTAAGCGGATCCAAAACGTGTCCGTCTTTCACGGCCGCCCTGCACGAACTGGTCGCCGCGATTGAGCGGATTATTTCGTCCGGGGCGATGCGCTTGTCCAGTAAATCTTTTTGCAGATCGCGTTCCGTTCCGCGCCATTTTATCGGCACCGATTCTACTTCCCAGCGCCCCGATCCGCAATTTTTCATCGTAAAGCCCGCTTTGTGCAATGAAGGAACAAGCGACTCAAGGTAGCGGTCGTCGTCTTCGCTTGCCGTTTCTATAACGAGGGGAACGAGAAGTGCCTGTTTTTCGCCGGCTGTTTCCAAAAACCGTTCGAAAAGAAGACGCTCATGCCCGGCATGTTGATCGACAAGGTATAAATCGTCGTCTTTTTCGGCGATTAAAAAAACGCCCAATGCCGAGCCGATAAAGCGCAGGTTGTTCGCTGCACTTGTACCGGCGCTTTCGGCTGAGTTTGCGACTTCGGCCGTGTCGTATGCCGCGTTTTCACGGTCTCCGCTGCGGTTTTGCGTGCGACGGTCTACGTTAAAAAAGGCGGCTGCGGCAAGGCTACGCGCACCGTTTGCGGAGCCCGCATAATCGGCATAATCGGAAGCGTGTTCCCGTTCGCAGGCTTTCCCGGATCCGAAAAAGCCGTCATTAAAAAAATCGCCGTACAAAGCAGTGTTCCGTCCTACGGCCGCTTCGTTTACGTTTTCGCGCGAAAGCGCGTGAATGCTTAGATCGCGGTAAAAATTGCGCACAGCGGAACTTATGCCGTGATGGATGGGAGCAATATCTTTAAAGCGCACCTCTTTTTTTGCCGGGTGAATGTTGAAGTCCACAAGGGACGAATCGATGTTTAAAAATAAACAGGCGATCGGATGAGTTCCGTTCGGAAAATATCCTTCCGCGCCGTAATCGATTGCCTGCAAAAGGGCGTATTCCTGAACGCGTCTTCCGTTTACGAATACGTACATGAGTTTGCGGTCGCTGCGGTACATGCCGCTTTCGCCCAAAATAATCGAAAACGACCACGCGGGCGGGGCGGGGGAAACGGCGGCCGCACCGGCTCCCTGCGGTACATTATTTTCGGCAGGCTTTTCGGCGGCGCTTTTACCGTCGTGCGAGCGTATTTCGTAAAACAGCGGAAGGTTTTCGTTCATTTCAAGCGCGCTGCAAAAACGTTGGACGGGCGTTTGCCCCGCGGGAAAGTCAAAGCGGATTTTGGAATCGCAAACGAGACGGAATGCTCTATCCGGAAAGGGGAGACTTTTGTCGATGAATACCTGTTTGCACAAAGCGGTTTCGGCTTGTGCCCGTTTTAAAAAACGGTGCCGTGCGGGAAAGTTTTCAAACAAACCGCGGCACACGGCGACGGTTCCTGCGGGAAGGGAAGCGGGGCTTATAAACTGCTTGTTGTCCGGCCCGGTTTCGAGGTGCCACGCTTGGCCGTCCCTGCACGCCGTAATTTCCAAACGGCTGACGGCCGCAATCGACGCAAGCGCTTCGCCGCGGAAGCCGAGCGTTGTCAAGTGTTCAAGGTCGCCGTCGGAAACGATTTTGCTGGTCGCATGGGGAAGGGCGCACAGCTCGACGTCTTCTTTTGTCATGCCGCAGCCGTTATCGGCAACGCGGATAAGGCTTGTGCCGCCCGATTCTATTTCGGCGGTAATGCGCGAAGCGCCCGCATCCACCGCGTTGTCCAAAAATTCGCGCAAAACCGCGCAGGGGCGGTCGATAACCTCTCCGGCGGCTATTTTACGCGCAACCTCCGGCACAAGCGTTTTAACGGGACGGAATTCTATGTCGTTTTCACTCATCGTATGCGCTCCCGTGTTTTATTCGTCGTTCAGCGAACTGAACAAATCGAGTTCCGGCTTTTCGTCGATTTCCGTCGGACGGTTTATGAGCTGCTGAATTTTTCCCTCGATTTTATCCAATTCTTTTTCCATGCCCTTTGCAAGCGTGATGCCTTCTTCAAAAAGTTTCAGCGCATCTTCAAGTTTGATGTCCGTTTTTTTTATCTCCGTTCCGAGCTGCTCAAGCCGTTCAAGTCTTTGTTCGAAATTTTTCATATTTTCTCCCGATTAGGCGCGCTTTTACAACGAGGCGAGCGCCGCCTTTTCTTTTGCCGCAACGACGACGTTTACGCTTCCCTTTGCAGGGCGTACAACAAGGTTTTGGCCTTCTTTTGTTTGATTCGCGTCGCGGATAACTTGTCCCGTTGCGGCGTCGGTAACGACCGAGTAGCCGCGCGCCAAAATACTGTGCGGATTTGCCGCTTCCAAATCGCGCCGCGCAAAATCGATGCGTTTTTTTGCCTCATCGACGCGGGTTTGCACGGATGCGAGCAAAGCTTCCTTTGCGTCGTCAAAACGCTGCAAAAGCGGCTGTTCGACGGTTCTGAAACGAAGCTCGAGGTTTTCCGCGGAAAACGATTTTACCAAAAGGCGCATGTTTTGTACACGGCTTTTCACCGCTTCGCATAAGGCGCTTTTTGTTGCCGCGATATTATAAATAATATCGTCGAGTATGGGAACCGTCAGTTCGGCCGCCGCAGAAGGAGTGGGCGCCCGAACGTCCGCGGCAAAATCGCTTAAAGCCCAGTCGATTTCGTGCCCGACAGCCGATACGGTCGGAATTGAAGATGCGGCAACGGCGCGTACGACGGCTTCTTCGGAAAAGGGCAAAAGGTCTTCGAGCGAACCGCCTCCGCGTCCGACAATGAGAACGTCCGCCAGAGAAAACATATTCGCGCGCTTTATTTGAGAAGCGATTTGTTCGGCCGCATCGGCTCCCTGCACGGCGCAGGGCAGCACGGTAACCGACACTTTGGGATTGCGCCGCTTGGTAATTTGCAAAATGTCGCGCAGGGCGGCTCCGGTCGGACTTGTTACAACGCCGACGCATTGGGGAAAAAAGGGCAGGGGGCGCTTTTTTGCGCTGTCGAACAAACCCTCGGCTGCAAGTTTTTGTTTGCGCTCTTCGATCAATTTAAGGATATCGCCCGCACCGGCTTCTTCCATGCGCTCAACAACGATTTGATAGCTTCCGCGAAGCGCATATACCGAAAGCGAACCGCTTACGCGCACTTTCATGCCGTCGCGGGGAACAAAGGGCAGCGTTCGCGCCTTCCCTTTAAACAGCACCGCCTGAATGGCCGATGTTTCGTCTTTGAGCGTAAAATAGATGTGCCCCGTGCTCGACGGGCGGTAATTCGAAATCTCTCCTTCAACGGTCAGCGCCGAAAACGAGGTTTCGATAAGCTCTTTAAGAATTTCGGTGATCTGCGTTACGCTAAAAACCTGCGTTTCCATGACTGCCCCTCCCGGACACGGCAAAGTATAAGTTAATTTAAAAGAAAGCACAAGTCGGAAAATATTGACCGTTTGTAAAATACACTATATACTGAAAAAGGATTATGAAAAAGGTCGATAAACCGCTTGACATAATTATGCACAAGGTGCAAATTTCACCGATTCACCGATTCACCGATTCACCGATTCACCGATTCACCGATTCACCGATTCGGGCGAACTTTATCTAAGAGTAAAACATACATTCCTTTTACACAACGAGCGCACGAAGAGTACAGTGTCTTTCGTGCGCTTTTTTATTTTTACCGCAAAAGGAGGGTTTAAAAATCGTACATCCATGTACGATTTTTAACTCGAGTTTTTGCAAAGCCGTTAGGTTTGCAAAAACGTCGATTACTTACAGCGTTTCCGACCTCGTGTCGGAATGGATAAAAGGTTTGTTTTGGGGAGAGAGTACGGGCAGGATGCCCGTACAGGGAAAAGGTACGGTGAGTTTTTTGCGCAAGCAAAAATACTCGATGCTCAAGAATGTACAAGGACGTACATTCTTGAGCAGGATTCTTAAGGAATTGCAAGCAAGGCGTAGCAATTCGGAGCCCTTAAGCGTCATTTGGAAGATGGAAGGGGTTTTAGGGGAAGGAAGAAACTTTTAGTCGCAAAAGTGTCTTCCTTCCCCTAAAGACAGAAGGTGTTTATGTTAAAGTACGCTCTTCGTGAAAACTTACTGACGGCTGCGCCGGATGACTTTATGGCGCAGGTGCAGGATGTGCGCTCGTACACGCTTGACGAGATTATCGACTTGATGATGCAAAAAGGCTCCACACTTACACGTGCCGACGTTGCGGCGGTGCTGCAAATCTACGGCGAAGTGTGCGCTTCAATCATTGCCGACGGCAGCGCACTCAACACTCCGCTTATGAACACATCTTTGAGTATATCGGGCGTGTTCAACGGAGCAAACGACAGCTTTGATAAAAAGCGGCACACGGTCAACTTGAACATAACCGCAGGCATCCTGTTGCGCGATGTGCTGCCCAAAATCAAGTGCGAAAAGACCGAGGGAGCAAGCACCGACCCCTACATCACCGAAGTAACCGACATCGTAACAGGTACGGCAAACACAACCTTGACCAAGGGCGGGGTCGTACAGCTGGTAGGTTCAAGGCTTAAGTTCGATGCCAAAGATACGGCACAAGGCATCTTCTTTGTGCCCGAAACCGGAGAAGCCGTCCGCGCCGCCGTCATCGCCGAAAACAAGCCCGCCCGACTTATGGCAATCATCCCTGCCGATTTGGCGGCCGGCACCTACTACATCGAAGTACGCTCCAAACATTCAGGCGGCGGCAAGCCTCTTAAAGCCGTAAAGGCAGGCCGTTTTGCTAAACCGCTTACGGTTGTACCGTAAAGTACGGGTGCGTAACTTCAAACTGTATGGGTGCATAGCCCCGTACAATATGGGTGCATAAGCCCGTAAATCGTGGGTACATAGCCCCGTACAATATGGGTGCATAAGCCCGTAAATCGTGGGTGCATAGCCCCGCACAACATGGGCACATAAGCCCATGCGTTTTTATAGCATGTCCTACTGGATTGGGACAATTCAATCCAAAAATACAGAATACCCCAAAACTTTGAACCAGCCGGGATTCCAAAGGAATTGCAAGCAAGGCGTAGCAATTCTGCGAGGCCTTGGCAGTGCGGGTATGAAAAGTGCACCTCCGTGTGCACTTTTCAACGCGAGTTTCGTCAGGCTTACGCCTGCCGAAACATCGGTTACGTCCAGCGTTCCCGACCTCGTGTCGGAACATTAGCAGATAAGGCCGGGTTCTTAGGGCTGGCTAAGCTCTAAGCGTTATTTGGAAGATGGGTTGGGTTTTAGGGAAGGGAAGAAACTTTTAGTCGAAAAAGTGTCTTCCCTTCCCTGAATAAAGCATTTTTTAAGGAGGTTTTCATATGAAAACAGGTAATTCAAAGACTAAGGCTTTTGCCTTGAGCAACAGGGGAGCCGCGGCGCTCATCATAGCCGCACTATTGGCACTGGTCTTTACCGCCTGCCCGAACAATGCAGGCGGAAGCGGTTCGGGCAGTGCCACACCGCCTGCCGGCGACTTTATAAAAATAACCCCTCCTGCAAACGGCATCGCAGGCGTTGCTCCAGGATGTACCTTACCAGAAAATGGCGAACGTTGGAAAGGCGTATTTATTGACGGCCGAAAGGTAAAATTAAGCCCCTACAAGCTCGGCAAGACGGAGGTAACGTATGAGTTATGGCACGAGGTACTCACATGGGCAGAAAGTAATGGCTACACCTTTGCTAATAAGGGAAAAGAAGGCAGTCATGGAACCGTAGGAGCAGCCCCTACAGGTGCAAAAAAAGAGCCTGTAACTATGATAAGTTGGCGGGACTGTATTGTGTGGTGTAATGCGTATACTCATAAAACGAACAATGCCGAGAGTGAATGCATCTACCGCAAAAGCAAAACCGAACCTACCGTATTAAAAGACGCAACGGCAACAGCTGATTGTGATGCAGCGTATGCTGAGATGGGTAAAAAAGGCTTTAGACTTCCTACCGAAGCTGAGTGGGAGTACGCAGCCCGTTGGCAGGGAAGCAATACTGAAAATGCGGCACAATACGGCGATGTGTACCTTACCAAATTAAACAGTGCAAGCGGAGCAAAAAAGCCCATAGGCTTTGATAGTCTGACCTTACCTGAAGGAGAAACTTGGGAAACTTTACGAGATGAACTTACAAGAGTTGCCGTGTATGGTAAATGGTGGGACGGAAGTGGTTGGGTAAGCCAACCAACAGCGGTAACTAAGACGGCTGCAGTTAAAAGTAAAGATGCGAATGCACTCGGTTTATATGATATGATCGGGAATGTCGCCGAATGGTGTTTTGATTGGGATAATGATAACCCTGCATCAAACGATGCTGCTTATGAGCAAGGCGGTATTGTTACCGATCCTCAAGGTGCCGCGTCAGGCTCTCGCCGTATTTTGCGCGGCGGCAACTGGTCCTATTCCGCGAAGAGCTGCACTGTAGGCTGGCGGGACTACTTCATGCCTGATGTCAGGGGCAGCTATCTTGGCTTCCGCCTGGCTTGTCTGCCTTGATGAAAAATGTACATCCTTGTACATTTTTCATCTCTGCATGGAACCGGCGGCATCCGTGCCGGGAACTAAACTAGACTGACCGCCCCCAAGTTGGACAAAGCTCCGGCTTGGGGCGGTTTTTTTTACGGATGCTGCAAGATTTGAAAACGGCTTATGAAGCTGTCCGAAAACTTGAGTTTTGGACAGCTTTTTTTTATTTTACCGGTATTCCATAATGCACGCTTGGTGCGCTTGCAAAATGCCCGATGCGGGATCGTGTTCCGTGTTGGCGCACAGAATCTTTACCGCGCGCGAGGCAAGAAAGGTTTGTAACTCCTTGTTTAAGCGCACGTCTTTTGCGTTAAAGTTCAGCAGCACCAGGCAGTTTTGCTCCGAAAGCGTGCGCGTATACGCGAACACGTTTTTGGGGCTTTTTATGCGTTTGAACGCGCCGTTCAAAAGGGCGGGACTTTGTTCGCGGAGCGCGATGAGCTTTTTGTAAAAAGCGAATACGGAATCGGGCCGCGCCGTTTGTTCCTGCGCGTTTATATACCGATAGTTTTCGTTTACGCCGATCCACGGTTTTCCCGTTGTAAAACCCGCTTCTTTTTCCGCCGACCACTGCATGGGCGTGCGCGCGTTGTCGCGCGATGTTTTTAAAATCAGCTTCCATGCCGTCTTTTCGGGAAAATGCATTTTGCGCATAAGGCGGTAAATGTTGAATGTTTCAAGATCGCGGAAATCTTCGATGCGCGTAAAGCCGCCGTTCGTCATGCCCAATTCCTGCCCTTCGTATACGTACGGCGTTCCTTTCAGCGTAAAAAGCATGCAGGCCGTCAATTTGGCAAAGCGCTCGAGTGCGTCTTTTGCGCTCGGCTTATTCAATTCTTCAAGACTTCCCGTAAAAGAACCGTAGCGGCTTACCGTGCGCGGCTGGTCGTGGTTTTCAAAATAGTTTGCGTTCCAGCCGACTTCGTTTTGCCATTTTGCCAGGACGGAAAAAAGCCGTTCGGGTTTGAACGGAATTTTAAGCCACTTGTTGTTTATGCTGTCGGCATCCATGTGGGCAAACGAAAAGACCATGTCCAATTCGCCGCGGCTTTCGCCGCACAAATCGTTCGCCATCGCAGGCGTTACAAGCACGGTTTCTCCGACGGTAAAGCAGTCGTAGTTCGAAAAAACGGTGCGCCGCAGTTCGCGTAAAATACTGTGGCAGCCTTGCTGCGAAAGATAGTGTTCCCGTCCGGTGAGAATGAGCCGCTTTTTGCCGTTTTTCAAACTCGTTTTGTAAATGACGTTTATAACGTCGCAGCGGAAGCCTGCAATGCCCATGTCAAGCCAATATTTTAAAATGCTTTGAATTTCCTGCATCACTTTGGGATTTTTCCAGTTTAAATCGGGTTGTTTTTTCGAAAAAAGGTGCAGGTAGTATTGGCCGGTCGTTTCGTCTTTTTCCCACACCGGTCCGCTGAAAAAGCTTGTCCAGTTATTCGGCATTTTGCCGTCTTTGCCGCTTTGCCAAATGTAATAGTCGCGGTACGGATTGTCGATGCCGCTGCGGCTTTGTTTAAACCATTCGTGTTCATCGGACGTATGATTTATAACCAAGTCCATGACGATTTTTATGTCGCGTTTTTTCGCTTCGGAAATTAAGCGCTTCATGTCCGAAAGCGTTCCGAAGTCCGGGTGGATATTGCGGTAATCGCTGATGTCGTACCCGTTGTCGTCGTTCGGTGAACAGTATACCGGCGAAAGCCAAATGATTCCTATGCCCAAGTCGGCAAGATAATCGAGTTTTGAAATAATGCCTTTAAGGTCGCCTATGCCGTCGCCGTTCGAATCGCAAAAGCTGCGCGGATAAATCTGATACACTGTCCGCGTTTTCCACCACGGAAGGCCGCCGTGCGTTTCCTTTCTTTTTTTCGATTTCGGAGTAAAAAACATACCGTCCCCCATTTGCAAGCAGTATAGGCGAATTTATACCGAAGCGCAAGTATTCGGCGCATACGGATTCAGTCGACAGTACGTTTTAACGGCTTATTAAGGAGTACACATTAAAAAAACAGCTTGATTTTAGCATATATCCCTTGTATAGTGTTTGTATGTTTGCCCGGTTTTATCAAACGGCTTTTTTCCGTATTTTCTTTTCTGTTATTGTTTTACTGATTACGGTAATAAGCTGTTTGACGCTCGGTTTTACCGGAGTTTTTGAAACCATACTCGAAGATTTTTTAGTAAAAACATATATTTCCAATTTGCACATCATAAAAGAAAATTATACGCGGCTGCAGTACACCTTTATTCCGGCAGCGTTTAACGTATATGAAAACGAAGCGGTTCAAGACTATTTATTTGCACGTTGTCCCGATCAAGAAGCGGCTCTGTATGCGCTCAAATTTATGGACAAAGCGGTTATTTTAAATCCGTACATTCATTCGTTTTATGCATACAATGCGGCATACGGCTATCTGTCCACTTTTGCAGGTTACGAGGGGGCAATTTGCACAAGCGATCCGCAGTTAAACGATTTTTTACTCAAAAAAGAAGTTCAGCCGGGGCAAATATATTTACGTACACTCAATAACGGCGGAAAACAAACAACCTTTTATACCCTTTTTTTGGGACGAAAAAATCCGGACACCGGCATACATTATGCTTTTATTGTAAATATTTGCGAATCTTGCATACGCGAAGAACTAAGCGCCGCATCAAAAATAGACTATGCGGATTTATGCATTATAAATGCGGAAAGTGTTATCGTATCAGACAAACTGCCGCATAAAATAGGTTTAAATGCCGGTGAAGATTCTATGCTAAACGCCGTTATGCAGCAAACGGAAACAACGGGCGCCGTTACCGTTTCGGCTTCAAACGGTGAAAAATACTTTGCCGCTTGGGTCGATCAAAACGAAATAGGCTGGCGTTTTTTATATCTTATTCCACAACGCGTTATATTTAAAATTATTAACGGCGTGCGTACCAGAGGCTTATTAATAGCTTTAGCCATATTAATCGGTGCATTATGTCTAGCGCTTATTCTAAGCATGCACATTGAAAAAAAAGTTACTGCAGAAAAAAAATTATTTGACTATTGTTTCGGCTGCGCCGAATACCCGTCTACCTCTTTCTTTAAAAATGAAGATATACTTTTAGCAGTATGCCGTTTTGACCCGCAGGAAAAAGAAAAAGAACTTTTACAAAAAGCTGTTTTATGTATAAAACAAAATCAAAAATCATCGGCTTTTTTTATTCAATTTGACGGCAACAAATGGATAGTTCTTGTGCAAGAAAATATCGGCTTTTTTAAAACAAAATTGTTCGATATACAGCATAAACTGGAAAGCGAATGCCGCGGTACGTTTACCGCCGTCTTTTTTGAAGCAAAAATACCCTTTAGCGATGTTCCTTCTCAAAGCGCAATTTTAATTTCAAAACTGCAAACTTTATATATGAGAACCTCAGGAATAATTGAAGCCGTAGATACATCTTTGCCTGTATTCTTGCAAGAAAAAAATCAAAGCACTCGCGATGAATTCGATTTTTCAAACCTCGAAAGAGCGCTGCGCGAAAAAAAATCCGACGCTATGCAGTGTGAAATACAAAAACTTTCCGTTTTTTTAACACAAACAAATAATTTTCTTGTGTTCCGCACGTGTGTAATACAAATTGTTCTTATTGCAGCAAAAATATGGAACGAAACGCTCGACATACTGCTGCCGCAGGGTATAAATGCTTGGAGAAATGAAGTTTTTGCCGTCGAACAGATTACGGGCCTAATTACAAAGCTGGAACAGTTAAGACTTTGCATAACCCAGAGCCTTGAATTGGAACAAAACAGTCATAAAACAAAAATCGTAAGACATATTAAAAATTATATTTTTGACAACATCCGTAACAAAAACCTTAACACAGCCCTTATTGCGGACTCTTTAGGATTTTCTTTAAATTACATACGGGAAATATTTAAAACGGTGGAAAAACGTTCTATAAATGAATATATAGGCGTATACCGCATTGAGCTTGCAAAGCAACTGCTCATCGAAACCGAAAAAAACATTTACCGTATTTGCGAAGAAGTCGGTTTTTCCAATTACTCATACTTTTGTACTTATTTTAAGAAAATGGAATGTATCAGCCCGACGGATTTTCGTTTAAATATGCATATTTCAAAATAATCGGTCATTTTTAATAGCAGTTTTTAGATGTTTTTAAAATAATCGGTGTTTTTCAAAATTGCTTTTTTACCAGTCCCGTGCTTAAATAAACTTACACAACCTAATAGGAGGATTCTGTATGAGTAAAAATCTAAAAACATATTTTATATGTATGTTTGTTGCGTGTGCCGTTTTAACATTTGCAAACGGTAAAGGAGAAAACGTTGCCGGCGACGGACCGGTGAAAATTAAATACTACACATGGACCGATGCGGTACACAAACCTTTAGTTGATGCTTTTAACGCTTCACAAAATGAAATTTTCGTTGAAGCCGAATATGTACCGAGTGCCGACTACGAAGTAAAAATGATGACGCTGCTTTCGGGCAAAGCGGAAATAGACGCCTATATGCAAAAACGCCAAGCCGATATGTTTCCCCATTGGGCAAACGGTTTTATAGAACCGCTTGACGCTTACTTTAAAAAAACGGGATTGTCAAAAGAAGCAGTCGAAATCTATCCGCAAGCGGTAACTGTAGACGGTAAAATAATTGCAGTTCCGTGGCGCGGTACGTCTGCTTTTACTTATTACAATAAAAAGGTTTTTGAAAGAGCCGGAGTTCCCACCCCCGATACCTACGTAAAAGAGGGAACATGGACGTGGGAAAAGTTTGCCGAAGTTTCCGAAAAACTGGCAAAATCGGGGGCAATAGGCTCCAGTATTTATTTTTGGGCTGCTTGCATATTTTACCGCAGCGCACAATACGAACAAGATATTATTACCCGTGACGGAAAAATTCAATTGGATAATTCCGTTTTGGATTATTTGAAAATGCGCAAAGATTTGGAAGCAAAAAAAGCGATGTGGCCGCTTATCGATATGAAAGTAACCAAAACGCACTATTCAAAGCAATTTTACGACGGCAATTTAGGTATGCTGTTAATCGGCGAATGGTTCCCCGGTCAAATGATTACCGGAAAAAACGATAAACTGCTTAAAAATTTTAATTGGGAAGATTACGGTATAACCCGCCTTCCCTGCAATGTAAGCACCTATCACACGTGGGGTATACCGACCTTTAACCATGTGGTTTCGTATTCAAAGAAAAAAGAAGCTGCCTTTAGATTTATTCAATGGATGAGCGGTCCTGAAGCAAGAAAAGTAGCGGCTTCTTACGGAGTTTTGCCGGCTGTTGTTGATGACAATGTAAAATCGATTCTTGCAAAAAACATACCCGATGCTCAATCGCTGGAATACTTTTTAGAACCGCGCATTATATATCCTTCCAATTTCAGTAAATACGGAAGCCGCGCCGAAATGTTGCTCGACTCCATTCAAGAAGAATATCTTTTGGGAAAAATACCCGATAGCGAACTGAACGCAAAAATCAAAAAGGGTTTGGAAGAAATTATTAAAACAACGGACTAACAAAGGTAAAATCCGGCAGCGCAAATAATTAAAATACTTCCGGTGCTGCCGGATTGTTCTGTAACCCAAAAGCCGCAAAAGGATACAAAAGCATGAAGCATACACATATACAAAAAATAAAACTGATTGCACCGTTTTTACTTCCCGGCTTTATCGCTTTTTGTATCTTTACGGTAATTCCCATTATATTGGCAATAGGTTTAGCGTTTACCAATTATTCGGGCGGTATTGCATGGAAGTTTGTCGGATTGCGTAATTTTATTACCGCTTTTAGAAGCGAAGCTTTTTTTAAAGGGCTTGCTGTTACGGCACGGTATATGATATACACCGTCGTTTTTCAAATTATTATAGGGCTTGCCTGCGCTCTTATGCTGTACCGCCCGTTTAGAGGGTTTACCGTTTTCCGAAGCATATTGTATATTCCGAATATTTTGTCTTCCGTTGCCGTAGGGTTGGCGTTTATGCTTATCTTTGAACCGACAAACGGTATTGCCAATTCACTGCTTGTGTCCGTCGGAATGATGCCGTCAAAGTTTCTTGCGGGTGAGTCAACGGCTTTATCGGTTATTATCGGCGTAACCGTATGGCAAAATTTCGGCTGGTATATGATATTGTTTATCGGCGGCTTGCAAAGCATAAATCCTTTTTTGTATGAAGCTGCGCGTATAGACGGCGCCGGTTCGATCAAACAATTTTTTTCAATAACCTTGCCCGGTTTATCTCCGGTTTTGTTTTATGCTGTAACGATTGCGGTTATACGCGGCTTTCAAGTATTCGACTACATCTTTATTATGACCGGCGGACAATTCGGCGGCGGACCTGCAGGTTCAACATCGGTGTTGGCTTTTGACATCTACAAAAACGCATTTGTAAACTACCGCTTCGGCTATGCGTCTGCAGAAGCCGTAATTTTGATGATTATTATCGTTGCAATCACAGTCATTCAACAGCACGGTCAAAAAAAGTGGGTATCTTATGATATCGTATAAAACTTCAAAACGTATATACGCCGTAGCAATATATTGTTTTTTGCTTGTAGGGGTTTTTATGGTTTTAGCCCCCTTGGCGGTTGTTATTTCTTCATCTTTAAAAAACGAAAGCGAAATTTTTGATTTTCCGTTCAAATTATTTCCGGCAAACCCCATCTTAAGCAATTTTTTACAACTGCGTTCATCCTTTCCTTTATACATATGGAATTCGATAAAACTGACAAGCATTATCGTTGTACTTCAACTTATTACCGCTTCAACGGGAGCTTATGCATTTACCAAGCTTAAATGGAAAGGGCGGGACTTTGTTTTTATGACGTATTTGCTTTCGATGATGATTCCCTCGCAAGCTATAGTCATTCCTCAATTTTTAACGATACGCATATTTAATTTGTACGACACTCATCTTTCCCTAATATTGTTAAGCGCATTTACCGCACTGGGTACTTTTTTATTGCGTCAGTTTTTTTTAACAATTCCCGATACGTACATCGAAGCTGCCCGAATAGACGGAGCGAAAGAAGCTCATATATTTTTTAAGGTAATGCTGCCTATGTCAAAGCCGGTTCTGGCGACGCAAATGATATTTTCATTTAGATTTTTTTGGAATGATTTTTTTACTCCGCTTATTTACATAACGTCTCCGAAACTAAAAACCTTACCCTTAGGCATGACCGACTTTGTGCGTGAACAGTATGTGTACTGGGGGCCGCAAATGGCAGCGGCATTTATTTCAATTATTCCCGTTTTGATTATTTTTTTGATGGGGCAAAAATATTTTATTCAGGGAATCACTTCTTCAGGATTAAAGGGATAACGAAGTTTTACCGCACCTTTTGCCGAATTGTTTTTTTGCCCGATTTGTGGTAAAATCGAATTCGTTATGCAAATGCCGTCTTTTTTTGAGATCGTAAAAATTCTTGTTATTGCCCTTGTCGAAGGCGTAACCGAATGGCTGCCGGTGAGCAGTTCGGGACACATGCTTTTGGTAGACGCTTTTTTGCCGCTTAAAGCGAGCGCCGAATTCAAATCGCTGTTTTTTATCGTTATACAGCTTGCCGCCGTGTGTGCCGTTATAGTGCTCTTTTGGAACGACATGTTTCCATTCCGCTTCGATAAAGAAAACATCAAAGAAAAAACCGTCGTACAAAAAGACATTTTCGTTTTATGGTTTAAAACGCTTATCGCCTGCATACCCGGCGCGGCTGCCGTCTTTTTATTCGGCGACTTTATCGAAGCGCATTTGCAAACGCCCGCCGTCATTTCCTGCGCTCTTATCTTTTACGGTATTTTGTTCATCGTCGTGGAACGGATAAACGAAAAGCGTTCCGCCCGAATCGGGCAGCTTTCGGCAATCGATTACAAAACCGCCTTTATCATAGGGCTTTTTCAAGTGCTGTCGATAATTCCCGGCACTTCCCGTTCGGGCGCGACCATTATCGGCGCCCTGCTTATCGGAGTATCGCGGAAGGCCGCCGCAAGCTTTACGTTTTTTTTGGCCGTTCCCGTTATGCTCGGTTCAAGTTTGTTAAAACTTTTAAAATACGGCGGCTCCCTCAGCGCAAACGAAGCGTTCCTCTTGCTGACAGGCTGCGCCGTATCTTTTGCCGTTTCGCTTGCCGCAGTGAAGTTTTTAATGAGCTATATTAAAAAGCACGATTTTAAAGCGTTCGGGCTGTACCGCATTGCGCTCGGTTTTATCGTATTGCTTGCGCTTAAAATTGTGTAAGGCCGGCGCCGATGAATTACAAACCGCCGTTTAAAATTACATCGAAAGCTATAAATCTTATTTCTCAAATATCCGCCGAGGCGGAGCGATTTATCATCAGGCTCGAACAGGCCGACGGCGTACAACTGCGTAAAATAAACCGAATGAAAACCATAC
Source organism: uncultured Treponema sp. (assembly GCA_905372025.1). GTDB lineage: Bacteria > Spirochaetota > Spirochaetia > Treponematales > Treponemataceae > Treponema_C. Next base: position 35,778 of record CAJPNP010000003.1, on the reverse strand, counting down.
GCGGTTCTCTCGCAATCGAAGGTAATTTATTAACGGAAGAACAAGTTACGGCTATAATTGAAGGCAAACATATTGTCGCTCCGATAAAGGAGATTCAGGAAGTTAAAAACGCAATTAAAGTATATGAACAATGCATGGCATTTAATCCGTACGATGAAAAAGACTTATTACACGCTCACGCAATTATGATGGCAGGTTTGCTTGATAAGCCCGGATGTTTTAGAAGGGGCGGCGTATGCGTCGCGGGTAAAGACGGCATAACGCATATAGCTCCTCCTGCCGGCAGAGTTCCCGCCTTAATGGCCGACTTATTCGAATGGCTGAAAGTCAGCGACGTCCACCCCTTAATTAAAAGTTGCGTATTTCACTATGAATTCGAATTCATCCACCCTTTTGAAGACGGTAACGGCAGAATGGGGCGCTTGTGGCATTCAAGACTTCTTGCAGACTGGAATTCTGTGTTTATTCACCTTCCGATAGAAAATATGATTTTAAAGAATCAAAGTGCTTATTATCGGGCGCTTGAAAACAGTACAGCCGATAACGATTCCGGCGTTTTTATCGATTTTATGCTGGGGATTATTTGGGAAACAATCGAAGAAAACAAACAAAATGATACTGTAAATGATACTCAAAATGATACTGTAAAGTTGATTTTGAAATATATAAAAGAAAACCCGGCAATCTCTTACGAAAAGCTTGCCGAAAAAACGGGAAAATCACGAATAACAATAAGCCGTAAAATTGCGGAGCTGAAAAAAGAAGGAAAGCTCAAACGTATCGGCGCCGACAAAAACGGTTATTGGCAGATCGCCGATGGCGCCTCATCGATTATATATTGAACTTTATCTTTTTGCCGCTGTCTTTGTAGTATTCGCTGCGCAATTCCTTTATCTGCTCGTCGGCAAGGTAATCGTCAAAGTTCATCATGCGGTCGATGACGCCGCCGGGAGTAATTTCGATTATACGGTTTGCAATCGAACTGATAAACTCGTGGTCGTGGCTGTTGAACAGCACAACGCCGCCGAAAGCCGTCAGCGCTTCGTTCAAACTCGTAATCGCTTCCAAGTCCAAGTGATTGGTCGGCTCGTCCAAAATAAGCACGTTTGCGCCAGAAAGCATCATTTTGGACAGCATACAGCGCACCTTTTCGCCTCCGGACAATACGCGCACCGGCTTAAGCGATTCGTCGCCGGTAAAAAGCATGCGGCCCAAAAAACCGCGCACGTACGCGTCGTCCTGTTCGGGCGAATACTGACGGAGCCAATCGGTAATATTCAAATCGTTATCGAAATATGCCGAATTGTCTATCGACAAATACGAATACGTACAGGTTTGCCCCCAATATACGTCGCCCGAATCGGCTTTCAGATTTTCGGTAATAATATCGAACAAGGCCGACTTTGCTTTGTGCTCCAAACCGACAAAGGCGATTTTATCGGTTTTGTTGACGACAAGGCTGAAGTCTTTAAGCAGCGTAAGACCTTCGTGGGTATAGTTCAGCTTTTCGACGCGCAACACATTGTTGCCGATGTCGCGCAAAGGCTTAAAATTGACGTACGGAAATTTGCGGCTCGTAACCTGCAATTCTTCCAGCGCAAGTTTGTCGTAGATTTTTTTGCGGCTTGTAGCCTGTTTGCTTTTTGCCGCGTTCGATGCAAAGCGCAGGATAAACTCGCGCAAATCTTTCATTTTTTCTTCGCGCTTTTTCGCCTGATCTTTTGCCTGCCGCTGCATGATTTGACTCATTTGATACCAAAAATCGTAGTTGCCCGTAAATTGACTGATTTTTCCGTAGTCGATGTCGCAAATGTACGTACACACTGCGTTCAAAAAGTGGCGGTCGTGGCTGACGACGATAACCGTGTTCGGAAAATCGATTAAAAATTCTTCGAGCCAGTTTATCGATTCCAAATCCAAGCCGTTGGTCGGTTCGTCCAAAAGCAAAATATCCGGCTCGCCGAACAAAGCCTGCGCAAGAAGTACGCGCACTTTTTGGCTTTCATCGAGCTCGTTCATCATGCGGTTGTGGTATTCTTCTTCAACTCCCAAACCGGAAAGCATTTGTTCGATTTGATTTTCCGCTTCCCATCCGCCCATTTCGGAAAACTCGCCTTCGAGCTCGCTTGCCCGAAGACCGTCCTCTTCGGTAAAATCGGCTTTTTCATATATCGCTTCGCGCGCTTTCGCACATTCGTACAGTTTCGGGAAGCCCATCATAACCGTATCTTTTACCGAGTATTTGTCAAAGGCAAAGTGCTCCTGCTTCAGCACGGCCATGCGCTCGCCCGTTCCGATGACAACGTCGCCCGAATCGTGTTCGAGTTCGCCCGAAAGAATTTTAAGGAATGTCGATTTTCCGGCGCCGTTTGCACCGATTATGCCGTAACAATTGCCCGGCGTGAATTTTAAATTGACGTCTTTAAACAGCGGCTTTTCGCCGAATTTCAAACTGATATTGCTTACACTTAACATTATTACAGTATATAAATAAACGCTGCACGCTGTCAATTATAAGAAGAAGTACGATTTTATATACTTTTTTTACGTTTTTATCGTATTGCGTATTGGCCGATACGTGGTACAATTTTTTTAACGGCATATCGCAGTAAAATATAAAGGGGGATGAATTATGAAAAAAAACGCGGCAAAATTGATAGTACTGGCGGCATTGTGTGCAGCCCTTTTACCGGGCTGTAAAAAATCGGAAAACAAAAATGCTTCGGGTACGAATGCGGCAAAAGAAATGACTTTGTACTATTCGAACTCTACTGATTGGGCCGATCCGCTGATTCAGGAATTTGAAGATCAAACGGGTATTAAAGTAAGCCTTGTACAGGACGGAACCTCTTCGTTATTTGCAAGAGTTAAAGCGGAAGCGGCAAATCCGCAGGCCGATGTAGTGTGGGGCGGCGTTACCGATACGTATCGGGCCAATCAGGACATGCTCCAAAAATATACTCCCGCTACGGCATCTTCTTTGAAAAATGAAGCCCTTGATCCGAACGGTTATTACAGCGGATTCGATATGGGGCCGATGGTTATGATTTACAATACGGAATTAATAGATAAGGCTTCTGCTCCTACAAAATGGGCTGATTTATTGAATCCGAAATATAAGGGCTTGATTGCCTGCGCCGATCCTACCGCGTCATCTTCTTCATTTGCCTGTATGATGGCTATTATTCAAGCATACGGAACGGATAACGGGAAAGGATACGAATTTATAAAAGAGCTCGTAAAAAACCTGAACGGAAAAGTTATCGGTTCTTCTTCGGGCGTGTATAAAGGTGTTGCCGACGGCGAATATATGATCGGTTTAACATATGAAGAAGCCGCTTTGCGCTATATGAGTTCGGGAGCAACGATTCAAGTTGTATATCCGGAAGAAGGGACTTCTTCGAGCCCGACCGGCTGCGCGATTGTAAAAAACTGTAAAAATCCGGTGAGTGCGCAAAAGTTTATTGATTATTTAACCGGAAAGGAAGTTCAAGCCCGGCTTGGTGCTTTAAATCGCCGTTCGGTCAGAACGGATATTACCGATCCCGATACAATGGAGGCATGGGAAAATATTCATTTTGTCGATATGGATATCGATTGGACATCTTCGCATGTGGACGAATTCAATAGCAAATGGACTGATTTTGTAACGCAATAATAAACGGTTTCGGCGTTTTAATTGGTATTTCCGTTAAAACGCCGGACTTTTCTATCCTCAATTCAAAGCATCTGAAAAAAATCAAAAAAAGGATACGATTGTGGCAAGTCAAAACGTAAAAATAGAAGGCGTAACCAAGCTGTACGGCGATTTTAAAGCTTGTGATCATATCGATTTGGATATAAAAGAAGGTGAGTTTTTTACACTTTTAGGGCCGTCCGGTTGCGGGAAAACGACGCTTCTTCGAATGATTGCAGGTTTTAATAAAATCGATGAAGGACGTATTCTTTTTAATGACAAAGTTATAAATGATATTCCCTCGGCAAAAAGAAATATCGGTATGGTATTCCAAAATTATGCCATATTTCCTCATATAAGTGTTCAGGAAAATGTTGCCTACGGGCTTAAAGCGCGCAAAATAAAAGGTGAAGAGTTGATTGAGCGGACGACGGATGCCATGCAAATGATGCATATCGAAAATTTAAAAAAACGTATGCCCGGTCAGCTTTCCGGCGGACAGCAGCAACGGGTTGCCCTTGCGCGTGCGATCGTCATTCATCCCGACGTGCTTTTAATGGACGAACCTTTGTGTAATTTGGATGCAAAATTACGCGTAACAATGCGAACAAGCATAAAAAAAATTCAACGCCGTTTGCATATTACTACAATTTATGTAACGCACGATCAGGAAGAAGCTTTATCGATTTCGGATAGGATTGCGGTTATGCATAACGGGAAGGTGGAACAGCTCGGAGAACCGGAAGAAATTTATACAAGACCCCGCAATATGTTCGTTGCCGATTTTATCGGTACCTCGGGGTTTTTGGACGGATGTGCGGAAGACGGAATCGTTACCGTTATGGGGCGGAAAAAAATCGCCGTAAAGATAGATCCGCTTTTTAAAGGCGATGTAAAAATTGCGGTAAGGCCCGAATATGCCATGCTTGACGGCAGTAAAGAAGGAGAGCTCACCGGCAGCGTAACCCTTAAAACATTTTTGGGCGATTATGTAAATTACGAAGTACAGTTGGACGGCGGCCCTCTGCTTGAAATTAACGAATATACGGATAAACTGGATCGTGTTAAAAAAGTCGGGGAAAAAATATCTTTAAAACTGATGGAAAATCGGCTTTCGATATTTGATGCAAAAACCAAAGAAAGTATTATGCTCAAGGAATAAATAATGGACGGAACAGCAAAGCGAAAAAGACTGACGGATTGTATAGATTTTTGGATGATAGCGGGAATCGTTATCATTGCTTTGTGTGTACTTTTTATTGTGTATCCGTTTTTTAAACTTATAATACAAAGTTTCCGCGATCCGAAAACGCAAGTGTTTACGCTTGCAAATTATATAAAATTTTTTCAAAAAAAATATTATCAGGATGCTTTGCTGCACAGTTTGCTTATAAGCTCGGTCGTAACGGTATTTGCGACCGTACTCGGCGTACCGCTCGCTTATATCGGTTCTCGTTTTAATTTATACGCGAAAAAAGTTATTTATGTTATGATTGTGTTGTCGATGCTTTCTCCGCCGTTTATCGGTGCCTATGCATGGATTACGCTACTTGGCCGCGCGGGACTTATTACAAAACTTTTAGCGGCAATCGGCATAAAAATCGGCGCCGTATACGGATTTAAAGGTATCGTATTGGTTTTTACGCTCAAACTGTACCCCTTGGTTTATTTATATGTATCGGCAGCATTGGGCAGCATCGATTCTTCTTTGGAAGAAGCGTCCGAAAGTCTCGGTTTTTCGGGAATCCGGCGGATTTTGCGGGTTACCTTTCCGGTTATTATGCCGACAATTTTATCGTCGGCACTGATGGTTTTTATGACCGCTCTTGCCGACTTCGGTACGCCGCGTCTTATCGGCGAAGGTTATTCGACCCTTCCGGTCATTATTTACAAAGAATTTTTAAACGAAGTCGGCACCGATACCGGTTTTGCAAGCGCTTTGAGCGTTGTGATTGTGGTGCTTGCTTTGGCTGTTTTATTCGTACAAAAGCGGGTTGTCGATAGAAAAAGTTATAACATGACCGCTTTACGTCCTCCCGCAAAAGTCGAACTGGGAACGGTCAAAAAGATTTTGGCTTCTTTTATCGTATTTTTCGTTTCTTTTTTGTCTGTTTTGCCGCAAATAACGGTAACCGTCCAATCTTTTATGAAAACGAAAGGCCCTCGATTCGTACAGGGATTCAGCTTGGAAAGTTATCGCGCAGTTATAAATAAACTTGAAAATTCCATTATAAACACTTTTGTAATGGCATTTATCGCTTTATTTATTATTATTTTGCTGAGTTTGCTCGGAGCGTATTTGATTGTCAGACGAAAAAGTTTTCGCTCCGATTTAATCGATATGCTGCTGATGTTCCCATACGTTATCCCGGGCGCGGTATTGGGAATTTGTTTAACGGTTGCATTCAATCGTGAACCGATGTTGCTAACCGGTTCAATGTGGATTATCATTATTTCCTTTGTTATCAGAAAGCTCCCGTATGCAATGCGTTCAAGTATAGGCATTTTGTATCAAATCGATGCATCGGTTGAAGAAGCATCTATCAGTTTGGGAGTCCCGCCGATGAAAACTTTTTTTAAGACGACCGTGCCGCTTATAATGCCGGGCTTAATTTCGGGAGCGGTTCTGAGCTTGGTAAGCGTTATAAATACGTTGAGTGCGACACTGATTTTGTATACGGGAAAAACGATTACCATTTCGGTTGCCGTTTTCAATTGTATAAATAACGATGCCTACGGTCAGGCGGCGGCTTTATCTACGATTTTAACCGCAACTACGGTTCTCTGTTTGATACTGTTTAATAAGATTTCCGGCGGAAAAAGCATTGTATAATCACATATTTTCCCCTGTTTTGGAATATATGATATATAATGAAGTATGTTTCGGAACATAAAAAGAAGCTATTTTAAAAAGATATTCGTATTTTCCCTGGCGATGAATTTGATAATGCTTTTTATAACGGAAGCCGTATTCGGTTTTATATTCTATAAAAAATATACGGCGAATATACGAATTCAAATGACAGAAACCGTCGAGCGCATAAATACCGCTTTGCATAAAGTTATTTTTGAATATACCGCTTCGATAAACGATTTGTATTCGTTAAAAGATGTCGGTGATTTTTTTAGCGGAAAAGCCGATGACAGTACGGAAAAACGGATTGTTCAAAAATTGTATTTTATAAAAAATACTGCCGGTCATAAAGCGGAGATAAGCATACTTAACCTGCACGGTAAAAAACTTTTAACGACGGACACAAAAGAAGATAAAGAAAATCTTTTATACCGCACAGATTGGGGAGTGTTCCGGCATGCCAATGTTTCGGAAGGTGCCATTGTGTATGCCTTTGCCCGGGATTCGATTTTTAATGTTTCGGATCGCATCTGCATTGCATCGGCTTATCGGGATGGAAAAACGGTATCCGGTTACATTTTGGCCGAAATTTCCAGAACAACTTTGTATGAAATAATTTCGGAGTATGCAAGCGTATATAATACGCATTTGATGATTCTCAATAAAAACGGTTCTGTTATCTTTCATTCCGGTGGAACGGCCTTTGAAGGCTTGGGAAAACTCAAAAAATACGGTTTACAGAATATCCTGAAAAAAACGTCCGATATGCAAATCTTTGAAGAAAACGGTTATTTATGCGCTTTTTCGAAAGATATCGTCTTGTACATCGTTCAGGAATTCCCGGCAAATGCCATGAGTACGATTGTATCGGCAATGCAAAATACTTTTTTGTTTGTATTAATATGCATTACTTTATTGGGATTTCTTTTTTCCGCCGCTATTGCAAGAACGGTTGTGCGGCCGGTTACCGATTTACAAAAAACAATGTCCCGTGTGTGCGAAGGGGATTTTTCGGCAAAGGTTCCCGTTTTGCGAGAAGACGAAATAGGAAAATTGGGAGAAACTTTTAATTCCATGACGGATAAAATTGCGGAATTGCTGGTAAATATCGATGAAGAAAAACACAGCCTGTGGATTGCCGAAACCCGTTCGCTGAATTTGCAAATGAATCCGCATTTTTTATATAATACGCTTGATTTAATAAAATGGAATGCAAAACTCGGTAGAATGAAAGAAATATCCGACATAACGGTTAATTTGGGCCGCCTTTTGCGCCGTGTTATGAATACGAAAAACGATTTGGTAACGGTGGCCTACGAATTGGAAATCGTACGTTCATTTATTGAAATACAAAAAAAACATTACGGCAGCAGACTGCAGCTCGAAACCGATATTCCCGCCGATTTGGAGCAAATGCGTATTCCCAAACTTGTCTTGCAGCCGATTGCCGAAAATGCCGTTGTTCACGGTTTTGCATCGAAGCCGGGAAATTGCCGGATAAAAATAAGCGGCAGCGAAGAAGATGAATTTTTACGTTTTACCGTCGAAGACAACGGAGCAGGCATGAGCGAAAATGTGTTGGAAAGTATTCTCGGTTTTCGTCAAAATAATACACATCATATCGGTCTTAACAATGTTGACCGACGGGCAAAGTTGTACGGCGGAGACAGCTGCGGTTTACAGGTTGAAAGCACGGAAGAAATCGGTACAAAGGTTGTACTGATTCTAAAGAAGATACCGATTAATCCGAATGCGGATTCGGAGGTTTGAACGGATGGTAAAAGTAATTGTTGTTGAGGATGAAAAACTGATCAGGGAAGGTCTTGAACAAACCGTCGATTGGAATAAATACGACTGCGATTTAATCGGTATGGCTGTCGATGGTGAAGACGGCGAGCGAATGATTATCGAAAAAAAGCCCGATATAGTTGTTACGGATATACGGATGCCGAAAAAAAACGGGCTTGAAATGATGCGTAGTGTTCAGGAAAAATCATCAGCCGTTTTTATTATTCTATCGGGCTACGATGATTTTATGTATGCAAAAGAGGCTATGTCTTTGGGTGCGCGCGGTTATTTGCTTAAACCTATCGATGATGAGGAAATGGAAGATATTCTTATAAAAACGGTAGATGAGATTAAAGCGGGAAAATATATTCATGCGCATATTACTGCAAACAGGATACAGCGGAACGAACGGATAAAAAATGCCCTCTGCGATAAATATATGGAAAAAGCAATTGAACTTATCAGGCAGCATTACCGAACCGATTTGTCTTTGCAACAAACTGCGGACTATTTAAATATAAGTAAAAGTTATTTGGGAAAGTTGTTTAAAAATAAAACAAATTACACCTTTTTGGATTTTTTAACCCTATATAGAATAAAAGCTTCCGTCAACTTATTGGAAAAGTCCGATTTGAAAATATACGAAATAGCCGAGGCTGTAGGCTATGCCGATACAAAATATTTCAGTAGAGTATTTACAAAAATTGTGGGAGTTAGACCGACCGAATTTAGAAACGGCTATCGGCTTGCTCCCGATAATTTACTGAATATTATTACGTAGCCGCAGGAATATCGTAGGTACGACTGATATCGATAAATTCTTTTTGCCCGGACTTTGTAGAAGCAACTACCGGCAGCTTGGTACGGAAATTAAGCGGTTCGCCCGAAAAGTCGGATAAAACGCCGCCTGCTTCGGTAACGATAAGTGAAGCTGCCGCATAATCCCATGTGCATAGACGCGGAGAAGCATATGCGACGCACCGGTTGCATGCAACATAGCAAATCGCCACGGAAGCGCTTCCTATTTCCCGCATATCCATCGTACGATATGAAAGCGCTTTTGCAAGGTCAAAAGAAGCATCCCGTAATTCGGGATTGTACGGTGCAGTACCGAAATTGATAACTCCGTCGGCCAAAGACCTTTCTCGGATGTAAAGTCGTTTACCGTTTAAATAAGCGCCGCAATTTTTTTGCGCATAAAACAGTTCATTGCGGAACGGATTATAAACAACACCTATATACATATCATGCCGTAATGAAAGTCCGACGGAAATGCCGCTGCACATAAAATCACAGATAAAATTGGTGGTTCCGTCTATCGGATCGATGATAAAAGTGTAACCGTCGTTTACCGTATTGACGGAAAAATTATCTTCTTCTCCTAAAAAAGACGCTTGAGGGACAAGAGGAGACAAGTGTTCTATAAGATATTTTTGTACCAGCGAATCGTATGCGGTTACGAAATTGGCCGGGCCTTCCTTGTGTGTTACTTCCGTAACCGTATCGACGTTTTTTATCAATTCCCCGGCTTGAAGTACGACTTGCTTGATTTGTTCTAACAGTTCGTTTTGCATTGATTTTCTCCTCGCTTATAATTAAGTATAGATGCGCCTGCCGCATATTGCAAGGAGATGAAAAAGCTTTTTAGGCGGATAAAAAAGGAAAAGAGCGTAAAAAACAAACCGTCGGTTCTCAGTACGATTTTATCCGCCGATCCTTACCGCTTTGTAAAGAGTTTTTTTAAGGCGGAGAAAAAGCCTTTTTTTTCGCTCTTTTTTTGCGCAGGGGCGGCGGACTTCGTGTTTTGCGCTTTTGCGCGCTCGGCATCGGCTTGTCTTCCTCCGCCTGCTTGCCGTGCCGAAGATGCTTGGCGCGATGCGGGAGAGTTCCGGTAATCTTTTGGGCTGCGGTTTTTATGTTTCTTTGACCCGCTCCGTTTTTTGTCCGCCGTTTTATCCGAGGCGCCGTATGAGCCTTCCGCGCCGCTTTGCGGCCGCTTGGTACCGTATTTTTCACGGTACAGCTTCATGCGCTCTTCAAAAGACAGCGAAGACATATCGGCTGTGTGTCTTCGTTCGGCTTCGCTTCCGGCCGCTCCCTTTACGAACGAATTTTTGTTTGCGCGCCGGTTATCTTTTGTGCGGAGCTTTTTGCTTTTGCCGTCGCTTTTTCTGTCGCCGTAGCGGCCGACCGACGAGCGGCTTAAGCCTTTTGCGCCTCTTTTTCCGCGGTTTTGTTTAAATCCCGAATCGTCGTATTTGTTTTCGTCGTAATAGGAGTCGAGTTTTATATATACGCCTTCGCTTTTATCTTCGGCGAACATATCGGCAAAAGCGACCGATGAGGGAATGGAGTTTCCCAAATACCGCTCGATGGCCGGAAGATTGTATACGTCCTGTTCGCTGCAAAAGGTATACGCTTTGCCGCTTTTGCCTGCGCGGGCGGTGCGGCCTATGCGGTGAACGTAATTTTCGGATTCGTTCGGCAAATCGAAGTTTACGACCATCGCAAGATCGTCAACGTCTATACCGCGTGCGGCAACATCCGTTGCGACAAGACAGGTGAGCGATCCGCTTTTAAATGAATCCAATACCTGCAGCCGTTTTACCTGCGGCAAATCGCCGATAATGAATTCGGCTTCCATTCCGTTTAAACGCAAACGCTTTGCAATCACTTCGCAGCTGCGTTTGGTATTGCAAAAAATAATGACGCTGGCCGGTTTTTCGTTTTTCAGAATTCCCAAAAGCAGCTTCATTTTATCGCCGCTGGATACGTGCAAAAGCATTTGATTGATTTCATCGACGGTGATGTTTTCGCTTTCGATCGTTATTTCCTGCGCATTGTCCGTATATTCCCATGCAAGATTTTTAACATAGGTATTCAGCGTTGCGCTGAACAGCATGGTTTGGCGGCATTCGGTTTTGGGCAGCACTTTTATCAGTTTGCGCAAGTCCGGGTAAAAACCCATGTCGAACATGCGGTCGGCTTCATCGACGACCAAAAAACCGACGCCGCTTAAATCCAATATGGCGGATTCCTGCAAATCGATGAGGCGCCCCGGCGTTCCGATAATGATGTCGACGCCTTTTTTCAAAAGGGAAGTTTGCTTTGTGTAGCCGACTCCGCCGTAAAAGCTTGCGGATTTTAATCCCGTTTCGCCCGCGAGCGTGCACGCTTCTTCTTCAACCTGAACCGCCAATTCCCTTGTCGGCACCATAACGAGGGCTTTTTTGCCCTTCATTTTCGGCGAGCACATCATTTGCTGAATAATCGTAATCAAATAGGCGGCGGTTTTGCCCGTTCCCGTTTGCGACTGTACGTAAAGGTCGGCGCCTTCGAGCGCCTTTGTGAGCACTTGCTCCTGTACGGGTGTGCACACCGTATATCCGGCTTTTGCAATACCCTTTGCAAGCCCTTCGTCCAACTGTAATTCGTCAAAATTCATAGTAATGAATATATTTTAGCATATTTTGCGTACAGCGTAAAGGGAGCGCACTGCATCGCGTCACATCGTCCGGTGTAAGGTGTAAGGCATCGGCTTTTCGGGCTCGAATTTTTTGCAGGTTTTTGTTATAATAGGCTAATATGAAAATAACAATAAAAAAACATGCGGTATTTTTCGTATTCGTTTTATTGTTTTCCATGCGGACGGTGCACGCTGCCGCTTTCAGCTTTAGCGGAAACGAAAACGGTCCTCATGATATCAGCGCAGCCTTTATATTCAATACGAAAAAGGGCATCGAACCGAATATTTTTTATGCCGATCTTCTGTATAAATATTCGTGCTCCTTTGCCGAAGCTGTTGCCGGAGTTCAGCTTACTTCCGCGAATGCCGACATCCTTATAAAAGGAATGTATATCCCGCTGAATATTTTGTATCACAAAATAGGGGTAGGGACAACATATCACATGAGCGGCTTGTACAATGTCGGCACGATTCACGATATTGTGGCGGCATTTGAATACACGCTGACAAAGCCGGACAGGTTCATCTTTTTTGCGCAAGCCGGTTATATGTATCAGTGGATGTGTACTCCGGTTCCCGGCGGCAAGATGATTGTAACCGGCCAATATTCAAAAACCGGCGCGTTTCATTGTACCGCTATTATAAAAAAAGAATGGTATGTGGGCGGAGGTATGAGCTCATACGAAAACTTCCGCTATCCCGTTTTTGTTACGCCGTCCATACAATTTGATGTGTATTACCGCTCTAAGGGAACGTTGATTCCGGAGGGTTTATATATAGGCTTGGAAGCGTGTTTAAGATATTCCGATTTTTTTACACTTACCGCCTATCCTGAAAATTTTCTTATCAAATCGATTGTGGGGATAAAATTATGAAAAAGAAATTGATTTTTATCGGTGCCGTTTTTTTGCTGTGTACCGGTTGTAAATTCGGCTTGCAGGAAATATTTTGGCGTGCAGATCCCGTCGATCGGCGCTCAAAGGAATTGGTTAAACTGACCGGCAGCGAATTGTCGTTTGACATAGACACTATGCCGTCAAAGTATGATTGTCTTTTAATTACCGATGTTCACTTCGGAAACGATCACTATTCGGTGCGTCAAGATGCTTTTTTCAAATCGCTACAAAAATATAAGGCCGAACATTCGTCGCCGTCCGAGCCGCAAATACTGTTTTGCATTGCGCTCGGCGACATAGCCGATCACGGCCGGGCGAACGAATTTGACGACTATGAAGCTTTTCAAAAAGGCATTGCAGCTGTAATAGGGAAGCCGAACTCGGTGTATAATGTTGTGGGTAATCACGATTTATACAATTCCGGATGGAAGTTGTGGGAAAAATCATGCTATCCGCATAAAAGCGCTTATTATTTTGAGACGAAAACTTTCGGATGGTACTTTGTCGATACTGGAAACGGTACGCTGGGCAGGCCGCAGTTTTATGATTTAAAAGCGAAATTGCAAAGCTCTTCAAAACCTAAATTTATTTTTACGCATTACCCGCTTTACGGCCATGCCATTCAATATTTCAGTCTTTCAAATCCGCGCGAGCGGGCGGAATTGATTTCTTTGTGTGCAAAAAATAACGTAAAAATGTATTGCGCGGGGCACTATCACCGCGGCGCATACTACAACTACGGGCGCTTTAAAGAGTTCACACTCAAAGCGCTCGGCAGCTTCGGCGAATATCACATATTGCACATTGATGAAGATGCACAGACTTTCAGTGTGGAAACGGTGCCATTTTGATAAGAGCCGCTAACGCAAAGTATCGGCTTTTTTTAGCCATTTGTAAAAATCTACGCCGCTGACCGGTTTATCCGGCTCGAATTTTTTGCCGTCGGCAAGCGGAATGATGTCTTCTTCAACCGTGCCCACGACGGCATCGAAATACAGCGTATCGAGCGGAACATCTGAAATGGGACTTTTACCGCGCGCGGCATATTTGGCGCTGTAGCGGTACAAAACGGACGTGTTTGAGCCGGCGATTATATGCCATAAAAAAAGCGCCGCATCTTTTCGCGCTGCCGTTTGCGTATTGACCGCCGATCCGCTTGCATACCAGCCGTTTTCCTGCAGCTTTTCGTTGAGCCTTTGCAGTGTCCATTTGGCGGTTCCCGTCAGGGCATCGAAAACCGTTGTGTGTTCTTGGGTCAATACCGCCATATCCGAAAGAAGAATCTTTTCTTTTTGCAAAATCGCCGCCGAAGAAGAGGCAAGTCCGCTTTCGACGCCGTACAGTTTTTGGCTTTGATTCCTCTTTTCGCCGTAGAGCTTTGTGTATTCTTCGCTCAAAAAGGGAAGCGAGGCATCGAAAGAAGTGAGCGCCGACGTGTAATCGGAAAGCTGCGTGTATACAAAGCCGAGTTCGGCTTTTAGTCTGTACGCTTCGGGATTTTGCGATACGAGCTTGCTCAAATAATCGCGCCGTTCGGCCGGAGCCGTTAAAAGCCTCGAATGCACAAGCTGCGCGTATTCGTCGCGCGAATTGTAATTATCGGCGGTTTTAAGCGCCCGGCGGGACGCGGCTTTATCGTTCTTTAGGAGATAGTAGTCGGCGTATAAGGCATATACGTACGCCATGTATTCCTGATCGGAAGAAGGCGATGCGAGCAGGGTGTCCAGATTTTTCTTGATAGCGTCAAGCGCGGATGTTTTGGCTGCGCTCGAGCCGGAACTTGCATGCTGTATGACAAGGCTTTTTTCGATTTTGCTTGCGGCATGTAAATTGTTTTCGTTTGCCGAATCCGAATACAATGTGTCGGCCGGGCTGCTCGCGCATGAGGCAAAGACGCCGATAAGCGGCACTGCACAGATAAAAATGAGCGCGTTGAACGCGGTTGAAAACGGGAACTTTTGTTTCATCTTGAACCTCTGTCGTATGCATGAATTTTATTATCGATTCCGCAGCTTATAAGTTCGGCAAAACCGTCGCCGTCAACGTCGATAAGGCGCGGCGTTCCGGTTCCCGCAACGGGGAATCCGTCGAGGGCCTGCAAATTGTCGGTGTATGCGTACAGCGCGTTGCCGCCGCCGGAAACGAGAACGTCATCCCGGCCGTTGCCGTCGGCATCGATGAGCGTAATAACATAATCGTCGGCACCTTTTTGCTTTAGGGCGACTTGCCCGACTATTTGCGCCTGCGTGTCGATTTTATACAAATACGAGCGGTCGGTTATGACAAAGAACATTTTTAAGGCGGGAGAATACACCGGCTGTACTTTGCACGACGCGTACAGGTTGACCGAAAATCCTTCGTCGCCGGAGGATTCGGCGGCAAAGCACGGCTTTAATGAAAAAGTGCCTTCTTCGGTTGCAAGTGCATACCACAGCTCGCGGTTTTCGTTTCCGTAGAGAACCGGGCGCACGGCACAAATCGAATCGAGTTCGGCAGGGTAGGCCGGCGCGGTTTTCCCTTCCGACGTAAAAAGATATATTAAGCTGTCGAAGGAGCGGGGAACGGCGGCAATAACGTCGCGGTACACAAAGGGCGGATTTTTAAGCTTTGCATTCATTTCGTCCGAATACGAGGTTGTGCCGTCTCCCGACACAAACAGCAAAACTTCTTTGTTTGCCGACGGTACGACGATTCCGTCTTTTAAAAACTGCGGTTCGGCCGTACATTTTTCGCCCGTAAGAACGGGAAAACCCGCTGCGGCGTTGAGTGCATAATCGGTTTTATAAACGGAACCGCGCGACGAAACCGCCCACACCGCCCGTACAAAGCCGCGTTCCGTTTGCACGTTTACGTATGCGCTGTCGTCGAGTTTCAGGCTTTGTATACTGCGGTCGGCCAAATTGAGCGCATACACGGAAGAATCCGACGCCCAGTATAAAAACGGAACGTTCGAAGCGTTTTTTCCCGCGTACACCGTTTGCCCGACTTTAACGGGGCTTTGGTACGGAAAAGACGCAAGTTCAGACAGCGAATGCGATTTCGTTTTTTGCAGATACAAATCAAAGCCGAGCGTTTGTTTTGAATCGAGTTTGATTGAAAATACGCCCTTGCCGTAATCTTTTAAAACCGCTTTGAGCATGGCGTTGCTTTTCAAAAAAGAAGGAATGCTTTGCTCGAAAGTGTAATACACAAACAGCGAAGATTCTGCGGAAACGGAGCGCATAATGGTTTTCCAGTTTTCCGTGCGGACCAGGAGATCGCCCTTTGAGGCTTCCTGTATCGCCGCGGCAAGAACTTCGGCGCTTTGCGAAAGGTACAAATAACCGTCTTTTATAATATAAAAGGGTGTCGGAAGTTCGATATCGAAAGAGCGCAAAAGGCTTTTAAGCAGCGAAGGGAATTCTATACGCGGCACCCGCATGCCGTTTACAACCGCCGACACATCCTGATTTATAAAAGCCGACGCGAAAATATCCTGAAATACTTCTTTGCACTTTTTTTCGTTTTTTAACGAAACGAAGATAACCGGTGAAGCCGATTGTTCGGTGCCGAAAACGCCCATTTCGCTTCCCATCCACGAAAAAAGCAATTCGTTGAGGCTCTTGTTGAATGCAAAACGGCTGCCGTCCTCGGCGGCCTTGTAAGCTTTTTGCATCGCGGGCGTAAGCAGCTGCGAACCGTTTTTCAAAAGGAATTCCGGCTCGCCCATATTGATCAGCGTTATATAGCCGGTCGACTTGGGAAGACGCGACAATATGCCGGGAACAAACGAGCGCTTGGTTAAAACGGTTTTCAGCCCTTCGTCGGAACTTTCCCATACGCCGCTTCCGGAAACTGCTATGTCGTCGTACTGCAGAGCGACGTTTACTGCCGAATATTCGGGAAAATTAATGCGGCTCGCAACGTTTGCCGCGACGGAAGAGCTGTCCGCAAATCCGTTTTTAAAATGATTTATGTCCGATAAAACGCTCAACGAACCGCTTCGTGCATTTTTTATAAATCTTTTGATTGTTTTAAGATTTTCGGGACGATTCTTTTGCATCGATGCAAAAAAAAGCGAAGGCGAGGTTGAACAAACAAGCACATCCTTACAGCGCCCGATAAAGATTGAAGGAGAACCCTTTGCCGTATATACCCAATAATCGATGCCGTCATCCGATTCCGCTTTAAGACCGCTTACCGAATTGAGTAAATCCGGATGGATTTTTAATGCCGCGGGCAACAGGCGCAAAATGCAGGATCTGAAACCGAGCTTTGCCAAAACGGTATAATCGCCGCTTGAATAAGCGGCCGCATCGATGCGCACGTTTGCGGCGAACTTAAACCATTTGTTCGCGGGAATCGGCGACGCGCGGAACGAACGTAAAAGTCCCTGAACATCTCCCATGCCGGCGCCCGCCAAAACCGAATCGAGCGTGAGCGTCGAAAGCGTTTGGTTTATAAAGGCGCTTGCCGACGGCAGATTTATATATGCGTAATATCCTTCGGGAATATGTTCGCTCGGATCGGCGCCGTCCAAAGCCGAATAGGCGGCAAAAAGACCGATCGCGCCTATAAAAACGAGGATAATGCCGAATAAAACCGCGATAAGCGTCAAAAAAAACGAGCGCTTTTTTTTCGGCTTTTCCCCTTTGCTTGGCACGCGCGCGTCCTCAAGATTCTCTTTATCTTTGCCCGTTTGACCTTCGCCCACCTGCACTTGCGCATTCAGCGGTTCTTTTTCATCGTGATTTTGAGATATTTCATTCATACCGGACTTCCTCTATTCGCCGATTATAGGACGGAAAAGGTAAATAATCAAGGTACGTACATTGCAGAGAATTATACTTCTACCGCTTCATATACATATGTATGAATGTTATTCAAATCTTCCTTGAGAGCAGCGTTCAGCGTTTCAATATCATACTGCGCTTGTATGTTAAGCCAAAACTCAGGCGTTGTTCCGAAAAATTTTGCAAGTCTGAGAGCCGTATCAATGGTAATCGAACGCTTCCCTTTAATAATCTCGCTTACTCTTGTTTGGTCAATTAATAATGCTTTTGCCAATTTATATCCGCTTATACCCATCGGCTTTAAAAAATCTTCAGAGAGAATTTCCCCCGGGTGAATAGGCGCTATCTTATTCATATATACACTCCTAATGATAATCTGCTATTTCAACATCGAAAGCATTGCCGTCAATCCATTTAAAACATATTCTCCATTGGTCGTTAATTCTAATACTATATGTATCTTGCCTACTGCCTTTTAATTTTTCCAATCTGTTACCCGGTGGGATAGATAAATCATTCAGAGAACCGGCTGAATTAATGTGCACTAATTTTCGTTTTGCAGTTCGCTGAATATCGTTAGGAAAATTCTTGACATATTCGCCGTTCCAAATTTTTTCGGTCGCTATATCTGCATAAGTTTTTATCATAAGTAATACTAGTGTATATCAATACTATTGTCAAGCAATAGTATGTGCAATCCTTGACAGGTTTATATGTTATAATTAACATTATCTTACGAGCCGAAAAATTTTTCGGAAGCAGAAGCTTCCTGCACTTTTTTTTAGGAGGAAACCATGCCCAGACCTGCGACAAAGGCCGATTTAATTCAAGCTTCAAACGAACAATTTGCAAAACTGCGGACTTTAATCGACGGAATGACCGACAAAGAAAAAGCCGCCGATATCTTTCCGAACGAACGCGATAAAAACGTACGCGACGTTTTGGTTCACTTGTACGAATGGCACTGTCTTTTGCTGAATTGGATACGGTCAAATACAAAAGGAAAACCCGCCGCCTTTTTGCCTGAGCCCTATAATTGGAAAACCTATCCTGCAATGAACGTCGGATTTTGGAAAAAGCACCGGGAAACGCCGTATGCAGATGCCGAGAGCATGCTGAAAAAAACGCACAAAGAGATTATGGCGCTTATCGAAACGTTTTCCAACGAAGAACTTTTTTCCAAAGGCGCTTTCGATTGGACGGGCACGACGACGCTCGGCAGTTACTGCGTTTCGGCAACGTCGAGCCATTACGATTGGGCGATCAAGTGCTTAAAAAAGGCGCTGAAAAAATATAGGGAAGGCTGAAAAACCCTGCGACCGGATTTTCAGGAACAGCAAATGCACTTTGTTCAAGCAAAAGGAATTTTATCGGCTAAAAACGGCATGAACTTATACCGCGGCTGTACGCACGGGTGTATTTATTGCGACTCGCGAAGCGAATGCTATCGGTTTGCGCACGATTTTGAAGACATAGAAATAAAGGAAAACGCGATAGATTTGCTCGAAGAAGCTTTGAGCCGGAAACGCAATAAGTGCATGATCGGTACGGGGTCTATGACCGACCCGTATATGCCGCTTGAAGAAAAAATCGGCATGACGCGGAAAGCGATGGAAACCGTATACCGCCGCGGTTTCGGTTTTACCCTCATAACAAAATCTCCGCGGGTACTGCGCGACCTCGATCTTTTGAAGGCCCTACACGAAAGGGCGAAATGCGTCGTGCAGATGACGCTGACAACATACAATGACGCTTTGTGCAAAATACTCGAACCGAATGTCGCCGTTACAAGCGAACGGTTTGCGGCGCTTAAAACCCTGCGCGATGCGGGCATTCCCGCTGTTGTGTGGCTCACGCCGATTCTTCCGTTTATCAATGATACGGCGGAAAACATCGAAGGCATTTTGCGCTATTGCATCGAAGCAAAAGTGATCGGCGTAATCTGCTTCGGCATGGGCCTAACGCTGAGAGACGGGAACCGAGAATATTTTTACAAAAACCTCGATAAATTTTTTCCCGGCTTAAAAGAAAAATATATCCGATGCTACGGCAACAGCTATTCCCTTATGAGTGCGCACAATGCGCGCCTTATGAATTTATTCCGCACACGGTGTAAAGAAAACGGTATCGAAACGAATCCCGATAAAATATTTTCGTATTTGTCGGCTTTTGAAGATAAACAAACAAGCGCGCAGTTGACGCTGTTTTAACATAGCACGGCGTTCCCGTGATCCGATTATTCGTAAAAAATAATTTTTGTATAAAATAAAATTTCTTGCTCTTTTTGGGAAATTATGGTATTATTATTCCAATAGGACCCCCCGCACCTCTCTTTGATGTGTCCCATGGGGGGACATTTTTTATGACGGATCCGATAAAAAATCCCACAACTTTAAGGAATATTTGTGCGCATTACGGACGGCTTTATTACCGGAATTTCCCTTCCGTTCCCGCAGGATTTAAAACTGAAGGCAAAGACAAATATAGACTTTGGACAATAATGCAGTCGGTAAAGGGATTGTATTATGATGCGGAAAAATGGAATATATCGATCCTTAAACCGATGGTAAATTTATTTAAAGAATATAAAGACGATATCAATTTGGCACACATCGCATTTCCTCTAAATTGGGTTGATTTGCTGACAAAAAAATAATAAAAGTTTAATCGGATTGTTTCTGTAAAATCATACTTTAACCCCCTCCATTGAATCGGCTTTTTATTTATGCTATACTTTTATTATCATTTACGAGGAGAAATAATGAAAAAATCGATTTTACCGGTTCTTGTGTTATTGACGATTTTTGCCTTGTTTTCGTGTAAGACAACCTGCCCGGTAAACCGTGATGAAAATCCTCTTATGTATAAAGCTTTGGCTTATCTGCAAAACAATTATATAAGTCCCGAAGATTATATAATTGAAAAATTTAAAGACCATGATGTTGTTATACTTGGCGAAATGCACAGAATTAAGCATGACCCGCTTTTGGTACAAAACCTCATGCCGCTTTTACATAAAAACGGCATTTATACGGTTGCGATAGAGTTTGCCTTGTACGAAGATCAAAGCCGTATCGATAAGCTGGTTATGGCTGAAGAATACGATGAAACATTAGCCCGGAGCATTCACTTAAACGGTTTTTTACATGGATTGGGCGGCTATCATGAATACTGCGATATTTTTAAAGCCGCATGGCGTGTGAACAAAGACATTCCTGCAGGCGCACAAAAAATGCGCGTACTCGGTGTAAACGACAGGCTGTATTGGTCCGAGGTAAAAAACCGCGAAGATGTAAACAAAGCCGAAATCAGAAAAAAGGTTTTTAAAGATTTTTCCGAAAAGAACTGGGCGGACAGGGTAAAAAAAGAAGTATTGGATAAGGGGGAAAAAGTGTTGTGCTATTGCGGAATGCACCACGCTTTCAGCAAGTACCGGCAGCCCGTCGTTTCCGAAGGCCGGTTTATCCGTTTCGGGGACGTCAGGTTCGGTAATTATTTATACGAAGAAAAAAAGATACGGTTTTTACCATTTCGCTCCATTATCCGTGGGTTTCTGCCGAAGGTTATGATAAACCTCCCGTGTTGCCCGCCGACGGTATGCTAGACAGCTTACTGGTTTCACTGCCGAAGGATAAGCTCCGCTTTGGGTTTGATACGGCAGGTACTCCTATGGGCGATTTTACTGCCGGTTCAAGTCTGTACAAATTCGGTTACGACAACTTTACTCTCAAAGATTTTTGCGACGGCTATATTTGTCAGGGGACCTTCGGCGATTACGAAGGGGTAACGGCTATAAAAGATTTTATAAACGAAACAAATATCGGTAAGGTAAAAGCCGAAGCCTATCCCGTTGTCAGAAATTTCGGCATAAAGCAGCACTACAAAGCCTTAACGCATGATGTGGCGGCGGTCAAAACATATTTCTTAAAAAACGCGATAGACGAAACAAAAAAACTAAAACCGATTGAACCTGTGCGCTAATCGGTATTTCGGCCGTTTTACCCCGATTTGCGGCGTCTTGTATGATGTTTTTATTTATGTTATACTTTTACACTGTAACGGAGGTATACATGCGTATTAAAACAACAGCTATGCTTATCGCGGCTTTATTCGTCCTTTTTGCCGGGTGCAAAACCGCAAAAACCGAACCCGCCGCCAAAGAACTGGAAGGAACGGTTAAATCCGAAGTACTCGAACACAAGGGTTCTTCTTTGGGTATAAACGAATTACCCGTGTGGGTGCAAACCTATATTCAAACGGGAATTACCGGTTTGGAAAAATTGAACGATTACAAAGATGTGTACTGCTTTGTTGCGGAAACCACCGCTTCCAACCTCGATGCGGGGCAGGCGTGGGTAAACAGCTTCAACATACCGCAAACTATAGCTCGGAACGTATCGACCCGTGTGGATGCACTGTTCAGCGGTGCTTCAAGCGGCGGAACCGACGGAACATACGGTACGTATTTTGAAAACGTCGTAAAAACTTCGTCCAATATCGAATATTCGGGCGTACGCAAAATAAACGATTGGTGGGTGCTTGTGCGCCGGTACGACCAAAACGTAAAAAACAAATACGTCGATCAATACCGCGTATACGTGTTTTATACGATTGAGCGTGATTTGCTCGACCGTCAAGTGCTTGCCGTTATCGACAAAACGGCTTCCGACGCGAAGCTGAACGCCGACCAGCAGGCAACCGTAAACAAGGTAAAATCCCTTATAAAGGATCGCGGCCTGTAATCGGTTTAATCGATTTAATCAGTTGATACGTTGAATATAGGTTGCCTTCGGGATAACCGTAATTTCAACGCGTCGGTTTTGAGCCCGTCCTTCTTCGGTGGCATTGTCGCCGATGGGGCGGGTACCGCCGTATCCGCGGTAGGTAAACAGCTTTTCGTCTACGCCGCGCTTAACCATTTCGGCAATGATGGCTTGCGCTCTCTGAACCGAAAGAAGCTTTTCGCCCTGTGCTTTTCCGACGCTTGCCGTATGTCCTTCAACCAAAATCGTGTTTTCGTTTCCGGCCGTGGCTTTTTTAAGCGATTCCGCCAATAAATCGAGGCGCGCTTTTTCATCCTGGAGCAGTACGGCTGAATCCGCTTTGAATTTTAAATTGCGCACGGAAATCAGCATGCCCGGCGGTGCATCGCTGATTTCAACATCGGGAATTTTATTGTCCACGATAAATTCTTCAACGCGATTGTAATCAAAATAATAATTTTTATCTTTAACCGGAGAAGCAACCCTATACGCAAGCGCATCCTCGTTGAGCACTATGACAACTTTCCCCAGCCTGAGCAGTTCGCGGTTTTCGGGTATGGAAAGGATTTTTAACGCATCGGTTCGCGATATGACAGGGTCGGTCCGATATACGCCGAACACTTCTTTTGCGGCGATATACAGCGGATCTTTTCCTATGCGCTTTTCGTATGCGGGCGCATCGGGAACGGAGCCGTAACTTACCAAGCCCTTTGTCCGCACGACTTCGGGTTCGGCCATATTGCGTTCATACAGCAAGTCCATGCCGCTGTCCCAGATTTTCGGGAACAGGCAGGGATTGGCGTTTTCGCGCGTAAATTCGCCGTGAACGGGAAGATTGCCGCGCGCATCTATAATGATACCCGTATACGGGCGTGACGATACTTGTTCTATCGGAATGGTCGGCGTGTAGGGAACCTTGTGTGCGACCATCAGCTGTGCTATGCGGTACAGCGAAATGCGGTGTTCGGTTTTAAGCGTTTCATCTTCTCTGCCGTATATTCCGGGGCTCAAAGAACTTGTGTCTATAATATCGGTCAAGTCTTCCAAAGCGAGCGTGCGTGCGGTAACGGCGTTTCCGAGTAAAGACGAAGAATCGAGCGTTACGGTTAAAAGCGGCGATTTTACAAGAAGGGGCAGCTGCTGCCGGATGCGGTTTATTCCCGCGGTGCGTCCTGCAGGTAAGGGGAAGCCTGCCGCATTCATGTCGAGCGCAAGGGACGAAGAAAAAACGCCGGTTTTCCAATCTATAAAACTTTCGGCGGTAAGGCTTGTTTTTTCGGTGTTTTGTGCAAAAAGAGAGGCGGCATTCAGTATGGACATGTACAATATAAGCGCGGCGGCTTTGCGTATGATGTTTCGGTGCGGAATTTTTTGTCCGTTTGCCATAGTCGGGATTTACCTCATTCAATCAAAATCGGCGGTCTTATTTCAATATCGGCACAAATAAGACCGTCCCTATACTTAAAATTGCGTTTTGACTGCGCTTGTTTATCTTGCAAAGCATTTCTACGCTTACGCCGAATTTGCGTGACAAAGCCCACAAGGTATCGCCCTGTTTTACCGTATATGTGTGCGTAAAGGCGAGCGTTTGCTGGTTTGTTAGGGCATTCAGCACCAATTCGTCGCAGTTGTGCGGAATCCGCAGCCGGTAAGAATCTTCCGGCGGCGTTATCGGGTACTTTAAAGACGGGTTTAAAAACTTATAGATTTCGTACTCGATACCTGTGTCTTCGGCAAGAATTTCAAGATTTATTTGGCGCGGTAAAAGGCATTCGCTGAATGCCAAAGCGGCATCGTTGTCGTAAGCGGGAACGGCAAGGCCGTAGTATTCGGCATTTGTGATAAGGTCGGCAATCGCCAGAAATTTGGGAACATAGGCTTTGGTTTCGCCGCGCAAAAACCCCTTGTCTGCCAAATACCAAAAATCCTTTTTGCCGGCTTTTTGGACGGCCCTGTTCATGCCGCCCAAGCCCATGTTATATGCGCCCAAAGCAAGTTCCCAGTTTGAAAAAAAATCGTAATTCGTTTTCAGCTTTCTGAGCGCCGCATCGGTGCTGAACCAGGGGTCTTTGCGTTCGTCCAGCCAATCGTTTTTTTCCAAAAGGCCGTGTATGCTGTTTTCCATAAACTGCCACAAGCCGACGGCTCCCGATTTTGAGCGCGCGTATGTGTTGTAGCCCGATTCGATAACCGGCAAAAATTCGAGGCACTGGGGAAGACCGTATTCGGCAAGTTTTTTCCGTATGTACGGACGGTAAACGGCCGCGTTTTTCATAACGGCGGCAATCCATTTTTGACTGTAATCGGATAAAAATTCTTTACGATATTTGGCGATGAGTTTATGATCGCTGTAGGGAATGTCGAGCGGAACGTAGGCGGGCCGTTCGTTTTGCACGGAAGCAATGGCGGGCGTTTCGATGCTTTGCGCGCTGCAGGGAAAAAACAATACGGCGGCAGCCAAGCGGAGCGCGGCGGCAAAAAACTTTTTTTTCACAGTTTTTCCCCGTAGTAAATGCCCGCCCATTCCCAGCGGCCGTGAATTTCGGGGTTAAGCGGAAAATTCACCTTTCTAAAATAAAAGTACCACACCTTTATATGCGAACGCCAGCCCCATGTGCGAAGATAGGCTTCATTCGGATTGGACGAATCGTCCGGCCGGGTATTGTAGCGGATGCGGTTGCCCGAACCGAAGTTTTGCATTGAAAAAGTTACCTGCGAGTTCGGGTCGCCCGCATCCTGCCTCCACGACATGGCAAAAAAGTTTACCTTTGCGCGGTACTTATCCAAAACGGTAAAGCGGGAAGTATCGATAGTGTTTTTTACGGCGACTTCCAATGCACCCAAACTTTCAAATGTCCAATCTTTGGGCGAATTGTTAAAGTCTACCAATCTACGCGCTTGGGCGTACGCGTCGGGAAGGTTCGGAATTTGAATTTTCGATGCGTCTTCCTGCGCCAAAAACAGCGAATAAGACTGCAAAGCCTGATTCCATTCGCCCATTTTTTCGTATTCAAGCGCAAGGCGCGCGTACAGTTCCGTTTTGTTTATTTCGTCGGGAAAATGCGTTATAAGCTGGTTAAAATAATCGATGCGGTTTTCAGGCGATGTACTGATTTGTACGAGGTTTTGCAGACACAAAATATGAATCGATTTTCCCTGAATGCTTAAATCATTGTAGTTTTTTATGATGCGCTCAAAATACATTTCGGCGATCGGTTCAGCACCCTTTTCCTGATAAATATACGCAGTCAATAACAGCCAATACGCATTATATTTGTCGTTCGGGTATTTTTTTACGTAATCGGTTAAAAAAAGTATAAGATCGTCGTTTTTATTTTCTTTACGGTAATTTGCCGTTATTTGATTGATGATTGAAAATCGGCGCTCCGTCGCTTCGGGCGTTTTTTCCAATATGGCGAACAATTCGTTTTGCGTACGAGTGAGTGTTTTTGCACCGCCGCTTTGTCTTTCGTTTTTTGCTGTCGGGATTGTGCATGCTGCGGCAATGCCGACAATTAACAAAACCGTGCTCAATAAAACCGCGCCGGTCTTGGAATAAAACTTTTTTTGCACCGTTTTAAACATTTTTTTATTCTAACATGTGCGGCGGGTTATTGGCAAGACTGCCTTCTTGCTGTATGCTATACTTATGAAAAACGATAAGTACAATATACTGCTTGCCGCGGGACTCCTCTTTATTTTCGGCGGAATTTTGTTGCTGGTTTATTTGTTTGCGCGGGTATCCGTCGGCATGTATGTTTTCCGCTTTTTGCTGTTTTCTTTAAGCGGTGCCATATTGCTGTATCTTGCACTTACCGGAACCAAGCCCGCGCTTTTTACGTTCAGCGGCTTGTTTTTGTCTTGTTGCAGCTTTTTGTTTTTAATTACGGATGCGCGCATCATTCCGTATACGATGAAACAAGTGTGGCCGATAACGGTTGTGCTTTCGGGTTTGGCGCTTTTTCCCGCAGGATATGTGCGCTTCCGTAAATTTCAGGTTTCATATATTGTGCCGGGCGTCGTGCTTGCGGGGCTGGGCTTTGTATTTTTATGTTTTTCACTGAATATTATAAAAATCTCTTTTGCCGAATTCGCGCGCGCGTGGTGGCCGCTTATCTTTGTTATATTCGGTTTAAGTTTGGTTATTTTGTTCGTCTATACCAAAAAACAAAAAATGCCGGTTATATTTGAAGATTCCGAAGATGACGACGAAGAGGATCTTCAATAAGATGGATCGAATAAAAGGATTTTTCGCATGTGTGCTTTTGCTCGTACTGACCGTATCATGTAAGACGTCCGGCCGCGTGGACTCCGACGATCCTTCATCTCTTGAGGCAAAAGCGCTTCCGTCGGTCGTTTCGGCCCCGAAATCGTCCGCATACGGAAAACTTTTTTCGCCGTATTTCAGCGGCGTTGACGATAAAATTCTTTTGTCGATTTCGGACGGCAGCCCCGCGTCGATCCGTTCGGCCGTTTCCTCCTTGTATAAACCGAGCGGGAATTATTCCGAACAGGAAAAGGTTCTTTTTGCAATGTGTTCGTGCATTATGAAATACGCATGGCCGCAGGAACGGATCACGTGGACTGTATCATCGGATTTACCCGACAACTTATATACCGAAGCGCTCGATTCGGTTGCGAAAGGAATTTTCGCTTTTTCGTCCGCCGAAAACGATGTGTTTATGCTGACTATTCCCTGTTTGGCGATGTTTACCGCCGGCACGGTAAACGGCTTTTATGCGCAAGTTCTTTCTTCTTCGGAAAAAGCTTTGGCGCTCAATTCCGATTCCGTGTTGAATTTATACCTTGCCGCAACGGCCGCGCTCAAAACAAAACAGTACGAAAAAGCCCTTGCCTTTTCGGAACGCGCGGCCGCAATCGAGCCGAATAATCAGTATATCGCTCCCGTTTATCTGGAATCGCTTTTGTATGCGGAAAACGCCGAAAAGGCATATGAGCTTTCGGCGCGCTATTTGACTTTATCGCCGCAAGCTTTGGATATGCTCAAGCTCAATGCCCGCGCGGCCTTTGCTTCGGGGCGCTATAAAGAAGCCGAAAGTTTGGCAGCCCAAGTTCTCCAGCGCCGGCCGGACGACGGCGAGTTTTTGCTGTTCCGCGCGCAAGTACTTTTCCGGCTCGAAGAATATTTAAGCGTTTCGACCTTGCTCGACCTTTACTCCCGTACCGATAAAACCTCAAAGGATTATTTGCTTTTGCGCGCGCGCTTGCAAGCCGTATGGAATAAAAACCTTACGGCGGCGACCGCTTCGGTTCAAGAAGCCCTTGAGCGCTATAAAGACGATCCGGACGTTTTGCTTTTGGCGGCCGAATTCGCCGTTTTGTCCGGTCAGCCGGTTGCGTCCCGAAGCGCTTTCGATCTGGCGTCGGCCGTGCTGGAAAAAGACGCGCACAATACGCGCGCCCTTGCGGTACTTGCAAAAGACGGCGCAAAACGGCGGGACTGGCAAAGTGCTTACGATGCGATGAGTTCGCTTTCGCAGCTGGAGAGGCTCAGCCTTGAAAATACGCTTTTATACGTTCAAATTTGCCTTTCGCTCAATAAAGCCGAGCAGGCGAGAACCTTACTGGGCGCCGTGTACAATCCCGATACCGCCGACGAAAATCTGCGGCAATGGTATATCCGTCTGCTTATCGCCGAAGGCAAAAAAAACGAAGCTTCCGCCTTAATAAACACTCTTTTGCCGCAATCCGCCGGGAAAATGAAAAGCGTTTTATATTACGAAAAAAGCAGGCTTGCTTCGACCGATTCTCAAATCCTTTCAGACTTGCGCTCAAGCCTTACCGCAAATCCCCGCAACGGAAACGCCCTCTATGATTTATATGCCTATTATTACCGCCAAAAAGATTACCGTAAAGCGCAATATTATCTGAAACAGGTAATCGCGCTCAATCCTTCCGACGCGGCATTGTTAAAACTCAATTCCGAACTCGACCGCCTCGTACGGTAAAGATTTTTCGCACAAACGGGTTGCCGGCTTTACAAAAAACGTTGTAGTGTATTACAGTATGCAAATGCGTGCATATTTTTCTTCAGGCGATATAGGAGCTTTTTTCGGTGTTTTAGCCGACGCTTTTTCCAAAATATCGATTATTATCGTAGTCCTTTTGTTTTCAGAAAAAATGCCGGCTGATCTCGTGCTGACTCGCATTCTTCCGGGAATTGCACTAGGCTCCATAGCCGGATGTATTGTGTATGTATGGCAAGCGCATAAGCTGCGGGTGCGGGAACACAGAACCGATGTAACGGCTTTACCGTTCGGAATAAGTTCTACGCAAACATTGACTTGGCTTTTTATTATTATAGTTCCCGTATATCGGCAAACGGGAGATGCGTATTTTGCGTGGAAGGTAGGCTTGGCAAGCTGTTTTGTAGGCGGTTTTATTGAAATTGCAGGCGCTTTTGCCGCTCCTTTTATTCGCCGTTACATTCCCCGTTCCGCCCTTATCGGCAATATGGCGGCGGCTTCTCTTATTTGGCTTTCATTTAACGGAATTACCGAAGTTTTTAATAAACCGCAAAGTGCACTTTTACCGCTTTTTATAGCTTTTTTAACGCTGTTTTATGCCGAAAATTTAATTCCGAAAGTGCCGAATGCGGTTTTAATTTTAATTTTAGGATTGCTTTCGGCATGGTTTATAAGATCCGAAACAAGGGTACAGGTAACGCAAGCCGTACAAAACGTAGGTTTGTATCCTCCCGTTTTATGCATAAAAGACATTATAACAGGACTTTCCCGAATTATCCCGTATCTTTCCGTAATTGTGCCGCTGCAAATTTCAAATTCTTTGTCGACCATGCAAGCGGTTGAAAGCGCCGATGTGGCAGGGGATAGATATCCTTTGCGCGAAGTTATGGTATACGACGGACTGACTACTGTTGTGTCCGCTTTATTCGGAAGTCCGTTTCCGACAACGGTATACTACGGACATTCGGGTTGGAAACGAAGCGGTGCAAAGAGCGGTTATCTCGTGTATATGATTGTTCCGTACATACTGTTTTTTTTCGGCTTGCCCTTACTGTTCATTGCATTTATTCCTTTTCAAATTATTATAAGCTTTTTAATCACTGTAGGTATAAGTATTGCTGTAGAAGTGCAAAATAATTTAAAAAAAGATTACAGCAGCGCCGTATACCTTTCGCTGTTTCCTATTTTTGCACAATACATCATGACGGTGTTGGACAATACGCTGCATGCAGCCGGAAGTTCCGTAGCAAATATAGACTATACAACCTTTGCGGCAGCCGGAGTTGCCGTACGCGGTCTTACATATTTGGCAAACGGTGCGTTTGCTTCCGCTTTTTTATACAGCGTATGGATTGCCTATATTATACAAAAAGAGTATTTGCGTGCATGTATTACGGCTTCGCTTTTAAGTACACTTTCGGCAATCGGGTTTATACACCAAAGTTCATTGTCGCTTTTGCCGCCGGACAATATCAAATTTGTTATTATATATGCAATCTTGGCTTTCATATGCATGTATTTACATTTTAAAAACTCCGGTAAAAAATCAAAAATCACCCATCTATACAATTCAACTTGTTTGTTACTATAGGATAGCATGAAAAACATACTGCTTGCCCTTCCGTTCACAGACGGTTGTCATACCTGCTCTCCTACGCGTTCTTCGGATCCCGCGTGAGCTCTCCGCGTTCTTCCAGTTCGGCAAGCACTCTTTGGTACATGGTTTCGTCTATTTTGTAACGCACGCGGTACAAAATGTAACTTACGGCGATGCACAGCGGCGGAAAAACGAGCATGGCGCTTTTCATCATTAAAAGACCGCCTGCGCTCACGTCGGCCGCCGAAGTTGCTTCTTTAATGCCGGAAATAATAACGACCGCGCTCACAATGCCGTTGCTGACAGCTCCCGACAACTTGTTTATAAAGGGCTGCAGCGAAAACGAAATACTGTCGTTGCGCTTGCCGAGTTTCCAGTGCCCGTAATCGACGCAGTCGGCAAGGAACATGAGCATCATAAGCTGGATGAAAGCTTGGCCGATAAAAATCAAAATGCCTGAAATACCGATAAAAAGCATCGTATTCGACGGCGCAAAAAAGAAGATCGCGTAGCCGGCCAAAACCATAACCGTTGCAAGCGTAAAGATTTTTTGCCTGACCAGATATTTGCTTACGAGGGGGAAGATGATGAGCGCCGTAATTTGCGAAAGTCCCAAAATGATTGCAAATACCGAGTACATGTTTTCGTCGCCGTACGCGTATTTGAAAAAATACAGGCCGAAGCTTGTGGTCGTCATATAGCCGATCATAAAAATCGTCATTGAAATCGCCGTTAAAAGCAGCTGGTCGTTTTTGAAAATAACGCTAACCAATTCTTTTAAAGACGTATGTTTTTGCGGCTTGGTGATTTTCGGTTCTTTTACGCCGATTAACGTAATCGTTTGACCGATCCACATAATCGTAACGACGATGAGCGCAAAAACGGTATAGCCTTTTGAAAGACTTCCGACCTTTTTTCCGAGCATGGTTGTAAGGGGAACGATTCCCGCAACGACGGAAAAAAGACCGACATTGGCGCAAATACGCGCAACCGCTCCGATTTTTTCGCGTTCTTTTTGGTCGATGCTTAATGCGGGAAGCATAGACCAATAACTTATATCGTTCGTTGTAAAGGCGATTCCCCATAACAGGTAGATGACGGCAAAAACGGCTGCGTAAGCACCGCCTTGAATTTTAAAATCGGTAAAAAGCAAAATCGTTAAAATGCCGGACATAAATGCGCCGAAGGCGATCCACGGTTTAAACTTGCCGAATTTGGTTTTCGTATTATCGACTATCAATCCCATAAACGGATCGTTGCACGCATCGAAGATACGGGCTGCAAGCACAATAGCCGTAATCCGCCACAAAATTGCCGTCGGAACGTAAATAACATCGGTCATGTAAAAAATCAAATACATGCTGATGAGGGTATACACCATATCGCGCCCGACCGTTCCCAGCCCGAAAGTCCACCTGTTACGTTTTGTCATAAGAACTCCTATAAAAACTTTTGCAGACAGCTTGGGCTGTCGAAAAAGTTTTTAGCAGCGCTTTCGCAAACGACAGTTGAGAAAGCGCGATAAATAAAAGAGTTTGCAACGCAAACTCGGTATAAAAAGCGGCGGCGCTATTTTAGACGCTGCTTTTTATCACAACTCCTATAAAAACTTTTACAGATATTGTCTGCCTTATGAGGCGATTTTTGTCGTTACGAATACATAGGAGCCGAAGTCTCCCAAAAGTTGGGTACGGTTGTTGTAATACGTGCCCATAAACTGATTGTTCAAAAGGATGCCGTAATCCAACAGCGCACCCGATGCGGTGTATGTTTCGACGCAGTCGGCAAGCGCGTAATATTTGTTTGCGGTTTTTAAAATAAAGCCGTCCGGGTCGAGGGAAAAGGGCAGCAAGTGTTTAACCAAGCCGCCGAAACGTTTTATAAAAAGCCGCTGCGGTTTTGTTTCGGTTTTGTAAAGCGAAGCGGGATCCATCCCTTTTACTTTAAGGCAGGCGGCGCTGTCGGCGCTTTTTGCCGTATCCTGAAAAAAGCCGGTGAGGGCGGTGCTCCCGTCGCTGCACTGCCAAAAGCTTTGATTGTTTTTGTGCGTTTTTACGAGCGAAAAGGTGCCGAACTGAAAGATGTGCCGGTATTTTTTGTAAAAGGCGATCTGCTCTTTTATTTCTTTTTTTTCGACGCAGGTTAAAAACTTCAAATCGAGCTCGTAGCCCAACACGCCGAAGCATGCGGTATTAAAGCTCGTGCTTAAAGACGTTTGCCGGAGCGTTTGCTGGTGCGGAGATGCCGAAACGTGGGCGCCCATTGCCGAAAGCGGATACAGCACGCTTAAAGCGCTTTGCATGCGACGGCGCTCTACGGGGTCGGTATTGTCGGACGTCCATATTTGCGGCGAAAAGCACAGCATGCCCAGGTCGAAGCGGTTGCCGCCGGACGAGCAGCTTTCAAATAAAATGTGCGGCCGCGGACCGAAAATGCGGGCAAGAATTTCGTACAATCCCAGGATATAGCGGTGAAAGAATTCGCCCTGATTTTTAAGTGTCGGAGAAAAGGCGGCGGACATATGACGGTTCATATCCCATTTGACGTATGAAACGTGCGCTTCGTCCAGCACGGTGCCGACATTTTCCACAATGTAATCGCGCACTTCTGTGCGGCACAAATCCAATACAAGCTGATGGCGTCCGCGCACCGCGTCCCGTTCGGGGTCCTGCACCGCCCAGTCGGGGTGCGCGCGGTACAAATCGCTGTCTTCGTTTACCATTTCAGGCTCAAACCACAAGCCGAAGTCGAGCCCCGTTTTGCGTATGCTTTCGGCAAGGTGCTTTATGCCGCCGGGAAGCTTTTTTGTGTTGACGCGGTAATCGCCCAAGCCCGCGCTGTCGTTGTTTCGGTCGCCGAACCAGCCGTCGTCGAGTACAAAAAGTTCTATGCCCAGCTTTGAAGCAATGCGGGCCGATTTTAAAAGCGAGCGGCGGCTGAATTTAAAAAAATCGGCTTCCCAATTGTTTATGAGTACGGGGCGCTCTTTTCCTTTCCATGTCCCGCGTACGATACATTCATTTATAAAACCGTGCATATTTTTGCGCAGCCCGTTAAAGCCTTTTTCCGAATATGAAAGAACGGCTTGGGGCGTTTCGAAACGTTCGCCCTTGTGTAAATCCCACGAAAAACAATGCGGATTTATGCCGATTCCTATGCGTATTAAATCGAGATAACTTTTTTGAATAAAGCCGAAGTGGTTGCCGCTGTACACAAGGTTGAACGCGTACACATCGCCTGAATCATCGTCGGCTGTATGCGAGGCCATAAGAAAGCCCGGATTGTGCCGGTTTGAGCTTGCTCCCGTCGACGATTCGTTTACCCACATGCCGTAGGCGATTTCTTTACGGTTGAGGTTCGCTTCTTTAATCCAGCTCCCGTCGAGCGTAAGCATATCGTAACCGCGGTCGGGAAGGTCGATCATCATGCTCATAAGGCGGCGCAGTTCGAGCGGTTTTTCGTTATTGTTTGTGATAACGGTGCGCCGCGCGATAAGGTCGAACGACGGAAAAACGGTATAATATAAATCAAGACGCACGCCGTTTTTATCTTCGGTTTCGATAATAAGCGTTTCGGCGTCGCCTTTGCCGTCGAGTGCGCACGGAAGACTTTCGGCTCCGCACGCTCCTTTTTCAATGCGGTGATTTTTATAGATAAAATCGTGCGTAAAACTTCCGTCGGGCATGCGTATTTCGGCAGGGCAATAGCGGTAATCGCCGCGTCCGTTTCCCGACCATTGCAGCGGAATATTATCCAAAACATATAGCGGATCTTTTTCGTCATAGCACACGGACGAACCGACTTGCGCCGTTCTTTTTACGCGCACACCTTCGGCATCGCTTTTTTGCAGCTTTTTGCCGTAATGAATCGTTTCCAAATGTCCGTAATCGGTAATGCAAAACCAATAGCTTGACGTATCGGTTTCCAAATAAAACACTTTTTGTTCAAATTGAATCATACCGCACTCATTATATATGACTTTTTAAAAAAAGTCTTGACCTTATTGACCAATCGGTTAAAACCCGTTATGCTTACAGTACATCTCGAAAAGCTCACCTTTAGCGATTTTTCCGAGATGTGTCCGGTGCAATCGGCCGGATTTTTATGACGGAGTTTTGCATATGGTTTTTCCCTTACAGGAACTGGTTCGCTTTGAAGGCAATATTTACGAAATCACTTGCGCCGCAAGCCGCCGCGCTTATCAGCTTTCAATGGTAAAAGACGCGATCATTGAAGAAAACGACGGAAAGGTCGTTTCCCTTGCCGCACGCCAGCTTTTCGACAAACAGGTTGAATACCGAATCGAAGCTTAAACCCGTCGTCGTTATCTGTGCACCGACCGCTTGCGGAAAAACGGCTTTTGCCGAAGCGCTTTTCGCCTGCGATTCACGGTCGCCCTTTGCCGGCACAGCCGAAGTTATCAGCGCCGATTCCATGCAAGTGTACCGCGGCTTTAACATCGGGACGGCAAAACCCTCCGCCGATTTATGCAAACGGCTTCCTCATCACCTTATCGATATTTGTTCTCCCTTTGCTCAGTTCGGCGCCGGCGATTTTGTACGTGAAGCACTCGCTTGCTGTGAACGCATATACGAGCGCGGCAAACTGCCGCTTATCGTCGGCGGCACGGGATTTTACATACGGAATTTTATATACGGACTTCCGCCGACTCCGCGCGCCGATTCGGCTGTGCGTGAACAAATCGAGCGCCGTATGCAAAAAGAAGGCGCGCAAAAACTGTGGAACGAACTTGCGCTTTCGGATCCCGTGAGCGCAAAAAAAATACACGTACACGACGAATACCGCATAAAGCGCGCTTTGGAAGTACGTGCCGCATCCGGAAAGCCCTTAAGCGATTTTGCCCTTAAGCTGGCTGCGCGCGAGGGCTTCCGCTTTTTGATTTTGTCTTTGCAAAAAAGCCGCGCGGAACTTTACGAGCGTATAGACCGGCGCGCGGAAACCATGTTTGCCGAAGGTCTTGCCGACGAAGTAAAAACGCTGATTGCCTGCGGGAGCAAGCCGTCGGATCCCGCAATGCAGGCTATAGGCTACCGCGAGTTTTTTACCGAATCGGGCGAATTCAATCCCGACACTCAAGCGGTAAAAGAGCGTGTAAAAAAAGACAGCCGCGCATACGCAAAACGACAGCAAACTTTTTTTAAATCTTTTACGGACGCCGTCCTTTTACCTGCCGAAGACAGTGCAGGCGGCATAAAAAAAATCGGCGAATTTTTAGATGCGAAAATCGATTTTGTTCCGTAGAAAACTTTCTCCCGCCCCGTTGCAATCTGCGGAAAAGCAGGTTATGATAAATACATCGGCCTCTCTATTCATGCCGCCCCCTCTTTTCTCGTAAAAAGATTACCGAATTAAAGGAAAGAACTCCGCTTTTTAATCCGTCCGCGCCTATAATATAGGTGAGCAACTGTTTGCTCAAAACCTATGTTCAAAGGAGGCGCGTATGGATTCCTTTCCCTATCACAAAAGCGTAGAGGAACTTACCTTTACCGACGATTTTATGTTCGGCACGATTATGAAAAACAAACCTATTTGCAAAGGTGTGCTTGAACGCTTACTGCATATCAAAGTAGGCAAAATTGAATATCCGTCTTTACAAAAGACAATCGCTCCGTTCTATGAAAGCAAAGGCATCCGTCTTGACGTTTATGTTGCCGAATCTTCCCGTGTCTTCGACATCGAAATTCAAACGTCCGTTCCGCCCGACCTTCCAAAGCGCACACGGTACTATCAAAGCCTCATGGACGTAGATTGTCTACTGCGCGGGCAGAGTTATACCGAACTCAAGGACAGTTACGTACTCTTTATTTGTACGCAAGACCCTTTCAACAAAGGGCTTCCCGTATACACCTTTGAAAACACGTGTAGAGAAGAGAGCAGCCTTTTTCTTGATGACAGAACAACAAAAGTATTTTATAATGCAAGTGCATACGGCAAAGAAAAAGACGATGAATTGCATGC